>NZ_CP095461.1:0-615176 GCF_023022985.1 Arthrobacter gengyunqii | reverse complement strand
CGTTCATGTCGAACGCCTGCTGAATCAGTTCAATGTCCCCGGGCCCAACGCCGGCGTCCTGCATTCCGGCGAAGAGCTCCCATTCGTTGCCGTATCCCCAGGACCCCACCTTCTTTCCGGCGAGGTCTTCCGGACCGTCGATGCCGGAATCCGCCATGGCCACCTGCAGCGTGGCGCTGCGTTCAAAGATTTGCGCCACGTTGGTGATGTTGGCGCCCTGTTCGATCGAGCCCAGGACCTTCGGCACCCAGGAGATCGCATAGTCCACGTCTCCGGAGGCGAGCACGTCCTGCGGCACGATGTCCGCCCCGCCTTCGACGATCTCCACGTCCAGGCCCTCGTCTTCAAAGAAGCCCTGGTCCAATGCCGCGTAGTAGCCGGCGAACTGTGCCTGCGAGAACCACTGCAGCTGCAGTTTGACCGGGGTCAGCCCTTCGGCCGATTCGCCCTCGGCTTCTGCGTTGCTGCCCGAGGCGCAGCCGGCCAGGACCAGTATCGCGGCGGTTCCTGCGGCTGCTGCTGTGCGTATGCGTTTTCCAGATGCCATTTCATTGCCTCCAGTGGGGTGAGCGGGTGTGAGGGGACGTGCGCACGGAACGGGTGCGCGGACCGGCAGGGTCAGTGCCGGGAACTGTATTTCTCCAGTGCTGCGGTTGCACAGAAGAAGAGGAGGCCGACGACGACGGCGCCCAGCACGTAGGCCCAGGCCAGTGTGTAGTTGCTGCCGGCGGCCGCCGACGTGATGGATTTACCGAGTCCGCCCACCGGGCCGCCGAAATACTCGGCAATCAGCGCCGAAATCACGGCCAGCGAGGACGCGATCCGCAGCCCGGTAAACATGTAGGGCACGGCACTGGGCAGGGTCACCGCGCGGGTTACCTGCCAGCGGCCGGCGGCATAGGACCGCATGAGGTCGCGGTGCACCGGCCGGACCTGCCGGAAACCGCGCAGCGAATTCACGTAGACCGGGACAAACACCGCGATTCCGGCCACGATCTGCCGCGGTGCTTCCTCTCCGGCGCCGAACATCGTGTAGAGCACCGGAGCCACCGCCACGATCGGCACCACCGACAGCGCGGTGACAGTGGGTCCCGCGAGCCGGTCAAAGACCGGCAGGAAGGCGGCGACGACGGCGGCCAGCACCCCGATGAGGCCGCCGGCCACCAGCCCCACGAGTGCGTTGGTGCCGGTGACCAGGGAGGCGGACGCTATGTTGCCTGCGTTGCCGAAGAATTCCGTGGCGATGGCGAACGGCCCCGGCAGCACGAACGGCGGAACCGCCAACCCGCTCACGGCCCCCTGCCAGATGAGCATCACGGCCAGTCCCAGCAGCAGCGGAAGCGCCGCTTGCCGGCCGCCGTCGACAGCCCGTCCCAAGAGGGCCGGTGAGGTGGCTGCCGCAGCGGCAGGTGTTGCCTTCACTGCGGACGGCTTCAGCACGGTCACCGCGTCTCCACCCCGCGAAGCTGTGCAACCTCGGTGCCGTGCAGGGACTCCCGAACGGAGGTAATGGCTGCATAGAAGGCGGCTTCTTCACGCAGGTTCTCCCCTCGCTCCCCCGCCGCACCCAGCCGCATCTGGAGCACGTCCTTGATGCGGCCCGGCCGCGCAGACATCACGAACACCCGGTCGGAAAGGAAAACCGCTTCCGGAATGGAGTGGGTGACAAAAACGACGGCGGCACCGGTCTCGGCGCAGATCCGCACCAGCTCGTTCTGCATCCGTTCGCGGGTCATTTCGTCCAAGGCGCCAAACGGTTCATCCATCAGCAGCAGCCGAGGGCTCTCAGCCAGGGAACGGGCAATAGCCACTCGCTGCTGCATGCCGCCGGAGAGTTGGTCTGGAAAGGAATCGGCAAACTCGGTCAGGCCCACCATGTCCAACAGCTCCTCGGCCCGGGCGCGGCGGGTGGCCGCCGCGGCACCGTGCAGCTGAAGCGGCAGCTCAATGTTTGCCCGCACGGTGCGCCACGGCAGCAGCCCCGCCTGCTGGAACGCAATCCCGTAGGCCTGCTCCCGGCGGGCTTGCCGGGCGGTGCGGCCGAAGACGCTGATGGTTCCGGACGTCGGTTCATCCAGGTCGGCGATCAGGCGCAGAAGGGTGGACTTGCCGCAGCCCGAGGGCCCGATCAGCGAGACGAACTCACCCGGCGCCACCGTCAGGTTTGCCGCTTCCAGCGCTGTCACTGTTCCGCGGCCGGTGGAGAACACCCGGTGCACGTTCCGGACCTGGACTGCGGGTTCGGCCATGGTCACCTCTGGTGTTTGCACGGCCGGTTCAACTGGTCCGCTGCTCATGATGCCTGCTCTCCTCTGCGGTAGCGGTGCAGGAACAGTCCCAGGACGGTGGTGGCAGCGACTGCTGCCAGTCCGAGCAGGACGGCTCCAAATATGGGTGCCCAGGGTTTGCCCGGGTCTCCGCCGGCCGCGGCGGCATACTCCACGATCATCCGGCCGATCCCGCCCTTCAGGCCGATGGACACCTCAGCAACCACGGCCCCGATGACGGCGTTTGCCGCAGCCAGGCGCAGGGCCGGCAGCAGGAAGGGAACACTGGCCGGCAACCGCAGGAACAGGAAGCTGCGCCACCAGCCCACGGAATAGCTGTGCATCAGGTCCACATGGCCGTTCTCCGGCGAGGAAAACCCGCGCAGGGCGCCTATGGCCACGGGAAAGAAGGCCAGATAGGAGGCAATGACCGCCACGGACATCCAGTTTTCCCAGGTGAAGGAGCCAATCTCCAGCTGAGATCCCCAGCGCCGCACCAGCGGCGCTATGGCAATCAAGGGAACGGTCTGGCTCAGGATGATCCACGGCAGCAGCGCGGATCCGGCGGACCGGAAGCGCTGCATCACCATGGCCAGACCCAGGCCCACCAGCACTCCGATCAGCCAGCCCAGCGCCGCGATGCCCAGGGTGAAGGCTGCAGCCTGCAGCACTGCAGCCCACAGCGGCGCCGCCCCCGCCGCCGAGGTGACCGGCTCGGCCAGCCTCCCGAGCATGGTCCAGATGTGCGGCATGGCCAGGTCCGAGTTGCGCGGCAGCAGGGGTATCCCGGCCACGTTTAGTCCGTTCACCGGACCGGCGAGTTTGTACCCTTCCCAGAGCAGCACCGGCGCCAGGGCTCCGCCGGCCACCCAGCCAATCCGGGCGGCCGGCCCCGCCGTCGTCCTCATGCCCTGCTCATGCGGTCGCGCTCACGTGCTCACGCAGTGCGGGGATGATGCTCTCGCCGTAGACCCGCAGGGTTTCCTCCTTATTGTCGTGCTGGAGATAGCCGGCAAACTGGGTGACTCCCAGGGCCTTGAGTTTTTCGAGCTTTTCAATGTGCTGCTCGGCGGTGCCCATCAGGCAGAACCGGTCCACAATCTCGTCCGGGACAAAGGAGGTGTGCGTGTTTCCCGCCCGTCCGTGCTCGTTGTAGTCGTAGCCCTCCCGGCCGGCAATGTAGTCGGTCAGCGCCTGCGGCACCGCGGCGTCGGCGCCGTACTTGGCCACGATGTCCGCCACATGGTTGCCCACCATGCCGCCGAACCAGCGGCACTGGTCCCGCATGTGCTCCCAGTCCTCCCCTATATACATGGGCGCTGCCACGCAGAACTTGATTGCCATCGGATCGCGGCCGGCAGCGGCGGCGGCGGTGCGCACGGTGGCAATCATCCATTCCGCGATGTCCAGATCCGCCAGCTGCAGGATGAAGCCGTCTCCCACTTCGCCGGTGAGTTTCAGCGCCAGCGGCCCGTACGCGGCCACCCACATTTCCAGTTCCGAGCCGGTGCTCCAGGGAAACTGGATGGTCCGCCCGTTGTATTCCACCGACCGGGAGTTCGCCAGCTCACGGATAACGTGGATCGACTCGCGCAGCGTCTTCAGGGTGGTGGGCGACCCTCCGCTGACCCGCAGCGCCGAATCGCCCCGGCCAATGCCGCACACCGTGCGGTTGCCGTACATCGAGTTCAGCGTGGCGTAGGTGGAGGCGGTGACGGTCCAGTCCCGGGTGGCCGGATTGGTGACCATGGGCCCCACCTTGATGTTTTGTGTTTCGGCCAGGATCTGGCTGTAAATCACATAGGGTTCCTGCCACAGGATGTGCGAATCAAACGTCCACACGTAGTCGAACCCGAACTCCTCGGCCCGCTTCGCGAGCGCCACCGTCCGGGCAGCGGGCGGATTGCACTGCAGTACTGCTCCAAATTCCATGCTGTTCCGCTCCTTGTAAGGTACTGGCTTAGATCAGGTACTGGCTGGGAGCCCGGCGGACGTACCGCCCATGGCCCTTGGATCCGAGGTACTCGTTGTCATTGATGAGGATCCGTCCGCGGGACAGCACCGTGTCCACGTGCCCGTCGATCTCGTAGCCCTCCCACGCCGAGTAGTCCATGTTCATGTGATGGGTTTTCTCGAGCCCGATCGAGGTGTGGCCGTTGGGGTCATAAACAACGACGTCGGCATCGGCTCCCGGGGCGATAACGCCCTTGGCGCCGTACATGCCAAACATCCGGGCCGGCGTCGTACTGGTGATTTCCACCCAGCGTTCAAGCGAAATCTTGCCGTCCACCACGCCCTGGTACATCAGGTCCATGCGGTGTTCCACCGAGCCGATGCCGTTGGGGATCTTGGAGAAGTCCCCCTGGCCCAGGTCCTTTTGCCCCTTCATGCAGAACGGGCAGTGGTCTGTGGCCACCATCTGGATGTCATTGGTGCGCAGCGACTGCCACATGTGGTCCTGGTGGTGTTCGTGCTTGGAGCGCAGCGGCGTGGAACAGACCCATTTGGCTCCCTCGAAACCGTCGGCGCCGAGCTGGTCCTCCAGATTCAGGTACAGGTACTGCGGGCAGGTTTCTCCGAAAACGTTCTGGCCGTTGTCGCGGGCGGCGGCGAGCTGCTCAACGGCCTGCTTCGCCGACACATGGACCACGTAGAGCGGCGCGCCGGTGAGGTTCGCCAGCATGATGGCACGGTGGGTGGCTTCCTCCTCCATCTGCCAGGCCCGTGCGACCCCGTGGTAGTAGGGATCGGTTTTGCCCTGCGCCAGCAGCTCGGACACCATGGCGTCAATGGCGGGACCGTTCTCGGCGTGCATCATGGTCATCAGGCCGGTTTCCGCGCCTACCCGCATGGCCTTGTAGATTTGTGCGTCGTCGCTGTAGAAAACGCCCGGATAGGCCATGAACAGCTTGTAGCTGGACACTCCCTCATCAATAAGCCCGGCCATCGCCTTGAGCGAATCATCGTTGACGTCGCCCACAATCTGATGGAATCCATAGTCGACGGCGCATTCCCCCGCGGCCTTCTCATGCCACGCGTCCAGGCCGTCCATCACCCGCTCGCCGTACCGCTGGATGGCAAAGTCCACGATCGTCGTCGTGCCTCCCCATGCGGCGGCGCGGGTCCCGGTTTCAAAAGTGTCGGAGGCTTCAGTGCCGCCAAACGGCATCTGCATGTGGGTGTGGGCATCAATGCCGCCCGGAATCACATATTTGCCGCGGGCATCCAGGACCGTGTCCACGGAGCCGGCCAGGTCATGGCCGAGCAGGGTGGAACCGGGTGCGAGTACCGCCGCGATCTTCTCCCCGTCGATGAGGACGTCCGCTTCGCTGCGGCCGGTGGAGGTGACAACTGTTCCTCCGGTGATCAGTGTTGTACTCAAAACGACTCCCTTGTCTTACGCAAAAGCTGGCTGTCTTACACAAACGTGTCCTGTCCGAATCCCGAACCCGAATGCCTAGGGATTGGTAATGGGCGTGTAAGCGTCCGGACGGCGGTCACGGTAGAACTGCCAGTTGTTGCGGGCGGTGCGGACCAGATCCATGTCCAAATCGCGGATCATCAGTTCCTCGTTGTGGCGGTCCCCCAGCTCCCCCACATAGTTGCCCTGCGGATCGGCGATGTAGGAAGTTCCGTAGAAATCAACGGCTTCGTCGCCGAATTCATTGCTTTCGCTGCCCACCCGGTTGGGCACCACCACGTAGTAGCCGTTTGCCGCAGCGGCCGTGGGCTGCTCCAATTCCCAGAGCCGGTTGGACAGCCCGGGCTTGGAAGCATTCGGGTTGAAGACAATTTGGGCACCGTTCAAACCCAGGACGCGCCACCCCTCGGGGAAATGCCTGTCATAGCAAATGGTCACTCCCACGCTTCCGACGGCGGTGTCGAAGACGGGCCAGCCCATGTTTCCCGGACGGAAATAGAACTTCTCCCAGAATTTCTCCACGTGCGGAATGTGGTTTTTTCGGTATTTGCCCAGATACGTTCCGTCGGCGTCGATCACCGCTGCCGTGTTGTAGAGGACACCGGGCTGCTCTTCCTCGTAAATCGGCAGGATGATCACCATGTTGTGTTCGGCGGCGAGCTTGGAAAACCGCTCGGTCAGGGGACCCGGGACCTTCTGCGCATAGTCGTAATACTTGTTGTCCTGGACGATTCCGAAGTACGGACCGTGAAAGAGTTCCTGGAAGCAAATGATCTGTGCGCCCTCGGCAGCTGCCTTGCGGACAAACTCCTCGTGCTTGGCAACCATGGATTCTTCATCCCCGGTCCACGTTGTCTGGGTCAGGGCTGTGCGGATGATTGTCATTGCGCCTCCTAGTAGCGGCATTGCGTGCCGCAGTGTCGATCGGCCGTTTCAAGGACCGTTATCAGTCTTTGTGCTGAACGTTTCCCCAACATTTCCGCGGCGTTAAAGCTGATGCGGCATGTGCCGCGGGTGGCTTCATCCTTCGCCCTTGTTCAGCAACCCGCAAGGGTTTTGGGACGCTCCTTTTTTTGGATTCCGTTCCGGCACGTCGGAAATAACCGGAAGTAACAACCGGGACGCAGGGAAGCCGTTGGAAACAAAGGAGTGCTAGCCTTCCTCGAAAGATCACCGGCCGCGTTTGGCCGGTAGCGCTGGTCTCGATTTGGACCATAGATCCCTCCGCTTACCCGCCGCACAAAGAGGACCTATGAACCGATTCCACGCGTCTGCCCTTTCCCTGCTCCTGGCCGCCGGATTTGCCGGGGTAGTTGGTTGTTCCGCGCCCGCAGCGCCCGCCGCCCAACCCGCCGCGCAACCTGCCGCCCAACCCACCGCGCAGCCGGACGCCGACCCGTCGCCGTCGTCGTACCCAATCACCGTCTCCAACTGCGGAACGGAGGTGACCCTCACCGCTGCGCCGGAACGCATCGTGGCCATCAAATCCACCTCGCTCGAAACAGTCCTGGCGCTGGGGCTGGGCGGCAAAGTGGTGGGCACGGCGTTCCTGGACGGCCCCGTGCCCGAGCCGCTGGCGGCGGAGGCGGAGGGCCTGCCGTCCCTGTCCGACGCCGCTCCCTCGCAGGAGGTGGTGCTGGAGAGCGAACCGGACTTGATTTATGCGGGCTGGGAATCCAATCTGAGCGCCGAAGCCGCCGGCGAGCGCGATGTACTGGCCTCGCTGGGGGTCAGCACCTACGTCTCTCCGGCCGCGTGCCGGGAAGAAGGAGTTCCCGGAAAGCTGACCTTCGAATCCGTGTTTGCCGACATCACCGAAGCCGGCGCCCTGCTGGGCGCGCCGGATGCCGCGGCCGCCCTGGTGGCTGAACAACGCAAGACCCTGGCCGGCGTCGAACCGGCGGGAGCCGGGCAGACCGCGTTCTGGTTCTCCTCCGGCCGGGACACCCCCTATGCGGGGGCCGGTCTCGGTGCGCCCGAGATGATGATGGAGACGCTGGGCCTGGAGAACATTGCCGCAGATGTGGAGGAATCATGGGCTTCGCTGGGCTGGGAGACCGTGGTTGCGGCCAATCCGGACGTCATCGTGCTGGTCGACGCGGACCGGAACACCGCAGAGTCCAAGAAGGAGCTGCTGGCCGCCAACCCGGCCACCGCCGGCATGGACGCGGTGATCAACGAGCGTTACCTGATCCTTCCCTTCGCCGCGGGTGAAGCCGGGGTCCGCAACGCTGACGCGGTGGCCGACCTCGCCGACCAGCTCGCCAAGCTGCCGTGACCGCCCTCAGCCTGCACCGCAGGGACACTGCTGCCCTCTCTCCCGAGGACTCTCCGCCCCCGGCGCGGCGCCGCTTCCGCACAGGCTCGGCAACGGCGGTGCTGGCGGCCGCGCTGCTGGTGTCGATCGCCGCCGCTGCAACCGTGGGCCCGGCGGACATCAGCGTGCCGGATGCCTTCCGCTCCATCCTCGCCCACCTGGGCATCGGCACCAGCCCGCTCTCCGCCCTGCAGGACGGCATCATTTGGGAGCTGCGCCTGCCGCGGGTCCTCACCGCGGCTGCCGTGGGCGCAGGACTGGCCCTCAGCGGTGCGGTCATGCAGGCACTGACCCGCAACGCACTGGCGGACCCCTACCTGTTGGGCCTGTCCTCGGGTGCTTCGCTGGGGGCGGTTTGCGTGCTGCTGCTGGGTGTTCAGCTGCTGCTGCCGCTGGCGGCGTTCATCGGTGCGCTGGCCGCGCTGGCGGCAACCCTGCTGCTGGCACGGCTGGCCGGCGGGCTCACGCCCTCGCGCACCGTCCTGGCCGGAGTCGCTGTGTCCTCGCTGGGCAGCGCACTGACCAGCCTGGTGATCTTTTGGACCGCCACGGGAGATTCCTACCGCAACATCCTGGGCTGGTTGCTCGGTTCCCTGAGCGGCACCCAGTGGTCCAGCGTGGGCATAGCCGCCGGCGCCCTGCTGCTGGTGGGCGTTCCGCTGCTGGGCACCGCCCGTATCCTGGACGGTTTTGCCTTCGGCGACGACGCCGCCTCCGCCCTGGGCATTTCCGTTCCGGCCGTGCGGTGGTCGATGCTCGCCGCCACCGCGCTGCTTACCGGGGCCATGGTTTCCGTCAGCGGAGCCATCGGCTTTATCGGCCTGGTGTTTCCGCACGTGGTCCGCTTGATCACCGGCCCCGGCCACCGCAGCCTGTTGCCGCTGTCCGCACTGCTTGGCGCGGTCTTCCTGATCTGGGCCGACACCGCGGCGCGGGCGGCCTTTGAACCCCGGGAACTGCCTGTCGGGGTGGTCACCGCCGTCATTGGGGCGCCGGTGTTCGCCTACGTGCTGGCCCGGCGGAAGGGCGGAGCATGAGCGGCACACCGGCAGCCATTCAGCAGGCGAAGACGCTGGACGCCGTGAAGCTTGAGGTGCGGCTGGGCGGCAAGCTCGTGGTGGACGGCGTGGACTGCACGGTTCCGGCCGGCGCCTTCTCGGCCCTGGTGGGCCCCAACGGTGCCGGCAAGTCCACGCTGCTGCGGGCGCTGGCCGGCGTGGTTCCCGTGCGCGCAGGCACCGTGCTGTGGGAAGGAAAGGACTTATTGCGCCGTCCCCGCCGCGAGCGCGCCCGCATTGCTGCCCTGGCGGAGCAGGAATCCGCAACCGATGCTCCGCTGACCGTGCGGGACGTCGTGGCCCTGGGCACCATGCCGCACCGTTCGCTGCTGGGGTTTGGCAGCAATGACGACGACGCCGAGGTGGCGGCAGCGCTGCAGACCGCCGGCGTGTCTGAGCTGGCGGACCGGATGTTTTCCGAACTCTCGGGCGGGCAGCGACAGCGGGTCCAGCTGGCCCGGGCTCTGGCGCAGCGCCCACAGCTGCTGCTCCTGGATGAGCCCACCAACCACCTCGATCCGCACGCCCAGCTGACCACGCTGCGGCTGCTGCGGGAGCTGGCCGGAGGCGGCATTGCCGTCGTCGCCGCCCTTCATGATCTGACCCATGCCGCGGCCCACTGCGACCACGTCATTGTCCTGTCCCGCGGCACGGTGGTTGCTGCCGGGGATCCTCGGACCGTGCTGACCGCCGAGCTGATCCGCGAGGTGTACGGGGTGCAGGCGCACGTGCTGGTGCATCCCGCCACAGGGCGGCCGCTGATTGCGCTGTCCCTTCCGGCCTCTGCGGACGAGGCGCACCGCCGTCTGGAGGTATCCGCCTAGAGCCAGCGCGGCTCCGGCAGCCCGGCGTCCAGGCGGGCCGCGGCATAGCCTTCCCGCCATGCCTCGGCGCTGCCGAGCCGGAACATGTCCTGTGCCGGCGGGCGGACCATCGCCCGGGCACCCTTGTCTGCACTGAAACAGCCTTCAGGATGGACCAAATCCGGCAACCCCCGCAGCACCGCCACCGGGCTTTGGCTGGTTTTGCCTTTCACCAGGTCCGCGGCGGCGGCAATCTCGTCCGCCACTGCCGTCATGGTGGCTTTCATCTCCTGGCCAAAGGCATCCGATGTTCCCCGCAGATCCAGCAGAACGTTCACCCCGGCGGCTCCGATGGCGGCGTCGGTCTGCCCTTCGCGCCACGGCCGGCCCAAAGTATCGGTGATCAGGATTCCGACGTCGAATCCCAGCTCCCGGCGCAGCCCGGCACACAGCGCGCGGGCCGAGGCATCCGGGTCAACGGGAAGCAGCAGGACCGTGCCCGCAGGGGTGTTGCTGTTATCCACCCCTGCAGCGGCGGCCACGATGCCGAGTTTGTTCTCCACAATCCGGGTCACTCCCCCGGGATGAACCTTGCTGGCCACCACCCGGACGGTTTCTTCGGTGATCGCCTGTTCCCGGTCCTGCGCCGCCACCTGCCGGCCTTCGGCCTTCGAGACAATCTTGGAGGTGACCGCCAGAATGTCTCCGGGCCGCAGCGCCGCGTCCGGAGTTGACGCCGCGGCGGCCAGGATGACGGACACCAGATCGGTGCCGGGGGTGATTTCACTGATGCCGGGGAGGGCGAAAACCGTGATGCTGCGCATCGGTCAGCGCTGCAGTGCCGGCAGGACGCTGGCGCCAAACACGTCAATCCACTGGCGCTGGTTCCGTCCCACGTTGTGCAGGTAGATGCGGTCAAAGCCCAGGTCCACGAACTTCTGGATGTAGGCGCGGTGGACATCGGGATCGCTGGATATGACCATCCGGCCCTCGAAGTCTTCGGGACGGACGAGCTTGGCCATCTGCTCCAGCTCGAACGGAGACCGGATGTCCCCCTTGGGAAACTTCATGCCGCCGTTGGGCCATTCCACCATGGCGTTGGTGAGGGCCTCTTCGTCCGTTTCGGCCCAGCTCATGTGCAACTGGAGAACCTTGGGCATGGTGTCCGGATCCTTGCCTGCTTCGCGGGCTCCGGCGTCGAACTTGTCGAAGAGCATTCCGATCTTCTCCAGCGGAGCGCCCACCGTAATCAGCCCGTCGGCGTGCCGGCCGGCCCGTTTTGCCGTGACCGGTCCGGCGGTGGCCACCAGGATTTCGGGAGCCGTCTCCGGCATGGTCCACAGGCGGGTGGACTCCATCTTGTAGAACTCGCCCTTGTGGCGCACGTCCTTGCCGGCCAGGGAGTTGGTGAAGAGCTTGGTGATGATGTCGATGGCCTCGAACATCCGGTTGATGCGCTCCGGTGCTTCGGGCCAATACTGGGCGGTAATGTGCTCGTTCAGCGCCTCGCCGGATCCCAGCCCCAGCCAGTGCCGGCCGGGATACATGGCAGCGAGCGTGGCCGAGGCCTGGGCGACCATGGCCGGATGCCAGCGGAAGGTCGGGGCCGTAACGCCCGGGCCGATGTCTCCCTTGGTGCGCTCGCCCAGGGCGGACAGCACATTCCAGACAAAGGCGGACTGGCCCTGCGCTGGAACCCACGGCTGGAAGTGATCCGCAGCCATGACTCCGGAGAACCCCTTGCTCTCCGCATATTCCGCCAGCGCCACCGCTTCAGTGGGATGGAACTGCTCCAGCATTGCCGCATATCCAATAGTGAGAGAAGAAGTCATATTCCGATCCTGACAGCCAGACATTTCGAAAAAGAGAACGGGTGTTTCCAACAAAAGACGGCGGCTGCGGAAAACACATTTGCTCCGCACCCGCCGGAACGCTGAAGGCCCATCCTACGACCACTCCTGCCTCGTTGACCGGGGTTCTAGGATGGATAAACCGACCTGCTCATCAACGGAAGGCCGCAATGACTGCCGAAAGCCCCACGACAACCGGTCCGGACGAGCGAATCAACGGTTATGCGGATCTGCGTTCTTACGCTGCGATCGGGGACGGACGCACCGTCGCACTGGTTGCCCGGGACGGTGCAGTGGACTGGTATCCCACCCCGGACCTTGACTCGGTTCCTTCCTTTGCCGCGTTGCTGGATGCCGACGACGGCGGCCGGATCGAGATGCGTCCGGAGGAGAGCTTCACCAGCTGGTGCCGCTGGCGAACGACGTCGGGCTCTTCACCGAAATGGTCGCCGAGGACGACCATGCCTTCCTGGGGAACTTCCCGCAGGGGTTGTCCCACCTCGCGCTGATGACCGCGGCGCTGACCATCAACGACAGCGCCCGCTAGGAGGTGCAGCCTTCGCCGTCGCCGTCGCCGTCGAACTTGGGGTCCCAGCCAGCATCGCCGGGACGGATGGGCGCCGCGCCGGCAGCCTTGACCGCCGCACAGTTGGCATAGACGGGTGCGTTTCCGGCTTCGGCGGCGGGCGGATTCGCAACCGCAGCCTCCGCGCTGCGGCTTCCGTCGGGAACCGGTTGGTCGGGGCAGGACTCGAGGACACCGGCGATGGCGTTGCGCTCAGCCTGGGTCACCCACAGCTCGTACCGGGCTTTGACAGCGACCTGGCGGGCCACATATTCACAGCGAAAGGCCTTGTTGGCAGGCAGCCAGGTGGCGGCGTCGGAATCCGACTTCGCCCCATTGGCCGGACCGTCAGCGGCCATGAGGTTCAACGGGTCGTTGGCGAGCTGGCGGCGCTCCTCGGCGGACAGCTGCTGCGCACCCTTTTGCCACGCGTCGGAGAGCGCCACGATGTGGTCGATCTGGACGGCGGTGCTTGTTTCGTTGCCTCGCACAAAGCTGATGACCGTGCCTGTGTAGGGGTCGGCAAAGGTTCCGGAAGCCACCACGCATTCCTTGGTTCCATCCTTATAGACGATGGCGGTGAGGTCGCGGGCCAGGATGTCATTGCGGGTGTCGCAGCCGTTGCGGTCCACGTCGGCCCAGGACGGTCCGAACTGGTCCCGGTCATACCCGGTCTTCGGTGCGCGGCCCTTGACCGGAAGAGTGTCCAGCTGTTCCAGCGCAGATCCCGCCGCTGCGTCCTGCACCGATGAGCTGCTGTTTCCGTCCCCGGTTCCAACCCCGGCATTTGCTCCGGTTCCGGTATCCGTCAGAGGGGTGCAGGCCGAGGAACCAAACAGGATTGCGGGCACTGCGAGAAGGGACAGAACTTTGGTGCGTAGAGAAGTCATCGATATTCATTATGGACGACGCTGCAGCCGGGAGTGCCCACCGGCGTGCCCGCCTGATGACTGCTGCCGCGAAATAGGAAAGGTCAGAGCCGTCAATCAGAGGTCCTGAGGCACATCATGAGGCGAGCCACCCGTCTGGGGGCTGTCTCTCTTTAGGGGAGGTCCGGTTTTCCGGGCCTCCCCTCGGCTATCTCGTGCAGACTCCCCCTTCCCTGGCCTGCCGTGGACACGTAGATTCGTAGTCACCGTCCCGTGCTCAGGAGATCTCCATGGCTACCAACAAGACCACCGTCAAAGAAGATGACAAACAGCTTGCTGAGCAGCTGCCCGAGCAGGAGACCGGGGTAAATGGTGAGGTCTCCGAAGAGGTCAGGCGGGTGTCCGTCACGGAGGATTACACGAATGAGCTCGATGAACTTCGCGAGCTAAAGATCAAAAGCAAGAAGATCAAGACAAATGCCGACGACGATGCTTGGCGCCACAATTACCCGTACGACAAAAAGCTGAGCCGACGCAGCTATGAGAAACAAAAGCGTGCGCTGCAGATAGAGCTCTTGAAGATGCAGCTCTGGGTAAAAGACACCGGCCAGAAAATGCTCATTATCTTTGAAGGCCGGGACGCGGCCGGCAAGGGCGGAGCAATCAAGCGCTTCAATGAACATCTGAATCCGCGCGGTGCCCGCATCGTGGCGCTCGAAAAGCCTACTGACAACGAGCGCACCCAATGGTATTTCCAGCGCTATGTGGCGAAGCTTCCCAGCGGCGGTGAAATCGTCATGATGGACCGGTCCTGGTATAACCGTGCAGGCGTGGAACGTGTCATGGGCTATTGCACCCCTGCCCAGTATCTGGAGTTCATGCGTGAGGTGCCGGAGTTGGAACGCATGCTGGTCAACTCCGGGGTTCTGCTCAACAAACTGTGGTTTTCGGTGGGCCGAGCGGAGCAGGTGGCACGGTTTGCGGCCCGTGAAACTGACCCGGTCAAACAGTGGAAGCTCTCCCCCACAGACCTTGCCAGCCTCGACAAGTGGGACGACTACACCGAGGCCAAAGAGGCCATGTTCTTTTACACCGACACCGGCGACGCCCCGTGGACCGTCGTGAAATCCAATGACAAGAAGCGCGCCCGACTGGAAGCCATGCGGTTTGTCCTGCACAGCGTGGATTATCCGAATAAAGACACGTCTGTTGCGCACGCCCCTGATCCGCTGATTGTGGGACCCGCCGCCAACAATTTCGACGAAGACGAAGAGCCCAGCGGCCGTTTTCCCGTGGTCAAGCCTCAGAGCTGATCTTCGGCTTGCAAGACTCTCCGTCCTGCCCCGTCCTGCCCTAAGGCTGTGCCGTCCGCGGGGCGCCTGGACCACATCTGCACAGACATGGGTTATCCCTAGGTATGTGGCTTTCTGAGCAGGTACTTAGGTGCGAAAAGTCGGGTATTTGAAGGGCCTCAAAAGGGGGCGTTTTGGGCCTTCTGGGGCTGTTTCTGGGACGGAAATGTCAGTGGCGGGTGAAAGCCTGTAGACATGGATCAGAACGGATCTTCTCGGCGGCGCGGCGACACTGGTGAACCCACCGGTACCGGACAGGCTGCTGGGCCGAGTCTCTCGGTCTACCAAGCGGAGCCCGGAAGGGCCGATTCCTGTACCGCTCATAGCGATCCCGCCCAGAATGGTCCTGCGCAGGCCTCCGCCGGCTTTGGTCCCTCATACCGGGACGGGTTTACCGGGTCGTTGAGTTTGCAGTCGGCTGAGTCCCTGACCCAGGACGAAGCCGGGGTGGTGTTGTCCCGGTTGGATGCTTTGGTGCGGTGGGCGCAGGCCCAGCAAGCGAAAATCCTTCACCGGATGGAGACCGTCTTCCGCGATGACCTGCTGGAAGACGTTGGCAGGGAGGATCCGGGGCTGACGTTCAGTCTTGCTGCGGAGGAAGCTGCCGCGATCCTGTGCCTGCCTACCAACACGGCGAAGATGCTGATGAGTGACGCGGGACAGTTGTGTTCCACGCACACGGCAACCCTGGCTGGTTTGGAAGCGGGCACCCTCAGTTACGGGCATGTCCAAACCGTGCTGGATCAGTCCCAGAATGTCCCCGAGGCCGCGCTGGCTGGCTTTGAAAAGGATCTGTTGGCGGTTGCGGTGGCGGGTCAGACGTCGTCGCAGTTCCGGGTGAAGGCCCGCCGGATGCGGGAAAAGACATATCCGGAAACGATCAAGGTCCGGCATAAGACAGCGTTTGAGCGGCGCCGGGTCTGTCTGGCACCGGACGAGGATGGCATGTCCTGGTTGTCGGCGTTGTTGCCGGCTGCCCGTGCCCAGCTGATTTATACGCAGTTGACGACCGCTGCGCGGGGGGGAACAGGCGGCCGGGGACCCGCGGCGGGTGGATGAGTTGCGGGCGGACATCCTGGCGGATCTGCTCGAGGGTGGGGATGACGGTGGAGAAGCTGATGTGGATGCCAGGAGCGGGAGGGAGGGCAGCGGTACAGCCGGGCCCAGCGGACCTAGCGATGGCCCCGCCAACGGCGACCTGGTCCGCGATGATAAACCCGACGGCCGGAACACCCACGAAAGCCGCACCAAGGACACCAAGGCCAGGGCTCGCACCGAAATCCTGGTCCTGATCACCGCGGAAACCCTCTTCGGAGCTGATGAACAGCCGGCGGAACTGCACGGGTACGGGCCCATCAGCCCCGAAACCGCCCGCAGGCTTGCCCGGCAGGCAGCCCGCTGGACAGCGGTGGAACGTCACCCGGGCAGCGACGAGATTTTGCGGGTCGGCCGGCGACGGAAAGTTCCTGCCGGGTTGCAGCGCTGGCTCCGGGCCCGCGACGGAACCTGCCGATTCCCCGGGTGCAGGACCAACGCGGTGATCTCCGAGATTGACCACACCAAACCGTGGTCCCAAGGCGGCACCACCGACCACGACAACCTCGAACACCTCTGCCGGCGGCATCACATGTTCAAAACCCGCGGCTTCTGGAAAGCACGACAACACTCACCGGGGATTATCGAGTGGACCTCGCCCGGCGGAAGGACCTACCGCACCGACCCGCACCTCACTCTGGCCTCTAACCAGCCCCTGGGACAGGCGATGTCGGGACAAGCAAAGCGCGGCCAGCCTTCCAGCTCTCAGCGGCCGGAAGATCCGACGAAGGCGCTCCTGCTAACGCCGTCCGGCATCTCGGCACCTGATGACTACGGCGACGATCCACCGCCTTTCTAAGATTCACCGTTCCACGCGGAAGGAGAGCATCATCGCCCGCAGCTCTGCGGCTTTGGACTGCTCCCTCCCCGAGGCACTGGAAAGACCGGAAGCTGTGGACTGTTCAGAAGCGGTGATCTGACCGGAGAAACTGGTGGTGCCCAGACCTCCGCCCGGCTCCGCAAGCTTGTGGATGGGACAGACCCCCGGATGCCCCAGAAGGTCAGTGACTCTGTACGAGAACCCGCCCTGTTCATCCGCGACTGTCTCCAGGTAGAGAGGCTCCTTGGCAATCGGCGTCGCCGCCCTGTTCATATGTGGCAGGGCAATCCTGTGCTCCGATACCGGCCAAGGAGGCGAGCCCCCGCATATGCCGCCCAAGCCGCTCATATTGGTCATGAGTCCGGCGCTTTCCACGCCGTCGCCGTCACGGAAGGTATATCTGTTTCCTACGGGTGCACCGTCACCGGGCACAAACTCCACGGTCCAGTCGGGCGGAAGGTCAAGGCGGAAGGGATCGTCCTCGCCTTCATAGGTGCTCCAGCCCGGCGGAAGACCCGTGCCGCTCAGCCGGGGCGGCGCAGCGGACGATCCCGAGGCACCGGAAGATTCCCCGGAACCAGCCGTCCGCGGTCCCGCCGACGACGACGCCGACGCCGACGGTTCCTCCCGGGCCGCCAGCTCGCCTTCGGTGACTGTTACCGCGAGTACGGTCTGCATGGAGTCATAAGCACCCCCGACATCAGCGGCATAACGAACCAGGACACCCTGTTCCACGGCACCCAAAACCATTGCCTTGTCACCGGAAAACAGGCTTTCGCCAATCTTTTCCCCGGTCTGTGCGTTGACCGCAATCAGACGGGCAGGACCCGCCGCATCCCCATCGAAACCCAGCACATAGGTGTCCTGATAACGCACCGCACTGTTGGGTGTTCCGGGCAGCGTCCAGGCCGGATCGCCGTCGGACGTGAATGCTGTGAGGGTTCGTTCCCGGTCACCCGTGGAAACATCACCTGTGGAACCTGTGATCAGGGCGTGCTCGCGGTCGGCCAACAGGGCAGCCGGCCCGGAGCAGACGGCATCATCGGAACAAGAGTTCAGCATCCGCAGTACCAGCGGCCGGGGATCCACCAACTGGCCGCCGTCGGCTTCCGCAAGTCCCCGCTGGTCCGGAAGGTATGTGGCGTGTCCAGAGAGCGGATTCTTGTAGCCCAGCAGGGTGGTTCCGCCCGGAGCGGCGTCCCGGGAGGCACCCGTGCCCGGATCAATCTCCACCACTGCTTCATCAGTGGACACAAGGATCTGAGTGGCCGTGACCGCAAGATCGACAACGCGTGCCGGAGCCGGCACACTCCACACCTGGGCTCCCTCGAAATCCGTCAAGAGGATGGTGTGCTGGCCGCCATACTGTTCGCTGTAGACCAAGACAAAGCCATCGGCAGTCGGCTCGGCAAAGAGAATGATCGCGTCTGGCGGCAGACCCTCGACGGCGGCCGGAGGGTTCTCCTCCAGCGCTACCGGATTCCGATACTGGTCATAGGTAAAAATCCCGTCGAAGGTCAATGTGCTTCCCGCACCGCCGCCGGACCAGTGGCACAACGTGCGGAGGTTCGCAGCAACCGCGCATTGACCCTTATCGGCCCAACCCGGAAGCACTCCCTTATCTCCGCCAATTCCGTTGCCTTCACCGGCGAAGGTCGCCGCAACAGGTCCTATGGCTACGGCAGGCTTGCTCGGAGCAGCCGTGCTGTTCGCAGTGCCACCATCACCGGCCTCCCCAGTGCAGGCCGTGAGCAATAAGACGACGACGGCGGCCAGGACTGTGCGCTGCAGCCTGCTCTGTACTTTCATGCGTTTCCCCCCGGATACGAGGGACGGCTATGGTCCCTGTGCGCAATTATGCCCCACCGCTTACTCGTCTTCTGCTGCCTGAAGACGACCGGGCGGAGCAGGTAATCATCGAAAAGAAAGTACACGCAGATCACGCCATTGTGATCTGCGTTGCCCACGATGCTAGCGAGAATTCGAACGCTTTGCAGGGAAGGCCCGCCGACGCTCCCGATATCCCCGATCCAGATCGCCGCCGGAGACCTGCAAACCAAGCCCCCGGATGCCCGTCACGGAAGTGTCGGGGCTGCGTGAGACGATAAAAACATGCCTTCTTCACCGCCTCTGATCGACGTCACGGACATCATCCGGGTCGTCGGCGGATCCGCGTTTCAACGCGGCCAAACATACGCCAAAGGCGGTGCCGTGGTTGAGCTGGCCTGGGAGCCTGAGGCCGAAGTACTGCGCGCCAAGGTCCGCGGACATTCCTCCGTGCCGTACCGGACCATGCTGCAGCTGGGAGAAAAACGGCAGGGCGACTACCGGTTGCTGGACAACCACTGCAGCTGCCCGGTCGGTTTCGACTGCAAGCACGTTGCCGCCGTCGCACTGCAAAGCAATACCGACCATTTGGTGGCGCGGCAGGAATTCATCCGACCTTCAGCTTCCACCGGACCAACGGTGCCGGCTTGGCAGGAGTCCCTGCAGACACTCATTGACGCTGACCTCCACGCGCTGACGGGAAGCACCAAGGCCTCGGCCACACCTTTGGCGCTCCAATTTGAGGTGAGGACAACGGACGCGGGAATCAGCGCCCGCTGGGGTGCTCCGGCTCCGCGAAGCGCCCACCGCAACACTTCCTTTCGGCTCGGCGTCCGCCCGGTGGTCCGCAACACCAAGGGCAACTGGGTCAAGAACAACCTGGCGTGGAGCAACATTGCTTACCAGACATACGGGCTGCAGCTGGATCCGGAGCAGCACCGCTGGTTTTCCCAGTTCCCCGCTCTGCACCGCTCCAACGGCGTCAGCTACTTCGGCCAGAACGACTCGTGGCTTTATCTGGACGATTTCTCCAACCCCCTGCTGTGGCAACTGCTGGAAGAAGCGCAGCGGATCGGCGTGCAGTTTGTCGGCACCAAGAAAGACACGAGCGTCCGGCTGGGGCAGCGGGCTGCACTGTCCCTCGATGTCCGTGCCGCCAAAGATTCCCTCGCCAAGGAATCCCCTGGAACGGCAGGCGCCGTGCCTCTGCAGCTGCTTCCTGTTCTGGAGATCGACGGCGAACCGTACCCTGCCGACGCCGCCGGACTGATCGCCGGGCACGGCATCTACGTGCGCAGTCCGGAGAACGTCATCACGCTGGCGCCCACGGCCCGCCCCTTGACCGATCAGGACAAGGGCCTGCTGCTGAACAGCGCACCGGTGATGATCCCCGAAGAGGACGCCCCGGTCTTCCTGGAAAAGTTCTATCCCAAGCTCCGCCAAGTCCTGCCAGTCACCAGCAGCGACGATTCGGTGGAGTTCCCCGAGATTTCCCCGCCCCTGCTGGTGCTCACGGCCTCCTTCCAGCCGGACGACTCCCTCTTCCTGGACTGGGAATGGGAATACCGGCAGGGAGATGACCTCAACCGCATCCCGCTGGGCACCCGGGCAGATCCCGCGTCCAGCTACCGGGATGTGGCAACTGAAGCTGACCTGCTCACCGCCGTTGGCAAAGTGCTGGGGGCGGTGCCGCGCAGCCGCTCCTATCAGGGCATCGACACAGCAGAGTTCACCGAGTATCTGCTCCCCAAAATCGAAAAGGTCGACGGCGTACGGGTGGACATTGTTGGCGAGCGCCCCGCTTACCGCGAGCTCACCAGCGTCCCCGAACTAAAGATCACCACGGTGGAAACCGAGCGCCGGGACTGGTTCGACCTCGGCATCATGATCACCGTCGAAGGCCGGCTCGTGCCCTTCGCCGACGTCTTCAAGGCACTGTCCCAGGGCAAAACCAAGATCCTGCTCGTTGACCGCACCTATCTCTCGCTCGACCGGCCTGAGTTTGCCCAGCTGCACGCCCTGCTGGAAGAAGCCGAAGGGCTGCAGGAATGGGAAACGGGCGAAATGACCATCAGCCGGTACCAGGCCGGCCTGTGGTCCGAGTTGGAGGAGCTGGCGGAGGAAACCGAACAGGCCGCAGCCTGGCGTGCTTCAGTCACCGGCCTGCTGGAACTGGATTCAGTAGAGCAGGTGCCGCTGCCCGCCGGACTGAAAGCAGACCTCCGCCCCTATCAGGCCGAGGGCTTCAACTGGCTGGCGTTCCTCTGGAAGCACGGGCTCGGCGGCATCTTGGCAGATGACATGGGCCTGGGCAAGACACTTCAGACGCTGGCCCTGCTGGCTTATGCGCGGGAGCAGACATCCCAGCCCGACGGCGGCGCAGCGCCGGTTGCCGACGGCGGCATGGCGGGGGCCGACGGTGACGGCACGTCCGCTGGCAGCTCCAGCGCGGAAGAACACACCCAGGCACGCAGGCCCTTCCTGGTCGTAGCCCCCACCTCGGTGGTGCCGAACTGGCTCTCCGAAGCGGCCCGCTTCACCCCCGGACTCCGTGCAGTCGCCATTCCAGACACCACCGCCAAGTCAAAAGTGCCGCTGGCCGAACTCACTGCGGATGCCGACATCGTGGTCACCTCCTACGCCGTGTTCCGGCTCGACTTTGCCTCATACCGCGCCCTGGAGTGGGACGGGCTCATCTTGGACGAGGCGCAGTTCGTGAAGAACCGCACCACCAGGGCCCACCAGTGCGCACGCGACCTCAACGCGCCCTTCAAACTGGCCATTACCGGCACCCCCATGGAAAACAACCTGTTGGAGCTGTGGAGCCTGTTCGCGATCGTGGCGCCAGGGTTGTTTCCCTCCGCCCGGAAGTTCATCGAGGAATACCAGCGCCCCATTGAACGCGGTGAGGACAACAAGCTCCTGGCCCGGCTGCGCCGACGCATCCGCCCACTGTTGATGCGCCGCACCAAGGAAGCCGTTGCCAAGGACCTGCCGGAGAAGCAGGAGCAGGTGCTGGAGGTGGAGCTGAGCCCGAAGCACCGCAAGATCTATGAGATGCATCTGCAGCGCGAACGCCAAAAACTGATGGGCCTGATCAAGGATCTGGACCGCAACCGGATGATCGTCTTCCGTTCCCTGACCCTGCTGCGGATGCTCAGCCTGGATGCGTCGCTGGTGGACGACGACTACGCCGGGGTTCCTTCAGCCAAGCTCGATGCCCTCTTTGAGCAGCTCGAAGATGTCACCGCCGAGGGTCACCGTGCCCTGATTTTCAGCCAGTTCACCTCCTTCCTGAAGAAGGCCGCAGCCCGGTTGGACGCCGCGGGCATTCCCTACGCCTATCTGGACGGTTCCACCCGGGACCGCGGCGAAGTCATCGCTTCCTTCAAGGACGGCCAGGCTCCGGTGTTCCTTATCAGCCTTAAGGCCGGAGGTTTCGGCCTGAACCTGACGGAGGCGGACTATGTGTTCCTGCTGGATCCGTGGTGGAACCCGGCTGCGGAGTCGCAGGCGGTGGACCGAACGCACCGCATCGGCCAAACCCGCAACGTGATGGTTTACCGGATGGTTGCCCGCGGAACCATCGAGGAAAAAGTGATGGCGCTCAAGGAGCAGAAGGCCAAGCTTTTCAGCTCAGTGATGGACGACGCCGCCGTGTTTAGCTCAGCGCTCACTGCCGACGACATCCGGGCACTGCTGGACTAGGAGCAGCATTCCGGATCCCGGCGAAGCCGGGCTGAAAGCTATGACTTTGGGCATAGCGCCGACCCTGCGGAAGTGCTCAGAACCGCGCCGTTGCAGGCATCTGCGGGCCTTCAGCGGGTTCTTCCACCGGGTCCGGGAACGCGCCGGAGAATTATTATTCTGGAAAAGTATTGCATGCATCCAGCCGCCGTTGATGCGGTTTGTGCGTGCCCGGAACCGATCATCCTGTGCCGCCATCAGGAAGGAAAATGAGCACTTCCGAATCAACCCTCATCCGTCCGTTGGACGTGACTGCCAAGGACGAAGATGAACTTGTCCACGTCTTCTGCACTCCCTGCAAGCGCCGGGCCATGCACCATGCGCAACGACCTGTCCCCTACTGCGGGAAAACCATGCCGAATCGCCCGCTCCGTGACGACAACGGCCATCTTCCGGTCTGCATGGTCTGCGTGGACCTGGCCCGCTCCGGCCCGTGCCCAAAGTGCGGAACCCGCGCGCTGCTGTAACCGCTTCCCGCCGTCCCCCGAGCCATTCCCCAGATCCGCATTGCTTTGTACAGTGGGGTGATGGCTACTGACGAACGTCCCATCGGATTCTGGCTCAAGCTTGTGGACCAACTGGTTGATGATCAGTTTGGCGCCAGTTTCGAGGAGCACGGCGTCACCAGACGGCAATGGCAGATGATGAACCTGTTGACGGACGGCCCTGCCTCGGAAAAGCAGCTCTCCGACGCTTTAAAGCCGTTCTTTCCCGTGGTCGAGGGCAGCATCACCTCGGCGGAACTGATCGAAGAGCTGCGGGAAAGCGGCTGGGTGTCCCTGGATGACAGCCAGTACCAGTTGACCGATCTGGGCCGGCGCAGCCTGGAAAACCTGCGCGGCGCCGTCGAACGCATCCGGGAACAACTCACTGAGAACGTTTCCGAGGATGAATACGGCGCCCTGGTTGCAGTGCTGCAGCGGATGGCGACCAACCTGGGCTGGGACGGATCGGCGGAGGACCCGCCTGTATCGGCCTGACTCTGCCGACATGTTGTGCTCCATATGACGCGTGGATGACACGGCGCCTCGGAGGCACGGGTATTCTCAGGCAAAGCCTCCTCCCGTGAACAGGACCCGAACATGAGCCTTGACCGCACTGATTCCGGTTTGATCAATACCCTGCTGGCCGCCGTTGCCGGCGGAACGCTGGAAATCGTGGACCTGACGGCTCCGCTGAGCAGCGGGACCCCCACCTTGAAGCTCCCGGAACCGTTCGTAAACCTGATTGATTTCAGCTTGGAAGCGGTCAGTGCCTTCGACGAGCCGGGCCCGTTCTGGAAGCACAACAACATCCATACCGGCGAGCACATCGGCACGCACGTGGATGCGCCGTCGCACTGGATTACCGGACGCGACGGAGACGACGTTTCACAACTTCCGCTGACCCGGCTGGTGGCGCCCGCCGTCGTCCTCGACTTCAGCGCCCAGGCCGCCGCGGATCCGGACTTTGTGCTCGAGATCGAGCACATCAAGGCCTGGGAAGTCGAGCACGGAGCGCTGCCCGACGGCGGGTGGCTGCTCCTGCGCACCGGTTGGGACAAGTTTGCCCAGGACCCCGATGCTTTCCTCAATATGGACGACGCCGGCTCGCACACCCCTGGGATCTCTGCGAAGTGCGCCAAATGGCTGGGTGAAGAGACGGGAATCGCAGGACTGGGGGTGGAGACAGTGGGAATCGACGCCGGCAACGCGGGAGCCTTCGATCCACCCTTCCCCGCGCACTATTACCTGCTGGGCAACAACAAGTACGGCGTCACCCTGCTTCAGAACCTGGCCCAGCTTCCACCCACCGGCGCTCTGATCGTTGTTGCGCCCCTGAAGATCACCGGCGGCACCGCAAGCCCTGCCCGAGTGATGGCGCTGGTGGAACGCGGCCGGTGACGGGTCAGTACCCCGCGTCAACGTCCACGACGCCGTCCAGCGGCTGATCCGCAGCGAGCCGGCGCACGTTGTCGCGCACACGGCCGGCCAGCAGCGGCGCCACCATGTCCGGGGTCTCGGCGGTGTGAGGCGTGAGAAGGACCCTTGGCTCGGACCACAGTGGATGCCCGTCCGGCAGCGGTTGGGGATCCGTGACGTCCAGGGCAGCGCCGGCCAGTTTGCCCGCGGCAAGCGTCTGCACCAGGGCTTCCGTATCCACCAACGGGCCGCGGGCAACATTGATGAGGAAGGCGTCGTCCTTCAGGAGCGCCAACCGCCGGGCGTCCATCAGATGCTTGGTTCCCTTCGTCATGGCAGCGGCCAGGATCACGACGTCGGCCGTTTTCAGGGCATCATCCAATCCCGTATCGGTGACCGTTCGTTCGGCTCCCGGGACCGGACGGTCATGCGCCCGGACCACAGTGACGTGCTCAGTAAAGGCACTCAGGAGCCGCAGGATTTCCTCCCCCACACCGCCGGCACCCACCAGCACCACGCGGCGGTTGTGCAGCGAGGTACCCCGTGGGGGACCCCAGGTATGAGCCCGCGCAAAAACCGGAACGCTGCGCAGGAGGGCAAGGGTCAGGGTAAGGGCGAACTCCCCCACCGGTTGCCGGAAGGCGCCCTTTCCGCTGGTCCACTCGACGTCCCGGTGGGCCCGCATCACCTCGTCGTACTGATCCACGCCGGCCAGAGGCAACTGGGCCCAGCGGATGTTCGCGCGCCCCACCACCGCCCGCTCCACATCCTCTGGTCCGACGACGTCCGCCAGCACAATACCGGCGGTGGTGTCCGACAAAGGCTCGACAACCCCTCCGCCCTCGGCAACTGCTGAAACCAGCTCGGCCGTGGGAGCCGGAAGGATGGCGATGGAGGGGGCAGGCGCGGTGGGTGTAAACGGATCGTCCGTGGGCACCGGATCTCCGCGGACGGCGGACAGTCTCCTGGATGAACCGGCGGAGGACTCGGATTCAGCATGCTTCGCCATATACGGCTCCTGCGGCTGGTGAGGTTCCCGGCACAGTGGCAGGTCCCCGGGGGCTGGGCTCCGGTAATCGGACCCAGATAGGCCGACCCGGTCTGGACGGCTTTCGTCGAGTTTAGTTCGGGCCGGACACCGTTAGAAGAGGTGCCCTATCCCCGTCGGGTTTGGGCGAGCAACTGCTCAAACGGCAGCGAAGCCATGGGATCCGGACGCTCCGCGGGCCGCTGCGCTTCCTGGGTTCCCTGGGTTCCCGGGGTTCCCAATAAGGCGGCGAGCTCGGAGGCCGCACGGCGCACCCGTGTATCCAGTGCAGCGGTGCCGGCGGGTCTGGCCGCGACATCACCGGCTGAGCCCCAGTCCTCCGGGGCCGCATAGACCGCCGTCGGCGTGGGTTTGGTCCGCAGATAGCTGAACATGGGGCGCATCGCGAAGTCCAGCACCAGGGAATGCCGCGAACTGCCGCCCGTGGCACCCAGGATCACGGGTTTTCCGTCCAGGGCGGTGTTGTCGATCACATCGAAAAACGATTTGAACAGCCCGCTCATGGACGCAGTGAAGACTGGCGTCACCGCCACCAGAGCATCTGCGGCCACCACTTCATTGATGAGCGCCTCCAACTTCGGCGGCGCGTAGCCGGTCACCATGTTGTTGGCGATATCCACGGCGAATTCCCGCAGTTCGAAGGTGCTCACCGACGCGGAGCCACCGGAAGTTTCCAGCGCCCGGCGGGCAGCCTCCCCCAACTGGTCGGCAAGCATGCGGCTGGACGAGGGAACACCCAAACCCGCCGTCACGACTACGATTCTGCGATCCGCCATACCGGCGACCTCCTCTAGTTCATGCTTTTGCATCTACTTAGTCTTGCCTCCTGCAACCCCTGCAGGTCCGCCGTTATTCCTTGCCGGGGGCCGCGTACGGCCGTCCGGCGGTAAACCCGTGCCCGAACGCGGATATCGTTAAGCGGTACCGAACCCCTTCGAGGTTCCGAGACACGGTTAAGATCCCCCCGAAATGAATTGACGTAATACACCTGTGAGTGAAACAACCAAACGCCGCGTCAACGTTGCAGCGCTGATGACGGCGCTGCTGACCGCCTGCATGGCGTTCCAACTGAACGCCTCCATGCTCTCCCCCGCACTGTTCACCATCGAAGAAGAACTGAACACCACCTCAGCGGCCGTAGCCCTGACCCAAACCGCGTTCTTCACCGCAGCAGCGCTCTTCTCACTTTTCCTTCCCCGCCTCGGTGACATCATCGGCCGCAAGAAGGTCCTGGGCGGCATGCTGGTGGTTCTTACCATCGGCTCCGTGCTTGCCGCGCTGGCCCCAAGCATCGAAGTGCTGTTCCTCGCACGGCTGATCCAGGGCGTCTCCGGACCCACGGTAGCGCTGTCCATGATCATGCTGCGGGTGGAAATCCGCGAACCAAAGCTCTATGGCACCTTGATGGGCGTCATCGCCGCGGTCAACGGGGGCATTGCCGGCGTTGACGCAATTGCCGGCGGTTACCTGGCGCAGAATTACGGCTTCGCCTCAATCTTCTGGACCATGGCCGCCGTTGGGGTCCTTGCCGCTGTCCTGGTCATCCTGGTCGTCCCGGAATCGTCAGCGCCGACAAAGGCAAAGATGGACTGGGCAGGTGTTGTTCCCCTGGTGATCTCGGTGGGCACCCTGCTCACCGCTTTCAACGAGGCCGGCAAGCTGGGAGCCGCCAACTGGCCCCTCGTGATCGGACTGATCATCGTTTCCGGAGTCGCCTTCACCGCGTTCTGGAAGGTTGAGAACCGCACCGAGCAGCCGCTGATAGCCACCCGTCTGCTGAAGCAGCGTTCCACCTGGGCGCTGCTGCTGACCACCGTGCTGACCATGACCGGCGTCTTTGCCGTCATGAACGGCATCATTCCCGCCCTGGCGCAGGACGGCGTCATTGGCTTCGGCATGGGCGCCGAGGACTCCGCCTGGTGGACCATTACTCCCTATGCCCTCGCCGGATTGGTTATCGGCCCCTTCGCCGGCCGCCTTGCGGGCAGCTGGGGCTATGCGAAGGTGCTGCGCATCGGCACAATCGGTTCTGTCATCGCGCTGGCCCTGATGCTTCCGGTTGTCGGCAGCGATTCCAAGCTGGGCCTGCTGGGCGTCTCGGTGCTGATCGGCATCACCTACGCGGGCATCGGCAACGTCATGCTCAGCGGTCTGGGCGTGATGCTGTCCCCCAAGGAGAACCCGGGCTTCCTGCCGGGACTGAACGCCGGTGCGTTCAACCTGGGCGCCGGCCTGAGCTTCGCCGTGATTTATGCGGCTAAAACCGCCACGACCGCGGCGGACGGATCGGGTACCGAGGGCTACTACGGCGGCATCATCGCCGGCCTGGTCATCCTGGTACTCGCTTTGGCCTCCTCCTTCCTGATCCCCAAACCGGGAGATGCTGAAGGAGACGCCGCCCCTGAAGAAGCCGCAGAATCAGAACGGCGCACCGACGCTGAACCTGCGCTCCGCTAAGAGCCGCAGCGCACAGATTAGGGCCTGCCCGGACCGCAGGCAAATCGGCGGAGGCTGCGGTGGGAGGGGAGAGCAGCATCAGGAAATAGAGGCCGAAAATCGCCGATATCTTTAATGCAGTGCCCCCTCCCCTCGGGGGAAAGTGCTGCCCTTTGAACGGTTTTCCGGCCACCGCCCGAACCCGTTCCACAACGCGCCGCACTCCGCCGTGGCCTCCGCCCGCACCGCTTCGCCGCGCCTGCTGAACGGACCGCCCAGGCGGGGCACTGCACCACGGGGACCCCGGTCCCAGCGAGAACCTCAACGAAGCGGAGATGCAATGCCCCACAAAATCATCCTGGACTGCGATCCTGGCCATGATGATGCGGTCGCCCTGCTGCTGGCACACGGCAGCCCGGAGATCGAGCTTCTGGCGGTGACCACCGTCGTCGGAAACCAGACCTTGGAGAAGGTGACCCGCAACGCGCTGGCAATTGCCCGTGTTGCAAATATCACAGGTGTTCCCTTCGCGGCAGGCAGTCCCCGGCCCCTGGTCCGCACCATCGAAACCGCTCCGGACATTCACGGGGAATCCGGCATGGACGGCCCCGAGCTGCCCGAGCCCACCATCGAGCTGGACCCGCGGCACGCCGTCGACCTGATCATCGACACTGTCATGTCCCATGAACCCGGCACCGTCACTCTGGTTCCCACCGGCGGGCTGACCAACATTGCGCTGGCCGTCCGCAAGGAACCGCGCCTTGCCGAGCGTGTGAAGGAAGTTGTCCTGATGGGCGGCGGCTATCACGTAGGCAACTGGTCTGCAGTGGCAGAGTTCAACATCAAGATTGATCCGGAAGCCGCACACATCGTCTTCAACGAAAAGTGGCCGCTGACCATGGTCGGACTGGACCTCACGCATCAGGCTCTGGCCACGGACGAGGTTGCCAACCGCATCGCCGCGGTGGGCACCAAGCCGGCCAAGTTTGTCGGGGAACTCCTCGAATTCTTCGGTCAGGCTTATAGGGACAATCAGGGTTTTGATTTCCCGCCCGTCCATGACCCCTGCGCCGTCGCCTACGTCATCGACCCCTCGGTCATGACCACTCGGCGTGTTCCGCTGGATGTCGAACTGACCGGCACCCTGACCCTGGGCATGACGGTGGCGGATTTCCGTGCACCGGCGCCCGATGACTGCAACACCTCCGTGGCTGTTGACCTGGATCACCAGAAGTTCTGGGACCTGGTTGTCGACGCTCTGGAGCGAATTGGTGAGGTAGACCTGTGACCGCAACAACCCAGCGCCGCGTCAATGTGGCCGCCCTGATGACGGCCCTGCTGGCTGCCTGCGTGGCCTTCCAGCTCAACGCCTCCATGCTCTCCCCCGCCCTGGTGAAGATCGAGGAGGAGCTGAACACCACCTCCGCAGCTGTGGGCCTGACCCAGACGGCGTTCTTTACCGCGGCAGCCCTGTTCTCCCTGTTCCTCCCCCGGCTCGGTGACATCATCGGCCGCAAGAAGGTCCTGGCCGGCATGCTGGTGGTCCTCACCATCGGCTCCGTGGTGGCTGCACTGGCCCCGACCATCGAGGTCCTGTTCATCGCCCGCCTGATCCAGGGTGTTTCCGGTCCCGTGGTGCCCCTGACCCTGATCATGCTGCGCGTGGAAATCCGCGACGCCAAGCTCTACGGCACCCTGATGGGTGTCATCACTGCCGTCAACGGCGGCATCGCCGGCGTTGACGCGATTGCCGGCGGCTACCTGGCCGAAAACCACGGCTTCGCGTCGGTGTTCTGGGCCATGGCCGCCGTGGGCGCCGTAGCCACCGCCCTCCTGCTGTTCCTGGCGCCGGAATCCCGGGCCGAGAAGAAGGAAAAGATGGACTGGGTGGGCGTTGTTCCCCTGGTGATCTCCGTGGGCACCCTGCTGACCGCCTTCAACGAGGCCGGTAAGCTGGCGGACGCCAACTGGCCGCTCGTGATTGGCCTGATAGTCATCTCCGCCATCGCGTTCATCGTTTTCTGGAAGGTTGAAAACCGGACGGCGCAGCCGCTGGTGGCCACCCACCTGCTCAAACAGCGTTCCACTTGGGCGCTGCTGCTGACCACGCTGCTGACCATGACCGGCGTCTTCGCCATCATGAACGGCATCATTCCCGCCCTGGCGCAGGACGGCGTCGTTGGCTTTGGCCTGGGCGCCGAGGAATCCGCTTGGTGGACCCTCACCCCGTACGCCATTGCCGGGCTGGTTATGGGCCCGATCGCCGGCCGCCTCGCGGCCACTTGGGGATACGGCAAGATGCTGCGGATCGGCATGATCGGCTCCGTGATGGCCCTGGCCCTGATGCTCCTGGTCGTCGGCAGCGATTCCAAACTGGGACTGCTGGGCGTTTCGGTGCTGATCGGCATCACCTACGCCGGCATCGGCAACATCATGCTCAACGGCTTGGGCATTGTGCTCTCCCCCAAGGAGAACCCCGGTTTCCTGCCGGGCTTGAACGCCGGTGCGTTCAACCTGGGCGCCGGGCTCAGCTTCGCCGTGATCTACGCTGTGAAGACCGCCACCACCTCGGCAGACGGATCGGGGACGGAGGGTTACTACGGCGGCCTGATTGCCGGTTTGATCATCCTGGTACTGGCTCTGGCCACGTCCTTCCTGATCCCCAAGCCCGTCGACGCTGAAGTGGGCGCGGACACCGAGCCTGCCGCCCGTTAGCCCGCCCGTCAGCCAGCCCACCTATCCATCCGCCTGATCCCCTCCACCAAAGGAGAATTTCCCGCATGTCCGCCGGAAAAGTTGTAGTTGTAGGGTCGCTCAATGCTGACCTGACTGTCCGCACCGACCGTTTCCCGCAGCCCGGGGAAACCCTCAACGGCTCGGAACTGGTCATTGTCCCCGGCGGAAAGAGCGCCAACCAGGCTGCTGCGGCGGCCATCCTGGGTGCCGATGTTCGACTGTTCGGCGCCGTGGGAGCCGACGGACACGGGGATCTGCTGCTGAAGGCCGCGGCCGCTGCCGGCGTTGACGCCTCCCGCGTCCTGCGCCGCACGGACACGGCAACCGGCACGGCCATGATTGTGGTGGACGCCGCCGGGGAAAACACCATCATCGTTTCCCCGGGCGCCAACGGCACCGTCACCGGCGCTGAGCTGCCGGAGAACCTGTTCGACGACGCAGCCGTCCTTACGCTGAGCCTTGAGGTTCCGCTGGACGCGGTCACCGCTGCGGCGCGCGCAGGGCACGACGCCGGCGCGCAGGTCCTGCTGAACCTCTCCCCGTACCGGGAGGTTCCGGCCGAACTGCTCGCGCTTACCGACGTCCTGCTGCTCAACACCCACGAAGCGGCGCTGGTCACGGGTCTCGCGGATCCCGCCTCCGATTGGGAAGCGGTCATCGCTGTCCTGGGACGGCTCGGCGTGCGGCGCACCATCATCACGCTCGGCGGGGACGGTGCCGTCGTGCTGGACGGCACAGCCCAGGGAACGGATCGCGTGGTCTCCGTGGCACCCACCCGTGTCACCGCGGTGGACACCACCGGCTGCGGCGATGCGTTCACCGCAGCCACCGCTGCACGGCTTGCTGCCGGGGATTCGCTGGTGCAGGCGGCAACCTTCGCGGCCCGAGCCGGTGCACTGGCCGCCACCCGCGAAGGTGCGCAGTCCTCATACTCGGCACTGGCGGAGCTGGTGGGCTGAGGCTCAGTCCCCACCGCAAAACGACGACGGCGCTTCCCCACCCGGGAGGCGCCGTTTTCGTCTGCTGCCAGGCTTTCGTCTGCTGTTAGGCTCTTGCCGCATGGATGAAAAACTGGGGGAATTCCTCCGCAACTTCAACCGTGCCATCGATCTGGCACAGGCGCACCGGGACGAAACTCCGGGACGTGTCCGTCTCTTGGACGTACTGACCGCCCACCTCGGCATGTCCGCCTCTGACCTTCCCATCCTGGCCCAGGATTTTCCGGTCCATCGTTTCGCGGATCTGGACATCGCCGTCGAGAAGATCTCCGGGCAGGATCCGCAGGCACGGCTGATCGGTGTGGGCGGTGGGCAGCAGCGTCACCACCTATCCCTGTCGGACCTCGTGCAGCAGGAGTACGGTCCGGTAAGCGTGGGCCAACCGGATTTCGTGAATCTCGCCGTCGGACCGGACAGTACCCGTGAAGTGGTGGCGCTGGGGCTGCGGCTCTTTGTCTACGAGGGGTCCCCGCTGGCGGTGCTGCAGCGCGCAGCCAACCCGCAGTATGGACGCAACGGAACGGACATTGCCGTGCTGGCCCCGGAGCGGGAAGCGGCTGCCCGGTTCCTGGCGGCGATCCAGGAGGATCTGCGGACCAACAGTATTCTGCGCGGACAGGTGGTGTCCTTCGCCTTTGACCCTTACGGCCAGCAGGGTGCCGGTGTCACGTTCCTGCACCGCCCCTCATTGCCCGCAGATGAAGTGATTCTGCCCGACGGCGTTCTGGACCGGGTGGGCCGGCATGTCCTGGGCATCGCAGCAAACCGCGAGACACTGCGGAAGCACGGACAGCATTTGAAGCGCGGTGTCCTGCTCTACGGTCCGCCCGGCACCGGCAAAACCCACGCCGTCCGCCACCTGCTCAGCGCCAGTGCCGGAACGACGGCGGTGCTTCTGGCCGGTAGCTCGCTGCACGCGGTGGGAGAAGCGGCACGCCTGGCGCGTGCCATGGCGCCGTCCATGGTGATTCTCGAGGATATTGACCTGGTGGCCGAGGACCGGAACATGGGCCACGGACCCCAGCCCCTGCTCTTTGAAGTCTTGGACGCCCTGGACGGGCTGGACGCCGACGCCGACGTCGTTTTCCTCATGACCACCAACCGGGCAGAGGCCCTGGAACGGGCACTCGTGCAGCGTCCCGGGCGGGTGGACCTCGCCGTCGAAATTCCGCTGCCCGACGTCGGGAACCGGGTGCGGCTGCTGGAGCTCTACGCGCCGGCCGGAGTGTTTTCCGAGGATGCCCTGCGGGCTGCTGCGGAGCAGTCCGAGGGTGCCACCGCGTCCTTCGCCCGGGAGCTCGTGCGCCGTGCAGTACTGGCCGCCGTGGACGCCGGCGAGGAGCCCGGGGACCAGCATTTGGCCGCAGCGGTCCAGGAACTCATGGGCCAGGGTGAGGCGTTGACGAGGAGCCTGCTGGGGGCCGGCGGCGAGGATCCTGCCGGCAGCGTTTCTGACGGTTCAGGGCTGCTGCCGGACGGGCAGGAACCCGCGCCGGAGGTCAGCGTGGGTTACAGCTTTGGCTGGGTCGGTCAGGGAGGGGCCAGATATGTCCCGCTGCCACGGACCACATGATGGCTACCGTCCCGCGGCGCGTCCGGCCGCCCGGCCGCTGAACAGGCAACCGCCCAGGAACGTTCCTTCCAGGGACCGGTAGCCGTGCATGCCGCCGCCGCCAAAACCAGCTGCTTCACCGGCAGCGAAGAGGCCGGGAACGGGATTTCCGTCCAGTCCCAACACGCGTGAGTCCAGATCCGTTTCCAGACCGCCGAGGGTTTTGCGGGTCAGCACCGACAGCCGTACCGCAATGAGCGGACCGTCCTTGGGATCCAGGATCGGATGCGGAGACGCCGTTCGAATGAGCCGGTCCCCCAAATAGTTCCGTGCCCCGCGGATGGCCGTAACCTGGCTGTCCTTGCTGAAGGGGTTGGCGATTTCCCGGTCCCGGGCTTCCAGCTCGCTGCGGATCGCCTCAGCGGAGAGTACCGGAGCAGCTCCGTTGGTGGAGTCCTTCGCCAGTGCGTTCATGCCCGCTACCAGCTCCTCCACCGAGCCGGCGGTAATGAAGTCCTCGCCGTGGTCCAGGAACTTCTGCACCGGCCCGGGCACACCGGCCGTGGCACGGCCCAGCACATCACGCACGGACTTACCGGTCAGGTCCGGATTCTGCTCTGACCCGGAGAGTGCAAACTCCTTGCGGATGATCGCTTTGTTGAGGATAAACCAGCTGTAGTCGTAGCCGGTGGTGCGCAGGTGCTCCAGGGTGCCGAGAGTGTCAAAGCCGGGAAACAGGGGCACCGGAAGCCGGTGCCCGGCGGCGTCCAGCCAGAGCGAGGACGGCCCGGGCAGGATCCGGATGCCGTGGTTGGCCCACACCGGGTTCCAGTTCCTGATGCCCTCCACGTAGTGCCACATCCGGTCCGGGTTGATGACCCGGGCGCCGGCCGCGGCACTAGCGGTGATGCCGCGGCCATCCACGTGCTCGGGCACGCCGCTGAGCATCGTGGCCGGAGCCGTCCCCAGCTGCTCCGGCCACGCCGCCCGCACCAGGGCATGGTCGCCGCCGATTCCGCCGGTCGTGACCACGACGGCGCCGGCCGTAAACTCGAACTCCCCGACCGGGATGCGGCTGGTGACCGCGCCGCGGACCGCCGTCGTCGGTTCCAGCACACTGCCGCGCACCCCGGTGACGACGCCGCCGCTCACCGTCAGTTCCTCCATCCGGTGACGGAAGGCCAGCCGCACCAGGCCGCGGGCAACGCCGTCGCGCACCTTCGCTTCAAAGGGCGCGGTGATGCCCGGGCCGGTGCCCCAGGTGATGTGGAAGCGCGGTACGGAGTTTCCCGGGCCGTTGGCACCGTATCCGCCGCGCTCCGCCCAGCCGACCACCGGAAAGACGCGGTGACCCATCTGGTGCAGCCACGCGCGTTTCTCGCCCGCCGCGAAGTGGACGTAGGCCTCGGCCCAGCGTCGTGGCCAGTAGTCTTCCGGCCGGTCAAAGCCCGCCGTTCCGAGCCAGTCTTGCCACGCCAAGTCCACGGAGTCCTTCACCCGCAGCCTGCGCTGTTCGGGCGTATCCACCATGAACAGCCCCCCAAAGGACCACCACGCCTGGCCGCCGAGGCTTGCCTCCCCCTCCTGCTCCAGGAGGATGACGGAGCGGCCGGCATCGATCAGCTCGGCGGTTGCCGTCAATCCCGCCAGTCCGGATCCCACAACAATGACGTCCGCGTCTGTGCTTGGCTGCATCCGGTTCACGGTACCGGCAGTTTCACCCTCTGGCTAGGACCGATATTTGCCTGCCAGCCCGGCCGACGGCGGCGGCTCTGCTCCGCCGGACCGGTCACTTGACGGTTGCCTCTTTCTGCCCGGACCACCGCTTCCTAGACTTGGCCGTATGGGCTGCTTTTCCAAAAATCCGGAGCCCACCCCAACCTGAAGAGAGAAAACCATGGCCGAGAAGGAAAACCCCACAACCGGCGAAGACTCGGACCGCACCCACAACGAGGCTCCGTCCGAGGGAGACACGTCAGTCGCTGATTCCACTGGACAGCGCCAGCACGCCCAAGATGCAGCCGAAGGAGACGACGCCGACAAGAAGTAGCGGCGGCAGCGGGCATACCGCCCGGCAACATTGAGCCCGTCCACGTCACGTCTGTCTCATGAAGAAGGCCTGAGGTTCCGCGGGGAACCTCAGGCCTTCCTCAAATCTGTTGCGGTGGCGCCCCGGTCAGGACGCTTTTGCCCGTCCATCATTGCTGCTGGCCTCGCCAAGCAGGTCCGCATCGTGGCTGTGGTCCACCACCGGTCCCGTGCCTGCGATCTCCCGCATCAGTTCAATTCCGGCCACGGCCGCCTGCTTGGTGGGGAACATCGCTGACACTGCCATCAGCGCGCCATCACCGGAAATGAGCTTGATCCGGAACGCGCCGTCGTGGGCGTCGACCAGCTTAAAGTAGCCCGACATCACTTACCTCCTTGTAAGGGGTATCAACTATGCCCCTAATAGTAAGCCAGCTTAGGGGTTGTGGGACCACCCATTTGCCAAACAGGTAAGGCCGCAACCTCTTCGTTATCTTTGTTATCCAGACTGACCGCCTTGCCTTCCGGGAGCAGCCGTGAGGACGCGATGGATCTGTTCGGGAGTGGCAGGCTGGGAGGTGAGCAGTGCCGCAAGAATGCGTGCCTGCGAAGGTTTGAGGTCTCCCGAGGGAATCGCGCCGGCCCGCACCAGGTCCACCCCGCCGCCGGCGCCGTACGTGGGGACAACTGGACCGAAAGGCACCCGCGAGCTCAGGACCACAAAGCATCCCCCGCGCACAGCGTCCTGGACTGCCTCGACAAAACCCGGGCCGGCATTGCCCAGCCCGGTGCCGGCAAGGACAACGGCATCCGCACCGGCATGAACGGCATACGTGAACAGGCCGGTGTCGGTGCCAAGAGCGCAGTCAATGATGCTGACTCGGGCCTGGTCGAATTCTTCGCTCGGCATGCGCATCGGAGAGGGCCGGAGCGGCCTGGCAGTCACATGCAGGCTGTCCCCGATGAAATGGGCCACCTCGGTCCCTCCGGCAAAGGGGTCTGCTGCCACGGTGCTGGCCAGAAACAGTCCACGGGCCGAACGGATCTTCCCGGCAAAGGAAACCAACACTCCGGTGCCGCGCAATTCCGGCGAAGCTGCGGCTTCCACCGCTTCCTCAAGGTTCTGCGGACCGTCAGGCGCTGCAGCATCGGCCGGACGGCGGGAACCGGTAAACACCACCGGCTTGGGTGAGCCATGGACCAAATCCAGCAGGAAAGCCGTCTCCTCCATCGTGTCGGTGCCGTGGGTGATGACGACGCCGTCCACGGTGGAGTCCAACACGGCATTCCGTGCAGCTTGGGCTATGGTCCGAAGGTCAGAGAGCTGCAGCAGATAGCTCCCGCTCACCATGATGTCCCGCACCGTGACGGTGTGACGGCGGGACAACGTGCGGATCAGATCGTCCGTTCGGTCTTCGGCCACCAACCCGCCGGGCCCGGCGCTGCGCGAAGCGATCGTGCCCCCCGTACCAAGTATTCGAATCGATGCCATAGACCAGCCTTCCGCGTGTTCAGATCTACCTGCAAACGTAGGCGGACACAGCCGACGGTGGCTAGGGCACTGGGCTGTACCGGTTGCTGAACGACGGTTTCCGAATGACGGTTTCCACCCGGCCGAAAGCGTGCGCCTGCCTAAACTGGAGCCATGGCCGATATCGTGACCGTTGATCAGCGCAGCCGGAATATGTCCCGCATCCGGAGCAAGAACACCAAGCCTGAGCTCCTGGTCCGCCGCCTGCTGCACGCAGCAGGCTACCGTTTCCGGCTGCACGGCGCCGCGGGTGGGAAACTGCTGCCGGGAAAACCGGATTTGGTGTTCGCCGCCCGCCGCAAGGTCATCTTCGTCAACGGTTGCTTCTGGCACCTGCACAGTTGCCGTGCCGGCCAGCATGCGCCGCAGAACAACAGTGAGTTCTGGGCTGAAAAGCGGCGCCGGACCGCTCTGCGGGACGCTGCGGCAGTGGAAGCTCTTGCCGCAGCCGGGTGGGAGTCCCTGACGGTTTGGGAGTGTGAATTAAGGGACCTCAGCGTTTTGGAAGAACAACTCGCGGCATTCCTTGGACCGCGCGGCACCTCCGGTCACTAGAATCGAACCTGAGCCCGCGAGAACCCGTTCCCTCCCGGACGCTTTCAGACCCCAATCGAAGGCAGGACAGACATGGCCCGGAACAGCACCGCCAAGCGCGGCGTCCTTTTCGACGTTGACGGAACCCTGGTGGATTCGAACTACCTGCACGCCGTTGCCTGGTGGCAGGCCTTCCGCCGGATGGACCTGGACGTTCCGATGTCCGCCGTACACCGGGCGATCGGAATGGGCGGTGACAAGTTGGTGGAACATCTTCTGGGCGAGGATCGGGACAAGGACCAGGACGAAAAGCTGGACGCGACCCACGGAGCCATTTTCTCCACGTGGTGGCCGGCGCTTCGCTCCTTCGACGGTGCCCGGGACCTGTTGCTGGCCTGCGCGGACAAGGATCTGACCGTTGTGCTGGCGTCTTCAGCGTCAGGACCGGAGTTGGAAGTCCTGCGCACCGTGATCGACGCCGATTCAGCGATCGCTGCGGCCACGAGCTCGGCCGACGCCGAGGAATCCAAGCCTTCCCCCGATATCCTGCAGTCAGCCTTGGACAGCTCCTCCCTCACCGCTGAAGAAACGATCTTCGTGGGCGACTCGGTGTGGGACGTGAAAGCGGCGGCAGAGCTGAAGATCCCCACCATCGGGCTGCTCTGCGGCGGAACCAGTGAAGCGGAACTGCGCGACGCCGGTGCCACCGAGGTCTTCGAGAACCCGCGGGACCTGCTGGAAAACCTGGAAACTTCGATGCTCGGAAAGCTGGCAGCGGCATGACCACCGAACCCACCGGACCCGCCAACGCCGAGGAAGATCCCCTGGGACCGAGTGCACCGCAGCCCGAGCCCGCGGGCGACCCGCGCCGGCCCGGTCAGGCCAAGCGCCCGGCCGGCAACATCCGGGAAGCGCAGGGCACTTCCCCCGGCGGAACAGTTCCCGCCGGCCATTCCGGGAAAGACCCTGAGGATCCGGACGCCGGCGGCACCGCCCCGGAAGATGCTCTGACCGAGCCGGAGTCCTCTGACGGTTAGGCCGGTTTAGCCTGCCAGCCCTGCCGGTTTAGCCTGCCAGCCGGGCCCGGCTAAACCAGCCCGGCCCGGCGCAGCGCATCAGCCATCGGCCCCTGTGCCTGTGCCGGTACCGGAACCGGCGGGCGGCGGTTGCCTCGCGGGGCGGGGATGCCCGCCTTCCCGGTGCGCTGGGGTGCAGAGCCCTTGCCGCCCCCGCCTGTTGGGGACTCGGTGCGGGTCTTCGAGACGCGCTCCCGCAGAGCCTTGGGCTCGCGGGCGGCGGCAGCGGCGTCGTCGTCGTCCAGGCGAAGCGTCAGCGAAATGCGTTTGCGTTCCGGATCGGCTTCCAGCACCTTGACCTTGACCACCTGTCCGGACTTCACGACGTCGTGCGGATCGGAGATGAAGGTGGAGGACATTGCGGAAATGTGCACCAGCCCGTCCTGATGGACTCCCACGTCCACGAAGGCGCCGAACGCAGCCACATTGGTCACCACGCCGTCCAGCACCATGCCCGGACGGAGGTCGGAGATCTTCTCCACACCTTCGGAGAAGGTGGCCGTGCGGAACTCCGGACGGGGATCACGGCCGGGTTTGCGCAGCTCCGCCACGATATCCAGGATCGTGGGCAGCCCCACCGAATCATCCACAAAGGATGACGGGGTCAGGTTTTCCAGCGAGGCGCCGGCCGGGCTCATGGTGCTCCCGGCTGCAGCGAGGATCCGGCGTGCAATCCCGTAGGACTCCGGATGAACGCTGGAGGCGTCCAGCGGTTCGGTCCCGGCGGTGACCCGCAGGAAGCCAGCGCACTGTTCAAACGCCTTCGCTCCCAGCCGGGGCACCTTCTTCAGATCCGCGCGGCGGGCAAAAGGCCCGTTTTCATTCCGGTAGGCTACAATGTTCTCGCTGAGCAGCGGGCCGACGCCGGCCACCCGGGTCAGCAGCGCCGGTGAGGCAGTGTTCACATCAACACCCACCGCGGTGACGCAGTCCTCGATCACCGCGTCCAGGGACCGTTCCAGCTTGGCGGCACTGACGTCGTGCTGATACTGGCCGACGCCGATCGACTTCGGATCGATTTTCACCAGTTCCGCCAGCGGATCCTGAAGCCGGCGGGCAATCGACACGGCACCGCGAAGGGAAACATCCATCCCCGGCAGCTCAGCCGTTGCAAGGGCGGATGCAGAATAGACGGAGGCTCCGGCTTCCGAGACCACGAGCTTTTGCAGGCCTGCCTGAGGCATCAGCTTGATCAGTTCGGTGGCCAGTTTGTCGGTTTCACGCGACGCGGTGCCGTTGCCAATCGCAATCAACTCCACCCCGTGCGTCTTCACCAGCTCAGCCAGCCGGGACAGGGCCTCGTCCCACTTGCGCGCCGGGGCATGCGGATAGATGGTGTCGGTGGCCACCGGCTGCCCGGTGCCGTCCACGACCGCAACCTTCACGCCGGTGCGCAGCCCCGGATCCAGCCCCAGCGTGGGACGGTTTCCTGCGGGTGCGGCCAGCAGGACATCGCGCAGGTTCGCTGCGAACACGCGGACCGCTTCGGCTTCGGCGGCGGAGAACAGCCGGACGCGGAGGTCCGCTGAAAGCTTGGCCAGGATGCGCCGCCAGGCAAGTTGCACGGTCTGCTGCAGCCAGGCGTCGGCCGGCCGTCCACGGTCCGCGATGCCCAGGCTCGCGGCCACTGCCCGCTCATATTTTTGCCGAGCTGCAGCCAGAGCGGAGGCATCAGCCGGACCGGCCTCCATGAGCTCGAGTTCAAGAATGCCTTCCTTCTCACCGCGCAGCAGGGCCAGCACCCGGTGTGAAGGCATGCTCGAGGGCGAGCCGGTAAACGCGAAATAGTCGGCAAACTTCTGGCCTTCCGCTTCCTTGCCCTTCTTCACCTGCGAGCGCATCTTGCCCTGCTTCCACAGCCGCTCGCGTTGCCCGGTGAGCAAATCGGCATCCTGGCCCGCCCGCTCAATCAGGATGGCGCGCGCGCCGGCGAGCGCTTCCGCCGTGTCCGGTACGACGTCGTTCACAAACCGGGCGGCGGCGCGTTCCGGCACCAGGGACGGGTTGGCCAGCAGCGCCTCGGCCAGCGGTTCCAACCCGGCTTCGCGTGCGATCTGTGCTTTGGTCCGGCGCTTGGTTTTATACGGCAGGTAGATGTCCTCGAGGCGGGACTTGGTGTCCGCGGCATCGATGGCTGCTCGGAGCTCCGGGGTCAGCTTGCCCTGGCTCTCAATAGCGTCGCGGACGGATTGCCGCCGGTCCTCCAGCTCCCGCAGGTACCGCAGCCGCTCGTCGAGTTCGCGCAGCTGGGCGTCGTCCAGGGTTCCGGTGACCTCTTTGCGGTAACGGGCAATAAAGGGAACCGTGGCGCCGCTGTCCAAAAGATCCACGGCGGCACGTACCTGCCAGGGCGTCACCCCCAGCTCGGCGGCGATCTGCGCGCACACGCGGTTGGTGACCTGCTCTCCGGCCGTATCGGACCGGTCTGCGGCCCGCTCGGGTCGCGGTGTTGAGGCGGCTGCTGCATTCTTGGGCTGTACCGGGGGAAGACTCACCCGCCCAATTGTTCCCTACCACCTGCGGGATTGGTCAACTATTCGCGCACGAGGGGCATCTGAAGGACCAAGCGATCACCTTGCTCCGCCTCTTCGGGTACGCAGCGCAGATGCCTCAACATCTGTGGCGACGGCGCGGGCCAGCAGCATCCGCAGCACCAGGACGATCAGCGCCACCCCGGCAATGGCTACGCCCATTCCGCCGATGAGGAGGACGACGCCGGGGGCAACGTCCTCTCCCGGAGCGAGGACCGCCCCCAGTCCGAACATCAGCAGCGCACCCATGCCCACGGCGCCGATCACGACGTCGACGTAGCGGAAAGCCGCTGGAGAGAACACGGTTCCGGCCAGCACCACGCGCAATGCCAAGATGGTCAACCTGCCCATGATGCTCCCCTCCCTACCAATCCTCGGAACTGAACACCCGCCGCCGCGCACTGAGGAGTTCCACTTCCGGCCGCGCTGCGACCAGTCGTTCGACGGCGTCAAGCACCTCCGCGATGTGGGCGCCGTCTGCGGCCACCAGTCCCACGCCAAGTTCGGCCCGCCGGTGCAGCTCCGGGTTCCCGGTCTCGGCAGCGGACACATCGAATTTGCGCCGCACCTCCGCCAGAATCGGCCGAATCACTGACCGTTTTCCTTTCAATGAGTGCACGTCTCCCAGCAGCAGGTCGAATTCAATGATGCCCATCCACATGGCACCCATGGTGGCGCACGGCAGCCCGGGAATGCCAGTGGAGGCAGTTCCCTACTGCGTCGCTCCGGGCGCCCGGTGATATCTTCACTGGATGAGCACTCCCACCAGAGCTCCTGTCCGTTCCCGCCGCCGCAATGTCCTCTCCGGAGTGCTGGTCGGTATTGGTATTGCCGCATTCGTTGACGAAGTCGTCTTTCACCAGCTGCTGCAGTGGCACCATTTTTACGACAAGTCCACCACCGCCGTCGGGCTCTTTTCCGATGGCCTGTTCCACGCCTTCGGCTGGTTTGCCGTGGTTGCCGGATTGTTCCTCTTCGCCGATCTTCGGCGAAGGGCCATCCTGATTCCGTCCCGGTGGGCGGGGGCTGTCCTGCTGGGGACAGGTGCCTTTCAGCTCTACGACGGCACCGTGCAGCACAAGCTCATGGAGCTGCACCAAATTCGTTACAACGTCCCCCTGCTGCCGTATGACCTGCTGTGGAACCTGAGTGCGGCCGCGATGATCCTTGCCGGAGCGGCGCTGCTGTACCGCACCCGGCACGCAAAGCCTGACGGCGACCGCGCCGGAGCCTGACGGTGCACGACCACCAGGCCGGCGGATTCGGGGTCGAACTCCTGTTCCTGATTCCGGCCGCCGCCGCCGTTGCCGCTTATTGGGCGGGCACGTTGTCCGCCCGCTCCCGGCAGTGGCCGCTGCACCGTGCCGTGCTGTTCACCTTTGGCACCGCCGCTGTCCTGGCCGCCGTCCTGGATCCGTTGGCGACCCGCAGCCACGAGGATTTCGCTGCTCTGGGCATCGCCCACCTGCTGGCCGGAATGCTGGGGCCCCTAATGCTGGTGCTCTCCCGTCCCATCTCGCTGGCGCTGCGCACCCTGGACGTCGTGCCCGCCCGCCGGCTGTCCGGGGTGCTGCGCAGCCGCCCGCTGCGCGTCCTGACCTTCCCCGTGACGGCCGCGGTCCTGAACATCGGCGGCATGGTGCTCATGTTTCGGACCGGCCTCTTCACCGCCATGCAGGAATCGGCTCCGGTTCACTGGCTGGTGACCTTCCATCTGGTCGCCGCGGGGTATCTGTACACCGCTGTGCTGGTGGGCCGGGACCCGATGCCGCACCGCGCCGGTTTCCGGCTGCGCGCCGCCGTCCTGATCCTCTCCGCTGCCGCCCACAACATCCTGGCCAAAACGCTCTACGCCGATCCCCCGCCGGGAGTCCTGCCGGCCGACGGCCAGGCAGGAGCCCTGGTCCTGTACTACGGCGGGGGCGTGGTGGAAATTGTGATTATTTTCCTGCTGTGCCGGCAGTGGTATTCCTCCACCCGGCCGCGGAGCACTTACGCGTACGCCTAGCTCCTGCCGCCTGAGGACATCTGCGCTCCGTTCCCGGGTTCGGCTGCGTCCCCCTCGGCAAGGCTGCCGTCCACCAGAGAAACGATCATGGAACAGTCCTTGCCTGCGTGGCCGGCGTCCACCAGACGCTGGAAGAGCTGCTGGACGTGCTCGCCGATCTCCAGGGGCGTTCCGGTGTCCCGGGCAGCGGCGATCGCCAGGTTGATGTCCTTGTTCGCCAGTTCTGCCGTGAAGGTGGGGGCGAAGTCATTGTTGGACGCGGCCGACGCCACCACGCCCGGCACGGGGTACCAGGTGCGCAGCGCCCAGCTGTCGCCGGAGGATACAGATGCGATGTCCCAGAACACCTGCTTGTCCAGGCCCAGCCGGTCGGCGAGGACAGCACCCTCAGACGTGGCCGCCAGGTTGATGAACAGCATCAGGTTGTTGCAGATCTTCGCAGCCTGGCCGGTGGTGGCTCCGCCGGTGGGAATGACATTCCCCGCCATCGGTTCGATAAAGGCAGCTGCTTCCTGCACCGGGCCGGCCTCACCGCCCACCATGAAGGTCAGTGTCCCGGCTTCGGCGCCGCTGATGCCGCCCGAAACCGGTGCGTCCACAAAGCGGAAGCCGGCGGCAGCGGCGGCGTCGTGCAGTGCCTGGGCGGATTCCACGTCAATGGTGGAGGAATCGACCAGCAGGGTGCCGGTGTCGGCATGTGCCAGGACTCCGTCATCCCCCAGATAGACGGAACGGGAATGCTCCCCTTTGGGCAGCATGGTGAAGACGACGTCGGCGCCGGCCACCGCATCGGCGATGCTGCCCGCCGCTTCCACCCCGTGTTCTTCCGCCGCGGCCACCGCTGCAGGGTTCACGTCGTAGCCGCGGACGGCGTGCCCCGCCTTCACCATGTTGGCCGACATGTAGCCGCCCATGTTTCCCAGTCCGATCCATCCCACTGCAGCCATGGTTGTAAGCTCCTTTGCTTATCCGGCACCCGCGTGCGCAGGTGCCGGACTCAGAATGTCATCCGGCTCCGGTGGGTTCAAGAGCAGGTTCCGCGGAGCATGGTTACTGGCGGGTCGGGAACAGCTCGGCCACCGGAAGGACGGCGACGCCCCATTCACCGCTGAAGCAGCTTCTTGCGCCCGAATTTGTCCCAAAAGTGCCCAAAGACAATGCCGCCGATGGACCACGCCACGAAGCCGACGCCGTAGGTAACGAATATGGCCGCAGGCCGCCTCACACCCAATCCCCGTCAAAGGCAAGCTGCGGACCCCGGCATTGTGTCCTGCGCAACATTCCCCTAAGAATGGACTATGACGGTTACCCTAAGATCACTGGAAATTGCTGTCCCGCCCACCGTGCTGGTACAAACCGAAGCACGTGATGTCTTTGCCGCCCAACCCGGTCTCACCAGGCTCGGACAAAGGCTGGTCACCACCTGCTTCAACTCCGCTGCCATCGATACCCGACGCACTGCCCTGGCTGAGCTTTCACTGTCCTACCGGACTGAGAATCCGAAATTCTTTGATGCCGAATCCGGCAATATGCTCAGTCCCAGCACCAAAACCCGGAACGATATCTTCGCCACCGAGGCCACCAAACTCTTCATTGAATCCGCCCGCAAGGCCGTCGACGCCTGTGAAGGCATCTCCCCTGCTGACATCACCCATGTCATTACTGTTTCCTGCACCGGATTCTTTAACCCCGGACCGGATTACAAAGTGGTCCGGGCGCTTGGCTTAAACCCCTCCGTGCAGCGTTTCCATTTGGGCTTCATGGGCTGTTACGCGGCCTTCCCCGCGATGCGGGCGGCAAAGTCGTTCTGCGAGGCGGATCCGGAGGCCGTGGTGCTCGTTGTCAGCGCCGAGCTGTGCTCCCTGCATGTGCGCACCTCCAATGATCCGGACACCATCATGGGCTCGTCCCTATTTGCGGACGGCGCCGCCGCAGCCGTGATCACGGCCCGGGACCTGCCGGGCAACGCCCCGGGAATCCAGCTCGACCATTTTGAAACCATCCTGACCCCGGTGGGCGAGGAATCCATGGCCTGGAACATCGGTGATGAGGGCTTTGAAATGGTGTTGGGGACCTACGTCCCGCACATCATCGACGACCACATTGTCGGGGCCCTCGAACCCCTGCTGGCCCGGGACCCGAGCCTCGCCGGGCAGGCCTACCGCGACATCGAGCACTGGGCCATCCATCCCGGCGGCCGCAGCATCCTGGACAAGGTGGAGGCCAAACTGGACCTCACCGAGGAGCAGCTGGTTCCGGCCCGCGAAACCCTGCGGAACTGGGGCAACATGTCCAGCGCAACGGTGATGTTCGTACTCAAGCACATCATGGACCAGCCGTTCCGCGGCGGAAATGAGCGCATCTGCTCCATGGCTTTCGGTCCCGGACTGACCGTGGAAACCGGTCTGTTCACCCGGGTTGGCGGCCCGGCGGATCCTGCAGCGGCTGACGGTGCCGCGAAGGGAAATGCGGTTCAGGAAACGGTGGCTGAAGGAACCGGGTCTGAAGGAACCGTGCCTGAAGGAATCCCCTCCGTTCCCGCCCCGGCAGGCGTGTGAGCACCGAAACCTCCATGGGCGCACTGTCCCAGGGACCGTTGGCGAGGCGGATCACTCCGCCGCGCCTTCGATCCCTCACTGATCGGAACACCGGCGCCGTGGAAGAAATGGACCGTCCCGATTGTGACCCGGAGAAGCTGCAGAGGACCTACGCCCAGTTTTGGTTGATCAACGCCGTGGTCTCCGGCTGGCGGCGCAACTATGTCCGGTACCTGCGTCCCTCCTTCGACGCCGGGCGGGTGAATACGCTGCTGGACATCGGCTCAGGCGGCGGCGATGTTCCCCGGATGCTGGCACGCTGGGCGCGGCGCGACGGCCTGCAGGTGGAGATTACGGGGATTGATCCGGACGAGCGGGCGCATGCGTTTGCCTCATCGCAGCCGGCGCTTCCGGGTTTGGCTTTCCGGCAGGCGTTCAGCTCCGAGCTGGTCGCGGAAGGCAGGACATACGACGTCGTCATTTCCAATCATGTCCTGCACCACCTCACCGACGAACAGTTCCGCTCCCTGCTGGCAGACTCGGAGCAACTGGGCAGCACGCTCAGCCTGCACAGCGACATTGAACGCAGCCGCTGGGGTTATGCGCTTTTCTCCGCCGGCACCCTGCCGTTTTTCCCCGGCAGCTTCATCCGCCGGGATGGGCTGACCTCCATTCGGCGCAGCTACACGGCGGACGAACTCGCCGCTGCCGCTCCCCCCGGCTGGAACTGCGTGCAGCACCGGCCGTGGCAAAACCTGCTGATGCACTCGCCGTCCGGAGAGAAGCCGTGACGGCGCCGGCGCAATCTGCCGCCGTCGGGGCTGTTCCCCGTCCGGAAACTGATGTGGCCGTGGTGGGCGGTGGACCCGTTGGCGTGTTTCTGGGTGTGCTGCTGGCCCAGGCCGGTGTCAGCGTGCAGGTTTTGGAACAGCGGCTGGAACGGTCGGCACATTCGCGTGCCATCGGCATCCATCCCCCGTCACTCGATGCACTGGCCGCCGCCGGCGTTGATGAAACAATCACCGGCGAAGGGGTGCAAATCCGCCGCGGCGAGGCCCGCAGCAATGGCCAGCATGTAGCGGCACTGGACTTTTCGGCCGCTTCCGAACGGTTTCCGTATGTGCTGACTCTGCCGCAGCTGCGCACGGAAGCCATTTTGGAAGCGCGCCTGCATGAGCTGGATCCCGGCGCCCTGGTGCGCGGAGTGAAGGTCACGGACCTGCATGACGACGGCGGCCGGGTCCGGATCAGCGGCGGCCGAACCTCGGACCGGGGCGCAGACGGTTCTTCGGGAACGGGCAGCCCGGAGGATTTTGGAGTTTCCGCACGGATTATCGTGGCGGCTGACGGTGCGCGGTCCGGCCTCCGGCAACTGCTCGGAACTCCCTGCCGGACCCGCGCCCTGCGGGACACCTATTTGATGGGCGACTTTGCCGACAGCACCGGAGACGGAAGCGTGGCCGTGCTGTATCTGGAGTCCGGCGGAATTGTGGAGTCCTTTCCCCTGCCCGGGGGAATCCGCCGCTGGGTGGCCCATACAGATCAGCTGATGCCTACGGCTACCGCAGCGGATCTGGCCCGCACGATCGGGGAACGCACCGGCATCAGCCCCGATCCCGCCTCCAACACCATGCTCAGCGCCTTCGCGGTACGCACGGGGCTGGTCCGGAACCTCGTGCGCGGGCGCACGGTGCTCATTGGCGACGCGGCCCACGAGGTCAGCCCGATCGGCGGCCAGGGCATGAATCTCGGGTGGCTCGACGCGGCAGCACTGACTCCCATCATCACCGCCTCGCTGGGCGGAGGCGACGTCGGAACGTCCTTGGCAGCCTATGAGAGGGAGCGGCGCGGGGCTGCCCGGGTCGCCTCCGTGCAGGCGCAGCTGAACATGGCCCTCGGCCGTCCGCTGGCTCCGCGGCTGCTGGCCGCCCGGAATGCGGGCCTGGCACGGATTCTCCGCGCCCCGGCCGCCGGCAACCTGGTGGCGCGCAGGTTCACCATGCAGTAGCTGAAAAGTTCCCCCGTGCAATGGCCCCGAACGAGCACCGGCCCGGCCCCTGAGGAGGGCCGGGCCGGGATGCTGCCGAGGACGGGTCGGATCAGTCCTTTCCGATCCCGCCTCTGGAGGCGCCGGCGGTGGGGCGTCCGCCCGGCCCGCCGTCGCCGTCGTCGGTCCCCTTGGTGACAGATCCTGCGGACATCGATCCGGAGCTCAGCGTTTCCGAGCCGCCGGTCAGGTCGGGATTTCCGTGTGCCTGGGCCGTGGGGGTGATGTCCAGTGTGCGGCGCAGTACCTGTTCCTTGATCAGCAGCACCGCGATGAGCGCGACCACTGAAACCACGGCGGCAATCTGGAAAATCGTGGCCGTGGCATCACCGTAGGCTGCGCGGAAGATGCCCTGGACGGCAGGCGGCAAACCGCCGATGTCGAGCGAGTCGCCCGCTCCGCCGTCGGCCACCGGAATGTTGGCGGCACGCAGGCCGTCAGCGGCCCGGCTGCTCACGGAACTGGACATCACTGCACCCAGGACGGAGACACCCACGGCGCCGCCGACGGTGCGGAAGAACGCGATGGAAGCGCTGGCCGAGCCGACTTCGGAGACCCGCACAGTGTTCTGCACGGCCAACACCAGGTTCTGCATCAGCAGGCCCATGCCCAGGCCGAGGACAAAGATGTACAGGCTGACCAGCAGCATGTCAGTTTCGTGGTCCATGGTTCCGGCCAAGCCGGTGCCGGCAATGACCATGATCGTGCCGGCGATCAGGAACCGCTTCCACTTGCCGAACCGGCTGATCAGCTGGCCGGATCCCACGGAGCCGGCCAGGTTGCCGGCAATCATCGGCAGCATCAGAAGCCCGGCTTCCGTCGGACTGAATCCGCGGGCGATCTGGAAATACTGGCCGAGGAAGGTGGTGGAGCCGAACATCGCGATGCCCACGGCCACCGAGGCAATGATGGACAGCGCCGTGGTGCGCTGGCGGATGATCTTCAGCGGGATGATGGGTTCGCGGACCTTGGATTCCACCAGGACCAGCAGGGCCAGGAGCACGACGGCGCCTCCCACCATCGCGGCGGTCTGCCAGGACATCCATTCGTAGTAGCCGGCCTTACCGGCGAACGACACCCAGATCAGCAGCAGCGAAACACCCGCGGTCAGCAGGATCGACCCGAGCCAGTCAATGCTGACCTTGCGGCGGGTGTGCGGCAGGCGCAGCGTGATCTGGAGCAGGAACAGCGCCACCACGGCCAGCGGGACGCAGAGGAAGAAGGTCCAGCGCCAGCCCAGCGGACTGTCCACGATGAAACCGCCGAGAAGCGGGCCGCCGGCCGTGGCCACGGCCATCACCGCACCCATGTAGCCGGAGTAGCGGCCGCGTTCGCGCGGCGGAATGATGGAGCCGATGACGGCCTGCACCAGCGCGGTGAGGCCACCCATGCCCAGGCCCTGAACTACGCGGGCTGAGAGCAGGACGGTCATGTTGTCCGCCAGCCCCGCGATGACCGAACCGATCACGAAGATGATGATGCTCAGCTGGACCAGCAGCTTCTTGCTGAACAGGTCCGCCAGCTTGCCCCAGATGGGTGTGGAGACGGCGTTGGCCAGCAGTGCCGCGGTGACCACCCAGGCGAAATCCGTCTGGGTTCCGTGCAGGTCAGCCATGATGGTCGGCAGTGCGTTGGCCACGATGGTGGTGCTCAGCATGGCGGTAAACAGGGCCGCCAGCAGCCCGGTCAGGGCCTGGAGGATCTGCCGGTGGCTCATTTCCCCGGGAACGTGGTCCTGGCGGGCAGGTTTGCCGTTCCTGCGGATCTTGGCGGGGCTGGGTTTGGAACTCTGTGCGGTGGTGGTTCTTTGCGACTCTGTCACTTGGCGTCTTCTCCTGCCGGGGTGGGCATTGGGTGGGTACCCGGCTTCATCGCGCGGATTGATGTTTGCAGTGTGTCCGTGAGTCTGGTCAGGGACTCACTGGCTGAGCGGGCTTCTTCCTCGGTCCAGTCCTCCAACATGTGCTGCAGGACGGCTCCGCGGCGGCGCATCTCTTCCGCAACCGCCTGGGTTCCTGCGGTGGTCAGGCTGACCAGATGCGCCCGCCCGTCGCCCGGATGGGGACGTCGCGAGACGTACCCCATGGCGACGAGCTCGGAGAGGTGCCGGCTCAGTCCGGCTGTTCCGATGCCCAGTTTCTCTGCCAATTCGGTGGCGCGGATCTCGCCGTGGTCACCAATGACCCGCATCACCCCCTGCATAGCGGTGCCCGGCCCCTGCGGATCGTCAATCTTCTGCGCAATGCAGCGGAGCTGCCGCTGCAGCCGGTGAATCAGGGTTGTTAGTTCTTCAGCTGACCGCTGGTTTACTGCCACGAAGCACCTGTCTGGTGAGGGATTGTTGTTTGCCTCAGGCAACGATACGACTGTTGATTGCCTGAGTCAACGAACTAACGACCAAAAGTGCACAGTGGTAGGAAATGCGGGTTCGCAGCACGCTGATCTTCATCCAGTGCGCAGGTATGGCGGGGAAACGGGCGACAGGCTTCGCCTGTGTACAGGTATGGCGACCCGGACACTGTCCAAGCCGCCATACCTGCACACAGAATCACCTGAGGCAGCAGGAAGTCGCCAAATCTGTACACTCGATGCCCAAGCCAGGAGCCCAGAAACGCTGCAGGAGACCGGACCAGCCTCCGCCGCCCGGCTTAATCCCCGTCAGGGATCCGCTATCCGGAATTTCGGAACTCAGGGCCGCCCTGCCGGGTGTCAGACCGCCAGATGGGTCGGCGCGAAGAGACCGATGGTCGCTTCGACCACCACCACGTTGGGCCCCTCGCCGGCAAGTGCTTCTTCCAACGCCTCGCGCACGCCGTCGGGCGCAGTGCGCCGGGCCGGAACACCGAAGGACTCGGCCAGCTTCACGAAATCCGGACCCGCCAGCTCCGTGGCCGTGGCCTTCCCGAACGCTTCGACCATGTACTCGCGCAGGATGCCGTAACCGCCGTCGTCGACAATCAACCAGGTGACGGGGAGGTTGTGTTGACGGGCGGCGGCGAGTTCGGCGATGGAGTACATGGCCGATCCGTCGCCGGAAACCGCGAGGACGCGATCTCCCAGCCCGACCGCGCCGCCGATGGCTCCGGGATAGCCGTAACCCAGGCCGCCGGCGCCCTGGGCGGAATGGAACTGCCCTGACTTGGCATCCCAACAGCTCCACGCCCAGTACGCCGAGATGGTCATGTCCCAATAGGTCTGCATGGAGTCGGGAACGGCAGCACGGATGTCGGCCATGAACTTCCGCTCCATGGCGAGGTCCTGGGCATCCAGCCGATCAGCGACCTGCGCCAGTGTCAGGGCCACCAGCTGCTCCGGAGTCCGACCGTTCCAGTCCGGCTCCTTGCGCGGTGAAACGGCGAGGAAGGTTTCAAGTGCTTCATCCAGTGCGGCCAGCGCCTGCCCGGCATCGGCGCGGATGCCGAGTGCCGGCTGGTTGGATTCCAGCACGCGGGGCTCGGCGTCGATCTGGATGATCCGGCCGCGGGGCTGCAGCGTGAAGTAGTTGGAGGTGACCTCGCCCAGCGACGAACCGATGACGACCAGGACATCGGCATCTTCGAGGACGTCAGTGGTGTGACGGTCCTCGATCCAGGACTGCAGGGACAGCTCATGGTCCCAGGGGAAGGCTCCGTTCCCGCCGGGGGTGCAGATCACCGGCGCCCGCAGTTTCTCCGCCAGAGCCAGAAGATCAGCTTCCGCACCGCCGCGGCGGGTTCCGCCGCCGGCAATAATCGCGGGACGTTCCGCAGCGGCAAGCCACCGCACCGCCTCCTTGACCAGCTCGGTCCGGGGCGGATTGTCGAAGGGCTCCGCCAATGCATCCTCGACGGCGGGCACCATCACGGGGTTCAGCAGCACGTTCTGCGGGATCTCCAGCCAGACCGGCCCCATGGGCGAGGAAATGGCTTCCGTCCACGCATCCTGGATGGCCGAGGGAATGCCGGAGGCATGCTGGATGAGCCGCTGGCTCTTGGTGACGTTGGCGGCCGAAGCCTTCTGGTCATCCAGTTGGTGCAGCATGCCGCGTCGTCGGGCACCGAGTCCCTCGATGGGAATCTGACTTGCCACCACCACCATGGGCACGCCGGTGGCGTAGGCCTCCTGCAAACCCGCGAGCGCCGTCAGGGCACCGGGGCCGGTGGACAGGAACACAACCCCCACTTGGCCGGTGGCACGCGAGAAGCCGTCCGCGGCAAAAGCAGAGTTGTTCTCCACCCGTGAGGACACAAAGCGAAGGGTGGACCGGGACAGCGCATCGAAAAGGCCCAGCGCATGCTGGCCGGGAATGCCAAAAACGGTGGTCGCGCCGAGTGCGGCCAGGGTTTCCACCACCAGGTCCCCGCCGTTGCGCACCGGTGACGCACCCTCCCGGCTTGTTCCCGCGCTCATTCGGACAGTCCCATCAGGGTGATCAGGTCATAGGCGACGTGGGACGCGGCCACGGCGGTAATATCCGCGTGGTCATATGCCGGGGCAACCTCGACGACGTCGGCGCCCACCAGGTTCAGGCCGCGCAGGCCGCGCAAGATCTCCAGGAGTTCGCGGCTGGTCATGCCGCCGGCTTCGGGGGTGCCGGTTCCCGGTGCGTGGGCCGGGTCAAGGACGTCAATGTCCACCGAAATATACAGCGGCCGGCTTCCGATTCGGTCCCGCAGCTTCGCAACCACTTCATCCACGCCCTGCCGGAAAACGTCGGAGGACGTCACGATACCGAACCCGAAGCGGCGGTCATCCTCCAGGTCCCGCTTTCCGTAGAGCGGTCCGCGGGTACCCACGTGCGAGATGGCCTCGGTATCGAGGATCCCTTCCTCCACGGCCCGGCGGAAGGGAGTGCCGTGCGTGTATTCAGCACCAAAGTAGCTGTCCCAGGTGTCCAGATGAGCGTCGAAGTGCAGCAGTGCAACGGGCCGGCCGGCACGTTCGGTGGCGGCACGCAGCAGTGGCAGCGCAATCGTATGGTCCCCACCCAGCGTCAGGAGTTTCGAACCTGCCTCGGTCAGGTCCAGGGCGCTTGCCTGAATGGCTTCGATTGCTTCATTGATGTTGAACGGATTCACTGCCATGTCGCCGGCATCCGCCACCTGGAGGTTTTCGAACGGCGATGTGTCCTGCGCAGGGTTGTAGGGACGCAGGAGACGGGAGGCTTCCCGAACGTGATTGGCTCCGAAGCGGGCACCCGGCCGAAAAGAGACACCGGTATCGAACGGCACACCCACCACTGCCACGTCAGCATGCTGCACCTGGTCCAACCGGGGCAGCCGGGCGTAGGTTGCCGGACCGGCGTACCGCGGCACCAATGCCGCGTCAACAGGTCCAAGGTTGCCGTTGGCGGTGATCCGCGGCGGGTTCTGCATGCTGTTTCTCCAGATCCGGGCCTGCCGGAGCCCGGCCGGACCCTGGCTCCGCGCCATGAAGACCGTGAGGATCCAGTACTTCCGAGCGCGTTGCCTGATAGGCATCAAGTGTTTCCCATGAGGCTAAAGTGGAACGTGGGCTGTCGTCAAGACTAGGCTGTTCTCATGGCGGCTCAACAGCACAGTGCGGACAGTAACTACGACGTCGACGTCCTGATCGTGGGCGCGGGACCCACGGGGTTGGCCCTCGCGGCCCAACTCGACAGCTTTGGCACCAGTTTCCGCATCATTGACCGCAGCCTGACGCCGGCGGAACACTCCCGGGCATTGGCACTGCAGCCGCGCACCCTGGAGGCCCTGCGGCCCTTCGGCATCAGCGCCGCACTCGCAGCGGCAGGACACCCTGCCCGCAGACTCCACCTTCACCTGCCCGAACAGATCATCCCGGTTGACCTGGCCGATGCAGGCAGTGAAGACTCCGAATTCCAGCACCTGCTCTTCCTCTCGCAGGCGGAAACCGAACGGGCCCTGACCTCCCATCTGGCGGGACGACGGGTTCGCGTGGAACGCGGCGTCGAACTCCAGGATCTGGAACGCCTGGACCCGGAAGATCCGTTTGCCGGAGTGGAAGCCAAGATCCAGCGCATGGACCGTGGCATCGAACGTATCCGCGCCCGCTACGTCGTCGGTGCCGACGGCGCACACAGCACGGTCAGGTCCAAGGCCGGCATGGACTGGCGCGGCAGCGGCTACCCCGGCACATATGTGCTGGCCGACCTCGAAATCGACGGCGCGGAGCCGGACACCATGCATTCCTACCTCAACGAGGACGGATTCCTGCTCCTCTTCCCCCTGGGCCAGCCGGCCACATGGCGTCTCATCGCCATGAAGGAGGACGGAGACTCGGGCGAGGCGACGCTGGAGTCCCTCCAGAACATCGCGGACAAGTTCGCCGACGGCGCACTAAGCCTGCGCGACCCGCAGTGGATCAGCACGTTCAAGCTGTCCCACCAGATTGCCGAGTACTACCAGAACGGTTCCGTCTTCCTGGCCGGCGACGCTGCCCACGTCTCCTCCCCCGTTGCTGCGCAGGGCATGAACACCGGCATCCAGGACGCCTTGAACCTGGGCTGGAAACTGTCGCTGGGTGCACGCGGCCTGGCCTCGGAAGAACTGGTGGACAGCTACGACGCCGAACGCCGGCCCGTGGGCCAGAACGTATTGAACTTCACCGACCGCATCTTCCGCCTCGCGTCGTCCAAAAACGGCCTGCTGAAGCTGCCCCGGACCAAGCTCCTGCCCGCCATCGCCCCTAAGGCTTCAGGCTCAAAAGCACTTCGCACACGTCTGTTCCGGACCGTTTCCCAGTTGGGCACCCAGTACCGGGACAGCGACATGGTGGACACCGGCGACAGCCGCCTTCCGGCATTCCTCACGGCGGGTCCGAAGGCCGGTGACCGGATGCCGGATGCCGTGGTCCTGGACCAAGGCCGCGAGCGTCGCCTGCATGAAGTCCTTTCCACGCCGGGGTTCCACGTCCTCCTGTGCGGCCCGGGCTGGCCGGCGGACACACAACTGCGGATCCATGACGCCCTTGGGCGCCTCTCGCCGTGGCTCAGCGTCCAGCGCCTGACTGTGGGCAGCCGGCTGGCAGCGGCGGATCCCTCGGAGATCCAGGACGTGAGCGGACTGGCCTTTGAACGCCTCGGACTTAGTGTCCGACGCCCGGAGATCCTGGTGGTGCGTCCGGACGGACACATCGGATTCCGCTCCCAGGGGACGGACATCACCGGCGCCGTGGAGTACTTGAACCGGCTGACCACTTCCGCCGCAGCTTCCCAGCCGGCCGCAGCTTCCCAGCCGGCCGCGGTCAACCAGCCCGCGGGGGCCTAACAGCCGCTGGTCAGCTCGCAGACGGGCTGACCAGCGTCCACAGGACCACAGCCTCGGTATCCGTGGGATTGCGCCAGGAGTGCGGCTCCTGACCGGGAAACGTCACGGTGTCCCCTTCGGAAAGCTCCATGGTTTCTCCGTCGAAGACCAAAACGAAGCTGCCGCGGGCAACGTGCAGTACTTCCACGTCGCAATCCACGGAGTAGAGCTCGGTCTCCCCGGAGCCCCCGGGTTCAATAACCGCGCGGATAACCTGGATTCGACGTTCTGCGCGGGGGGTCACCAGTCTCTCCGTGATCCCGGTACCACCCAGATGAACTGACGGTGCATCCCGCCAGCGCGTCAGTTCCGTCGCCGGGGCAGTAAACAGGTCCCCGATGGAGATCGACAGCACCTGGCACAGCGTCAGCAGCGACGCCACCGACGGCGATGTCAGGTCCCGCTCCACCCGACTGAGGAACCCTTTGGTGAGTCCGGTGGCGCCGGCCACCTGCTCGATGGTCATCCGCCGGGCCTGTCGTGCCAGGCGGATCCTCGGCCCGATGGCCACCGGGGCGCTGGACGGCTCTACGGGCAAGGCCTTCATGACGGAAACTGTCCTCTCACTGTTCGATCCCCGGGGTTCAGTCTTGGCCGAGCGCCTTAGCGGATTCCGCTTCGTCCGGCTCGGGGACTTCAGTGACCTCTTCCGGATCGCCGTCGTCCTCTCCAATCCAAACCTTGATGATCGCCCAGGAAACTGCAGCAATGGGAACGGAGAGGATGGCACCGACAATTCCGGCCAGAATGGTGCCGGCCGTCAGCGCCAGCAGAATCACCAGGGCGTGAATGCTCAGGGTTCGGCCCATCACTACCGGCTGCAGGAAGTTTCCCTCCAGCTGGTTGACGGCAATAATCACGATCACCACGATCAGTGCCACCAGGGGACCGTTGGCCACCAGGGCAATCAAAGCGGCCAGCACGCCCGCCGCCGTGGCTCCCACCAGAGGAATGAAGGAGCCGACAAAAACAATCACGGACAGCGGCAGTGCCAGCGGCACCTGCAGGATGAACAGAGCCGCGCCGATGCAGATCGAGTCAACGGCGGCCACGATGGCGGTCCCCCGGACGTATCCGCCAAGCACTTCCATCGCCCGGGTTCCGGACAGGCGCGCCTTTTCGAGCCGCTCACCGTGGAACCAGCGAAGGATGAAGGCCCAGATCTTGTCCCCGTCCTTGAGGAAGTAGAACAGCACCACGGCCAGCAGCAGGAATCCGGTGACAAAGTTCGTGGCCACCCCGATGCCGGCCAGTGCGCCGGCACCCACAGTGGAACTGGTGGCAAAGTCGATCGCAGCGTCACGGGCGTTTTCGATGGCGGCGGCGTCATGCGGGATGGGGCTGTCCTGGATCAATTCATACAGCTTGTTGAAGCCGTCCACCGCCTGGTCCACCAGCGAACTCCACTCGCTGCGGATGGCAAAGACGATACCCGTGATCAGCCCGCCGAAAACGGCGAGCAGGAGCAGGAAGGACACTCCGGTGGCGAGTGCGCTTGGCCAGCCTTTGCGCCGCAGCCAGTTCACGAACGGGGCAATTGCTGCTGCCAGGATCAGGGCCAGCAGGACGGGAATTACCACCAGGGTGATCTGGAGCAGTCCGTAGACTGCCACACCCACAAGGAGCAGGATCAGCAGGATCTGGGCGGCACGCTGGGCAGCATGGCCCAGGGAGCCGCTCCAGTATCGCTGAGGCGGTTCCCCCACGGGTCCGCGCTGCTGGGGTGACGGTGTTGTGGACATGTCCTGGTCTTCCTGTTGACGGAGCCGGTGGAGGAGCTGTTTGGTTTAGGAATTACCCGGAGGCGTGCTGCCGTTTCCGGCGGAGTCCTGCTTGTCGGATTCGTTGCCCTCGGCGACGCCGGAGCCGGCAGCAGCTGAGTCCATCAGGCTGTCCCGGACATGTCGGCGCAGCACCTTGCCGATCAGTGACCGGGGCAGATCCGGAATCTGCACGATGCGGCGGGGCACCTTGTACGCAGCCAGCTCGGCGCGGACATACTCGCGGAGGTCTTCCGGCTGGAAGTGTGCATCCTCCTTGAGGACCACGGCGGCTACGACGTCCTCTCCGCCGCTGGGCCTGCCAATGCCGACGACGGCGGCTTCGGCAATGCTGTCATGGCGCTTCAGCGCTTCCTCCACCTCGGACGGGGAAACGTTGAAGCCGCCGGTGATGATCAGTTCCTTGATCCGGTCGCGGATAGTGACGAAGTGGTCCTCATCCACGGAGACAATGTCACCGGTGCGGAACCATCCGCCGTCCAGCAAGGCTGCTTGGGTTTCTGTGGGCTTGTTCCAATATCCCTGGAAAACCTGGGGCCCCCGGATCAGCAGTTCACCCTGCTCGCCTGCCGGGCGGTCCACCGTGGGGTTTTCCGGATCAACCACGCGGATATCAGTCAGGGGGAACGGCACGCCAACCGTTCCGGGCTTCCGAGTGGGTCCCATCGGGTTGCCGATGGCCACCGGTGAGGTTTCGGTCAGCCCGTACCCCTCGATCAGGTATCCGCCGGTGGCTTCCTCCCAAGCCTGAACGGTGGCAGGCGGCAGGTTCATGGCGCCCGAAATCGCGAAGCGCACACCCTTCAGGGAGACTCCCTTTTCCTTTGCCCCGGCCGCAATGCGGTCATAGATCGGCGGAACGGCGGGCAGGAAGGTGGGCGGCGACTTCTTTGCGGCGTTCAGCACCAGGTCCACATCGAATTTGGGGAACAGGACAAGCTTCGCGCCCAGGCTCATTGCGAAGGTAAGGCACAGCGTCAGGCCGTAGGCGTGGAACATGGGCAGGACGGCGTAGAAAGTTTCCTTGCCCGGGCGCAGCCCGGGAACCCAGGCCCTGCCCTGCGCGGCGTTGGCCATCAGGTTGGCGTGGGTGAGCATGGCACCCTTGGGGGCGGCTGTGGTGCCGCTGGTGTACTGAATTGCTGCGAGGTCCGACGCCGCAGGCCGGGGATGCCGGCGCCGCAGCGGACGGTGGTCCAGCAGCTTTTTCCAGGCGACGACGTTCCGCGATCCGCTGCGGGGCGTCCTGGAAACGGTCAGGGACTCGCGGGCCTTGCGCGCCGCCGGAACCGGAAGCTTAAGGGCCAGCCGGTTTTTCAGCGGCATGCTCTCGATCAGGTTCACCGACACGATGCTGCGCAGCGGGATGTCTGCCGGCATCGCCTCCAGCCGGTCCACTGCCTTGTCCCACGCCACAGCCACCGTGGCACCGTGGTCCTCGAACTGGTGCCGCAGTTCCCGGTCCGTGTACAGCGGGTTGTGCTCCACCACTACGGCACCCAGCCGCAGGATCGCGTAGAACGCCACGATGTGCTGCGGGCAGTTCGGCAGCACCAGCGCCACGCGGTCGCCCTGCTTGACGCCCAGCTTCTTGAGTCCGGAGGCTGCTTGGCGTATTTGTTCGCCAAGGGCTTGATAACTGGTGGTCGCTCCGAAGAACTCCAGGGCGGTTTTGGACCCGTATTTGCGGATCGACTGCTCCACCATGTCCACCAGGGACCCTTCCGGAAGGGACAGATTCGTGGGAACTCCGGCGCCGTAGTGGCGCGTCCAGGGCCGCGGGTATTCGGCAGGGACTGTTGGTGTATGCGTAGTCACGTCCTCGACTTTAGCCGTTGGCCGGAGAGCTCCCGTCCCACGCCAGCCCATTCCGACACCATTGTCTGCTGTTGCCTGCATCCTGTCTTCCTCGGGTTGCACTTTAGTTCTCCGCTACACTGATAGGTCGAAGGGGAGTAGCTCCGGCCCTCCCGCAGAATCCATAGTAGTGAACTCAGTCAGCTGTCATTAATTGCCGCTGGTTGCCGCGTTCACCGGATCCGCGGAGCAGCCGAGGTCTGTCGACATACTGGCCGCCATGTGGCCCGGCATACCACCCAGTGTGTTCAACGCACGGGCGAGCGAGACCTTCGGTCAGTTTCGCCATCAGCTGACCGGAGCCTCCCAAAACGCTCCGGTCCACGTACCAGGAGCAGTGTTGAACACCCACCCCGAAGCCGAGCGCTCGCCCCAGCCCGGGTCGCCGTCGTCGTCCGACCTGAGACGGTGGAGGCAATACCTGGCCGACGAACGAGCGGAAGCCGATACTTACCGTTACCTCGCCGAACGCCGCGACGGCGAAGAACGCGACATCCTGCTGGCCCTGGCCGAAGCCGAAGGGCGCCATGAAGCCCACTGGCGGGAGCTGCTGGGTGAAGAGGCCAACCGGCGGACCCGCGCATCCCTGCGCAACCGTCTGCTCGGATTTCTGGCCCGGCGTTTTGGATCAGTGTTCGTCTTGGCGCTGGCCCAGCGGGCCGAAGGCCGCTCGCCTTATGCGCAGGATCCCAACGCCACGAGCGCCATGGCGGCCGACGAACAAATCCACGAGGAAGTGGTGCGGGGCCTGGCAACCCGCGGCCGCAACCGGCTCTCCGGCAATTTCCGCGCCGCGGTATTCGGCGCCAATGACGGGCTGGTGTCCAACCTCGCCCTCGTGATGGGCATTGGCGCCACGGGCGTGTCCAGCGGCTTCATCCTGTTCAGCGGCTTGGCCGGCCTGCTGGCCGGCGCGCTCTCCATGGGAGCAGGCGAATACGTCTCCGTGCGCTCACAGCGGGAACTTCTTGAAGCGTCCCGCCCCACCCAGATCACCCTGGCCGCAGCCAAATCCCTGGACATTGACGCCAACGAACTGGTGCTTGTCTACCGGGCCCGGGGCATGTCCCCGGAGGCCGCCGAGCACCGGGCGGCTGAGCGGATGGGGTTGTACAGCTGCGACTGTGACCCGAGCTTCTCGCTTAACCCGGAGGCCGCCGTCGAAGGCGTGGACGAGCATGAGACAGTGGGCACCGGAATCGGCGCGGCCACCTCCAGCTTCTGCTTCTTCGCTTCCGGCGCGATCATTCCGGTCCTGCCGTACATTTTCGGGCTCACCGGGCTGGCCGCCGTCATCGTGTCCTGCGTCCTCGTGGGCCTGGCCCTGCTCATTACCGGCGGCGTGGTGGGACTGTTGTCCGGCGCGTCACCGCTGAAGCGGGGACTGCGCCAGCTGGCGATCGGACTGGGCGCGGCCGGCGCCACCTACCTTCTTGGCATGCTGTTCGGCACCGGGGTGGCTTAGGCTTCCCCCATGAAGACTTCCGTGCCCGTCCTTCCGCTGCGCAGTGGCGCCCTTATCCCCCAGATCGGGCTGGGAACCTGGCCCTTGGACAATGATGCTGCGGCTATTGCAGTGGAAACCGCCATCGGCCTGGGCTACCGGCATTTTGACACCGCTGAGAACTACCGCAATGAAAGCGGTGTGGGCGAAGGTTTGCGCCGCAGCGGCCTGGACCGCGCCGAGGCCTTCATCACCACGAAGTTCAATAAGGAATGGCACAGTTTCGACGGCGTTCGCAGGGCGGTGGAGGCTGCCACACAGCGGCTGGGAACGGATTATGTGGATTTACTGCTGATCCATTGGCCCAATCCCGCGCAGGACACATATGTCGACGCGTTCCGCGGCATGCGGGCCGCGCAGGATGAGGGCCTGGTCAAAGCCGTGGGGGTGTCCAATTTCAAGCCGGCCCACCTGCAGAAGCTGGCCGACGCCGGACTGGTTCCGGAAGTGAATCAAATCCAGCTTGACCCCTTCCGCCCGCGCCGGGATGTGAGGGCGGCCAATGCCGGGCTGGGCATCGTGACCGAAGCGTGGAGCCCCCTGGGCAAGGGCAGCGCGCTGCTGCAGAATCCCCTGCTCGGCACACTTGCCGCCAAATACGGCAAGACTCCGGCGCAGGTGGTGCTGCGCTGGGACATTCAGTCCGGCATCGTGACCATTCCCAAGTCCGCCAATCCGGAGCGGATGGCGGAGAATCTGGACATCTTCGATTTTGCGCTCGACGGCCAGGAGATGGCAGCGCTGGACCACTTGGAAACCGATGCTCCGGTGACCGATTCAGACGATTTCGGCCACTAACTCCCCTGCTTTTCCACAGGTTGCACCCTCCCGTAGGCGAGCCGAACCGGACCGGTTAGATTGAGCGAACGGGCCCGGCCGCCGGGCATCGGAAGGGGAGCTCATGGTCGCTTACGACATCGACACTGCTACTGTCACGGCTGTCATCCAGGACACGGAAACAGAGTTGTCTTCCCTGACTTCCCTCAGTTCGGATCTCCAGGACGGAGTGGACGCGGTCACGGCTTCACTTTCTTCCAGCCCGGTGGGCCGCGCCTTCAAGAACTATGCGGCCGAGACGCTGTTTTTTGACCTCGGTTCCGCAATGGCCGGCTCCGACCGTGCCGTCCAGTCCGTGAAGGCAGCCGTAGCAGAATATGGGGCCGCCGATCAGGAAATGCGGCTGCGGGCCGAGGCCGCCGCTGCTGCGGTGCCGGCGGCAGCGGGTTCCGGAAACCAGCAGAAACCGCAGCCCGGTGTACGTCCCGGCATTGTGCAGGATCGTGGGCCCCGCGTCGAGCAGGATCGGGCTCCGTCCGTCCCGCCTGCTGCGCCGTCGCCTGTTCCGCCTCCTGCAGCGGCGGCCCCGGGCTTGGTCCCTGCGACGCCGCTGCCTCTGCCCTGGCCCAGACCCTTGCCCTCGCCGCCCCCTCGAGAAGAGCCGGAACCGGAACGCGGAGCTATTGTGCCGCTGCCCGGGCCGCCGCCTTGGAAGCCCATCTGGCCACGGAAGCCCCTTCCGGTCCTGCCGAACCCACTGCTGCGGCTGCCGTATTGGTGGATGCGGCTGCCCCGGTGGAGGCGCCCGCCATGGTGGATGACCCCTCCGGGATGGATGCGTCCGCCGTGGTGGCCGGGTTTGCCCCGGTGGCCCCACGGACCCGGGGCGCAACGGCCTCCCTGGCTCTGGGGATTCTGGCCGATGCCGGGCTGCCCCGGGCCGCATCGCTTGCCGGATCGGGGGTTCCTTCCTCCTCCGGATTACTATTACCCGCTGCTGCCCCTGGAGATTCCCCTGCTGAGAACAGAGCCGCCCGTCGGGCAGATGCTGATCGGCCGCCAGACCATGCCTGACGCCCACGCTCCTGCCGAAGGCGCAGCCAATCCCGGCAGCCGAAAGTGGGGACTGACATGAGCGCCTTCATCGACCTCAGCGGAACGGCCGGTCTGCCAATCCCCTCGGAGCTGGAGGAGAGCGCGGCTGAGATCCTGCATCGGGGCTCCAACGTCAATGATGCCCTTCAGCGCGTGCATGCCAAGTGGTCGCTCCTGGCGGGGGCGTATTCAGCCCCTGAACAAGCCCAGGTCCAGGGTGCCATGGACCGTCCCCGCGACGCAGGGGAAGCTGTGCTCCAGGCTGCCTCCCATGCGGCCACGGCACTGAGGAATTTCGCGGCCGCTGTCGAAGGAATCCGCCGGAAGCGCCTGGAGCTCCAGGCGCAGGCTGTTCTCCTTCTGGAGAAGGAGAACAATGACCTGGCACCGGCCGCGGCGTTGCCGGCCGGAAACCTCCCGCTCAGCCTCCCCGCGTTCCTTCTGCAGAGCAATGCAGACCAGCTGGCACTGGAGCTGAGCGCCGCTGAAGATGAGTGCATGCGTTCCTTGGCGCGGTTGCAGCGCAGCGCCGACGCCCCGGAGCAGCGGGGACTTTAGCAGGTTGTTGCTCCGCTGACAGGATCCCCTGCCCACGGCATTGGTGTGTGTTCCCACACCCCGGCGCGGCCGGAATCCGCACGGGGCCGCGGTTGTGAGCCTTTAAAACAATGACCGGGCTGCAGCCCCGCAGCCGCTAATTTGACTTGAAAGTGCAACCGGGCAAGCCTAAGAGGGACTACGAATCACTACGTATCAGGTGCGGAAGAAACGCATAAGAGGGTCAGCGTCGCTTTCATCACCCGGTAAAAGTCATGCCTGCAGAGTTTATGCCTGCACAATTCCGGGACCAGCAGCCCCCTCTCAAGCCCGCCCGATAATTCCCTGCGGAAACCGGGCATTCTTCCGTTAATTCCAAGGAAGGCCTATGGCTAACACGATTGAAACTTCCCCCCTCCCGGGGGAAGACGCCCTGATTGCAGACGCCGATCCGGACCAGGAATTGCTTCAGCAGCTCCGGGAAACCGAACGGGCCCATGAAGCTGCCCGCAGCACCGACGTCCCGGCCAAATTGGACAAGGTTCTCTTCGGAATCACCGGCGCGCTGGCCATAGCCTTTATTCTCTGGGGCTTCTTCGGGGGTGATTCCCTGGCCACGTCGTCGCAGACGGCCCTGGACTGGGTCATGGCGAACACCGGCTGGCTGTTTGTCCTGCTGGCATCCTTCTTCGTTGTTTACGTCCTGTGGCTTGCCCTTGGACGCTTCGGCAACATTCCGCTGGGCAAGGACGATGAGGAACCGGAGTTCAAGACGCTGTCCTGGATCTCCATGATGTTCGCTGCCGGCATGGGCATCGGCCTGATGTTCTACGGTGTTGCCGAACCGCTGTTCCACTACGTTTCGCCTCCCCCCGGCACAGTGGACGGGCAGACTCCCGAAGCCCTGCGCACCGCCATGGCCACCTCCATGTTCCACTGGGGCCTGCATCCCTGGGCCATGTACGCAATCGTTGGCATCGCCATGGCGTACGGCAGCTACCGGCTGGGCCGCAAGCAGCTCATTTCCTCGACCTTCACCTCGCTCTTTGGCCGGGCACGCGTCGACGGCCCGTTGGGCAAGCTGCTGAATGTCTTCTCCATCTTCGCCACGTTGTTCGGTACCGCAGCCTCCCTTGGCCTGGGCGCACTGCAGATTGGCAGCGGCCTGGAATCGACGACCAGGATCGACACTGTCGGCACCCCGATCCTGGTCGGCATCGTCGCGATCCTGACGGCCTGCTTCGTGGGATCGGCCATGTCCGGAATTTCCAAGGGCATCCAATGGCTTTCCAACATCAACATGGGCCTCGCATTGCTCCTGGCGATCATCGTGTTTATCGCCGGCCCCACCCTCTTTATCCTCAATGTGATTCCCTCCGCCATCGCCGACTATGCCGGCAACATGGCCGAGATGGCCTCACGCACTGAGGCTGTGGGCGACGATTCCATGCGTGCCTGGCTCTCCGGCTGGACGATCTTCTACTGGGCCTGGTGGCTCTCCTGGACGCCGTTCGTTGGCATGTTCATTGCCCGCATCAGCCGCGGCCGGACCATCCGGCAGTTTGTCAGCGGCGTTCTGCTGGTGCCGTTCGTGGTCACCGTCCTGTGGTTCTCGATCTTCGGCGGCGCCGCCATCGGCACGTTGCAGACCGCCGCACCGGGTGAGGCCGATGCCATGACCGCGGCCGCCGGCTCCGACGCAGCACTGTTCGAGCTGTTTGCCCTGCTGCCCATGCCCAACCTGATTGCCGCGGCCGTCGGTATTCTGGCCATGGTGCTGGTGGGCATCTTCTTCGTCACCGGAGCGGACTCCGCATCCATTGTGATGGCTTCCCTGAGCTCCAACGGCTCTGACAAGCCTGCCCGCGCCGTCACCATCTTCTGGGGTGTCCTGACCGGTGCCGTGGCAGCGGTGATGCTTCTGGCCGGTGACGATGCCGATCCATCGACGGCATTGGCCGCCCTGCAGCGCATCACCATCGTGGCTGCACTTCCGTTTGCCCTGGTTATGCTGCTCATGACCGTTGCCCTGGCCAAGGATCTGGCCCGAGACCCGATGGCCCTGCGACGCCGGCTGGCCAGGTCGGTGGTTGAACGGGCCATCGCCTCCGGAGTGGATGAGCACGGCGGATCGACCTTCGATCTGTCCACGCACGAACACGACACCACCTCGCACGACGACGGCGGAGCGCTGCGTCCGCGCAGCTAACTGAAGCCGCCGCGCAGCATTCCGGGGAATGCTGCCACGTCAGCTGCTGCCGCTTCGGCGGCAGCAGCTGACGGCAAGGGCGGATAGTACTAGGCGAGCCGACCGGCCTGAAGCCCCTCCGGTCAGGTGAACCGCCAATCCAACGGATTCGACCTTCCTTCTTGCAGCACCTTCATCCTGTGCATAGCCTCCGACAAGTTACCGATTGGTAACTCGTTTTCCGCCACGCACAGAGACAATGAGGTCCCTATGAGGAAGCATCTTGGCATTCTGGCCGCAGCAGCAGCACTGCTGGGCTCATCCCTGGCAGCAGCTCCCGCCGTCTGGGCGGCACCGGTTCAAGCAGCCGCACCCGCTGTCCGCACCGACGTCGTCATCACGAGTTTTGATGGCACTCCCATTCACACCAACTTCTTTCCGGCCGCAGGTCTTGCCGCCGGGCAGCAGGCGCCCACCGTAATGGTTGGGCCAGGGTTCGGGCTTCCCGGCGGACGCCTCCCTGTCACTTCCACCAGCACCCTCATCGGTTCCATCGGCATCGCTCCCCTGCGCGATGCCGGATACAACGTGGTGACCTGGGACCCGCGCGGCTTCGGCCTCAGCGGCGGCGAGGCCTACATCAACAACCCGCAGTACGAGGGCCGGGACGCCCAGGCCATCGTGGATTACATCGCGGCCCAGCCCGAGGCCCGACTGGATGCCCCGGGGGATCCAGTGCTTGGCATGGCAGGTGCTTCCTACGGCGGCGGCATCCAGTTTGTCCTGGCTTCCCAGGATCCGCGGGTAGACGCCATAGCCCCCACTATCGCCTGGAATGACCTGACCACCAGCCTGTACAAGGAAGGCTCCTTCAAGACGGGCTGGGGTGCCCTGCTCTGCGCCGAAGGCACCGCGCTGGGCCAGCTGGGCTCGCTCGTTGGAAACCAGGGCGCGCTGTCCGCGCCGGTGCGCAAAGCCTGCAAGGAGGGCCTGACCTATCCGAACCGGCTCAGCGCCGAATCCGTGGCGTATTTCGCGTCGCTCACCCCGGACGAGATGTTTACGTCCATCACGGCACCCACCCTGATCATCCAGGGCACCGCTGACACCCTGTTTACGCTCTCCGAAGCCACCCGCAACTATGAACTGATCAGCAGCACCGGAACACCCACCAAGATGCTGCAGTTCTGCGGCGGGCACGGTCTGTGCAACTCCACGGCCGGACCGGACCGCATCACCCCTGCGGTGCTGAACTGGTTCGGCAAGCATCTTCAAGATGCGCCGGTGGATACCGGAGCGGCATTCGAGTTCATTGACCAGCTCGGGGTAACCCGCGCAGCTCCGGACTATCCGGCAGCCACCGGGAGCCTGGCCGGCTCCGGCAAGGGCTCCCTGCTGCTCACGCCGGTCGCCGTCAGCGGCGCGGTTGTTGCTGCTGCAGTGGCACCGTCAGCCGTCAACGTGCCGATCACCGCGCCGGCGGTGACGACGTCGGTCTTTGGCGCCCCGCAGCTGACCTTAACCTACCGCGGATACTCACCCCAGGGCAGCACGCATGTGTACGCGCAGATCATCGACAGAGCCCGGGCGTCGCTGGTGCTGGGCAACCAGGTCACGCCGGTTCCCCTGGTCCTGGACGGCAGGGAACACACGGTAACCGTTCCGCTGGAAGAGGTTTCCTACACGGCGACGGCGGCAAGCCGCCTGGTGCTCCAGGTGACGCCGGCAACGTCCGTCTACGCGCTGCCGAAGGCGACGGCCCTGACCAGCTTCACGGCATCTGTCACGGTGCCGACGGTAGCCGCTTACCCGGTGGTTCCCTAGCCGCCCGGCCAAGAATGTCCCCCGGGGCTAGCGGCGCCGCTCCCCGGGGGACATGCCGCGCAGCTGTGCTTCCACCTGTTCCAGGCTTCGGCCCCGGGTTTCCGGCATGAAGCGCTTCACGAACAGAATCGCGCAGATGCCCAGCGCCACGAAAATGAAGAAGGTGTTGGATATTCCCAGTCCGGCCATCAGCATGGGGAAGGAGAAGCCGACGGCGAAGTTCGTCATCCACTGCACGAAAACGGACAACCCCATGCCCAGCCCCCGGACCCGCAGCGGGAAGATTTCGGCAATCATCAGCCAGGTGACCGGAGAAATGGAGCCTTGCTGAAAAGCCAGGAACAGCACTGTCAGGGACAGCACCACGAAGCCGCGGGCTGTCCCCTCGGGCATCGTGAGGGACGCAGCGCCGATGAGCAGCAGCGTCGTGGAGGTGCCGATCAGGCCCGTGATCAGCATGGGACGGCGCCCGACCTTGCCCAGCAGCCAGATGCCCAGGATCGCTGCGGCCACCGAGACGACACCGTTGGCGATGTTGGCGGTGAGCGCGGCTTCGGTGCCGAATCCGGCGTCGGCAAGGATCTGCGTGCCGTAATACACGATCGCGTTCACTCCGGTGATCTGCTGGACCACGGACATGCCCATGCCGATCAGCAGCACCCGGAACAGCCAGGGTTCGGCGAAGTCCTTAAAGGAACCACGGCGGGTGTCCTCCCCGGCGGCCAGGGCGCGGACGCCGTCGTACTCGGCCTGCGCGGCTTCAGTGCTGCGGATTTTCTGCAGCACCGCCATCATCTGCGGGTAGCGTCCCTGCGCTGCGAGCCAGCGCGGGCTTTCCGGCACAAACTTCATGCCAATCCACAGGGCGATCGCCGGCAGCGAGGCCACGGCCAGCATCCACCGCCAGACGTGTGTTTCCCCGCCCCATGCATTGCCGATGCCCGCGTTGACGGTGAAGGCGGCCAGCTGCCCGGTGACGATCATCAGCTGATCCCGCGTCACCATTTGTCCGCGGCGGTCAGCGGGAGCAATTTCGGACAGGAACATGGGCACGACGGCGGATGCGCCGCCCACGGCCAGGCCCAGCACCACGCGCGCCACCACCATCAGACCCACCGTGGGGGCAGCCGCTGTACCGAGGGCACCTGCGAGGAAGACTACGGCCAACACCGTCAGCAACCGGCGGCGGCCGAACCGGTCAGCGAGCTGGCCGGCGGCAAGGGCCCCGAAGGCTGCTCCGAAAAGGAGGCTTGAAGTAATCAGGCCTTCCGTGAACGGGGTCAGGCCCAGATCCTCCGTCATGAAGGGCAGCGCCCCGTTGATGACACCGGTGTCATAGCCGAACAGGAAGCCACCGAGGGTGGCAATCCAGGAGGCACGCCCCAGCACGCCGCGGTGGCGGTTTCGGCCCTGCCGTGCGGAGGAGGCGGGGGTAAGAGTTGTGGACATCACGTTCTTTCTGGATATAGCCAAGCGCACAAAAACCCCCGCCCGCCGGAAGTACTCCGGCGGACGGGGGCTGATGCGTGCGTGTTAGAGCGCTGCGTAAACTTCGCGCAGCAGGGTGGCGGTCTCGGACGGCGTCTTGCCGACCTTCACGCCAGCGGCTTCAAGAGCTTCCTTCTTGGCCTGTGCGGTTCCTGCGGAACCGGAGACGATGGCGCCTGCATGGCCCATGGTCTTGCCTTCGGGTGCGGTGAAGCCTGCCACGTAGCCCACGACGGGCTTGGTGACGTTGGCCTTGATGAACTCGGCAGCGCGCTCTTCGGCGTCGCCGCCGATTTCGCCGATCATCACGATGGCCTTAGTCTCGGGATCCGCTTCGAACGCCGCCAGGGCGTCGATGTGGGTGGTACCGATGACCGGGTCGCCGCCGATGCCGATGGCGGTCGAGAAGCCCAGGTCCCGCAGTTCGTACATCATCTGGTAGGTCAGGGTGCCGGACTTGGAGACCAGACCGATCGGACCCTTGGAGGTGATGTTGTTGGGGGTGATGCCAACCAATGCTTCGCCCGGAGTGATGATGCCGGGGCAGTTCGGGCCGATGATGCGGGTGACCTGGTTGCCGTCGGCATCCACCTTGGACTGGGCGTGGGCCCAGAACTCGGCGGAATCCTGCACGGGGACACCTTCGGTGATGACGACGACGAGGCCGATGCCGGCGTCGATCGCTTCCATGACGGCGTCCTTGGTGAAGGCCGGCGGCACGAAGACGATGGAGACGTCGGCGTTGGTCTTGTCCATGGCTTCGGTGACGGTGCCGAAAACGGGCAGTTCCACGTCGCCGTGGGTGACCGTGGTACCGGCCTTGCGGGCGTTAACGCCGCCGACAACCTGGGTTCCGGCCTTGAGCATCAGGGCGGTGTGTTTGGTTCCTTCGCCGCCGGTGATGCCCTGAACGATGACCTTGGAGTCCTTGTTCAAAAAGATAGACATAAGGGGATTCTCTTTCTAAAGGTTCGACAGGCTCTGGATCAGCGAGCGGCGTAAGCGAGCTCGGCAGCCTTGTCGGCGCCTTCGTCCATGGTGGTGGCCAGCGTGACCAGCGGGTGGTTGGCTTCGGCGAGGATGCGGCGGCCTTCTTCGACGTTGTTGCCGTCCAGACGGACGACCAACGGCTTGTTGGCTTCGTCGCCCAGGATTTCCAGGGCCTTGACGATGCCGTTGGCGACGGCGTCACAGGCGGTGATGCCGCCGAAGACGTTCACGAACACGGACTTGACCTGCTCGTCGTTCAGGATGACGTCCAGGCCGGCGGCCATGACGGATGCGGAAGCTCCGCCGCCGATGTCCAGGAAGTTGGCCGGCTTCACGTTGCCGTGCTTCTCGCCTGCGTAGGCGACGACGTCGAGCGTGGACATGACCAGACCGGCGCCGTTGCCGATGATGCCAACCTGGCCGTCAAGCTTGACGTAGTTGAGGTCGTTGGCCTTGGCCTTGGCCTCGAGCGGATCAGCAGCGTCCTTGTCTTCCAGCGCGGCGTGGCCGGGCTGGCGGAAGTCTGCGTTTTCATCCAGGGAAACCTTGCCGTCGAGGGCAACGATGTCACCGGCGCCGGTGCGGACCAGCGGGTTGACCTCCACCAGGGTGGCGTCTTCCTTGACGAAGACATCCCACAGCTTGAGGATCGCGTTGACGACGCCTTCGCGCAGTTCCGGCGCGAAGCCGGCGGTGTCGACGATCTCTTCGGCCTTGGCCTGGTCGATGCCCACGGCGGGGTCAACGGCAACGCGAGCCAGGGCGTCGGGGCGCTCTACGGCGAGGACCTCAATTTCCATGCCACCTTCCACCGAGCACATGGCCAGGTAGTTGCGGTTGGCACGGTCCAGAAGAACGGAGAAGTAGAACTCCTCGGCAATGTCAGCGCCCTGGGCGATCATCACGGTGTTGACGGTATGGCCCTTGATGTCCATGCCGAGGATGTCGGAGGCGTACTGGAACGCCTCGTCAGCGGTCTTGGCGACCTTGACGCCGCCGGCCTTGCCTCGGCCACCGACCTTGACCTGTGCTTTGACGACAACTACGCCGCCAATCTTCTCGGCTGCAGCTTTTGCTTCTTCAGGAGTGTGCGCCACGATTCCGGCAAGCACGGGTACACCGTGCGCCTCAAAAAGATCGCGCGCCTGATATTCAAACAGGTCCACGGGCTAGTGTCCTTCTACGTCGAAGTAGGTTTACATTCGATCAAATGATCGCAGAAGCAGATGCATGTAGCCGGTCTGCCTCTCTGGAACTTTAGTCGCTAAGCGCTCAATGCCGTCCATAGACTACCGCTTTAGTGATTAAGCGCACACTTCTATGGTTTGTAGAAATCCGCTGCGGTGGAGTATGAGGCGCAGATTACTTTTCTCTAGGACTCCTTTGTCAACGGCGCGTACCTCAGCAGCAGGCGCTTCTCGCCGACGTCGAACTTCACCTTGGCGACTGTCTTGTCGCCGGAGCCTTCCACCGCGAGCACTGTGCCGTGCCCGAAGGACGTGTGGTTGACTTTGTCCCCCGGCGCCACTGAAATGACTTCCTTCTGCGGCTGCACCCGCCCAATGGCCTTGGCAACGGGAGCAGCGGAGATGTTGCCGCCGGTGCCGGAGCCCGACGCGGACCCGGCACCCCAGTGCGAGCCGCCGTACCGGCTGGACCCGGCTCCGGAGCTCCCGCCCCAGGCGGGCCGTTCCATCCCTTCGCGCTTCCACTGGATCAGTTCCCCGGGGATCTCCCCGACAAACTGGCTGGCGGGGTTGTACTGGCTCTGCCCCCACATGCTGCGCACTTCAGAACGCGTAATGTAGAGGCGCTTCCGGGCGCGGGTGAGCCCCACATAGGCCAGCCGCCGCTCTTCGGCCAGCTCCGCAGGGTCGGTGGCGGAACGCTGATGCGGGAAAAGCCCCTGCTCCATGCCGGTGAGGAAGACCACCGGGAATTCCAGCCCCTTGGCGGTGTGCAGCGTCATCAGGGTCACCACGCCCTGGCGGCGGGACTCTTCGACGGCGGCCGCCACTTCCTCGGCCGAGCCTTCCGGCGCGTCGGGGATGGAGTCGGCGTCCGCCACCAGGGAGACCTGTTCCAGGAACTCCCCCAGCGACCCCTCGGGATTGTCCTTTTCATACTCCCGGACCACGGCCACCAGTTCAGCCAGGTTTTCCACCCGCGATTCGTCCTGCGGATCAGCGGAGGACCGCAGTTGGGCGAGATAACCGGTTTGTTCCAGCACCGCTTCCAGCGCCGCTGCAGCACCGGACCCGGACGCCACCTCGGACAGGTCATCGATGAGCTTGACGAACCCGTTGACCGCATTCAGCGACCGGGTGGCCAGCCCCGGGGCTTCCCCCGCACGCCGGAGCGCGGCCATGAAGGAAATCCGCTCCCGTTCGGCCAGCGCTGCCACCGAGTATTCGGCCCGGTCACCGATGCCGCGCTTGGGCTCGTTCAGGATCCGGCGCAGGTTCACGACGTCGTCGGAGTTCACCAGCACGCGCAGGTAGGCCAGCGCGTCCTTGATTTCCTTGCGCTCGTAGAACCGGGTGCCGCCGACCACCTTGTAGGGCAGCCCCACGCGGACCAGGACGTCTTCGAGGGAGCGGGACTGGGCGTTGGTCCGGTAGAACACCGCGACGTCGCCCGGGCGCAGACCCTCTTCATCCTGCAGCCGGTCAATTTCCTCGGCAATGAACCGGGCTTCTTCGTGTTCGTTTTCGCCGACGTAGCCAATAATTTTCTCGCCGTTGCCCTCGGCCGTCCACAGGCGCTTTTCCGGCCGGTTCGGGTTGCGGGAGATGACGGCGTTGGCCGCGTTCAGGATGGTCTGCGTGGACCGGTAGTTCTGTTCCAGCAGGATGGTGCGCGCTGTTGGATAGTCCTTCTCGAAGTCGACAATGTTGCGCACATCGGCTCCGCGGAACGCGTAAATGGACTGGTCCGAGTCACCGACCACGGTGAGCTCGGCCGGCGGGATGTCCACCGTGTTGTGTTCACCGGGCACACCCACCAACTCCCGCACCAGCGCATACTGCGCATGGTTGGTGTCCTGGTACTCGTCCACGAGGATGTGGCGGAACCGCCGGCGGTAATACTCGGCCACGCCGGGGAACGCACGGAACATGTAGACCGTCTGGGCGATCAGATCGTCAAAGTCCATGGCGTTGGCCGACCGCATGCGCTCCGTGTAGCCCTTGTAGACGTCAGCGACTGCCTGCTCAAACGGATCGGAGTAGTTGGCCGAGGCGGCAAAGGACTCGTCGTCGATCAGTTCATTCTTCAGGGCGGAGATCTTGTGCATGATCATTTTGGGCGTGAATCGCTTGGGGTCCAGGTCCAGGCCCTTGGCCACCAGCGTGATTAGGCGCAGTGAATCCGCGGAGTCATAGATGGAGAAATTGGAGTTCATGCCCACGGACTTGGCCTCCCGGCGCAGGATGCGCACGCAGGAGGAGTGGAACGTGGAAATCCACATGGTCTTGGCGACGCCGCCCACCAGCGTTTCGATGCGCTCGCGCATTTCCGCCGCGGCCTTGTTGGTGAACGTAATCGCCAGGATCTGGCCGGGGTTGGACCGTCCCGTGGCCATCAAATAAGCAATCCGGTGGCTGAGCACCCGGGTTTTGCCCGATCCCGCTCCGGCCACGATCAGCAGCGGTGAGCCGGCATGCTTCACTGCTTCTTCCTGCTGCGGATTCAGGCCCTGCAGCAGGTCCGCTGCCCGCTTTTCATCAACGCGCGACGGCGTGTGCGGGCGTTCGATGCCGGCGCCCTGCCCGTTCTGCGCGGCACTGTCAGCAGCGGATTCCTTCGAAAGCGAACCGTCTGGTGCGGAATCCGCGGCAGCGGAGCCGGGCTTGCCGGCTTCGCTCTTGGCGGCTGAAAAGTACGGATCAAAAAGATAGTCCATGGTGTTCTTAAGTCTAGGCGCTGGCACCGACCACTCCGGCGGCGGTCATTCTTCCGGGGATTTCCCGCAGGAGGACCTGCGCCCGTTCAGGCCCGCAGGAGCGCGGTTTGGATTTCCCGCACAGCCGACACCGTGCCGGCAATGTGCCAGCGAAAGCCGTTCACTTCGGTGACCGCCGTCGTTCCGCCTGCAGCCCGGACAATGGCCTTGCCCGGCAGCCAGTCCCATTCGGGACAGCTGTGCTGGAACCAGGTTCCCAGCCGGCCGGAGGCCACGCCACCGAGGTCGCAGGAACCCGACCCGAGCATCCGGATGGTGGCGGCGCGGGAGGCCGCAGCAGTCCAGGGACCGGCCACCTCGGCTCGGAGCAGCCAGGTGGGATGCAGGTACGTTCCAGCGCTGAGCCGGTCCAGCGGCGCGTCTTCAAGCTGCGGAACCGGCACCCCGTTCAGGGTTGCGGGATGCCCCTCGCCGCCGACCCACAGCCGGTCCTCCTGCGGCTGGAAGATGGCTCCGAGCAGAACGTTGGGGTCCCCGTCCAGCGATTCCGGCTCGTCCGCCTTCAGTGCAATCGCGGAGCACCAGTAGGTGGATCCGGCGAAGAAGTTGTAGGTCCCGTCCACAGGGTCGATCACCCACGACCTCCCCGACGTGCCGGTGACGCTGGCCCCCTCCTCCCCCACGATTCCGTCATGGGGGCGCAGCTTGCGGATGCGTTCCACTACCAGCTTTTCCGCGGCGTGGTCCGCGGCGGTGACGACGTCGGACACCGTTGTCTTGGCTGTGGCGGTCAGACCTTCCCGGCGCATGCGCAGGGCCAGGGCACCGGCTTCGCGCACCAGGTCTGCCGCAAGGATGAAGTCGTCGTTTGTCGCGTGAGCACTCATTCGGCCAGCCTATCGGGCGGCATCCCGGAACCAAAGGATGGTTTCCGGGCCGCCCGCTGCAGCGGCGATACTCTGTAGGCATGGGAAAAACTCCGGCACAGCGGGCCGCTAAGCATGGCGACAATGCCGTCACGCCGCCGCATTCAGCGAACACCACCACGCCGCGCTCCGAGCAGCAGGCCAAGTCCAACGCCAACCTGATCCTGATCGCGGCTGTCGCCACGACTTTGTTCATGTTCTTCTACCTGCACCTGATGGTGCTGAATCAGATGACGCAGATCTCCAACGGGATGGCCATGCCCGACTCGCTGGTGGGCGGTTACAGCATGGAGTACCTGGCGGACCTTCGCTCGGTCATGGACGCCGATGCACTCGGCCAGCTCAGCTATGTGCACAAGACCGCCGGAACCATCTTCCCGCTGATCTTCGGCTTTACCTGGCTGCTGATCATCGGGCTTAATGCCCGGGGCCGGGTCAAGCGCTGGATCCTGTGGGCTGCCCCGATCCTGTTTGTCATTGTGGACCTGTGGGAAAACGTCGCCATCGACGCAGCGCTGGGGTCGGACACCCTGACCAGCGGCGATGCTGCCCTGGCCAGCATCCTGACCATTGCGCGGTGGGTGCTGTTCGCGCTGAGCCTGCTGGCGTCGGTCATCGCCGTGTTCAGCAAGCCCCGTCCCCGCACGGCGGACAGCCAGGCTTCGACGAAAGCCTAGACGCTTACGACCGACTTCAAGCAGAAAGTGCCTGTCCGGATAATCCGGACAGGCACTTTTCTGTTTCTTATGGGTGAACCGTCAGCGGGTGGAGGCCCGGTGAGCGCCGGCGGGAGCGGCAAGTGAATCCGATCCCGAATCGTCGCTGGACGCCGGGGCCTCGTGCCGGCCGCCGGTGCCGCCCTGTGCGGCAGGGTTGGACGGCCACCAGAACTTGTCGCCCAGGATGAAGGTCAGCGCCGGAACGATGACCGTCCGCACCACCAGGGTGTCCAGCAGGACGCCGATCGCCACGGTGATGCCCACCTGGGTCAGGGTGACCAGCGGCAGTACACCCAGCACAGCGAACACTGCGGCGAGCAGGATGCCGGCACTCGTGATCACACCGCCGGTGGAGCGCAGCGCGCTGAGCATCCCCTGCTTGGTGCCCATGGTCATGGCGTTTTCACGGGCCCGGGTGGTCAGGAAGATGTTGTAGTCCACGCCCAGGGCCACGAGGAAGATGAACGAGTACAGCAGCGTCAGCGTGTCCAGTGCCGGGAAGCCGAGCACGTTCACGAACAGGAACCAGCTGATGCCGGTGCTTGCGACGAACGTGAGGAGAACCGATGCGACCAGCAGCACCGGGGCCACGAGGCTGCGCAGCAGGACGAACAGAACGAGGAACACGAGGATGATCACCGAGGTGACCACCAGGGTCAGGTCATGCTGGTTTGCTGACAGCTGGTCCACGCGTTCGGCGGCTTCACCGCCCACCAGTGCTTCATATTCAGGGGTTTCCGCCAGATCGTTGCGCAGATCTTCAATGAAGGAGTTGGCCTCGGCAGTGCCGGGCTCATACTGATCGACAACGTCGATGCGGCTCACGCCGTTGTTTTCGGAGACCACGTCGGCGCTGGAGACGCCTTCAACAGCGGCAAGTTCTTCCGCCGCGGCGTCCGCGGAATCGGAGTTCACCAGGACAATAACCGGCGAGGTGGAGCCGGCGGGGAAGCCTTCGGCAAGGGTTTCGGCTGCGGTGACGGCCTGCGGCTTCTCGGTGAACTGTTCGTTCTCGCTGAGGCCGATCTGGACGTTGAACAGGAGTGCGCCGGCCGCCAGCAGGACGACGACGGCGGTGCCGGCAATGCGCTTGGGGGCACGCGCCGTGGCCTCTCCGAGCTTCCCCCAGAATTTGCCTTCGCGGGCTGCGTCGCCGACCTTGGGCACGAACGGCCAGAAGAGCTTCCGGCCGAGCAGCACCAGGGCTGCGGGCAGGATGAACAGGGCACTGAGGATGGCCAGCACAATGCCGGTGGCCGCGGAGAAGCCCAGGCCGCGGTAGCTCAGGGTATCGGTAAAGAGCAGCACGAGCAGGGCCAGGATAACCGTGCCGCCGGAAGCGATAATCGCTTCCCGGGTGCGGGTGAGCGCTTTGCCCATGGCCTGGTACTTGGACTCGTGGATGCGCAGTTCTTCGCGGTACCGGGCGATCAGCAGCAGAGCGTAGTTGGTGGCAGCACCAAAGACCAGCACGCTGGTGATGCCCACTGCGGACGGATCAACGTCGATTCCCACTACCGGCGCCAGCAGGTCCACCACCTTCAGCGCAGCCTGTTCGATGGTGGCCACCACGGCCAGGGGAACCAGCCAAAGCCACGGTGAACGGTAGGTGATGAGCAGCAGCAGCGCAACGACGCCGGCCGTCACCGTCAGCAGAATGAAGTTTGCTCCGGAAAAAACACCGGCCAGGTCAGCAGTGAACGCCGCCCCGCCGGTCAGTTCCGCCTTGATGCCTTCGGGGGCAGCATCCGAAATGCTTCCGCGGAGGCTTTCCACCTCGGCCGCAACGGCATCGCCGTCGTCCGCGGCCGCTTTCAGGGTGACCGGAACCAGACCCACCAGGTTGTTTTCCGACACGATCGGCGGAACCTGCGGAGGAGGGCCAACGGCCCCCAGCTCCGTGGCAGCGGCATTAATGTCTGAAATCAAAGCCTGATCAGCGTCGGTCAGTTCGCCGCCGTCCTCCCGGGACACCACGATCAGTGCGGTGGATGTCTGGGCGTCGGGAAACTCTTCGAGGAGTTCGTTGACCTGCGTGGTTTGGTATTTGTCACTGAGGCCTCCGACTGTGGACGCCTCGTTCTCCTGCGCCGGCAAAGCAAAGAGGCCAATGACGACCGCAAGGCTCAGCAGCAGCGTAATCCAGGCCGCTTTGGCCGACTTCACTATCCCTGCGTACATGCTCGCTCCTGGTGCACTAAAAATTGTCTCCAGCAAAAAGTATCTCACTTATAGAGATACTTCAATGTGGAGTTACAGTAGGACGGTGGAAGACAAGGATCTGCGGCGCTGCATCATCAACGCCATCCGTGGCATGAGCCTCGACGGGCAGCGGGTGGCGGATACCTTTGCGCACCGCCACGGGCTCAATACCACCGACATGCGGGCGCTGACGCTGATCATGGAAGCGGAAATCCGTCACGAGGCGCTTACGGCCGGTCGCCTCAGCTCGAAGCTGGGCACCTCCAGCGGCGCCACCACGGCCGTGATCGATCGGCTGGAGCGGATCGGACACATCCGCCGCAACCGTGAGCACGCCGACCGGCGGAAGGTGACGCTTCACTTCGAACCGCTGGCGATGCAGCTGGCGGGAGCCTATTTCGGCCCGCTCGGGGTCCTGACGGATGACGTCATGAACAAATACACCACCGAGGAGCTGGCCACTGTCCACCGGTTCATGGAAGACATGCGGTCGGCCTATGCAGCACACCAGTCTGCACTGCAGGAACCGCCGCCCCCGGCACCCGAAGCCCTGCCGGAACAGGACGCACCGTAAGGCCTGCAGCACCACGGGTTCAGAAACAGGTAAGCTGATAACCGCCTGCCGGCCAGCCCGGCAGTCCGCCCTCGTAGCTCAGTAGGATAGAGCGGCCCTCTCCTAAAGGGCAGGTCGTCGGTTCGATTCCGGCCGGGGGCACTTTTTATGCCCGGGAGCCTTCATGCCCCGGGTTTTTCCATGCCCCGGGCCTGTCCTTACGGTGCCGTCACTGTTCCCCGGCCGAAGCGCCCGCGTCCACGGTTTGCACCGTTTCCACCGCAAACTGCGTGCCGTGCAGCTCCGCGTAGCGTCCGCCCAGCGCCAGAAGTTCAGCGTGGGTACCCTGCTCCGCGATGCGTCCGCCTTCGATCACCAGGATCTTGTCCGCGTTGCGGATGGTGGACAGCCGGTGGGCAATGACGACGGCGGTGCGGCCTTCCAGCGCCTCCCCCAGCGCCGCCTGCACGGCAGCCTCCGAGGTGGAGTCCAAGGCGGCGGTTGCTTCGTCCAGGATGACGATCCGGGGTTGGGCCAGCAGCAGCCGGGCGATGGTCATCCGCTGGCGTTCTCCGCCCGAGAGCCGGTAGCCGCGCTCTCCCACCATGGTGTCCAGGCCGTCGGGAAGGGACCGGATGAGGTCTTCGAGGCGGGCCCGGCGCAGCGCATCCCACACCTGTTCCTCGGTGGCTTCGGGATTGGCCAGCAGCAGGTTGGAGCGGATGCTCTCATGGAACAGGTGCCCGTCCTGGGTGACCATTCCCAGCGCCTGCCGAATGGACGCAAAGCTCACGTCCCGCACATCGGTGCCGGAGAAGCGCACGGCTCCGGAATCGACGTCGTACAGCCGTGAAAGCAACTGGGCAATGGTGGATTTACCGGCGCCGGAGGTTCCCACCAGGGCAACCGTTTGGCCGGGCTCCACCCGGAAGGAAATGCCGTGCAGCACCTCTTCGCCGCCGCGCGAATCGAGCACGGCAACATCCTCCAGCGAAGCCAGCGACACCTTGTCCGCCGTCGGATAGGCGAACCGCACGTCATCGAACTCCACGCCCAGCGGACCGTCCGGCACCGGAACCGGATTTTCCTTTTCGCGGATCAGCGGCTTGAGGTCCAGGATTTCGAAGACCCGCTCGAAGCTCACCACGGCGCTCATGATTTCCACCCGGGCGTTGGCCAGCGAGGTCAGCGGTGCGTACAGCCGGGTCAGCAGCAGGGCCAGGGTCACCACATCACCCGTGTCCAGCCGCCCGGACAGGGCAAAGTAACCGCCGAGACCGTAGACCAATGCCAGAGCGAGGGCGGAGACGAGTGTCAGGGCCGTCACGAAGACGGACTGCATCATGGCCATCTTGACGCCGATGTCCCGCACGCGGGCCGCCCGCACGGAGAATTCCGTGGATTCCTGCTCCGGCCGGCCGAAGAGCTTAACCAGAGTGGCTCCGGGGGCGGAGAACCGTTCGGTCATCTGGGTGCCCATGGACGCGTTGTGGTTCGCTGCCTCCCGGCGCAGCGCAGCGAGCTTCCCGCCCATGCGGCGGGCCGGAATCAGGAACACCGGCAACAGCAGCATCGCCAGGATGGTCACCTGCCATGAGGTGTTGAGCATGACAATCAGCGTCAGGACCAGTGCCACGACGTTGCTCACGACGCCGGAGAGGGTTCCGCTGAAGGCCTGCTGGGCGCCGATCACGTCATTGTTCAGCCGGCTGACCAGCGCACCTGTGCGGGTGCGGGTGAAGAACGCGATCGGCATTTTCTGCACATGGTCGAAGACGGCGGTCCGCAGGTCGAGGATGACCTGCTCGCCGATCCGCGACGAGAACCAGCGGGTAGCCAGGGACACCGCTGCATCGGCCACTGCCACTGCTCCGATGAGCAGAGCCAGTTGGATGACCACGCCGGTCGCGGAGCGGGCCACGATGGCATTAACGACTTCACCCGCCAGCACAGGGGTGGCAACGGCAAGGAAGGCGCCGAGAGTGGACAGCAGGACGAAGCCGATCAGCTGCTTTTTATAGGGAGAAGCGAACGCAACTATCCGTTTGAGTGTCTCCTTGGAGATTTTATTGTTGCTGCCCTTTGCCGTGGAGATCTTGTGAAGAGAACTCCAGGCCGCGCTTTCCATGCTCATGATTCGTCCTCCATTGTTTGCACTCTCCAGCTTAAGCCTCGGCGCTGACACCGGCTTCCGGTTCCGGACCGCCCCGGCCGGCCAGGGCGAAGCAGGGCAAGACGGCCGAAACATAGTGATTCCAGCCACATCATCAGAGGCACGCGCTGATAGGATGCCAATCGCCGGGCCCTTCTCGGGCGCTTGGCACACAACGAAAGGCATCCATGCCCACGGCTCTTCTACCGCTGCAGGAAACGTCCGGTGACGCTGGTGCACAGTACGCGGTGGTGGCAGTCAACAACGATGGTCTCCGGGCTACGGCGGATGCAGTCCTCTGCGCTGCGGGCCTGGCCCCGGTGCACGCCCGTGACGAGTACGAAGCCCTTCGGGCAATCTCTGAACTGGATGTGGTGCTGGGGATTATCGACGCCGATATGTTGGCTTCAGCGAGGCCTGAACAATTTCGGCGGCTGCGGCAGGAACCCTCCGTTGCCGGCCTGCCGGTCATCCTGCTGTCCGGCGACGCCGAGCTGGACATTGAAAGAATGGTACAGCTGAGCATCACCCATTTTGTGGGAGGCAACGTCGAAGGCACGGATCTGGCCAATCGTGTGTCCCTTATCCTGGCGGGCACCCGTGCCACCCGCCGCCGCAAGATCGCTGCTGCCCGCCTCCGGGACAAAGCGCGGGCCGTGTCCGCCGCCCTGCGCGGAACCAACGATCCCCAGCAAATGGCCGCCCTTGCGGTGCAGGGCCTGGGCGAGACGTTTGGCGCCTGCCACGTAAGGATAGAGACCTTTCCGGATGAACGTGTTCCCGAGCTGACAGCGTCCTGGAGCCTGGCAGACGACGCAGCCGGACTTCCATCGCTGCCGCTGGCGGAGGCGAAAACCCTCAGTACCTCGCTGTGCGAACGTGATGACATCCTCCGGGTCGAGGACCACTCTTCCCCCGACGATCCTGACAGGGCTGTGTTTCCCGCGGGCGTTCCGGCCCAGCTTCGGACATCAGTCTTTGCTCCGCTGGCACACGGCGACCAGGTGCTTGGCTACGTGTGGATTGCAGGCACCGCCGGAGCCAGGAGGTGGAGCCGGACGGAGCTGTCGCTAATCCAGCATGTGTGCGGCAACTTGGCGCACTGCCTGGTGCAGGGACACGTCATCACGGCCCAGCGCGAGGTCCTGTCGCGGCTGCGGGAACTCGATCAGGCCAAGACCGACTTCGTGGCCACGGTGAACCATGAACTGCGGACGCCCCTGACGTCAATCACCGGCTATCTGGAACTGATTTTGGACGGCTCCGGCGGTGAGATTCCACCGCGCATGAGGAAGATGCTGGAAATCGTAGGCCGCAATGCCACCCGGCTGGACCAGCTCATTTCCGATTTGCTCACCATTTCCCGCACCGACGCCCATGCGGGCCTGGCCGTGGAGGAACTCGATCTCGGTGAGCTGCTGGAGACCGTAGCCGCCTCCCTTGCCCCCGCCGCCGCTGCCAGTGAGATCACCCTGCAGCTCGGACCGGTGCCGGCACCGCTCCTGGTGGACGGCGACAAGGCACAACTGGAACAGGTTTTCACGAACCTGTTGTCCAATGCCGTGAAGTTCACGCTCCCCGGCGGGACTGTCGATGTGCTCAGCGCGGTGGTCTCCACGGATGCCGGCGCCCAGGTCCGGGTTCAGGTTGCGGACAGCGGCATTGGAATCCCGGAGGCGGACATCCCCAAGCTCTTCCGGCGCTTTTTCCGGGCATCCAATGCAACCTCCGCCGCCATCCCGGGCACCGGCCTGGGCCTGGCCATCGTTCAGGACATTGTGCTCCAGCACGGCGGAGAGCTGGACATCGATTCAACTGTGGGCTGCGGCACCACTGTCACCGTCCACATTCCAGCCCGCTGACGGGCCGGGCGTCAGGCCACGATGCGTTCCGGGAACGAGTAGCAGTTGAGGGATGTTCCCCGGCTGAACCCCACGAGGGTCATGCCCGCATCCTGAGCCAGTTCCACCGACAATGACGACGGCGCGCTCACCGCGGCCAACACCGGGATCCCTGCCAGCTGGGCTTTCTGCACCAGTTCAAAGGACGCCCGGCCCGACACCTGCAGCACGGTGCCGCGCAGCGGCAGCATTCCGGCGCGCAGGGCCCAGCCCACCACCTTGTCGACGGCGTTGTGGCGCCCCACGTCTTCGCGCAGGCACAACAACTCGCCGTCGACGCTGAACAGTCCCGCAGCATGGACGCCCCCGGTGCGGTCAAAGACCTTCTGCTGCTGCCGGAGCTGTTCCGGCAGGGCCGCCAGCGTTGACAGCGGGACCCGAACGTCGTCGTCGCCCACCAAAAAGTGTGATGACTTCCGCACCGCTTCTATGGAGGCGGTGCCGCAGATGCCGCAGGAACTGGACGTGTAAACATGGCGCTCCATCGCGGTGTCCGGCAGCGTGGTGCCCGGACGCAGCTGCACATCCACCACGTTGAAGGTCTGCTGCCCGGAGTCGTCGACGCCGGCGCAGTAGCGCATGCTGATGAGCTGGCCCGGTTCCCAAATGATGCCTTCCGAAACCAGGAACCCGGCAACGAGGTCAAAATCGTCACCCGGAGTCCGCATGGTCACGGTAAAGGAACGGCCGTCCACCCTGATTTCCAGCGGCTCTTCCCCCGCCAGCACGTCCTCGCGCTTAGTGACTGTTCCGTCCGTTCGGAACTTCGTGATCTGTCCGCGCCTGGTAACCCGTCCCATACCGTCTCCTTAGACCCACAACTCTTCGCAACAGCCTTTGCAGCCGCACGGTGCAGCTGCACCGTTGCTGCCTGTGCCCCCGGCGCGTGAGCGCCTTTGCCTTAGCGCGCCGGCGGCTGCTGCACTGCCCAGGGAAGCGGCAGCGCGGTGATGGCCTCGTCGGTGGTGCACCCTGCCTCGGGAACAACCATGACGGCATCGGCGTCAGCGATCCCGCGCAGCATTCCCGACCGGAAATACGGCGACGGGACAGCCCTGCCGTTCTCGATCCGGCAGGGAATCAGCCTGGTCCGCCCCGGCAGCGGCTCGATATCCACGCCAACGAGCACATGGCGTTCCGGCGACAGCGGAGCGCCGCGGAGCCCGTCCAGAAGCGGCTGGAGCACGGTAAAGACGGCCATCATGGCAGCCAGCGGATTGCCGGGAAGTGCCACGAGCAGCCGCCCGTCCGGAAGGCGCGCCAGCATGGTTGGATGCCCGGGACGCATGGCGATCCCGTCAATCAGCATCTCAGCCTGCATGTCCTCCAGTGCCTGGCGCAGATGGTCAGCCTCCGAACGGCCGGTGCCGCCGGTGGTAATCAGCACGTCTCCGGAGGACATCGCGATGGACATCTCATCCGTTGCATCGGAGCTCAGCGCGGCCACGACGTCTTCATAACGGTCCGAGAGGCGCCGCACCACATCCATGCGTCCTCCCATCATGGTGACGAGCTGGGGCAACTGGGGGCCAAAGGTATCCCGAACCTGTCCCGATTCCGGCAGCCCGTACTCAATGACTTCGTCTCCGGTCAGCAGGAGGGAGACGCGGGGCGCGCGCAGCACCGGCAGAGTATCGTGTCCGCAGACAGCGGCCAGGGCAATATGGGCGGGGTTGAGGACAGTACCGCGTCGGATGGTTACTTCCCCCGCCGCTGCTTCTTCTCCCGCCGGGCGGATATGTTCGCCCTCGCCCGGTTCTCCGCTGCGGGCGCCGGGGCTAAGCGTGAGCATGCCATCCTCCGAGACAACCCCGCTTTCGGAACGCAGGACGCTGTGTGCACCGGCTGGAATCGTCCCCCCGGTGAGAATGGCCACGGCTTGTCCGGGCTGCAGCGGACGGCGGCCGGATTCCTTGTGGATCTGCCAGCGTTCGGTTGGCGGCTCCTCATGGGTCACCAGCTGCCAGGGCGGCGGACCGGATACGGCCCAGCCGTCCATCGCCGATGATGCGTAATGGGGAACCGGCTGCAGCGCCGTCGCGTCCAGCGCGAGGATCTGCCCCAGTGCCTCGGCCAGCGGGACGGTTTCATAGGGAAGCGGCCTGCCGGCGGAAAACGCTGCGCTGCGGGCATGTTCCCAAGCGGCGTTCGGCTGCAGTGGAAGTATTACGGGTGTGGAATTGTCAGTGGTCATCAATGTCTCCGGTTTCGCCGTAGTTCTTGCATTCGCGGGTGGCCACACGCATCGCCGCGCCCATGGCCACGGCGTCGTTCGCCTGGCCGCTTCCTGCCGCGAGGCCTGCCGCAAATCCGGCGACAAACGTGGTTACCGGCGCTGCGGGGCGGACCACCGTGTGCGCCGCAACGGAGGCCAGCTGCAACACTGCGCTGACGTCCACCGGCGTTCCTTCAAGCTCCAATGCGCGAAGCAGCCTGCCGCACCACGCCTCGAGTTCCTCTTCCTGGCTTGCCATTCCCTGCTCCTTCACCGGCGCTGAAATACACGCCCTAATTCTCCGTTGCAGGCACATCCGGGATTCCGGCGATTCCGGGTTTCACCGACCAGCGGCCGGCGTCTTCCCAGGTGTCTATGTCCGCCGTGCTGTTGGGCGGCACCGCAACGTTCCTCCATTGCACCCTAGCAAGGAGCCGCTTCATTGAGAGGTTTTCCAGTCCGTCAGGCCTGTCGATCGAGCCGACGGCGGATGCCAGAGCCTCCGTGCGATACAAGGCAGCCAATGGCTGTTCCCTTCCGGTTTCGTCCAAGGAGAGGAGCGACGGGGGCAGGGGATGGATCTGGACGCTGCGGGCCTCGGCGAGCAGCGCAGCCACAGCCTGTGCGATGAAGGGCATGTCGCAGGCCAGGACCAGAGTCCATTCCGGCTGCGGCCTTCCCGCTTCCTTGTCCTTCAGCACCAGAGCGCTCCACGCTGCCGCCACGGCAGCAGCCGGACCGGAAAAGGGCGGCTCCTCCCGGACCAGCAGTGTGGGGACTCCTGCCGCTTCCACGGCTGCGGACAGCTCCGGAGGCCCCGCGACGGCGCATGCGCGTGCCCCTGATGCTGCCTCAAGCGCCACTGCCAGGAGCGTGCGCCCGGATGATTCCAGCAGGGCCTTGGGTGTCCCGCCCAGCCGCGAGGAACGTCCGCCGGCAAGAATAATGGCCTGATATGCGGTGTCCCCGGCCGCCGGACCGGTCCCGCTCCTCACGCTGCCGTGCCGGCGTCAAGGAACTGGTTCCACTGGGGCGCCGGCCGTTCAAGTTCGCGGATTTGCCAGCGCGCCCCCCGCGGCGGCTGGGGAAGGAACCGAAGCTGCCAGCCCAGCTGTTGCAAGGTTCTGTCTCCTTTTGCATTGTTGCAGCGCAGGCAGCAGGCCACCATGTTTTCCCAGCTGTCGGCCCCTCCCCTGGCCTTGGGCAGGACATGGTCCACCGTGGACGCTGCCTTGCCGCAGTAAGCGCACTGGTGCCCGTCCCGCCGCAGGACGCCGCGCCGCGTGGCCGCGGTGCCTTCACGGTAGGGAATCTTCACGTACCGGTGCAGCAGGATCACGGACGGCCGGGGCAGGATCTCCGTGGGTCCCACCACGGGATCCCCGTCCTCGGCAACCACGCTGGCCTTGCCCGCCAATACCAGCACCAGTGCCCGGCGGAAGCTCACGACGGCCAGCGGCTCATAGCCGGCATTCAGAACGAGAGTGCGCATACACGTTTTCCTCTTCGCCTGCCGTCCATCGGCGGGAGGAAACCTGCCGATGGGGACGGCGCATCAGATGATCTATGGAAAGGGTATGCCTCGATCCGGGTCTCCGCCATTTCCAGCACCGGACGCGGGTTTAAACGGGTCAAGGGTTCCTCCCGAAGGAGAAACCCTTGACAGCAAGCAGCCGGCGGACCGGCAGTTAGGCTGCGTACGCGGCGCGCAGCCTAGCCAACCCGGATGTAGACGCCGCCCGAGCCGAGCTCGGCGGGGGCCACAACCGTGGAGTTGCCGTTGAAGCCGCCATGGATGGCCTGGCCGTTGCCGATGTACACAGCAATGTGAGCCATGCCCATGCCGCCGTCGGCGTAATAGATCAGGTCGCCCGGAACAGCCTGCGAGGCACTGACGGTGCTGCCCAGGGACAGGTAGCCGGCAGGCCAGTCGTGGAAGCTGATGCCCGCGGCCGCCAACGAGTTGGTGACCAGCATGGTGCAGTCCTGCGACACACCCAGCTGCGCGTAGGCAGCTGCTGCAATGATGGCTGCCGTACCCGATGCCGCCGGGGCATTGGACTGCGCCGGGACGGCGTTGGAGGCCACGGAAGCCTGCGCGGTGTAGGCCTCCGAAGCGTCCTGAAGCGGGGCTTCCGTTTGGGACTGAACCGCAAACTCAGGTGCTTCCGGAGCTACGATGACGCCGGCCACGGCCGGACGGTCAAAACTGACTTCGGCTGTTGCCGGAACCGTCAGCTGTGCGGCGGCGCTCAGGTCCAGCGTGCTGGTCTGAACATCGCGGACAACGTCGGAACCAGTTGCATTGGCCGCAACGCCGGAGGTCAGAACCAGGCCTGACGCGGCAACAACCACGGCTGCCTGCCGTCCGACGGTTCCGGCATTGGCGGACACTGCCTGGGCCAGGGCGCTCAGCGGGGCGGTGCGTTCCACCGGCGCCCGGTGCCGGGCGCGCTCAGTTGTAGAAGTCATGCGGGTGCGATCTCCGATATCTGCAACTGGTCTTAGCTGACGCGGACGAAGCTTGCGCCGCCGAGGTAGGACAGCGGGTGCAGAACGGTGTTCATGCCGTCGAAGCCGCCGCTGATGACCTGGCCGTTGCCCACGTAGATCGCTACGTGGCCGGAGGTGATGACGAGGTCGCCGGGCTGGGGCGAGCCCACAACCGTGCCGTAAGCGAAGAACTGTGCGGGGGCGAGGTCGCCAACCGACTTGCCAACCGAGCGCAGGGCCTTCTCCACCATGGCGGTGCAGTCCTGGGCGACGCCGATCTGGGAGTAGGCCGAAGCGACGAGCGCTGCGCCCACGCCGCTGGCCGCCGGGGCGGGAGCGGGTGCCGAAGCCTGGGGTGCGGCGGTCACTGCCGGCGCAACTGTGGTTGCGGCCGGGGCTGCTGACTGGGTCTGAACGGCGACAGCCTGCTGCGCCGTTGCGGCGGAAGCCTGCACAGCGGCGGCCTGCTGAGCCTGGACGGCAGCCTGCTCCTGCGCAACGGCTGCTGCGGCAGCAGCAGCTTCTTCGGCTGCAACCTGAGCGCGGTATTCAGCGCCGGACACAGCAGAAACCGGCTCAATCGTGGCCAGTTCAAAGGGTGCCTGTGCGGAGACCGAGACGGCTCCGGTGGTGGTTACGGCACTCAGCGCGGTGGCTTCGAGGGCCTGTCGATCGGTGCTGACGGCTGCCTGGGCGGGAAGACCAGCGGCCAGTACGAGGCCTGATGCGGCGACGACGACTGCGGCCTGGCGGCCCATGGTTCCAACGTTGGAGGTGACGGCCCGGGATAGTGCTGAAATTGGGCTCGTCTGGACGGAGGCCGCGCGACGGCGGCCGTGAGCTACTGATGACACAAGTTTGCCTCTCCCAATGCCTACGAGGTGAGCTGTCGGATTCGGATGGGAGTCACCCGGTTGCTGGCTGCGAAGCCTTGCAACTTAACCCCTAGGGCTTCTTGCGAAACCCGAATGTGGTTCCCCCGCCTCTGCCATGCGATGTTGCGAACGGACCTCAAACAGTGGCAGAGCTCGGCGATCTGTTCGAGAGTGCCTGATCTTTGGCCGATCAGGCACGAGGATGACCTTACAACAACATCTCTGGAATGTCACGTTCAGGTCACGAAATGGTTATCCTGCGGTCACAACCAGCCCAGCGGGTCAACAACCTCGCCGTTCACCATGACCTCAAAGTGCAGATGGCAGCCCGTGGAGGCACCCGTGGTGCCGCTGGCACCCACCAGGTCGCCGCGCTCCACCGTGGCCCCCACAGCCACGGCCAGGGCGGACATGTGATTGTAGGTGGTTTCCACGCCATTGCCGTGATCCACGACCACGCGGTTGCCTCCGCCGTAGGCGTGCCATCCCGAGAAGGTAACGGTGCCGGATGCGGCTGCGGTGACATCAGTTCCGCAGGCAGCCGAGAAGTCCTGGCCGCGGTGCATCTCGCCGGCGGTGCCCGTAATGGGGCTGACGCGGTAGCCGAAGCCCGAGGTTTCCACAAGATCGGCGGCCAGCGGTTTGGCCAGTGTGCCCTTGGCAGCACCGGCGGAGATCGCCGAACCGGAGGCAACAACCACGTGGCGAAGTTTCGCTTCCGGGTCGAATTTACTGCTCAGGGCGGCGCGCTCGAAGGTAACGGCTGCATCGGGATCAGCGGACACCACGGGGGCTTCAGCCGCGACGGGCTGCATCTCCTGCACAGGCTCGCTGACTGCGGCGGTGGTGGGAATTGCAACGGTGAGAATCAGGCCGGATGTTGCGGCGGTGATGGCGACCTTCTGGGCGGTGTCACCAAAAGAATGGCTCTTCGTTTCCGCACGACGGCGTCCGGAGGACTGGCCGTTCCGTGGGCGTGGAGCCGGAGCCGGGGCGGACGCGCGGCGCCTGCCCGGGGCAGCATGCTTCGACAAGGTATACCTCTCTCATATGCCTGCGAAGTTAGCTGTCGGATTCGAGTAGAGAAAACTCGGCCCCACACTCAACACCGGCCGCTTGTGCGGACGCTGTGTTGATGCTGGAGGCTTCACCCCGAGGCAGCCTTGGCTGCCAGTTGATGGGTCCTCCGCCCCTGCCTGAAGTCTGCAATTCCGGGCCAGTGGCAGGGTTCGGCGTAAGGCCCGGATAACGGTGTTATTTCAACGTCAGTAAGTCACTATAGGTTAAGGAGGCCAAAAGAGACCATTCCGTTATCCAGCGGTGGACACAAACACGTGGGAGGCCACCTCTGGAGGGAGCTCCAAGGCGCCTTCAATCCCCGGGACGCGGACCGAAATGTAGCCTGCAACCACCTCCGCAGTGATCTCGGCACCCGGACGCATCCCGGCCTCATCAAGCTGGGTGAGCAGCTCCGGCTCCACCTGGACCGGTTCGGCCAGCCGGACCAGCTGCATCTTGGTTCCGGGCTCGACCGCGGCAACCGCCGCCACGAGGTTGGTGACCCCCTGATGGAACAGTTCGGCGGCCACGCCGCCAATTTCTTCGAGGCCGGGTATGGGATTCCCGTACGGGGATTCCGTGGGGCGGCCCAACAGCTCATAAAGACGCCGCTCCACCCGCTCGCTCATCACGTGTTCCCACCGGCAGGCCTCATCGTGCACGTAAGCCCAGTCCAAGCCGATCACGTCGGACAGCAGCCGTTCCGCCAGGCGGTGCTTACGCATTACTTCCGTTGCCCGGCGCCTGCCCAGTTCGGTCAGCTCAAGCTGCCGGTTGCCGGAAACCACCACCAGCCCGTCCCGTTCCATCCGGCCGATCGTCTGGGAAACAGTCGGTCCCGAGTGGCGGAGCCGTTCGGCGATCCGTGCCCGGAGCGCAACGATGTTCTCCTCTTCAAGCTCCAGGATGGTCCGCAGATACATCTCGGTGGTATCGATGAGGTCCGTCATGGCAGGGAGCTCCTATGTATTCGAGGGAAGATCAGGAGAACAACGGCGGACGCCGCCGCCACAGGTGATTACTGCCAATACGTTAGCTCATTCGGTCACAAGGCAGATAATTCCGCAGCTGTCCGACTGGCCGTTTGCCCGGTTCACAAATGGCCCGGAACCGGGGCGGTGGGGCAGAATGAAAAGGCACATCAGAGCACCCTGCCTACCGCTTGGAGCGATATCCCATGGGCGAAACCGCCGCACTTAAGATTCCCGCCGACCTCCTCCCCCGGGACGGGCGGTTCGGCGCCGGGCCCTCGAAGGTGCGCCCGGAGCAGATGGAGGCACTGTCCCGTGCCGGCACCGGCCTGCTGGGCACGTCCCACCGCCAGGCACCGGTCCGCAATCTGGTGGGCAGCGTCCGCGAGGGACTTTCCAACCTCTTCCGGGCACCGGACGGCTACGAGGTGGTGTTGGGTGTCGGCGGTTCCACGGCATTCTGGGATGTTGCTTCCTTTGGCCTCGTTCGGGAAAAGGCGCAGCACCTGTCCTTCGGCGAGTTCGGTTCCAAGTTTGCCGCGGCCACCAACAAGGCCCCCTTCCTCGCAGAGTCCTCCATCATCAAGGCCGATCCGGGAACACGTCCTTCGGCCGTTGCCGAGGCCGGCGTGGATGTTTACGCCTGGCCCCAAAACGAAACCTCCACGGGCGTTGCCGCGCCGGTCAAGCGGGTTCAGGGCGCCGACGCCGATGCCCTGGTCCTCATTGACGCGACCTCCGCAGCGGGCGGCCTGGACGTCGATCTGGCCGAGTCCGATGTCTATTACTTTGCTCCGCAGAAGAACTTTGCTTCCGACGGCGGCCTCTGGCTGGGCATGTTCTCCCCTGCAGCACTGGAACGCGCCGCGCAGATCAACGCAACAGACCGCTGGATCCCGGACTTCCTGAACCTTCAGACCGCCATCGACAACTCCAAGCTGAACCAGACCTACAACACGCCGTCGCTGTCCACACTGGTGACCCTCAACGCCCAGATCGAGTGGATGAATGCGAACGGCGGCCTGGAATTCACCACGCGGCGAACCGCAGAATCCGCCGGCCGGATCTATTCCTGGGCGGAGGCCTCCCCGGTGGCCACTCCCTTTGTTGCCCGGCCTGAAGACCGCTCCAATGTCATTGCCACCATTGACTTTGACGACAGCATTGATGCGGCCGGAATCGCCAAGACGCTGCGGGCAAACGGCGTCGTGGATGTTGAGCCTTACCGCAAGCTCGGCCGCAACCAGCTGCGGATCGCAACGTTCGTGGCGATCGAGCCGGACGACGTCAGCGCGCTGCTGCGGTGCATTGACTACGTGATCGAGCACACCCGGTAATCGGCGAACGCACCACGGGGCAGGACCTGCGGCCTTACACCAGGCCCGGGTCCTGCTCTGTTTCAGTGGTGGTCATATGCAGCCGCCGGGGAAGGGTGCGGTCATAGTGGATCCGCAGGTGGTGTGCACGCCATGCCCAGACAAACCCAACGACGGCGGTGATGAGTCCGGAGGCCGCGGCGACGCCGAGGCTCCAGCGAGGCCCGAAGCTGTTGGAGACCCACCCCACCAGGGGAGCACCCAGCGGCGTTCCCCCCATGAAGATGGCGAAATAAAGCGCCATCACCCGGCCGCGCATCACCGGCGCAGTGGTGGTTTGCACGTAGGCGTTCGCACTGGTCATGAGGGTGAGCGCAAACAGTCCCACCGGGATGAGGGAGACGGCAAACCACACGAGGGTGGGCGCAGAGGCTGCCACGAGGCAGGAGGCTCCAAAAGCTCCTGCCGCGCCGAAGACAAAGCGCAGGCGCGGCTTGTCCCGACGGGCGGAGAGCAGCGCCCCGCATACCGATCCAATGGCCATCACGGAGTTCAACAGTCCGAAAACTCCGGCGTCCTGGCCAAATTCGGTGCGGGCCATTGCAGCAATGAACACCGCGAAGTTCAGCCCGAAGGTCCCGACAATAAAGACGGCCAGGAGCACGATCATCAGGTCGGGACGGAGCCGAACGTACCGCAGGCCGGCTCTGATGCGGCCCTTGCCCGGAGGCGCCTTGGGCAGGACCCGCAGTTCGCTGCTGCGCATCTTCAACAGTGCGATGACCATTGCGGCGAAGGTGAGCGTGTTGATCAGGAAAACCCAGCCGGGGCCAACGGCAACAGTCAGCAGCCCGGCCGCCGCGGGGCCCACCATGCGCGCACCATTAAAAGAGGCACTGTTCAGGGCAACGGCGTTGGGGAGGTCGGTTTCACCCACGACTTCCGACACAAAGCTCTGGCGCGCCGGAGCGTCCACGGCCGACACCACGCCCAGGGCAAGGGCAAAAGCATAGACATGCCACAGCTCGGCCGCACCGGAAAGCACCAGCACGCCCAGTCCCAGGCCCAGCGCGGCCATGGCCACTTGGGTGAAAACCAGTACCTTGCGCCGGTTGTACGTGTCGGCAATTAATCCGGCCCACGGGGCGAGCACCAGCTGCGGCCCGAGCTGAAGGGCCATGACGATGCCCATCGCGGCAGCGTCCTGATCGGTGAGGATGTCGTACACCAGCCAGTCCTGGGCTGTCCGCTGCATCCACGTACCGATGTTGGACACCAGCGCACCCAGGAACCAGATGCGGTAGTTAAAGAATCTCAGCGACCGGAACACAGTTCACCACCGGTCAGTTTCAACGTGATGATGTCTGCCCCCGGAACCACTGGTTTAACGATCCTCCTGCGCACCTGTCTGAGGATCTGAAGAACTTTCGGCAGCTTCATCCTGCGCTGCCTCATCCTGTTCCGTCTGATCCTGTCCTGTCTGAGCCTGATCGGCGGCTTCATCGTCGTCGGACAGTGCGCGTTCCTGCGCCTTGGCGGCTTCCTCGGCGGCAACGTCTTCCGGACGCAGCCGCTCGGACCACGGCAGCCACTCCGGAGCAAGGACGGCGTTTTCCGAGGGCAGCAGCCCCACCTCGCAGACCGTGGCCACCTTGCCCCGCGGAACCCGCGCCACCGTGGCGTACCAGTGCCAGCCGTTGTACCCGGGGCGCAGGGACTTAAAGCGGTGCGTTACCAGGCGTTCGGCGTCGGGAAAGGCTCCAATATAGGTACCGATCTGCTCTGCCGGAACAACTTCGAGGAGGCCGGCACGGGCCGTTTCCACCGCAGCCGCCAGAACAGCGTCAGGCTTGGACGGCCGCCGCACGCGGCGGGGTGCCTTGGCAGGGGACTCCGCCTCGGCGGCAGGAGCCCCGGAAACCGATTCGGAAGATTCTGTTGCGCTCATGCTCATGCAGCTGTTCCGCCTTATACGTCCAGATCATCGGCGACGGCACGCAGAACGGCCGCCACCTTGGTGGCATGCTTCTTGTCCGGATACCGGCCTTTGCGCAGGCCGTTCGAGACTGCATCCAACAGTTTAATAAGGTCTTCCGTAATGACTGCCATGTCATCCGCGCTCTTGCGCGTGGCCCGCGCCACCGACGGCGGAGCTTCCAAGATCCGCGCCGAGAGCGCCTGCGGTCCACGACGGCCGTCGGCCACGCCGAACTCCATGCGGGTACCGGGCTTCACCTCAGTGACGCCCGCCGGAAGTGCCGAGGCATGAAGGAATACTTCCTGACCCTCGTCCGTGGCCAGAAACCCAAAACCTTTACCAGTGTCGAACCACTTGACCTTGCCGATGGGCACTTCGGTTACCTCGTTCTTAGCTATTGAGTGCGGCAGTTGACTGCCGCAATGTTCCGCAACCCGCAGTGCCGGTCATCCGGGAACTGCTTCCAGATACTGGCTGTCCAGATACTACGGGAGAGATACTACGGGGAAGTCTGTTCCCTTTAGAATATCCCGCCCGGGTAATCCTTCCCCTGTACCTAACCTTTGGACGGCGCCGTTTCCGCTGTTAGCGTTAAAGCCCATGGACACCAGCACACCTTCCCCCGGCAGGACGCCGCACCGCACCGCTCCCGAGGGCTCTCCCCTGCGGCGAATCCTCACGGGCACGGCCGCACTGCTGGCTGTTGTTGGGCTGTTGTGCCTGGGCGCCGTCCTGCTCTCCGGACTGCGCGGCGAAAGCGTCTGGCCGGGATTCGCCGCGGGGGCCATTTACTTGCTCCCGGCAGCATTCGTCCTGATGGCAGGCCTAATAATTGACGGAATCCGCCGCAGGCGACGCGGCTAAGCCGTTTGTTTTGGTTCCCGGTCGGGTAACGTGGAGACGATGTCCGCGATCCGCGCTTTAGCCGAAGATCTAGCTGCACGCAGCGACGACCAGCTGCGTGAATTGCTCGCGGCCAGACCCGATTTGGTCCTGCCCCCGGTTCCGGATTTCCAGGCCCTCGCAGCCCGTGCATCCACGCGCATCAGCGTGCAGCGCGTTTTGGAGAAGCTCACCTCACCGGAACTGCAGGTCCTGGAAGCCGTGGACCTGACGACCAACGAGGATTCGCACCTCAGCACCACCGCCTCCTGGCTGAAAAGCGCCATCGCCGGATCCACCATCAAGGCCCTGGATGCCATCCTGAACCATCTGCATGCACTTGCGCTGCTGAGGCGTGCCACCCCGCATCCCGGGGCGCCCAAAGCCGACGCCGGACGCCGCTTCTATCTGCCCGTTTCCGTACTGGGCGAAGCACTCGGGGCTTACCCGGCAGGCTTGGGACGCCCCTATTCCACGCTGGCGGTCCAGCAGCCGGAATTTGGCCAGCGCTTGGTAGGCATCGTGGAGGGGCTGCGCCAAAACGGCATCTCCATGGAAAGAGCCGACACGCCGGCCACGGCGGCGCACTCGCTGCACCATCTGGTCTCAGACCCGGCAGGATGGGCTCGGCTGATTTCGGACGCCCCGCCCCAAACCCTCGAGCTTCTCCGCCGTTTCAAGTACTCCCCGGTGGGCACCATCCCGAAGAGGGCCGCACTGGGACGCGCCGTGCTCGACAACCCTTCCCCCTCACCGGTGGAGTGGCTGGTGGCCCGTGGCCTGCTGGTTCCCCTGGATGCACTGCACGTGGAGCTTCCCCGGCCGGTGGGCCAGGCATCCCGCGGCCATGTCATCGTTTCCGATTTCAAACTCTCACCGCCCGCGCCGGTAACCCGCCGTGTCTCCAACAGTGTTCGTGACAATGCGGCTTTCGGAGCAGTGGCGGAAACCCTGCGGCTGGTCACCGAGCTGCTGAGCCTGGCGTCCTCAACACCCATCAGCACTCTGCGTTCAGGCGGAGTGGGGGTGCGGGAAGTGCGCCGGGTTTCGGAGGCGCTGCGCGTTGACATCCCCGCCACCGCGTGGCTGCTGGAACTCGCTGCACTGGCGGGCCTGCTGTCCCTGGATGTCACCACATCGCGCTGGTGCGTCACGGAGGGAACCTGGCTGACCCTGGACCGGCATGAGCAATGGAAGCAGCTGGTCACCGCATGGCTTGAAGCAGACCGCGCGCCCTCCCTGGTCGGTAGCCCGCTGCCCGGCGGCGGAGCCATTAACGCGTTGGCAGCCGAGGCGTCCCGGCCGGACGCTCCCCTGGTTCGCAAACGGGCGCTGGAGATGCTCTCCGCCATGCTGGAGGAGGACGCCGCTGAGGAGGGAGCCACCGGAGCCCTCGACGCAGAAGCCCTGGTGAGTGCCCTGACGTGGCACCAGCCCCGGCTTCAGCGCCGCTTCGCGCGGCTTGTTCCGGGCATCCTCAAGGAGGCTGCACAACTGGGCCTGCTGGGGTCCGGCGCCCTCACCGAGTTGGGCGCCGCCGTCGCCGCCGGGAAGTGGGACGCAGCTTTGGAATACCTGCGCCAGGCGCTTCCGGAACCGCTCAACTCGTTTCTGCTGCAGGCTGATCTGACGGCTGTCGCTCCCGGATATCTGGAGCCCGGCGTCGCCCGGCAGCTCGCCGCCATCGCCGTGGCCGAGGGCCAGGGGCCGGCCACCATTTACCGCTTTTCCGCTGACTCCGTGCGCCGGGCACTGGACGGCGGACAGAGCGCAGCGGAAATCCTGGACTTCCTGCACAGACACTCCGCCACTGAAGTCCCTCAGCCGCTGAAATATCTGGTGGAAGACACCGCCGCCCGCTACGGCCGCCTCCGTGTGGGTGCCATGGGGTCCTACCTGCGCAGTGATGACGAGGACGGACTCTCCGGGCTGATGGCCGATCCGGGCACTGCACCCCTGGGCCTTGTACGCCTGTCACCCACTGTCATTGGCTCGGTCGCGAGCCCGCAGGAGCTGTCCCACACCCTGCGCGAGCTCGGCTACACCCCTGCGTTGGAGGGCCGAGCCCGTCCCGTGGCCGGATCCCACGCGCATCCGCCGGTGACGGTACCGGTGTCGTCGCGGACACGGCTCAATCCCTGGGACCTGACGGACGAGGATATCGCGGACCAGCTGGCTGCCCTCCGCGGTTCGGGACCGCCGGTGGCCGGCCGCAGCGAAAGCCAGCCGCTGGTAGGACTGGAAATCCTGCGCGAAGCCATCCGCACCCGCAGCTCGGTCCGGATGGGCGTCGTCGACGGCCAGGGGAATCAGCGGCAGGAAATATTCGTTCCCTTATCAGTCACCGACGGACGGGTGCGGGTTTTCGACCCGCGCCGCGACGTGGAGCGAGTGGTGTCGGTGCACCGAATCATGGATGTTGAAATAGTGGAGGATACCCCGGCGCATGGCTGACGGACCGTTGATTGTCCAGAGTGATAAGACCATTCTGCTGGAGGTGGATCATGCCCAGGCTACGGAGGCCAGGCACGCCATCGCCGCCTTTGCCGAATTGGAGCGCGCCCCTGAACACATCCACAGCTACCGGTTGACCCCGCTGGGGCTGTGGAACGCGCGGGCCGCGGGGCTCGACGCCGAGCAGGTCCTGAACACCCTTCTCACCTACTCCCGCTTCCCCGTGCCGCACTCCCTGCTGGTGGACATCGAGGAAACCATGTCCCGGTACGGGCGGCTGCGGCTGGAGAAGGACCCCCAGCACGGATTGGTGCTGCGCACCACCGACTATCCGGTGCTCGAAGAAGTGATGCATGCCAAGAAAATCCAGCCCCTGCTCGGCCCGAGGATCGACGGCGAAACCGTGGTGGTGCAGTCTGCGATGCGCGGCCAGCTCAAGCAGCTGCTGCTGAAGCTCGGCTGGCCGGCCGAGGACCTGGCCGGATATGTGGACGGCACTCCGCATCCCATTCTGCTCAATGAGGACGGCTGGTCGCTGCGTCCCTACCAGAAGCTGGCCACCGAGAACTTCTGGGCCGGCGGGTCCGGCGTCGTCGTCCTGCCCTGTGGAGCCGGCAAAACCCTCGTGGGCGCCGCAGCCATGGCGACCAGCTCCACCACCACGCTGATCCTGGTGACCAACACGGTCTCCGCCCGGCAGTGGAAAGATGAGCTCCTTAAGCGCACCTCGCTGACCGAGGACGAGATCGGCGAATACTCCGGTGCGGTCAAGGAAATCCGTCCCGTCACCATCGCCACCTACCAGGTCCTCACGCTCAAACGCGGCGGCCTGTATCCGCACCTGGACCTGCTGGACGCCAATGACTGGGGCCTGATCATCTACGACGAGGTGCATCTCCTGCCGGCACCGATCTTCCGGATGACCGCTGATCTGCAGGCCCGGCGGCGGCTCGGACTCACCGCCACGCTGGTGCGCGAGGATGGACGCGAAGGTGAGGTTTTCTCCCTGATCGGGCCCAAGCGCTACGACGCGCCGTGGAAGGACATCGAAGCGCAGGGTTACATTGCGCCTGCGGAATGCATCGAAGTTCGGGTGGACCTGCCACGGGACGAGCGGGTCGCGTATGCCATGGCGGACGACGGCGACAAGTACCGGCTGTGCTCGACGTCGGAAACCAAAACCGGAGTCGTCGAGCAGCTGGTCCGCCGGCATGCCGGCGAGCAGACCCTCGTGATCGGGCAGTACCTGGACCAGCTGGACGAGCTTGCGGAGCGCCTGGACGCACCCGTGATCAAGGGCGACACCCCCGTGAAGGAACGCCAGCGGCTGTTCAACGAGTTCCGCGAGGGAAAGCTGACCACGCTGGTGGTTTCCAAGGTTGCCAACTTCTCCATCGATCTGCCGGAAGCGTCTGTAGCCGTGCAGGTGTCCGGGTCCTTCGGGTCCCGGCAGGAGGAGGCACAGCGCCTCGGGCGGCTGCTGCGGCCCAAGGCCGACGGCAAGGCAGCGCACTTCTACACCGTGGTGGCCCGGGACACCCTGGACCAGGACTTTGCGGCCAAGCGGCAGCGGTTCCTGGCCGAGCAGGGCTACGCTTACTCCATCCTGGACGCCGCTGACATCGAGAAGCCGGTCTGACATTTCCCTGGTGGCTGCCAGGCAATGTCCTGATTGCCTACAGACAACGCACAGCTAAATGTAAGAAACTGGTGCAGTGAACAAATCATCCGGACCTGAAGCCCGGCTCCTGGTCGTTGACGACGAGCCCAACATTCGCGAACTCCTTTCCACCTCCCTGCGCTTCGCCGGTTTCGACGTCGTTGCCGCAGCAAACGGGCGCGAGGCCCTGGCCGCCGTCGAGGAGCATGCCCCGGACCTTGCGGTTCTGGACGTCATGCTGCCGGACATGGACGGTTTCACGCTCACCCGGCGCCTGCGGGCGGCCGGGCGGCACTTCCCGGTGGTTTTCCTGACGGCCCGGGATGACACCGAGGACAAGGTCACCGGGCTGACCGTGGGCGGGGACGACTACGTCACCAAGCCGTTCAGCCTCGACGAAGTGGTGGCGCGCATCCGTGCTGTCCTGCGGCGCACCCAGCCGCTCGACGATGACGACGCAGTCATCCGCGTGGACGACCTGGAGCTGGACGACGACGCCCATGAGGTCCGCCGCGGCGGCGTGACCATTGACCTCTCCCCCACCGAGTTCAAGCTGCTCCGTTACCTGATGCTCAATCCCAACCGGGTGCTGTCCAAGGCCCAGATCCTGGACCACGTCTGGGAGTACGATTTCAACGGCGACGCATCCATCGTCGAATCCTACATTTCCTATCTGCGGCGAAAGATCGACCGCAGCCCCGATGCGCCCGCCCTGATCCAGACCAAGCGCGGGGTGGGTTACCTGCTGCGGACGTCGGAGAAGCGCTAAGCCTTGCTCCGCCGCTGGAAATCTGCCTCGCTCCGCTCCCAGCTCGTAGCCATCATGGCAGTCCTGATGGTCATCACCGTCACCATCACGGGGCTGGCCACCATCTATGTGCTGCGCCAGATCCTGGAGACGCGCCTGGACGCGGAAATCAAGGATAATGCTCCGGCCGTATCGCGCTATCTCGTGTCCGAAGGCCAAGCCGGTGATACGTCGCTGTTCCAGTTCTACGGTCTCTACTTGGCGGATGACGGTTCCTACGGACCGGAGACCCACTCCGACCCCCGCATCGACAAGCCCGCTGTACCGCACTACACCGCCCAGCGGGTACGGGAGCTCGATCAGGCGGGCCAGACCGTTCCCGGTACCGAACCGGGCAGCAAGGGCTGGCGCCTGCGGGTGTTCGCTCTCGAGAATGCTCCCGGCTCCGTTGTGGTGGCCCTTCCCCTCGATTCGGTCGCCACAACGGTGGATGAGGCAGCTTCGCTGGTGTTCTCGGTGGGGCTGCTGGGCACCCTGGGCGCAACCGGCATCGCGTACTGGGCAGTGACCCGCCAGTTCCGCCCGCTGAGCCAGGTGGAGAAGACCGCAGCGGCCATTGCCGCCGGAGACCTTTCCCGGCGCGTGGACGTGGGCAACCCGGCCACTGAGATCGGCCGGCTGTCCCGCTCGCTGAACGCCATGCTGGCCCACATTGAAACGGCGTTTGCGGCCCGGACCAAATCGGAACAGAAGATGCGCCGCTTCGTCCAGGACGCATCCCACGAGCTGCGCACGCCGCTGGTGACGATTCGTGGATTCTCCGAGCTGTACCGCCACGGCGCACTGCAGAAGCCCGAGGAGATCGGCGCCGCCATGGGCCGGATCGAGAGTGAGGCCAAGCGGATGGGCCAGCTGGTCGAAGACCTGCTCACCCTGGCCCGTGTTGATGAACAGCGCCCGCTGGAATACGCCCCGGTGGACCTGATGCTCCTGGGCAATGATGCGGCCATGGACGCGCGTGCCAGCGCTCCGGGGCGGGACATCCGGGTGGTGGGCCTGGACGGGCAGCAGCCGCGTCCGGCTCCCACCTTCGGTGACGAGGCACGACTGCGGCAGGTTGTGGCCAACCTGATGACCAATGCGCTGCGCTACACTCCTGACGGGTCCCCGATCGAGATTGCCGTGGGGGTGGCTCCGGTCATCCACAACCGTTCCGACGCAGTGCTTGAAGTGCGCGATCACGGACCGGGCATCTCGGAAGAAGACGCGGCACGGGTCTTTGAACGCTTCTACCGGGCCGATTCGTCCCGCTACCGTGAAACGGGCGGGACCGGCCTGGGCCTGGCCATTGTGGCAGCGCTGGTGGCCCAGCATGACGGCACGGTTCGCCTCAGTGAAACCGAAGGGGGCGGCGCCACGCTGTCCATCCGTCTGCCCTACCGTGCCCCGGAAGAGTTCGACGACGACGAACGGGACGAGCCCGGCAACGGCTAGATTTGTGCTCCGCAGCTGCCGGTCCTCCACAGGGCGCGGGACGGTCGTGTTTGATCGGGGTTGCCCACAGTCTTCCGTGCACGATCGTCCTCGATGCTCCGGCCGGCCTAGCGTCGAAAGCTCAATAACCCCCAAAGTTACAACAGCTTCGATCGGAGACAACCATGGCACTGGTAACAGTGGACAGCGAGGTCCTTGACGCCAAAAGCGCAGAGGTGCGCGGGACCATCGACCGGCTGCAGTGTGACATCAACCGGATGCAGTCCGGGCTGCAGTCCCTGAGCGAGTCCTGGCAGGGGCAGGCATCAGCGAACTTCCAGTCCCTGGTGGCCGACTGGCGCAGCACGCAGGCAAGAGTCGAGGAGTCCCTGGCCAGCATTAATCTGGCGCTGGGCCATGCCTCAGCGCAGTACGCCGAAACCGAAGCAGCCAACACCGCCCTTTTTCGGCGCTGAGTCCTTACCGGCGCTGAGAGCCTTGGTTCGGCGCTCTGAGCCCTGTTTCGGCGCTGAGTCCTTATCGGCGCTGAGCCCTGTTTCGGCGCCGAACGGGTACATCCCATAGCAGGAAGGCGCGGCACCCGCAGGTGCCGCGCCTTCTCAAAACCGCGTTATGGTGATCCGCACCGCGGGGTCAGAGTGGCCCTGGGGAACGAATCGGTGGGCTGCTAGAAGCCGCCCATACCGCCCATGCCGCCCATGTCGTCGCCGCCGCCCATTGCCGGCGCAGCCTTTTCAGGCTTGTCGGCAACAACTGCTTCGGTGGTGAGGAACAGGCCGGCGATGGAGGCCGCGTTCTGCAGGGCAGAGCGGGTTACCTTTACCGGGTCGTTGACGCCGGCAGCCAGCAGGTCTTCGTACTCGCCCGTAGCAGCGTTCAGGCCCCAGCCCTCGGGCAGGCCGCGGACCTTGTCGACAACGACGCCCGGCTCCATGCCGGCGTTGAAGGCGATCTGCTTCAGCGGAGCGTCGATGGCAACGCGGACGATGTTGGCGCCCGTTGCTTCGTCGCCCTCGAGGTTCAGGTTTGCGAAAGCCTTCAGGCCGGCCTGGATGAGCGCCACGCCGCCACCGGCGACGATGCCTTCTTCAACGGCAGCCTTTGCGTTGCGGACAGCGTCCTCAATGCGGTGCTTGCGCTCCTTGAGCTCAACTTCAGTTGCAGCGCCGGCCTTGATGACTGCAACGCCGCCGGCCAGCTTGGCCAGGCGTTCCTGCAGCTTCTCGCGGTCGTAATCGGAATCGGAGTTCTCGATTTCGGCGCGGATCTGGTTGACGCGGCCCGCGATTTCCTCGGGGTCACCGGCGCCTTCCACGATGGTGGTCTCATCCTTGGTGACTACAACCTTGCGGGCCTTGCCCAGCAGGTCCAGCGTGGCGTTTTCCAGCTTCAGGCCGACTTCCTCGGCGATGACCTGGCCACCGGTGAGGATGGCAATGTCAGCCAGCTGGGCCTTGCGGCGGTCGCCGAAGCCCGGAGCCTTGACGGCAACGGACTTGAAGGTGCCGCGGATCTTGTTGACCACCAGGGTTGCGAGGGCTTCGCCTTCGACGTCTTCGGCGATGATCAGCAGCGGCTTGCCGGACTGCATGACCTTCTCGAGAACGGCAACGAGGTCCTTCACGTTGGAGATCTTGGAGTTCACGATCAGGATGTACGGATCTTCCAGAACCGTTTCCTGGCGCTCGGCGTCGGTGACGAAGTAGCCGGAGATGTAACCCTTGTCGAAGCGCATGCCTTCAGTGAGCTCAAGCTCCAGGCCGAAGGTGTTGGACTCTTCGACGGTGATGACGCCTTCCTTGCCCACCTTGTCCAGCGCTTCGGCGATCAAGTCGCCAATCTGCTGGTCACCGGCGGAGATGGAAGCCGTGGCAGCAATCTGCTCCTTGGTTTCGATCTCCTTGGCGGAGGACAGCAGCTCGGCCGTTACGGCTTCGACAGCCTTCTCGATGCCGCGCTTCAGGCTCAGCGGATCGGCGCCGGCAGCAACGTTGCGCAGGCCTTCCTTGACCAGTGCCTGGGCCAGAACGGTTGCCGTGGTGGTACCGTCGCCGGCAACATCGTCAGTCTTCTTGGCAACTTCCTTGACCAGCTCTGCGCCGATCTTTTCGTACGGATCGTCGAGCTCGATCTCCTTGGCGATGGAAACACCGTCATTGGTGATCGTGGGGGCGCCCCACTTCTTTTCGAGGACAACGTTGCGGCCACGCGGGCCGAGGGTAACCTTCACGGCGTCGGCGAGGATGTTCAATCCGCGCTCAAGGCCGCGGCGTGCCTCTTCGTCAAATGCAATGATCTTGGCCATAACGGCTTTCGTCCTTCCGGAACAGTCATGCTGGGTGCTTAGATGTTGCATTCCAGACTGCGGTGCCCGCGACGGACGGACCAACAGGCGCGATCTCTTTTACGCGCCCGCAGGCCCTCACCTCAGTGGCTTGCTGTTTCACTCAACGCCGACTGCTTTTAGCAGTCATCCGGCAAGAGTGCTAAGTCAATAATTAGCACTCCCACACACTGAGTGCAAGCGATCACGCCTCTTCGATGCCGGCGTCACAGCCATCCTCAACCCGTCCCGGAGCTTCCGTGACCCTAGACGGCGCGGACATCCTCCGCCTGCGGGCCCTTTTGGCCTTCGCCAATGTCGAACTCCACACGCTGGCCCTCTTCCAGGGTGCGGTACCCGGACGCCTGAATCGCGGACCAGTGCACAAAAACATCCGTCTGAACTTCGTCCACGGTAATGAATCCGTAGCCCTTTTCCCCGTTAAACCATTTGACGATCCCCTGCGCCATGATCTCTCTCCCACCTTGTTGCGAGCGTAGGTCCCGCCACGGTGCTCATGGCGGAACATGCCGGCTCGGACCGGGGTCCGGGGGGTGGAGCCTTATTTCTGCCCCGTTTCCGGATTCGGCACGGCCTGGCTGGCACTCACTGTAGCCACCGTGCTGCCTCTGCCCCGGTGCCGGGCGGGATTGTTATGGAGTATTTACGCAAAGGCAAAGTGACGCCCCCCCGTTTTCGTTGAGGGGAAGCCGGGGGCCTTATTGGAATCCCGGGCCGGGCACCACGGTGACGAGGCTAAAGTCCGGAGACTGAACGATGGTGGGGATCCCCAGCAGCTGCGACAGCTCCTGCGCATTGGGCAGCTGATCTTCGCTGCTGTAGAAAATGATCGATCCCTGCAGCGGCTGCCCGCCCCAGTTCGCCACCTGTGCCGTTGTCCATCCATCCGCCCCTATCCGGGCCGACACGCTGGCTCCGAGGCCGCTGATTCCGCTGGCGTTCAACACCACCACGGGCTGGCTCCGGTCCGCTGTGGCCTCCGGCGTGGGTTCAACGCTGGGTTCTACGCTGGGCTCGGCGGTGGCAGAGGGGGTCGGTTCCGTACTCTGCTCAGGCTCCGAGGCCTGAGATTCAGCCGGCTCCTGGGATTCTTGCGGCTCCTGGGTGGCGGAGGAATTCGCGACGGGCGCTGTGTCGCCGTCGCCGGCTCCGATCCCCAGCCGGGGAAGGACGAAGTAGGCCGCCACTCCGAGCACCAGCGCAAGCACGCCAACCGTGATGATCAGGCCCAGCCCGCCGGAGCGTGAGGGGATCAGCCGTTCCCTGTGAACGCCCTGACGCGACGATGTCTCGGGAACCTTGTCGAACTCATCCCGGGGGTATTTGCTCATGGTGAGGTATCAGTCCTTGGTCTCAGGTGGCGCCGGGTCTAGACGTCAGAGCCTGAACGACGGGCGGTGCGCGCGCGCTGACGGGTTGTTCGTAGTCTACGCAGTCTCTTCACCAGCATCGGATCGTGAGCCAAGGCATCCTCGGTATCGATCAGCGCGTTGAGAACCTGGTAGTAGCGGGTGGCGGACATGCCGAACAGTTCGCGGATGGCTTGTTCCTTGGCGCCGGCGTATTTCCACCAGGCCCGTTCCAGGGCCAGCATCTGCTGTTCCTGTTCCCCCAGCGGACTGTCGGGGTCAACCGCGCCGTTCAGCGAGAAGGCTTCGGTTGTTTCGGCCACGGAACGCTCCCAATAGTTGACGGTTTCACCCCCATGTTAGTTGGTGAATAACAACTCTGTCATTTGAGTCCCCCGCCGGCCCGGAATAGCCCGTTCTCCGCATCCGACCTACGCTGGATGAGTGAGTTCCAGCGAGCCGACGCTCTTTTCCCTGCCGCCTGATGCACCGCAGGCCGGTTCCCGTGTGTCCGGTGCTCAACCGGCCGGCGTTGATCTGCCCGGTGACCGCCCCTTCCCGTTCGCCGCCCCCGCTGCATTGACGGACGTCATGGCACCGGATTGGGCGTCAGCCCTGGCCCCTGCCACCAAGGAACTGCAGCGCATTGCCGCAGGCCTCCAGGAGGAGCGGGCCGCCGGCCACACCGTCCTGCCGGCCCCGGATGACGTCCTCAGGGCATTCTCCCGCCCGCTTTCGGAGGTCAAAGTCCTGCTGATTGGCCAGGACCCCTACCCGACTCCCGGCCACGCGGTGGGGTTGTCCTTTTCCGTGGACCCGGCAGTTCGCCCGCTGCCCCGAAGTCTGAACAACATCTTCAAGGAACTCCACTCGGACCTCGGAATTGCTCCGTGCGCACACGGTGACCTCAGCGGCTGGTCGGACCAGGGCGTGCTGCTGCTGAACCGGGTGCTGACCGTCCGCGCAGGAAGCGCGGGGTCGCACCGCAAACGCGGATGGGAACAGATTACCGAGCTGGCGGTACGCGCCGTCGTCGCCCGTCGGCTGGAGAACGGCAGCCGGGCACCGCTGGTGGCCGTGCTGTGGGGCAACGACGCACGGTCCATCGTTGCACTGTTGGAAGATGTTCCCCGAATCGAATCAGCCCATCCCAGTCCGCTTTCGGCATCGCGCGGATTCTTCGGATCGCGCCCGTTCAGCCGGGTCAACGAACTGCTGCAGCAGCAGGGCGCCCAGCCGGTTGACTGGCGGTTGGCGCGATACGGTAAGGAAAACCGCCTTGATCTAGGAGAACCACATGCCTGACCCCTCCGTGCCCGCCGCGAAGCCGGCGCAGGATGCTCCCCGACGGGCCCGCCCGCTGCTGACCCTGGAGGTTCTGCGGAAGGAACAGCTCACGCCGCACATGGTGCGGATTATTGCCGGCGGCCCGAATTTCTCCCGTTTTGCGGACAACGGTTTTGCCGACGCGTACTGCAAGATCTGGTTCGGCCCCGATGGCAAGCCCTTGGACGGAACCGAGGAACTTGTTGCACTGCGGGAGCAGTTCCCGCGCGAGCAGTGGCCGGTCTCGCGCACCTACACCGTCCGCAGCGTCGATGCCGCCGCCGGGGAGATCGCCATCGACTTTGTGGTCCACGGCGACGAGGGCCTGGCCGGTCCGTGGGCGGCCCGCGCCGTTGCCGGTGAACCCCTCGCCTTCACCGGCCCCGGCGGAGCGTTCAATCCCGATCCCGACGCCGGCTGGTACCTGTTTGCCGCCGATGAATCCGCGCTGCCTGCCACGGCTGCCGTGCTGGAATCGCTGCCGGCGTCCGCCGTCGGGCAGGTTTTCCTGGAAGTGGGCGGACCCGAGGACCGCCAGCCCCTGAAAATGCCGGCGGGGTTCACCGTGACCTGGCTGTACCGCGGTGACCTCCCGGCAGGAAACACCGGCCTGCTGGCCGCCGCCGTAGCTGACGCACCCTGGACGGGCAACGATGTCCAGGTCTTCGCGCACGGCGAGCGGGAAGCCATGAAGGCCCTGAGGGATGTCTTTTTCGGCACCCGGGGCCTGGAGCGCCGGCAGGTTTCGCTGTCCGGGTACTGGGCGGCAGGCCGGACCGAGGACGCATTCCAGGCAGAAAAAAGGACCCCGGTCGGCAAGATCCTCTAGATCCTGCGTTCCGGGGCCCTCAGGCTGTTTCTGTTGGCCTCAGTGGCGTCCTGCCTGCCTCAGCCGTGCCTAGCGGCGGCGGTTCCGGCGGTCGTTGCCGGAAAGGTTCCGGGTCAGCGGCCTGGCCAGGTTGTCTCCGAACACCACTCCGCCGGCGATCGCCAGAATCACCGTCAGCGCGTTGAAGATGCCCACCGCGCCAAGGGTGATGTCATCCGAACCGATGCTGAGCCCGTACATTGCCCGGAAGATGGAGAGCCCCGGGAACAGGAAGAGCACGGCGGGCACTGCCACAATCAGCTGCGGAGCGCCCAGCCGCAGGGCAATCATCCGTGCCACCATGCCGATGAAGATGGCGGCAACGGCCGGCGTCAGCCGGGGACCGACGCCCACCAGTTCCGAGAGCTGGAACACGAGGAAACCGGCCAGCCCGGTCAGGACTGTGGGCAGCACCAGATTCATGGGCGACTGCTCCACGACGCAGATGGTTCCCAGCGCCACGGCCAGCAACAGCAGGGTCACGGCAAACGGATACTGGGATCCCGTCACCTGCGTCACGTCCAGGCGCGGCACGCCCAGGAGTGCTCCGACCACCAGCGCGACGGCGATGCCCGCCACCAGCGCTCCGAAGGTCAGGAACGCTGACAGGAAACGTCCGGAAGCCGTGACCGGGAACCCGTTGATCGCATCCTGCACCGCAGAGACGAGTCGTCCGGTGGGCAGCAGCAGCAGGATGCCTCCGGCAACCACAATCCCCGGGGAGATGGGCACGTCCACGGACCAGAAAAGCATCGCAAGGCCCGTGACCACGAACCCGCTGGCTGCCGTGGTGAAGAAGTCCGGAACACGCCAGCGACCAAGCACCCGCTGCAGCAGGCTGACCAGGAAGGTGCTGATGAAGGCCACAGCGGATGCCAGCGGTCCGCCGCCGATGAACCCCACGATCGCGGCTGCGAAGGCACCGGTCGAGAAGGTCACCGCCCAGCGCGGAAACGGCTTGGGCTTGTGCATGATTTCATTCAGCCGGTTGGATGCCTCGGCGCGGGAAACGCCGCCGTCGATAATGTCCGTCACCAGCTGGTGGACCAGTCCCAGGCCGGCATAGTTGTTGGTCCAGGAACGCACCACCCGCATTACGGTGATGGGCGTCTGGTCCTTGGGCGAATAGTTCAGCAGCACCGACTGGTTGGTGATGTCCACCTCGATACTGTCCAGTCCAAACGCAGCAGTCACCGCGATGATGGCGGTTTCCACCTCAAGGGCGCCCGCACCGTAACGGAACATCGTTTCGGCCAGGCCCAGGGCCAGGTCAAGCGTCTTGCGGGCCGATGCATCCGGACCGCCCGTGCGCACCAGGGGGTTGGCATAGGGCGACCCGGCCAGGCGCTCCACAATGGACATCGCCTGGGTGGGCGGCGTTTCGCCCTGAACGAGCCGGCGCAGCATTCGTTTGGCGGCGGCCGACGAGCGGTCCTGCCGCTGGGCGTTGGCGCTGCCGGGCTGAAGGTGGTGGCTGCCGGGCACCGTTTTGCGGGCCCTCGGTTTACGCTGCGGCTGCCCTGCCGGCGCGATCGGCCCGGAGCCCTGACCGCCCGACGTTCCCTTGACCGGGGACTGCATGACGGAGGTGGTGGGAGGCGGCGGCTTGGGTTTGGTGCTGCGCAGGCCCATGCCGGCCGGTCCCGTGGGCAGACCTTCGGCACCCTTCGGTGCCTTGGGAGTCTTCGGCGCCCTGCCGGGCATGGCAAGCCGCGGCGGCTTGCCGGCCGGCGTTTTTCCTCCCGGCGTTTTTCCTCCCGCCGCGGGCCCGGTCTGCCCCGGTTGCCCGGGTTCTTCCTGCGCCGGCTTGTTCTGCCTTTCAGGCTGGTTGTTCCGTTCCGGTTTGGCTGGTCCGGCCTGCCGGATGACCGGGATCAACCCCACCTTGGGATCGGGATTCTGCGCAGGCTCTCGGCGGTCTGCATCGGACGTGTTCTCCAAAGGACTCACCCTCTCGCCTCTGTTGGCCTGAATCCGTTCAGGCGCGCTTGCTGTTTAGTAGAACGGCTGCTGGTGCCGGCGCCAGTAAATCTGCCGCGCCACGCGTTCGCCGATGGTGTTCCAGATCTTGTACCGCACGGGATCAAGCACCAGGTCATAGCAACCCACGAAATCCGTGACGGTCTTGGAGAAACTGGTCTTGAACAGGCCAAGGCCGTGATGGGGATGTTCCTTGTTTTTCAGCTGATCGCTGGGAGGCGTTCCGCAGAAGTCGTACTGTTCAATGCCGAAGTCTTCCTTCAGCTCATTAATCGCGGTCCACTGCACCAGGTGGGAGTCGCCGTACTGGTTCCGGCGGGGTTTGGAGCCGCCGTCCTTGTAGGTGCCCTTCTTGCCATAGGCGATGACGAAAGCCCCCACAGTGGGTTCGCCCTCTTCGAAAGCGAAGTAGAACCGGCCCTGGCCGGCCGCCACGAAGTTGGACCAGAAGCGGTGGTAATACTCATATGAACGCATCCGCGCCGAGGATCGATCCTCGATATGGCTCATCAGCCTGTACATGACACGCATGTTCTCTTCGGTGGGCTCCACCCGCCGCACGTCGGCCCCCTCGCGGATGGCCCGGCGGACCGCGTTGCGGCCGCGCGAGGAGAGGTTCTTCAGCAGCTGCTCGGTGTCGGGTGTGGTGTCCAGCAGCGCCGTGGAGTCATTGGGCTGCAGATTGAACGTCTTGACCAGCCCGGCGCCCTCGAACTGCGCCCGCACCTCTGGGCTGTCCACGATGTCCGGCTCCACCTTGACGGCGAACACGTTCCGCTTGGATTCCTTGATGAACAGGCGCAGCGCGTCGAGGACTTCGGCAACGTGGGACGGATCCGCCACGTCCGGGCCCTTGATGAGGTACCAGAGGCTGCCCAGTCCCGGCACCTTCTTCTCAATGGCCAGGTTGTACGTCGTATAGCCGCGGCCCGTGAACACCAGATGGATGGGATTCCAGCCGTGGTGTGACTTGACCTCCGCGTAGGAAGCGGACTGCAGCACATTCCCGCCGCACGGGTTGGACTGTACGTGGCTGTCCCACTTTTCCATCTCGTCGGCGGTGGCCAGGCGTGCACTAAAGTCTCGCAAAATACCTCAACTAATCGCTTGATCGCTTGATCGCTTGCACCATTGCGGCTGATCCGGAGCGGCCCCGGGAAAACCTCCGGGGAACCGTCCACAAGTCTATCCGCTGGTGTCGTGGCTGGAGGAAATCCGCCGGTCTGAAGCGCCGGCCTGCACCACTGGCCCATACGGTTAGACTAGATGCAAATACATGGACTTTTGAGGGAATGGCGGGAGCTTCACATGGGACGGCAGCTGGAACTCGGACTGGACACTTTTGGCGACGTCACCTCTGAGCCGGACGGTGAACGGCTCCCGCAGCATCAGGTGCTGCGCAATGTCGTGGCGGAGGCCGTGCTGGCAGACTCGGTGGGCATCGACTTTATCGGCATTGGTGAGCACCACCGCGAAGACTTTGCCGTGTCGGCGCCGGATGTGGTCCTGGCGGCCATCGCGGGTCAAACCCGCCGCATTCGGTTGGGTTCGGCCGTCACGGTCCTGAGCTCCGACGATCCCATCCGTGTCTTCCAGCGCTTTTCCACCCTCGATGCAGTGTCCAACGGCCGTGCCGAAGTGATCCTGGGCCGCGGCTCGTTCACGGAGTCCTTTCCGCTCTTCGGGCTGGACCTGGCACAGTACGACGACCTCTTCGAGGAAAAGCTCGAGCTCTTCACCCAGCTGCGCGGCGAGAATCCGGTGACCTGGAGCGGCGGCACCCGGGCGCCCCTGCAAAACCAGCGCGTCTATCCGCCCACCGCCTCGGGGGAACTTCCGGCGTGGATCGCCGTCGGCGGCACCCCTCAGTCCGTGGTGCGGGCCGCCCACTACGGACTGCCCCTGATGCTGGCCATTATTGGCGGTGAACCGGCGCGCTTTGCCCCGTTCGTGGATCTGTACAAGCGTGCCCTGGCCCAGTTCGGCCGTCCGATGCTTCCGGTGGGAGCCCACTCCCCCGGTTACGTTGCTGCCAGTGACGAGCAGGCGCTGGAGGAAGCCTGGCCGCATTTCGAACGCATGCAAAACAGGATCGGCCGCGAGCGCGGCTGGAGCCCCACCACCCACAGCGACTATCTGGCCTCCGCCGGCCCCGACGGCGCACTGTTCATCGGTTCCCCCGAAACGGTCGCCACCAAGATTGTCCGGGTGGCAAAGGAACTGGACCTGAGCCGTTTCGACTTGAAGTACAGCCTGGGCACCCTTCCGCACGAAAACCTGATGAACTGCATCCGGCTGTACGGCACGGAAGTTGCTCCGCTGGTCCGCGAGCAGCTCGCGGCCACGCCTTCGCAGACGGGGAACAACTAGGCCGACGCCGGGAGGAACCAGCGCGTGCGGGGTGCCCCTTCGGCCAACCCCGCCGCCTCGTCCATGATCTTCCGGTCTTCCCCCGTGAGGCGTTCCTGTTCCTGCCGCAGGTATTCCCGCCAGGTGGCTACGTCGTAAATTTCCCGGAACTGTCGGGCATCCGTCACGGAATGCACCAGTTCCCAGTCCCGGGCTCCGGTCCGCATCCGGGCCAGGCGGACCTCGTGCATCACCCGCACAAACTCTGCAGCTTTGTCCGGCGCCAGCTCATAGGCGGTGAGGATGGTGACGGGTCCGTCATTGGGCGCGGGTTCCTGTGCGGCTTCGATACCCAGGTCCGCTTCTGCGACGCTCCGGTCCAGCCTTCCCGTGCGCGGCAGCAGCGGCAGCACGGCAACGCTCAGTCCTGCTGCCACCAACAGGCTTCCTGCCGCCACCAGCACCGGGGCGTAGCCGAACGCGGTGGCGAAAGAGCCCCAAACGGCGGCGCCAATGGCCTGAGACCCGGTGGTCACCATCAGATAGACCGACAGTCCGCGCGCCCGCACCCATTCGGGCAGCGTGAGCTGCATGGCGCTGTTGAGGATCGAGAAGGTGGCGATCCAGGAAATCCCCGCAAGGACCAGCAGGATGGCCAGCAGGACTGCCGGCAGGAAACCGGCGCCGATGATTGCCGCACCAAACACAACGGCGGACAGACCCAGCATCAGGTTGTCGTGGACCCGGTCCTTCACTCTGGGAAGCATAATCACGCCCATGACGGCGCCGATGCCGATCGCTCCCAGCAGCGCTCCGTAACCGGTTGACCCGAGCCGGAGGTGCCCGTTCGCGGCCACCGGCAGCAACGCGTACAGAGCACTCGCGGGTGCCATAAAGAGAGCGGTCCGGAGCAGGATGCGGCGGATACGCGGCGCTGCCCGAATGTAGCGCATGCCGGCGGCGAGCGCCTCCCCCATCCGTTCGGGATCATCGGGTTCCGGGGGCGCCCGCCACACATATACAGCCACTGCGGTACCCAGGAATGAGACCGCATTGAGGCCGAAGACAAAGGCCGGACCGAACAGGGAGATGAGCACGCCGCCCAGCGCCGGACCCACCGCCCGTGCACCGTTGACTGCCATACTGCTCAGTGCTGATGCCGCCCGGATTTCCTCCCGTGGCACCAGATCGGGATTGATGGCCTGCCACGCCGGCTGGCTCAGGGCCACCCCGCAGCCAATGAGGAAGGTGTACAGCAGGAGGGCGTCAGCATCCAGCATTCCCAAGGCAGCCACCAGGGTCAGCAGGCTGGCGGCACCGGCGGCAAAGAGATTTGCCCCGAGGATCAGGCGGCGCCGGTTGAAGGCATCGGCAAGGAAACCGGCGATCAGGCCAAGCAGCAGGGACGGCGCCAGATTGGCCGTCTGCACCAGGGACACCAGCGCAGGATTGGAGCTGTTTTCCACCAGGTACCACTGAGCTCCCACCGTCTGTATCCACGTGCCGATGCTGGAGCCGATATTCGCCAGCCAGAGGATGAGGAACGCCCGGCGCCGCAGGGGCGCCCACGGTGATTCCGAAGCCATCAGAGCGCCTCCATCCGGACGGTAAAGGGTGCAGGTGCGGGTGCCGGCAGCGGGTCAGACCACGCGGGGAAATCCCGCCCACGCTTTGCGGAACCGTTTCCGCGCCCGCTCTCCGCGTTCCTCCTCCAGCGCGTGCAGCCGCCCGTAGGTAAAACCGTTCTGCCCGCCTCCGGCATGTTCGGCACCCCACCGGCGCAGGTACTCGCGGCTGACCACGCTGTCCTGATGTTCGCCCAAAATCTTCTGCAGATGTTCGGCACCGGCGATCAGTTCGGAGGACCCCTTGGTTCTCACCGGCTGAGCAACCTCAGCGGCATAGCGCAGGCGTTTGGCGTCCTTGCGCGCCTCGTGCAGGAACTCGGACTGCTGTTCCTCACTGCCTGCCCTGCGGGCTTCCCGAACCGCCTGATGAAGGCGCTTGCGGTCCCGTTTCAGCATGCGTCCGGCACTCGGGGCGGCAGGCCTGTCCGCTTTCGGGGTGAATCCTGGGGCGGTCACCACGGTTTCCAACTGCTCCAGCAGCCGGAGGTACCGGTCGCCGTCGAGCGCCCGCATGGCGACGGTGCGCGCTGACTTGTACTCGCCGAGCAGTTCTTTATCGATGCGCTGCTGCACCGGCCCCATCACCAGTTCAGCGGGTTGGTCCGCCACCAATGCGTCCAGCCGTGACCGCATCACCTGCGCATCCCGTGCTTCTCCCAGGATTCCCGCCAGCCATTTCAATTCGTCCCGCACTTCACGCGCCGGCTCCGGGGCCACAAAGCTGCGGTAGCTGCCCAAGGCCGATCGCATCCGTCTGGTGCAGACCCGCATCTTGTGGACGGCATCCGCCTCGTTGGCCCGCATCCTCGGATCCTCGGCCAGCATGGCGAGGAACTGCCCGTGCAGGTATGCCTGCAAAAGCAGCCCGACAGGGCCGCCGGGCTTCGGCGATGCGGGCTGTTTCGCAGCCATTCGCACGGCCATCTGCGCGACAGACTGCGCGGGCTTGGTTCCCCGCGCAGCTTCCTTCGGAACGGATTTTGCTGCGGCGGGCTTTGCAGTTTTGGACCGCGGCTGTCCCGGCTTCGTGCGCCCGGACTTCGCCTGTGCAGGCTTTCCCTGTGCAGGTTTTCCCCGAGCAGGCTTTCCCCGTGCAGACGCGGATACTGACGCTTCGGAAGTGGTTTTGGGCTTATTCGTGCTGCCGGAGCGCGGAGCGTGCTCCTGGATCTCCGGCTCCTGAGCGGTGGGCATGGCTCAGTATAGGTCTGGAAAAGCCGTCCGTGGCAGGGTGTTGGGGTCTTACGGCAGCCGGGAGGCTGAGTCCCCTGTTATTTGGTCTCGAGCCACCGGTAGCATCGCCGATACGAGCGGCGCAGGACCGCTGTGCAGAGCATCTTCAAGGCATGAGGGCATCTTCAAGGCATGAGGGTCAGGCATGGAATACGTAAAACTAGGCAACTCAGGAGCCACAGTCTCTGCCGTGGGGCTGGGATGCATGACGTTCGGCAACCCGCATCAAGGAATGCACGGCTGGACCCTGCGCGAACCTGAATCCTCTGCCATCCTGCGCCGGGCAGTGGAATTGGGAATCAATTTCTTCGATACCGCCAACGTTTACTCCACCGGGGACAGCGAATGCATGCTGGGCGCCACCGTGCTGAAGCATGCCCGCCGCGACGAGCTGGTGATCGCCACCAAGGTGCACGGTCAAATGGCACCCGGCCCCAACGGGTGGGGCCTGTCCCGCAAACACATCCTCTGGCAGGTGGATGAGAGCCTGAAACGCCTCGGCACTGACTACATCGACCTTTACCAGGTGCACCGCTGGGATGCTTCCACTCCACTGGAGGAAACACTGGAAACTCTGGACGGCCTGGTGCGGGCAGGAAAAGTCCGTTATCTGGGGGCCTCCACCATGCACGCCTGGCAGTTTGCCCGGGCACTGACCCTGCAGCAGGCGCACGGATGGTCCCCGTTCGTCACCATGCAGGCCCACTATAACTTGGTCTATCGCGAGGAGGAGCGGGAAATGCTGCCCCTGTGCGTGGCGACAGGGACCGGAGTGCTGGCCTACTCGCCGTTGGCCCGGGGCCGGCTGGCACGACCGTGGGATGACGTCACCCGGCGGCAGCAGCAGGATGAACTGGGCCACTCGCTCTATGCGGGCTCCGAAGATGCCAACCGGGCCGTCGCCGACGCCGTCCTCAGGGTGGCGCTGCGCCACGGCGTTCCGCGTGCACGGGTGGCCTTGGCGTGGGTCTTGGCCCACCCGGTGGTGACCGCGCCGCTGGTTGGCGCTTCCGACGTCGGGCACGTGGATGATGCGGTGGCCGCCCTGGACCTCCGGCTCTCGCCGGAGGACCTGGACGAGCTGGAGCAGGGCTACACTCCCCGCCCCGTGGTGGGGTTCTAGCCCTTGACGGCTCCGGCGGTGAGCCCGGAGGAAATGAACCGCTGCAGGAACAGGAACAGTGCCATGACAGGCAGCGCTGCAAGAACCGCGCCGGCGGCGAACACGCCCCAGGTGCGGGACTGGCTGTCCCCTACGAAGGAGTAGAGGCCCACGGCCAGGGTTTGGGCGTCCGGATCATTCAGGACAATGGATGCGATGAGGAATTCGCCGGTGGCCGTGATGAAGGACAGCAGTCCCACGATGGCCAGAATGGGAGTGACCAGCCGCAGGATGATCGTGAAGAAGATCTGGACGTGGCTGGCGCCGTCGATGCGCGCCGCCTCATCCAGGGACTTCGGCACAGTATTGAAGAACCCGTACATCAGATAGGTGTTCACGCCCAGCGCTCCGCCAAGGTAGACCATGATCAGGCCGGTCTGGCTGCCCAGGCCCAGCCAGGGCACGACGTCGGAGATCCCGCTGAGCAGCAGGAAAATCGCCACGACGCCGAGCATCTGCGGGAACATCTGCAGAAGCATCAGGCTCATCAGCCCGAACCGGCGGCCGGTGAACCGCATCCGGGAGAACGAGTAAGCGGCCAGGGCGCCGAGGAAGACGGTCCCCGCGCTGGTAATCAGCCCGACGATGAGCGTGTTCATGAACCACTTGGCGAAGGGCTTCTGCGGATCCGAGAACAGGTCGATGAAGTTGTCGAACGCGATGGTGGTGAACAGGCCGTTGGCCGAGACCAGCGTTCCCGTGGGGCTCAGTGCGGCTGAGAGCACGTAGGCCAGGGGGAAGAGGGCAAATACGCCCATGACCACGCCCACCAGGTGGCGCCAGCCCTTGTCACGGAACCAGTGTCCAAAGCTTTTGCGCGGCTGGGCAGCCGTGACGGTGCCTGCGGTGCGTTCCGCGGCGCCCTTGCCTGCCGGGGTCAGAGTCGAATTACTCATGAGTTCACTTCCTCCAGCGCCTTGGTCTGCCGGAAGCTGACCGCTGAGATGACTGCAACGATGATGAAGATGATGACCGCCAACGCGCTGGCCAGGCCATAGTCACGCCCTGAGCCCTGCCCGAACGCCACCTTGTAGACCAGGGTGATCAGCAAATCCGTGGCGCCGATGTCCATGTTGGTGTCGGAGAACCGCGGCCCGCCGCCGGTGAGCATGAAGATCACGTTGAAGTTGTTGAAGTTGAAGGCAAAGGTCGAGATCAGCAGCGGAGCGGTGGAAACCAGCAGCAGCGGCAGCTTGATGGAACGGAAGATCCGCCAGGCCGAAGCACCGTCCATGCGTGCTGCTTCATTGACGTCCTCCGGCAGGGACTGCAGGGCTCCGGTGCAGACCAGGAACATGTAGGGGAAGCCCAGCCAGGTGTTCACGAGCAGCACGCTGAACTTGGCCAGCCACGGGTCGGTCAGCCAAGGAATGTCCGCCCCGCCGAAGAGTGCTTCGTTGATGAAGCCGAATTCCTGGTTGAGCATTCCGGACCACACCAGTCCGGCCAGGAACGCAGGGAACGCGTAAGGCAGAATCATGATGGTGCGGTAGATCTTCTTGCCGCGCAGGTTCGGGTGGTTGAACGTCAGTGCCAGGAACAGACCCAGTCCGAAGCACAGCAGCACCGATCCCAGGGCAAAGGTGAAGGTCCAGAGGATGACGCTGACCAGCGGGCCGCGCAGGTCAGGATCGGTGAAGGCCGTCTTGAAGTTGTCGAAGCCCACGCCCACCTTCCAGCCGGTGGCCAGGCGTTCGCCGTTGTCCGAGACATAGGAGCCTTCACCGCCGGCGGCGTAGACCACGCCGGTCTCGGTGTCCGTGAAGGTGTCAGCCGCCTCGTCGTAAACCAGGACCGGCTTGAAGACGTAGGCGTTGGAACCGTCGGCGGTCTGCAGGATGCCGTCATCGAGGTCTTCCGAAAGCGGAACCTTGATGGCGGTGATGTCCTGCTGGACGGACAGCAGTTCGTTAAAGTTCAGGGTCCGGTAGCCGTCGGCGCCCACGGCTTTGCCGGCGCCGCCCATTTGGGCGTCTTCGACGTCCTCCAGCGGTTCTCCGGTGGTGCCGATGCGCACGCCGCCGTCGGGATCGGTGACCAGCAAGGACAGGACGTCATCCTTTTCCACCACGGACACCTGATAGGCAGGAGAATCCGGAACGCGTTTCTGCGCGCTCATGGAAATGGAGGAAATCGCATCAGCCTTGGTGCTGTTGTGCCCGTCGCCGTAGTTGGTGAACGCCACGTAGCCGCTGTACACCACCACAAAGACCTGGAAGATCAGCAGGAACAGGACGCCGGGGGCCAGATACTTGGCCGGGAGACCCCCGCGCCGCAGGTAGATCCAGTTGATGAGCACCGTTACGGCGGCGGCAACGGCAAGAATGAGCCATTTCTCACTCATGAACAGGGCCATAAGGACGTATACGGCAAACGCATCCGTCAGGCCCAGGAGCAGGATTTTAGCGAGCAGGCCTGCTGTTGAATCGGGGCTGCGGCGGGGTTTCTTGTGCGCTGCGGGAGTGCGGGAGCGGACAGGGGTGTCCAGCTGGTCAACCATCGGGGTTCTCCTTGAACCGGTTCGGGCCGGGACACCGCTCAGAAACTGGGCGGCGTCCCGGCCCGGATACCTTGTCCGCCGGCGTATGCGCCGGCGGACGTGTCTATCTCAGGTACGGCTGATGCCGGACTACTTGGCGATCTTGGCTTCGACGTTGCTGACCATCTTTGCCCAGGATTCTGCGGGATCGCCCTGGCCCTTGATCAGGGCGAGTTCGGTGCCGCCCCAGTCAGCCCAGACGGCGCCCATTTCCGGGATGGCCGGCATGGGGACGCCGTCGGCGCCGATCTTGCCGAAGGCTTCGACGATCGGGTCTTCGGCTGCTTTGTCGAACGATGCGGTCAGGGCGGGCGGACGTCCGCCGCCTTCGAACATGGCGTCCTGGACAGCCTCGGTGGTGAGGTAGTTCAGGGCAAACTCAGTGGCGGCCAGGGAGTTCTGGCTCTTGGAGCTGATGAAGAAGCCGTTGACGCCGATGAAGGGCTGGGCGGGCTGGTCACCGGTGGTGGGAAGCGGGTCGACGACGACGTTGATGCCGGCTTCCTGGGCCAGCGGCACGTTCCACGGGCCGGTCAGGAAGTACGGGGAGGCCCCGGCGTTGAACTTTTCCTTGGCGATGTCTGCGGTGATGTTGGAGTTCAGGATGCCTGCTCCGCCCTCGCCCCATTCCTTCACCTTGGCGGCGAAGGCAGCACCGTTTTCGTTGCCCAGCTCCAGCTTGGAGGCGTCGTAGCCGCCGGTCTCGTCAGTTCCGAAGACGGGTACGCCCATGGAAGTCTGGAACGGGTACAGGTGGTACGGGTCGCCCTGCTTGGGGTCCATGCCCACCAGGAACGGGAACTCGGCACCCTTTTCGACGGCAGCCTTGCCGTTGGCGATGACTTCGTCCATGGTGGTTGCCGGTTCGGGAACCAGGTCGGCGTTGCGCAGCAGGCCAATGTTTTCGATGGAGTAGGGAACGCCGTAGGTGCTGCCCTCATACGTCATCGCTGCGACGGAGGATTCCTGGAAGTCTGCCGCCTTGTCGCCCAGCTCGATCGGCGCAATCACGCCGTTCTGGACGAACTTGCCCAGCCAGTCGTGCGGGCCCACGATCAGGTCCGGGCCCTTGCCGGTGGGAACCTGGGTGATGAAGTCGTCCGAGACCTGCTCGAAGTCCTTGGTCACCAGCTTGATCTCAATGCCGGTGTCTTCCTTGAACTGGGCAGTGACATCGGTCAGGGCCGGGGAACGCTCCGCGTCAACCCACATGGTGAGGGTGGTGGCGCCGGCGCTGGCCAGATCGGTGGAGTCCGTGCTTTCGGCGGCGTCACTGCCGCCGCAGGCACTGAGGACAAGGGCAGCGGTGACCGAAACGGCCCCGAGAGCGAAGGAACGGCGGCCAAACGCCGTCGTTCCCGTGGTGTGCACCTTCATTGGTGTACCTCTCCTAGTTTTCAATGGTGTCCGGCTTTCTCAGGCAGCACCCGAGCCCTCCCTGTGCTCTCGCAGCGCAAGGGTCAGGAGCAAACGGAGAGTCTCCGTCGGGACCTAAGCATGGAGAAAGTGTAAGCGCGTACACGTTGTGCGTCCAATCACAGATCTACGTCACAGAACGAGGACCAACCGGGTGCGGCTCCCGCGCCGCTTCCATGGAGCAGGCCCGGAATTATCAGCAGTCTTAGCACTGGAACGGTGCGGTGTAAGCGTTTTCATTTATGGTTGGAAGCCCCCTAGGATGGCACCCATGCTCAGCGACGTTATCTCCAGCCCTGGCCCTGACGCCTCCCCCGCCCTCATTCCCCTTCACGCTGCCTCCAGCGAGCGCGACCGCCAGTGGTGGCGCTCGTCAGTGATCTACCAGGTCTATCCGCGCTCCTTCCGCGATCTCAGCGGTGACGGCATTGGCGATCTTCCCGGCATTACGGCGGAGATGGCGTCCCTGGCCGAACTGGACATTGACGCGCTGTGGCTTTCGCCGTTCTTCAAGTCGCCGCAGAATGACGCAGGCTACGACGTCGCCGACTACTGCTCCGTCGATCCCCTGTTCGGAACGCTGGACGATTTTGATGCCCTCGTCACCGAGGCCTCCGGCCACGGCATCCGGATCATTGTTGACCTCGTGCCCAACCACTGCTCCAACGAACATGCACTCTTCCAGGCTGCCCTGGCCGCTCCGGAGAATTCTCCTGAGCGTGACATGTTCATCTTCCGCGACGGTGCCGGCGAAAACGGTGACGCTCCGCCCAACAACTGGCAGTCCCACTTTGGCGGATCGGCCTGGACCCGCACCAACAACACCGACGGAACTCCCGGCCAGTGGTACCTGCACCTCTTCGATTCCACCCAGCCGGACTTCAACTGGGACAATCCTGCGGTCCGTGCCGAGTTTGAGCGCGTGCTGCGCTTCTGGCTGGACCGCGGCGTCGGCGGTTTCCGCGTGGACGTTGCCCATGCCCTGATCAAGAAGTCCGGCCTTCCGGACTGGGGCGGCCGTGCTGACGGCTGCTCATCGGACGGTTTCCCGGGACACGAGGCTCCGATGTTCGGCCAGCCTGAGGTCCACGACATCTTCCGGTCCTGGCGCAAACTGCTGGAGGAGTACGACGGCGAACGCGTCCTGTGCGCCGAGGCCACCATCGATCCGCTGGACCGCCTGTCCGACTGGGTCCGCCCCGATGAGATGCACCAGACCTTCAACTTCGCTTACCTGAACCATGACTGGCACGCCGGCGCCGTGCGCCACGTCGTCGGCTCCTCGCTGGAGGCCTTCGACAAAGTCGGTGCGCCCACCACGTGGGTGCTGTCCAACCACGACGTCGTCCGCCATGCCACGCGCTTCGGCATCGAAGGCCACCAGGAGCGTCCCGGAGACGGACTGGGTCCGGAGGACCCGCAGCCCAACTATGAACTGGGGCTGTCCCGTGCCCGCGCCGCGACGCTGCTGATGCTGGCGCTGCCCGGCGGCGTCTATTTGTACCAGGGTGAAGAACTGGGTCTTCCGGACCACACCACCATGCCCCACGATTACCGCCAGGACCCCAGCTACCACCGCACCGGCGGTGCGCGCCTGGGCCGCGACGGCTGCCGCGTTCCCCTGCCGTGGCACGCGTCGACTGACAGCTTCGGCTTCAGCAGCACCGGCTCTGCCTGGCTGCCCCAGCCTGCCGACTGGGCATCACTGGCCCGGGACGTCCAGCGCGAGGACCCGGCGTCAACGCTGAATCTGTACCGCAGCGCGCTTGCCGTTCGCAGGGAGTATGCCCTCGGCGCCGGTTCGCTCGCGTGGTGGCCGGACGTCGACGGCGACTCGGTCGTTGCCTTCCTCAACGGCAACGTGCTGGTGGTGCTCAACATGGGCAACCATCCGGTGGACCTTCCCGCGGGCGAGGTGCTGGTGACCAGCGAAGCGGGGGCTGCCCCCGGAGGAATCCTGGCACCCAACCACGCCGTCTGGCTCCGGCTAAGCTAATTCCTGCGGCACCGGGCCTGGCCCGGTGCCGCAGAACCGTTTAGCTGCCGGCCCTCCGCCCCCGCAGCAGCCCAACCGAGGAGAAACCGTGGCAGGCATCAAAGATGTGGCCGCCCGTGCCGGCGTCTCATCAGCGACGGTTTCGCGCACCCTCAGCGGCAACGGGAAGGTGTCCGAGTCCACGCGCCGCAGGGTTCAAGCGGCCGCCGATGAGCTGGGCTACGTCCTGTCCTACAACGCGTCGTCGTTGGCCTCGGGGCGGAGCCGCAACATTGGAATTGTCATGCCCACCGTGGGCCGGTGGTATTTCTCCCAGGTCCTCGAAGGTGCTGCTGCTGCACTCATCGACGCCGGCTACGACCTCACGCTGTACAACACCAGCGATGGTCCGGGTCACCGCGAGAGTGTGCTGACGGAAATGCTGCGTCGCAAGAGGCTCGACGCCGTCATAGCGGTGGCGTTGAAGCTCACGGACGAGGAACTCGCCCAGCTGCATGCTGTGGGCAAGCCCATTGTCGCCATCGGCGGCCCGCTGCCCGGGACCCACACCATCCGCGTGGATGAAGCCAGCATTTCCATGCTGGCAACCGATCATCTGATCTCGCTGGGCCATACGCGTATTGCCCATATCGGCGGCGGCGAAGAACTCGAGCGGGACTTCCGGCTGGGCAGCACCCGCCGGGACGGCTATGAACGGGCCATGGGACGGGCTGGGTTGGAGTGCCGGCACATCAACAGCCCCGACTTTTCAGTCGCCAGCGGCGTGAAGGCTGCGAAGACTCTCCTCGCCGCCCCCGAGAACCCTCCCACAGGCATTTTTTGCGCCTCAGATGAGCTGGCCATCGGCACCATCCTTGCGGCCGGGGGCTTGGGACTGCGGGTTCCCGAGGACTTGTCCGTTATCGGGATTGACGGCCATGAACTGGGTGAGGTTTTCGGCCTGACCACCATCGGCCAGGATCCGAAGGGCCAGGGGGCGGCCGCCGTCGCTGCGGTGCTGTCCCTCCTGGCGCAGAAACCCGTGGAAGCCGACTGGATCCAGCGGTTCTATCCGACCGAATTCATTGTCCGCTCCAGCACCTCGGTTGCCTCCGACCTACGCCGGTAATTGAGGGTGTCCCCGGCGATCGCTATCGGAGTGCCCGCGCCGGACTCATGACCCTCGTTATGGCGCCCAAACCGTGCTTGACTTGAGCGTCCGCCGATCCCGTCCAGCCGTCCTGCTGTCCTGCCGTCCTGCGCCAAAGGAACACCGCCACGCCTATGTCCGTTTTTCTCTGGATCCTGCAGATAGTCCTGGCCCTCATGTTCGTGGGAATCGGAGGGCTTCGTCTGGTGAGCCCTGCCCCACGGCTGAGGAGACTGCCGTGGACGGACGGCTATCCCCTTGCGGCCATCCGGGCTCTCGGCGCATTGGAACTTGTCGCCGGCCTCCTTGTCCTGGTTCCCGGAATGCTTGGGTGGTCTCCCCTTCTGACAGCCGTAGCCGCGGGCGGGTTGGCGGTGCTGATGGCTCTGGCAGTGCTGATGCACTTGAGGAGGGGCCAACAGCAATCCGCTGTACTTCCGGCTATCCTGCTGGTGATGGCTGGAATTGTGCTGTGGGGCCGGCTGGACCAGCTGTTGTAACCGGACAGGCACCGACCCGGCACAACGCACACACGGCTTCCGCACCAGACGTGTTTGGATTGAATGAACCAATCCTTGGACGCAATGAAATGGGTGAAGTGGCATGCCGGACGTGGCCCAGGCCGTAGCGGAGCTGTACGCGCTGATGCCCGATGCCTTCACCGCAGACCGAAACAAACGGGCTGCAGAAGCGACCAAAGCCGGGAACAAGGAGCTGGGCAAAGCCATTCGGGCGCTGCCCAAGCCGTCCGCGGGTGCATGGCTGGTCAACATGTTGGCCCTGCATCGGCCTGAGCTGATCTCTGAAGTCCTTGAGCTGGGTGCTGTTTTGCGTGAAGCCCAAGATGACATGGACCAGCAGCAGCTGCGGCGACTGAGCGGCGAGCGTCAGCGGTTGCTGCGTTCTGCGGCCCGGGAGGCCCGCAGCCTCGCTGAGGAACTTGGTCGTCCGGTCAGCGCGGCGGTGGGTGCCGAGGTGGAACAGACCTTGTGGGCGGCCATGACGGATGCCGCTGCAGCAGCGGCTGCGGCCAGCGGCCAACTGGTGCGCACGTTGGAAGCCAATGGTTGGGATCCCGTCAACGTGGACGGATCCGTAGCGGATCCGGACTCAGTCCAGGCGCTGTCGGCCAGCGGCGGCCAGCGGCGCAAACCCGCTGCCAAGGTCCGCACGGGATCCGGTGACAGCGGAAATCAGTCAGCCAAAGAGAAATCTGCTGCCACTGCTGCGGCTGCGCGGGCACGCCGCGCGGCGCAAACGTTATTGACGGAAGCCGAACGGGAAGCTGAGCAGGCCGAGGAAGCGCTGCGTACCGCACAGGCCGAAGTCGACGCCGTCGCGAACCGCCGCGACGGACTGACTGATGAAATTGACGACCTGCGGGACCGTATCCGCGAACTTGAACGTGAAGTGGCTGCCACGGACCGCCGTGCCGGCACCTTGGAACGGGAGCGCGACGGCGCCCGCCGAACCGCACGCGCTGCACGGCGTGCGGTGGAGAAGGCGCAGGCGAAACTCGAGGGCTTGGGCTAGCTCAGCTCCGTCCCGGCAGCTCACACAGGTTAGAAGAGCGGACGGAATCTTAGAAGGGTGGCGGATTGTCGCCGTAATCATTCCGGGCCTCGCCGACGGAGCTCCAGCCGGACATTTCGAGTGCAACTGGATTGTCGGGCGCAGCTGGGTTCCTTGCTGCAGGTCCCGGGACCAAGGTGAGGTGCGGGTCGGTGCGGTAAGTTCGGCCTCCCGGTGACGTCCACTCGATGATTCCCGGTGAGCGTTGTCGTGCTTTCCAGAACCCCCGGGTTTTGAACATGTGGTGCCGCCGGCAGAGGTGTTCGAGGTTGTCGTGGTCCGTGGTGCCGCCGTGGGACCAGGGTTTGGTGTGGTCGATCTCGGAAATGACGGCATTGGTCCGGCATCCGGGAAACCGGCAGGTTCCGTCGCGGGCACGGAGCCAGCGCTGCAGCCCGGCAGGAACTTTCCGTCGCCGGCCGACCCGCATAATCTCGTCGGTGCCCGGGTGACGTTCGACCGGTGTCCAGTGGGCTGCCTGCCGGGCGAGCCTGCGGGCCGTCTCCGGGCTGATGGGCCCGTACCCGTGCAGTTCCGCCGGCTGTTCATCAGCTCCGAAGAGGGTTTCCGCGGTGATCAGGACCAGGATTTCGGTGCGAGCCCTGGCCTTGGTGTCCTTGGTGCGGCTTTCGTGGGTGTTCCGGCCGTCGGGTTTATCATCGCGGACCAGGTCGCCGTTGGCGGGGCCATCGCTAGGTCCGCTGGGCCCGGCTGTACCGCTGCCCTCCCTCCCGCTCCTGGCATCCACATCAGCTTCTCCACCGTCATCCCCACCCTCGAGCAGGTCCGCGAGGATGTCCGCCCGCAACTCATCCACCCGCCGCGGGTCCCCGGCAGACTGTTCACCCCGCGCGGCTGTGGTCAGCTGCGTGTAGATCAGCTGGGCACGGGCCGCCGGCAACAAGGCCGACAACCACGACATGCCGTCCTCGTCCGGTGCCAAACAGACCCGGCGCCGCTCAAACGCTGTCTTGTGCCGGACGCTGATGGTTTCCGGATATGTCTTTTCCCGCATCCGGCGGGCCTTCACCCGGAACTGGGACGACGTCTGACCCGCGGCAGCAACCGCCAGCAGGTCCTTTTCAAAGCCGGCCAGCTCAGCCTCGGGGACGTTTTGGGACTGGTCCAGCACGGTTTGGACATGCCCGTAACTGAGGGTGCCCGCTTCCAGGCCGGCCAGGGTTGCCGTGTGGGTGGAGCACAGCTGTCCGGCGTCGCTCATCAGCATCTTCGCGGTGTTGGTAGGCAGGCACAGGATCGCGGCAGCTTCCTCCGCAGCAAGACTGAACGTCAGTCCCGGATCCTCCCTACCGATGTCTTGGAGGAGGTCATCGCGGAAGACGGTCTCCATCCGGTGCAGGACTTTTGCCTGCTGAGCTTGAGCCCAGCGCACCAAAGCATCCAACCGGGACAGCACCACACCGGCTTCGTCCTGGGTCAGGGACTCAGCCCCCTGCAAACTCAACGACCCGGTAAACCCGTCCCTGAACGACGGGCCGAGGTCTGGTGTCTGTGCGGAATCGCTATGGGCAATACCGGGATCCCTCGGGGCAATGCCGGGCTTGGCCTCGTAAACCGACAGGCTCGACCCGACAGCTCGCCCGGTACCGGCACCGGGGAAATCACAACCGCTGCCGCGTCGAGAAGATCCGTTCTGATCCATGTCTTCAGCCTTTCACCCGCCACTGACATTTCCGTCCCGGAAACAGCCCCAAAAGGCCCAGAACGCCCCCTTTTGAGGCCCTTCAAATACCCCACTTTCAGCACCAACTACCTGTTCGCGGAGCGGTATACCTGCTGCCGAGCCACCTCCCCCTTTGGACGCATGCCCGGACTGCCCGGGATTTCTCCGTATTTCTCCGTATTTCTCCGACAAGCGGGGCACATCCACCGTTCGGGTGCCGCCCCCCTCCGACAGCTCTCCTCTCGCCCCACAGGCACCCTCTGACACCCTGCTCTGCAGCACCAAAACCCTTGATACGGGCACGGAACAGCACCAAATACGTCCAACAAATTCGTCCTAATTATCTGCAGCCAACGGTGGTACGTTCGAAATTCGGCAGACATTACCCCTCTTGGAGGAACCATGACTGATCATGTAGCGCCCGTCAGCGATTGCTCCGTAGACAGCTGCGATTACAACCACGATGGCTGCACCGCTTATGCCATCACGGTGGGTGGAACTCCCGACCACGCCAGCTGCTCCACCTTCATCGACACCACCGAGACCGGTGGCCTCCCCAAGGTTTTGGCCTCCGTCGGAGCGTGCCTGCGCAGCGAATGCCGACACAATGACCACCTCATGTGCACTGCCCATGACGTCAGAGTCGGCCCCGGAGCCGAGTCGGCAGACTGCCTCACGTACCAGTCACGCTGAAGCGGGCGCCCGCGTCAGCGCAGTGACAGGCCGGCCGGGCAGGCTCGCCGCCCCGTTCAGCCGGCACCAGCAACATAGGATGTGACCCAAGCCTCATAAACCCTGTAGCGTAGGTGGCCATCCACCTGCACTAAAGGAGAACAATGCCCGGCTTGGACACCGCTTTAACGCCCCTGCGCTTCCTGGAACGCGCAGCACAGGTACACCCGGAAAAGACGGCCGTCATCGACGGAGACCGGACCCTGACCTACCGGGAGCTGGCCGCAGCGGTGACCCGCACTGCTCATGCGTTACGGGCATCCGGCCTGGAGGAGAGCGGCCGCGCGGCTTTCCTCGGCACCAATTCCGCAGAACTGCTGATCGCCCATTACGCCGTCCCTCTGGCCGGCGGCGTCATTGTTCCGCTGAACACCCGGCTCTCTCCGCCGGAAGTCGCCTACATCTGCAACCATTCCGGAGCCACACTGCTCTTCGGCGACCCGGAACTGCTGCGCGGCCTGGGCTCCCCGGAACTGGAAACCGTGGCCGAAGCCTTCTCCTTCCCCCTGCAGGACGGAACCTCCGACACCGTGGAGGGAACGACGTCGTACTCCGACTTCCTGGCCCGCGGAACCGACACTCCGCTCCCCTGGGAGGTCGCAGACGAAAACACCGTCATCAGCCTGAATTACACCTCCGGCACCACCGGCCGGCCCAAGGGCGTGATGTACACCCACCGCGGGGCGTACCTGAACTCGCTCGGCGAGGTCCACCACCAGGGCTTCGACTCAGACACCACCTACCTGTGGACGCTGCCGATGTTCCACTGCAACGGCTGGTGCACCACCTGGGCGCTGACCGCCGCTTCGGGCACCCACGTGTGCCTGCGCGCCGTCCGCGGGCCGGAGATCTGGCGGTTGATCGACACCCATGGGATCGACCATCTCGCCGGCGCCCCCACCGTCCTGAGCGCCATTGCCACCGCTGAGGAAGCCCATTCACTGGAGCACCCGCTGACCATCGTCACCGCGGGGGCTCCCCCGAGCCCCACCATCATCAATAAAATCCATCAGCTGCAGGCCAAAGTGGTGCATGTCTACGGCCTCACCGAGTCCTACGGGCCGTACGCGGTATGCGAGCCGCAGGCCGTCTGGGCGGATCTGGACGCGGACGCGCTGGCCAAGAACATGGCGCGCCAGGGCGTGGGCATGCTGACGTCCGAACGCCTGCGCGTGGTCCGTGACCTGCCGGCCGACGACGGCGGGCTGGCGGACGTGGCAGCCGACGGCGTCGAAATGGGCGAGATTGTGATGCGCGGGAACTCTGTCATGAAGGGCTACTACCGCGACGACGAGGGGACGGCAACAGCGTTCTTCGGCGGCTGGTTCCACACCGGAGACCTGGGGGTCATGCATCCGGACGGTTACGTCCAGCTGCTGGATCGTTCCAAGGACGTGGTGGTGTCCGGCGGCGAAAACATTTCCACCATCGAAGTGGAGCAGGCTTTGGCCAGCCACCCGGCAGTAGCCGACGTCGCCGTGATCGGCATCCCCGACGAACGATGGGGTGAGCGGCCCAAGGCTTTTGTGGTGCTGGTCCCGGGCCGGGACGTGACCGAAGCGGACCTGCTGAAGCACGTCAAATCCCAGATTGCTTCCTACAAGGCTCCGGGCAGCGTGGAGTTCATTATCGATCTGCCCAAGACATCCACCGGGAAAATCCGCAAGAATGAACTGCGGTCCTCGGAATGGGAAGGCCGCGAAGCGCGCATTAACTAGGGAACTTTTTGAGCGAACCGGACCGCAATCCGTAACGGGTAAGGAGAACACATGGCCGCCGTCGTGCTGGGCTGGAATCCGGCCACTGCGTTTGGTGCCGGACCCGGCCGCGCAGACTATGCCATGGCTGCGGCGACGGTGGACCGCACGGGACTCTTCGGGATCCGCTGGCGGGTGGGACGCGGACAGCAGATGGCGCGCGGCACCGACGTGTGGCTGTTCGCCCAGGGCCGGCACGGCCGCGGGCTGCTGGGCCACGGGGTGGTGGCCGCCGCGCCCCAACCGGGCGCGGCGCTGCCGGCCCGGTTGGGGCTGCTGGCAGGAGTCGTTTTTGACCTGCTGCTGCCACCGGGAGATGCCCTCCCGGCGGAAGTGCTGCAGGAGAGTGTTCCGGACCTGAATTGGAACGCCGTGCGCAGTACGGGAACCGTTGTTCCGCCCGCCGCAGAAGGGCAGCTGCGTGCCGCATGGACGTCCTACCTGCGGTCCCGGCCCGTTCCCGAGGACTGGCTGGGGGCTGTGGACCCCACCATTCCGCTGCCGGGAAGCCTTCCCCAGGACACCCTGCGCGAAGTGGCGGTGAACCGCTGCGAACACGACCCCGACGGCGTGCAGCGGTGCGTGGCTTTCCACGGCACATCCTGTGCCGCGTGCGGCCTGTCGATGGAGCAGATGTACGGACCGGCGGGAGCGTCCTTCATCCAGGTGCACCACATTGTTCCGCCGTCGGCCATCAGCCCGGACTACGTGCTGGATCCGGTGGCCGATCTGGTGCCGATGTGCCCCAATTGCCACGCCATGGCGCACCGGGGCTCCCCTGATGCGTACACGCCGGCGGAGGTCCGGCGGATGCTGGCCTCGGCGGCGGGACCACGGCCGGTGCGCACCTCCATTCCCGGGACAATCCCCTCGCCGGAACAGCTAAACGCCCAAGAGGACGCGGCCCGGCTCCGGGACACCTCCCTGCCTCCGCGGGACACACAGTAGAATCGGTATCCCCATGAGCATTCCCGCCAGCACCTCGAAATCAGTCCGTGTGGACGCTTGGCTGTGGGCCGTCAGGGCTTACAAGACCAGGTCTGCAGCCACCGCTGCCTGCCGTGCCGGCCATGTGCGGCTGAACGGCAACCCGGCCAAGGCTGCCCAGCCGGTCCAGCCCGGAGACACCATCAGGGTTCGCCAGCCGGGCTACGAACGGATCCTGGAAGTCCGCCAGCTCATCGCCAAGCGGGTGGGTGCGGAGGCCGCCTCCCACTGCTTCACCGACCACACCCCGCCCCGGCCGGTTGGCCCCGTGCTGGGAGTGCCGCTGCGGGACCGGGGCGCCGGACGTCCCACAAAGAAGGACCGCCGGGAAATCGACAGACTGCGCGGCGACCGCTGACCGGTCGGGCCCGGGTCACACAGGACTGGCCGGACACCGGGTTAGGCCGGACGCCGCCTCAACTGATCGTCCACAAAGCGCGGAGCCGCAGCAATGATCCCGGCGGCCGCCATGACCGCTGCCGACGCAATGAGAATGACCAGAGGAACAGTCCAACTGCCGGTGGCCTCGTGCAGGGCGCCGATGGCAAACGGCCCCACAGCGGCCAGCAGATAGCCCACGGGCTGGCAAAAGCCCGACAGCTCGGCAGTCACCCGGGGGTCGCGTGAACGCGCGGTGATCAAGGCCAGAGCCGTGGGAAACGCAAACCCGCCGATCCCGAGCAGCAGGGCCCACATCCAGGGCATCGTTGCGGGAGCCAGCAACAGGCCCAGGTAGCCTGCCGCCACGGCTGTTGCCAGTCCGGCTATGTAGAAATGCAGCCCCGGTGCCCTCGCCACCAGTGCCGGCATGATCAGCCCGCCCGCTATCCCCAGCGAAGCAATGATGGCTGCCATCAGCCCGGCATGCCCCTGTTCCAACCCGGCATCCCGGTATATCTGCGGTACCCAGCCAAACTGGACGTAGGCGTGCATGGACTGCACGCCGAAATACACGCACAGCGCCACGGCTGTCCGGGAAGATGTGATCCGCAGCCGCTCCGTTGGCCCCGCACCGGCATCAGTCTGCACAACTGCCCTGCGGCTCCGCACCGAGACCAGGATCCAGGGAACAAACGCCGCCAGTGCCGCCAGCCCCCATACCCTCAGACTCAGCTGCCAGCCTCCGGAGTCCCATCCCGCCAGCGGCGCAGCAACCAGCAGGGGAAGTGTGGCACCCACGGCGAGAGTGGTGCCGTACACCGAATTCAACAGGGCCGTCCGGGTTCCGCCGTGGGTCTTGATGAAGGCGGGCACCAGGATATTGCCCATCGCCATGCCGGCGAAGGCGAGCACCGTCAGGATCATGAACAGCACCGGAGAGGCCACGACGGAGCGGATCAGCAGACCGGCGGCCACCACGCCCAGTCCCAGGGCGATGGTCCACGCGATGCCTGCCCTGCGCGAGACCATCACGGCCAGCGCTCCCACCACGGCAAAAGTGAAGCCGGGCAACGCGGTCAGAATCCCGGCCTGGACCGATCCCATGCCGAGACCCGACTGGATCTCCGCGAGGACCGGCCCCACTGACGTCGCGCCCGGCCGCAGGTTTACTGCCACCAGGATGACCGCGACGGCGGCCAGCCACACGGGCAGCGGCACGGTGCCTTTACGGTGGGTGGCAGACCGGCTGCTTAAATCGCTCATCTGAGCGTTTCTAGCATGTCTGCTCCCAAACAGCACGCCCGCTGCCGTGCTGGGTGTCCCTACGCCTGAGCGGCCACCGCGGGGCGGCTGTCACCGGTTTCCACAAACCGGTGGTGCCAGGACAGCGACTCATCCAGCAGGTGCGGGGTGTGCTTGCCGAAGCTCTCGCGGCTGGCACGGTCGAAGTAATCCTGCAGCAGGGGCTGGAAGTCCGGGTGCGCGCACTTGTCGATGATCGTGCGGGCCCGCTGCTTGGGCGAGAGACCGCGAAGATCCGCAAGGCCCCGCTCGGTCACGATCAGCATGGTGTCATGCTCCGTGTGGTCCACATGGCTGACCATGGGCACGATGCCGGAGATTTTCCCGCCCTTGGCCGTGCTCGGAGAGAGGAACGCGGACAGGAAGCCGTTGCGGGCGAAGTCGCCGGATCCGCCGATGCCGTTCATCATGGCCGTGCCGGCCACGTGGGTGGAGTTCACGTTGCCGTAAATGTCCGCCTCGATCATGCCGTTCATGGCGATGCAGCCCAGCCGGCGGATGAGTTCGGGGTGGTTGGAGATCTCCTGGGTGCGCAGGATGATGCGCTTGCGGTAGAACTCTATGTTGGAGTTGAACTCCTCGATTCCCGCTGGGCTCAGCGAGAAGGACGTTGCGGACGCCACCCGGATCACGCCGTCGCGGATCAGGTGCAGCATCCCGTCCTGGATGACTTCGGTGTACGCGGTCAGCCCGGTGTACCCCGAGGTGGCCAGCCCGCCCAGAACGGCATTGGCGATGTTCCCGACACCGGACTGCAGCGGCAGGAGCTTGTCGGTCAGCCGGCCGGCTTTGATCTCGTCCCCGAAGAAATCGATCAGGTGCCCGGCGATCTGTGTGGAGGTTTCATCGGGTGCGGCGAAGGGGGTCATGCGGTCCGGGGCATCGGTTTCAACGACGGCGATGACCTTGTCCGGGTCCAGCCGAAGGTACGGTTCACCGATCCGGTCATCCGGGTTGACCAGCATGATGGGCTTGCGGTGCGGAGGCAGTGCCGTGCCGTAGTACACGTCATGCATGCCGTCCATGGCAGCGGCCTGCTGCACGTTCACTTCCAGGATGATCTTGTCCGCCTGCTCGATCCACGTCTTGTTGTTGCCAACGGACGACGACGGGATCAGGGAGCCATCCTCGTTGATGCCCACCACCTCGATCACGGCAAGGTCAATGTGGCCGTAGAAACCAAACCAGGTGTACTGGGCCACATGGCCCAGGTGGATGTCGATGTACTCCAGTTCGCCGTCGTTGATCCGCTTCCGCAGGGTGGGATCGGACTGGTACGGAAGTCGCAGTTCCATGCCGCCGGCCTTCGCGAGCACGCCGTCGAGCTCGGGGGCGGTGGACGCACCGGTGAGTACTTTGATCTGAAACTCTTCGCCGCGGGCGTGGGCTTCTTCCATTTGCATGGCAAGCGCCTGCGGAACGGCTTTGGGATAGCCGGCGCCGGTAAACCCGCTCATCGCCACGGTCATACCCGGCTTGATGAGCGCTGCCGCCTGTTCTGCGGACATTCTGCGCTCAAGCAGTCCTTCATGGTGAATGCGGTCGTGCATGGTGGCCTTTCTTAGATGGGACCAACCAACCCTATCTGTTATGAGGCGTGGCTCATATTTAGGTGTTGGCTGGGCCACTCATGCGGGCCGTGCCGGTGGCTTCAAACGCTACGCAGACCTGCCGCCGTGATGCTGGATTTGTTCAAGGACAGCTTCCAGCTCCGTGCTCAGCGCGGCCAGGGCCGAGGTACTGGTCTCGACCGAGAGAGCAGCCACCAGTTCGGTCTGGCGGTGGCGCAACTGGTCGAGAGATGGCAGTGAACCGTTGGTTTCCATACCTCATCCTACAAACCGCGCCGCTACACTTCCCTCCAGAGAGCCGAATACTATTTGGCGGACAAGCAGGAGGACCCATGAGTACGCCCACGCCCGAAGTTCAAGAGGAATGGCACCGGTTCCGCAGCGCACGGGATGCCGAGTTGGCGCAGGAGCATGGCTGGCTGACCCTGACCTCGCTGCAGTGGCTGACGGAAGAACCTGCAGCACTGGACCACCTCCCAGGCCTTTGGTCTGCGGACGGCGCCGAAGCGACGCTGTCCGCAGCCGCCGGCGACGGCATCACCCTCGCCGAAACCGGCGCCCCGGTGGACGGCACCGTCACCGCCTCCCTGGCGGACGAGGAATCGCTTCTGTGGGTGTATTTCGGCGGGTCGGACGGTCGGCGCATCGGCGTGGAGCTGGCAAGGCGCGGCGGGCGCTGCGCGGTCCGCACCCGCGACGCCGCCTCGGCGGTCTTCACCGATTTCGACGGTGTGCCGGCCTTCGGTTACCGCTCCGATCTGGTGGTCCCGGGACGGTATGCGGCCTATCCCGAGCCGGTGGAGGTTCCGATCCGGACCGCGCATCCCGCCGTCGACGGCGTACATGTCACCGTGGGTGAGCTGATGCTGCAGCTGCCCGGGGCAGAGCAGGAATACCGGCTGCAGGTCAGCGCTGAAGGGTCCGGCCGGCTGGCCCTCGCCTTCCACGATGCCACCAACAACGAAAGCACTGCCGGATGGCGCAAAGTCGTCTTCGATGCACCGGAGCCGGGAACGTCCGCGGTCACCGTGGACTTCAACCGGGCCGTGAACTATCCCAGCGCCTTCACGGCGTTCGGAACCTGCCCCATGCCGGTGGGCAGCAACATCATCGGCATCCCCGTGGAAGCCGGCGAAAAAGACCCCGGAACACGCTCATAGCTGCGAAAGGCCCGCACATGATTTGGCCCCGCCCATGACAACGGAACCTGTTCGACCGATGCCGAACCGGGCGCCGATGGGCAGCGGGCTGCAGCGAACGCGAATCGTGGCTGTGCTTGAGACCGGTTCTGCATCCGCCGGCCATGACCGCCCCGACAGCTTCAGGATTGCGGCCGTCGCCGACACCCTGGTGGAAAACGGCGTGCTCTGCCTGGCGCTGTCCCCGTGGGCGGGAAACGGCCTGACGGTGCTCGAACAGCTGGCCACCAGATTGCCCGACGGCGCGGAGCTGGGCTTGGGAGCGGTGCTGGCACCCGAGGACGCAGTCCGGGCGGCGGGCGCCGGTGCAGATTTTGTGATGTCCCCGCTTGTGGCTCCGGACATGGTCCATGCCGCCCGTGGCATCGGGCTGGCCAGCTACCCCGGAGCCCTGACGCCCAGCGAGGTTCATCTTGCGTGGCGGACGGGAGCCACCGCCGTGCAGCTGTTTCCCGGCGGTTCCCAGGGACCGGGCTATCTTGCGGCCCTTCGGCGGGCGTTGCCGGACATCCCGGTGATTCCCGGAGGCGGAATCGAGTGCGGTGACGTCGCCGACTGGCTGGCCGCCGGGGCCGCCGCCGTCGTGCTGGGGCGTTCCCTTCTGGGCGATGCCCTGTTGCCCGGCGGTGATCTGCGGTCCCTCGGCGTGCGAACCCGTTTGGTCTGTGCCGCCGCGGCGGACGCTCCCGGCTGAGAGCACATAGCTGAGATCATAGGAAGAACACACTTCAATAATCTTCACCGGAAACGAGTCCGCATGACACTCAAAGAGCAGCTCCAGTCCGACATGAAAACCCATATGAAGGCCGGCAACCGCACGGCCCTGATGACGGTCCGCAACGTCCTGGGTGAAATCGAAACCCGGGAAAAGTCCGGCAAGACCCCAGTGGAACTCGACGATGCCCAGGTTGTTTCGCTCCTGCAGAAGGAAGCCGCCAAGCGCCGCGACACCGCAGGAATCTACTTGGAGGCTGGCGAAAAAGAACGCGGAGCCGCCGAAATCGCCGAAGCTGAAATCATCGAAGCCTACCTGCCGGCCCCGCTGACCGCCGCTGACGTCGAAGCCATCGTGGATGAAGCCGTGGCGGAACTGACGGCCGACGGCACGGAACTGACCATGCGCCAGATGGGTGCGGTCATGAAGCCGGTCACCGCCAAGGTTGCCGGCCGCTTTGACGGCAAGGCTGTCAGCGAGATCGTCCGCAGCCGCCTCGCCTAAGTCCCAGCGCGCCGGACCTGCGCAGAGCCGCGGCCGCCGTCTTATTTGGCGGCCGCGACAAACGCGGTGGCCGTATTGGGAGCGATCTCCGTCATCCCGGCGTCCACGATCAGCGGTCCTGCTCCCGGCGCTTTCGCCAGCGCCTCAAACTCCGCGCCCGCGGCAAGCCGGACGCTGGCCCGGCCGCCGTCGTCGTACCAGGCAGTGCGCTCCTCCGCCGAGAGTGTGAGGTACCAGGCCATCAGGGCGTGCGCAGCCTGCGCACCCGCTTTGCCCGTGGACATTTCAAGATCAGCGTTCACCACAATGAGCGGCGTTCCCTGGCTGCCGGGCACGGGCTCGCCGTCCGGCAGGTGCGTGCCCGAAACCTGCAGCGCACGCAGCTTCTTGGGCATCTCCTCATAGCTCACCGGCTCAAAGGCCACTGCCTTCGCCCGGCCGACGGCGACGGTCCCTGACGGCGCGGAAGCCGCCATCTTCTCGAATACCTTGGGTCCCGCGCGGCGGACCGACTTCGTGAACCGGCCGTACACCCAGTTGTCCCAGGCCTCGTCCTCCTCCCGCCGGGCGTAGGCGCTCACGCTCGCCACCGCTGCCGCGGCCACCGCATCGAGGTGGGCGGCGGGGTCTTCCTTATCCACGAGCAGGACGATCGGCTGGACGGTGTCACTGGGTTGCATGCCTTCAGTTTTTCATGCCTTCGGCGCTGGTCTTTTCGCTGCCCTGCCGCCCCCCGCGCCGAAACCTCAGGGTGACGATCTCGAACGGATGAAGCAGCAGCCCCACCGCTTCCCCTGCCCCGGTCCGGCCGGTGAGCGGCGATCCGGGAGCCAGCGGACGCTCCAGCAGATCCGCAGCCGCCACGGCGTCAAAGGCAAAGCCCGCCCGGACCTGCGCTCCGGCCCGGCCGCCGTGCGCCTCATACAGCCGCACGATCACGTCGCCACTGCGGTCTTCGGCAAGCTTGACCGCTTCCACCACCACTGCCGGGTTGTCCACGGCAACAACCGGGTCCAGCGAAGTGCGGGACACTCCGCTGATCTGTCGAAGGGGAAGATTCAGCCGGTATCCCTCGGCGAGCGCGTCCGCGATGCTTGCCGCGGGCCGCAGTGAAAACCGGAAGCTGTGCCGGCCCTGATCGGCCATGGGATCCGGAAACAGCGGCCCCCGGAGCAGGGAAAGCCGCACCGTGGTGCAGCTCCTGCTGCCCACCAGCTCGCGGAAGGTGTCATGTCCGTAGGTGGAATCATTGGCCACCGCCACCCCGTAACCGGGTTCCCCCACATGGATCCACCGGTGTGCCACCGTTTCAAAACGTGCCGCATCCCAGGAGGTGTTGGCATGCGTAGGGCGGTACAGATGGCCAAACTGGATTTCCGAGGCCGCCTGGGCGGCGTGCACATCCAGGGGAAAGGCAAACTTCAGCAGCTTTTGCTGCTCGTGCCAGTCCACCTCCACCTCCAGGTCCACCGCCGTTCCGTCGGGGCTGAGGGAGATCCGCTGGACGATCGACGAGTTCCCGAAGGAGCGTGTAAGTCGAAGGGTCCGGCCTCCGCTGCCCTCCTCGACGTCCATGGCATCCGGCTGCATGAGATCCGTGGTGCTGTACTTGTAGGAGGCATCCAGGTCCCAGGCGTCCCACTGGTTGGGGGTGTCCCGGAACAGCTGGAACAGGTTGCCCGGCCGCCCCGGCAGGAAGGCGTCGCGGCCGCCGGGAAGCTCGGTGAGGGAACGGAACAGCCCCTCCCCGTCCACGACGAGCTGCAGCCGGTCGCTGCCGATAACCCAGCCCTCGGTGGAACGCTGCCACGTCCAGGGAGCCGGTCCGGGCACCGGTCCTGCGCCCCCGGCAGCCACCCCTGCCGCGGCGAACGGGCCGGCATTGAGCGCCGCCGTCCGGTCTCCGTCGCCCAGCAGCGCCCGCGCCGAGTGCTCGATCAGGTCCTCAAGCCCGGCCGACACCAGTGCATAGTTCCGCTCCGCCTCCTGATACACCCAGGCGATGGAGGTTCCCGGCAGGATGTCGTGGAACTGCTGCAACAGGACCGTCTGCCAGGCCTGTTCCAGAGCGTCATAGGGATAGTCGGCTTCCGTGGCCAGGAAGGCTGCCACCGCCCACAGCTCGGCCTCGCGCAGCAGGTGCTCACTGCGGCGGTTGCCCTTCTTGGTATTGGCCTGGCTGGTGTAGGTGCCGCGGTGGAACTCCAAGTACAGCTCTCCGGACCAGACCGCCGGGTCCTTCAGCTCAGCCTCCGCCACGGCAAAAAAGTGCACCGGGCTGGACAGCCTTACTGCGGGTGATCCCTCCAACGAAGCGGTGCGGCGGGCGGCAGCCAGCATTTCCCGGGTTGGCCCGCCGCCGCCGTCGCCCCACCCGAACGGCACCAGCGAAGTGTTTGCAAACCCCTTCTCCTTGTACCCGCGCTGGGCACGGGCCAGTTCCCGCCCGGACAGGTCGGAATTGTAGGTGTCCACCGGCGGAAAATGCGTGAACAGGGAGGATCCGTCGATTCCTTCCCAGCGGAACGTGCTGTGCGGCACCACGTTGGTCTCATTCCAGGAGATCTTCTGGGTCAGGAACCAGCGGCAGTTGGCCGCCCGGGCGATTTGCGGCAGCGCCGCAGAGTATCCAAAGGAGTCCGGCAGCCATACGACCTCTGATTCGACGCCGAAGTTCTCGAGGAAGAACTTCTTTCCGGCCAGGAACTGCCGGGCCATCGCCTCGCCTCCGGGCAGGTTGGTGTCGGCCTCCACCCACATGCCCCCGGTGGGCACAAACCGGCCGGTGGCCACCTTTTCCGCGACCCGGGAGAACAGATCCGGATAGTACTGCTTGAGCCAGGCGTACTGCTGGGCAGAGGATGCGGTGAAAACAAACTCGGGATCCTGCTCCATCAGCTCCAGCACATTGGCGAAGGTGCGGGCGACTTTGCGAACCGTCTCCCGCACCGGCCACAGCCAGGCACTGTCAATGTGGGCGTGCCCGACGGCGTGCACGCGATGCGCGCTGGCGTTGGCGGGTGTGGACAGCACTTCGGCAAGCTCTGCCCGGGCTGCCGTTGCGGTTCCGGAGACATCAGACGGGTCGACGGCAGTGACCGCCCGTTCCATGGCCCGGAGGATGTCATACCTCCGGGGAAGGTCCATCGGCAATTCATGCATCAGACCGTTGAGGGTCCAGAAATCCTGCGCCAAGTTCCACGCCTCGACATCCAGCAGAGCAGCATCCGCCCCGCGGAACACGTACAGCGGGTTCCCGCCCGCGGTCGCCGGATCTCCCAATGGTGTTGGCGCGTAGGTGAAGCCGGAAATGATGTTTGGATTGGACGCTGCTTCCACATAAAACTCAAAGGATTTCCCCGGCTGCTGCCGCAGCGGGACGTACAGGTTGCGCGGTTCCACGGCCTTCACGATGTCTCCCGACGGCGTGTACACCAGTGCTTCCGCCTCAAAGCCGGGGCCGTCGCCGCTGAACCCCAGGTCGATGAGCAGTTCCGGCCGGCCTGCTCCGGGGCCCCGCCATTCCAGCGGAACCGTACCCGAGATGCGGAACCAGGTGGTTCCCCAGGGAGCGCCCCAGGCCTGGCCGGCGGCAAAGGGCAAAAACTCCTGATGGACGGCCTGGGAAAAGGGAACCGGCTCCCCCGGCGCCTGCCAGACTGCCAGTTCCGCCGGCCTCCGGTCCCGCCAGAGGTTTCCGGGCAGCCGTTCCCGGAGAAACCTGTTGATTCGTGCTTCCACCAGTTCACGGTTGTCGTGCACGTGGCACCTACCCTTTCATTGCCCCGCTCGATCGAGTGGCCGCCCGGCGCGAAGCGGAGAACGTGCGCAGTTTTGCTGAGATTACCGACAGCGGCAGCTACCGGATGCTAACGTGGCGGCACCGGCAGGCGGAAGCCACCGGCGCCGGATCCCCGCCCGCCGGCGAAAGCCCAGGAGGAACAGCATGGGACGTTTGGTGTATTCGGGCATCACTTCGCTGGACGGTTACGTCGCTGACGAGGACGGGCAGTTCGACTGGAGCGCGCCGGATGAAGAAGTCCACGCCTTCGTCAACGACCTGGAGCGGAGCATCGGCACAGCCCTCTACGGGCGGGCGCTGTACGAGGTGATGGCGGTGTGGGACACCATGGCCCTGGCGGATGAACCGGAGGTAATCCGCGACTATGCCGGCATCTGGAAGGCAACAGACAAGATTGTCTTTTCCCGGTCCCTGCCGGGCGTGGATACGACCAACACCAGGTTGGAACGGAGCTTCGATTCCGACGCCGTACGCCGGCTCAAAGAGGGCTCCGTCCGGCCTTTGTCCGTGGGAGGCGCGATGCTGGCTGCCCAGGCGCTTCGCGCAGGACTGGTGGACGACCTGCACCAGCTGCTCTCCCCCGTCGTCGTCGGAGGCGGGAAGCCTTTCCTGCCGGACGGGCTGCGGCTGGACCTTGAACTGCTCGACGAGCGCCGGTTCGGCAACGGGGTGGTGTTCCTTCGCTACGGCGTCCCGCAGCAGCCCGGCTCAGGGCGTTAGGACCTCAAGAGATTAGAGGCTGACAGCGGCCGTCATCTCATTGACGAAGGCCTCCGTTTCAACGGCGTTCCGGAAACCGTAGGACACTTCGCGTACCGCTTCCTCGCGGGAAGCCGGCACGCTGTGGTACTTCAAGGCCTCGAAGCTGCCGGGCTCCGTCACCGGCTCCACAAGCGAACGGTGCAACAGACGGGCAAACTGGCGCATCGTCGGATCGATCCGCCATTCCGCCGTTTCGATCCAGAAATGGTCCCCCATGCCCGAGCTTCCGCTGGCCACACGGATGTCTTCAACGCCCGCTCCCGCCATCAGCCAAGCCAGGGTGAATGATGCCGGCGCACCCAGTCCGGATCCGTAGGGGATGTGGGCCTCAGCCACGGCCGCTGTTTGCTCGGCAAGTCGGGTGGCTTCCTGATGGCTGAGTGATCGCATGCTTCCATGATCCCAGCCGAAGGCGGACAGAACCTATTTGGCCGTTCTGCCGGCCGCCCGGGAGAGGATCGCCTCTGCCGGGGCTGCAGGAGCCGCCCGCACTGCCTCAACGCCCGCGGCGGTTGTACGGTTGACTTATGAGCGACCGCGACACCCACCAGCGGCACAGTTCCCATCCGACCGGCGCCATCCGTTCCATCCCGTCCGGCAAGAATGCCGACGCCCTGTGGCGCGCGATGGAACGGGAGCATGGCCTCTACACCATCACCGAAGCCGCTCAGCGCCTGGGGTTCGGTTACGGACCCAACCTCCGGGCAGGCCGGTTGACCGGCAAGGCACGGGTGCTGGCCGTGCACCGCGGCAACACCTTCCTGTATCCGGGTTTCCAGTTTGACGAACCCGGCGGCCGGACCATTCCCACGGTCAAGGATGTCGTTCGGCGCGGGCGGTGGGCGGGATGGACCGACGAGCAGGTGGCGCTGTGGTTCTATTCCCCTAACCGGTCGCTGCAGGGAAAACGCCCCGTGGATGTCCGGGATGACGAGGAAAAGCTGATCAGCACCGCTGAAAAGGACATGGCCGGCTGATTGGGCCGGAATGCACTTCGTGTCCGACCGTTATTCCGGCCAGCGGCCGGTCTCAAACAGTTCCGTCAGCAAAGCCGCAGCGGGCGCCGGGTCGAGGCCGCGGGAAGCCAGCCAGGCGTCGTCGCCGTACGAGGCAGCGTACCGGTCCCCGGAATCACACATCAGCGAAACGATGCTGCCGGCGCGGCCTTCGGCCTCCATCTGCGCCCCCAGCTGCCACACTCCCCAGAGGTTGGTTCCGGTGGAAGGCCCGGCGTGGAGGCCTGCCGCCTCCCGCAGGTGCCGCGCCGCGGCAACTGATGCGGCGTCAGGGACCTGGATCATGTGGTCAATGACAGCAGGCACGAAGCTGGGTTCCAGCCGCGGCCTGCCGATGCCTTCGATCCGGGATGGACCGCCGACGGCGGGAGCCCCCGGATTACGCCAGGCCGGGAAGAACGCCGAGTCCTCCGGGTCCACCACGGCCAGTTGGGTGGCATGGCGGTGGTACCGGATGTAGCGTCCGATCGTTGCGCTGGTGCCGCCGGTTCCCGCGCCCACCACAATCCACTCGGGCACCGGGAAATCCTCGAGCTTCAGCTGTCCGTAGATGGATTCGGCGATGTTGTTGTTGCCGCGCCAGTCCGTGGCGCGTTCCGCGTAGGTGAACTGGTCCATGTAGTGGCCGCCGGTGCTGCGGGCGATCTCTTCGGCCGCAGCGTATACCTGCGACGGATCGTCCACGAAGTGGCAGCTGCCGTTGTACTGCTCAATCAGCGCGATCTTCTCCGCGCTGGTGCTGCGCGGCATGACGGCCACAAACGGCAGGTCCAGCAGCTGCGCAAAATAGGCCTCGGAAACAGCGGTGGAGCCGCTGGAGGCCTCCACAATGGTCATGCCGCGGGTAATCCAGCCGTTGACCAGGCCAAAGAGGAACAGTGACCTCGCAAGCCGGTGCTTGAGGCTTCCGGTGCGGTGGGTGGACTCGTCCTTGAGATACACCTTCACTGACCAGCCCGCCGGAACAGGGATCTCAAACAGGTGGGTGTCCGCCGAACGGTTGCTGTCGGCTTCGATGCGCCGGATGGCGTCTTCGGACCAGCGGCGGCTCGGGGTCGGGGAAATAGTCACCCGATTCAGCCTACAGCCGGGCTCTGCAGGTGAACGAGCTTGTCCGGGTTTCGCATGGCGTAAACCCCCTGGACGCGTCCGTTCACCAGACTTAACTGGAACACGGTGGTGACGTTTCCGTCCTCCCGGAAGGCGACGGCGGGCAATCCGTTCAGTTCCACAAACTCCGGCAGGGCACCGGCCGCATACTTCGAGGCCAGCCCGAGCATCAGGCGGGCAACCTTCTCCGGTCCGACCACCGGATTCAGTGCGGCGCTGGCTTTGCCTCCCCCGTCGGAACGCAGCACCACCTCCGGGGACAGCACATCCAGCAGCGCCTGCAGCGAGCCGGTCAGGGTGGCTTCCAGGAAGCGTCCGACGGCGGCCCGGTGTTCGGCGGGGTCAGGCCGGGTCCGCGGCCTTCCCGTCTCCACCCGCTCCCGCGCCCGGTGCACCAGTTGCCGGACAGCAGGCTGTTCGGCTTCCAACGCCTCTGCGATTTCCGGATAACCAAACCCGAACACGTCATGCAGGATGAACGCCGCGCGTTCCGGTCCGCTCAGTGTCTGCAGGACCACCAGCATGGCGGTGGAGACTTCGGCAGCGGTCAGGGCTGCGGTTTCCGGGGTGGCGTTGGCGGGGCCTGTTGAGCCGGCGCCGGTGCGGAGCGGCTCCGGGAGCCACTCCCCCGGATAATCCTCACGCCGCCGAGCTGCGGAGCGGACGGCGTTCAGTGCCTGCCGGGTGGCGATCCGTGCCAGGTAGGCCCGGGGGTTGCGCACCGGCTCCCCGACCGTCCGCCACCGGAGATAGGTTTCCTGGACAACGTCCTCGGCATCAGTGACGGCCCCCAGGATGTCATAGGCGATGGTGAACACCATCCCGCGGTGGGCGAGGAAATCGTCGTCGCGGTTCACCGTCCGGCCGGCGCCTGAGTCTGCTCCGCCGTCGTTTTCCGCGGGCCTTTGGGCCATGTGTACGCTCCGCTCCGTTTGATTTCGCTGCGGATCCAGCGCAGCGTCATCCGGCAGATAATCTCCTTCTGGACCGCCGCCAACCTGCCGTGCAGGTGGACGCGGATCGGGGTGTCATCCGCCCGAACAAACTGGACCAGCCCGTCGCTGCGGCCCAGACTAACGCACTGGCCGCCGAATCCGCTGTCATGCCGGATGCCGGGTGCTCCATCCATTCCGCGCAGGATGTTTCCCGCCGCGTCAGCACCCATGGGCATCGCCGCCGCGCAGCTCATCCGCAGGTAGGCGTACTCCGGGCCGGCAATCACGGCAGCGTCACCGGCCCCGTAAATGCGGCCCTCACCCGGCACTCGCAGGGTCGGTTCCAGCAGCAGCCGGCCCTCCCCGTCAACGGGCAGGCCACTGTCCAAGGCGAGATCCGGAATGCCAAAACCCGTGCACCAGAGCACCACGTCGGCCTTCAGGCGCAGATGCGGATCACCGGACCCGGATACCCGCACGCCGGACTGCAGCTCCACTGATGTGCGGCGAAGGCTCCGTTCCAGACCGCGGCGGGCGGCCGCTGTCACCTGCGGGAGGGGAACACCCTCCGTGTGCAGGCTGACGTGCAGGTCACCCCGGTGGGCGGCAATTTCCACCGCCGATTCGACGGCGGTCAACCCGGCGCCAACCACCGCAACCCGGCCGCCCGGGGCCAGCGCCTCGAGTGCCGTGCGGGTATCTTCGGCCCCCTCCAGCTGTTGGACGGTGAGCGCACCGTCCGGAACCTGCGGCGCACCTGATCCCACTGCGTAGACCAAATAGTCGTAGTTCAGCAGCCGGCCGCCGGCCAGCAGCACACTCCGGCCGGCAGCATCGATGCGCAGCGCCGTGTCCCACACCCGTCGGATCGCCGGATGCAGCACGGATTCAAAGGAGGCGGTGGCATCACTGCGGATTCCGGCGGCATACTCATGCAGCCGGATCCGCTCCACGAAGCGCTCTCCCGGGCTTACCAGCACGACGTCGAGTCCGGGCCGTGCTGCGGCGGCCAGCCGATTGGCCGCCATGACTCCCGCGTATCCGCCGCCCAGGACAACTGCTGTGGTTCCCATGTCCTTCTCCTGTCCCTGATCCTTCACCTGACCCACCGACTCATTGCCGGCTTGGACATGGGACACCGGTCGAGCGGGATTTGTGACAGCTCTCAGGCAGCAGGTTCCGCGGGAACGGGGGACCGCTCGGGGCTACCTGCCCTGCAACTGGTTGGACAGGCGGTCCAGCTCGGAGGAAGTCTCCAGAACCATCTTCTCGGCGGTAGCCAGCAGTCCCAGGATGTTTTTGGGGCTCGCGTCGTCGGAATCGTGATGGGTACCGGGAAGCAACCGGCTCTGGATCCGGACGTAGTCCTCGCCCAGAAGCTGGCGCAGGCTCTCCCGGACCAGCTGTCCCGGCCCTTCGTAGACCATGGAAAAGTCCCGTTTCATCCCCTGCACGTCTGCGGTGCTGCTGGTTTGTTCCGAGCTCAGCAGCAGGCCGGAGGAGGTTTGGCTGGTTCCGGTGCCCAACGAAACCAACAGCACGCCGTCGTCGGCCCCAGCCAGGGAGCGGCCCAGGGTGTAGGCCACCAGCGCCGGATCATCAGCGGCCAGCCCGCCGTCCACCAGCTCGCGCGCCTGCCCACCGGGGTCCGTATAGGTGACGGGTGGGAAAAACCGCGGCAGCGACGACGTCGCCCGGGCAGCAACCGCCATGTCGGCATCGCCCAGCTGCGATTGGTCCAGGCCTCCGCCCGCGAAGTGCAGGGCCTGGGTATGGACCAGGTCGCACGTCACCACTCCCACGGGCCGGTACGCCTCGGAGAGTTTGGTGTGACCCATGACCTGATGCAGAAACTCCTGCAGCGGTGCGGCGGAATAGGCCGCTGTCCCGGGTGCGGCTGTGGGACGGGCTGACCCGTGCTTGCGGGGGAAGATGCTCTTTACGCTGGTCAGATCCAGATGCCGGAGGTCGGCTGCACTGTACGGCGCGCCGCCGCCGCGGGGGCAGGTTAGTGCCAGGGCGATCATGCCGCCCACTGAAGTTCCGACAATGAGGTCGAAAAGGTCTGCGGTCCTCTGCCCGGAGCGCTTTTCCAAATGGGTGAGCCAAATGACCGGAATGATCCCGCGGACCCCGCCGCCGTCGATGGAGAGGATGCGCAGCATGGCGGCTCCTGAGGATGCGGTGTAGTGCCAACGTGCGGTTAACCCTTCCCGAGGGGACGATCAGCGTCAAGGGAGTCTCTCCGGTTCCGCGTTCCCGGTCCTGATTCGCCGTGCCTCTCGGTGAACCGGTGGACAGCCAACTCCCGGGCGGGTCCAAAACCCAGCCGGGCATAGAACTCGGCGGATTTCGGCGAGGGAGCAAGCACCATGCGGACGGCACCGATGTCTTGGGCAAATTCCAGGGCTGCCTTCATGAGCGCGGTGCCGATTCCGGTGCTGCGGTGGTCAGGCAGCACATATGCGTTGCCGAGGTACACCCAACAGGAAGTCCCCTGGCCCGGCTTGGGCATCCGCTCGAAAACCAGAAGATTCACCATGCCCACCAGTTCCCGGCCGTGCCCGGCCACGAAGAACGTCCGCGGATTCCGTTCCATCCACCTGCGGAAATCAGCCTCGAACACGGAAGCGGAGGGTTGTCCGGCGTCGGCTGGTTCCACCCCGGGTCCTCGGTCCTGTTCGGCTTGATGTCCAGTTTCCTGCTCAGCAATCCAGCGCTGCCGGAGCCAGGCCAGCTGCGGTACGTCGTCGGACCCTGCCTCACGAACTGTGTACATGCCGGGTAAGCTACCCCGGGCTAGCAGTCCAGGGACAGCCCGTTCCGTCCGCCTCATCATCCCTAGCCCCGCACGCCTTGGCTGTGGCAGGGTGTCGGCATGGGCGAAATGATTGAAATGGGCACAGCTTCCTCCGCAGTTCACTCCTACGTTTCCCGGCCGGAGGGCACGGTTCGGGGCGGCGTGATTGTCATTCACGAAGCGTGGGGACTGGTTGGCCAGATCCGCAGCGTGGCGGATCGGTTTGCCGCGCAGGGATATCTCGCGGTGGCCCCGGACCTGCTGGGCGAAAACGGCATCACAGACGACGTCGCCACGGAATTGGGAGAGCAGCTCTTCAACCCTGATCCGAGACAGCGCCACGAGGCACAGCCAAAGCTGCGGGCCCTGATGTCACCGTTCCGCAGTCCGGACTTTTCAGCCCAGGCCTCGGCACGCGTTGAGTCCTGTTTCGAGTACCTGGAGTCCTCCCCCGGCGTTAACGGACAAATCGGCGTCGTTGGCTTCTGCATGGGCGGAACCTTCGCGCTCTCCCTTGCCGTCCAGGAGCCGCGGCTGAAGGCCTGCGTGTCCTTCTACGGCCGGGCCGATTATTCCGTCGCCGAGCTGGCCGCCATCAATTGCCCGGTCCTGGCGTTTTACGGCGATCAGGACACCGACCTTGTGGAAACGCTCCCCGATTTGGGAGCCGCCATGACCGAGGCCGGCATCGACTTCACCGCGGATGTCTATCCCGGCACCGGCCATGCCTTCTTCAATGACACCAACCGGTTTGCCTACGACAAGGACGCCGCCGACGACGCGTGGGCCCGCACGCTCGAATTCCTCACCCAGTCACTGAGCCAGGACCGGCAGGCCTGACGTCAGCGCCAGTAATTGTTGGCGGCTGCAATGGTGGCGAACTCAATGGCCACCACATGACCGGCGGCAATCAGGCCGTCAGGGTTGTTCATATAGGCGTCCCGGATAATTTTCTGCACGTGGTCATCGGGCTGAATGGCGAATGAGGTCTGCATTGCCAGACTGAGGGCCAGCCGTCTCCCGTCTTCGGGGCTTGCACAGATAAGGGTGTTGTTGGGAACGAGCTCCATGTGATGTGTCCTGTCGAGTTAGACAGTGGCCTGCCCCGCACCACTGGTGCTTCCGGGTTTTATGCCGCTATCCGATTCATTGTCCGCGGTTGGCAGCGGGGCGAACAAGGGCGGCGCACGCAGGCCGGGGCGTCACTGCTCAGGTTGAAGGACCAACGGTGTTAACGCTTGACGGCGCCGCCCGGACCGTGGAAGCGGTCCGGCGCGGCGCCGTCGTGCGTTGTGCTTTGGTAGTGCTGCGAAACCTTACAGCTTGGAAGCAACCAGGCCGGTGAGGTCCACCAGGCGGTTGGAGTAGCCCCACTCGTTGTCGTACCAGCCGACAATCTTGACCTGGTTGCCCATGACGCGGGTCAGGCCGGAGTCAAAGATGCAGGAGGACGGATCGCCCACGATGTCCGAGGACACGATCGGATCCTCGGTGTAGGTGAGGATGCCGGCCCAGCGCGGGTCCTGTGCAGCCTTGGCGTAGGCGGCGTTGATCTCCTCGACGGTGGCTTCCTTTTCCAGGGTGACCGTGAGGTCGGTGACGGAGCCGGTGGGGACCGGGACGCGGATGGCGAAGCCGTCCAGCTTGCCCTTGAGCTCCGGCAGAACCAGGCCGATGGCCTTGGCGGCACCGGTGGAGGTGGGAACCATGTTCAGGGCTGCGGCACGGGCGCGGCGCAGGTCCTTGTGCGGGCCATCCTGCAGGTTCTGGTCTGCGGTGTAGGCGTGCACTGTGGTCATGAGGCCCTTTTCGATGCCGAAGGCGTCGTTCAGGACCTTGGCCAGCGGGCCCAGGCAGTTGGTGGTGCAGGAAGCGTTGGAGATGACGTCGTGGTTCTCGGCGTCGTAATCCGCGTCGTTGACGCCCATGACCACGGTGAACGCATCGCCCTTGGCGGGTGCGGAAACCAGGACCTTCTTGGCGCCGGCCGTGATGTGCTTGCGGGCATCGTCGGCGTTGGTGAAGAAGCCGGTGGATTCGATGACGATGTCAACGCCCAGCTCGCCCCACGGCAGGTTGGCGGGATCGCGCTCGGCCAGGACCTTGATGGTGTGACCGCCAACCACCAGGTTGCCCTCTTCGACGGAGACCTTTTCGCTCAGGCGTCCGGCAACGGAGTCGTACTTCAGCAGGTGCGCCAGCTGGGCGGGATCGCCCAGATCGTTGACTGCCACAACCTCAAAGCCTTCTCCGTGCTCCAGTGCTGCCCGCAGGAAATTGCGGCCAATGCGACCAAAACCATTAATTCCGACACGTACCGTCATGGGGCCTCCTCAGGCTCGATCAGGATTAGATTTAGACACTAAATTTATTACCTTCTACAATTATGCTGTTATTACCGCCACACGTCAAAAGGCACTCCCATGGACCCCTCCGCAAACACCCCCCAGTTTCTGCGCCGCACCAACCTCCGTGCAGTGCTGGAAGTGCTGCGTTCAACCTCGTCGGTCACCGGCACCGACCTGATCGAAGCCACCGGGCTGACGCGCGCCACGGTGATCGCCGTGTGTGATGACCTGATTGCCCGGGGCTGGGCCCGTGAGGCGGATTCCCCGCGCACCGAAGGCCAGAAGGGGCGGCCGGCCCGCCGCTTTGAGTTCAATGAAAACGCCGGCTATGTCCTGGGGCTCGACGTCGGCATCGCAACTGTCCGGGTCCTGGTGGCCGACCTCGCCGGAACCGTCGTGGGCGGCGCGGAGGCCCAATTCCCCCGCCACGGCGGACAGCCGGATGCCCGACGGCGGATCTTGACTGACGCGGTGGACAAGGCGCTTGGGGACGCCGGCATCACCTCAGCTGAGGTGTTCTGCGTCGGTACGGGTGTTGCCGCACAGGTGACCGGCGACGGCGTCGTCATCCCCGGCCAGCCAACGGCACCCATGTTTGACCTCGGTCTGCAGCGGGAATTCGGCGAGGTCCGGGGCTGGCCGATGCTGTTGGAGAATGATGCCAAGCTGGCGGCGCTTGCCGAGCGGTGGCGCGGCGTGGGTGCCGGAGAGAAGAACCTCGCCGTGATCCTCGCCGGCGAGCGCCTGGGCAGCGGAATCATCGACGCCGGAAGGCTGCTGCACGGTGCCCGCGGCGGAACGGGTGCGATGGGCGGGCTGGAACTGGTTGAGGGCGTCGGCAACGAGGACGGCATCGCGAAACTGGCACGCCTCTGGGGCAGTGCCGCCCTCAAAGAGGGGCATGACGGGCGAATCCGGGACCTCGTGGGGTCGAAAACCAACCGCGCCTCGGCCCGTTATGTCTTCGAGGCAGCAGTCGACGGCGATCCGGTGGCCCAGGACATCCTGGACCGGATTGCCCGGCGCATGGCCCGGGTGCTGGCCCTTGTTTCGTCCTTCTTCGATCCCCGCCTGATCGTCATTGGCGGTGCCGTGGCAGCATCCGCTGAGGCATTGCTGCCTGCCATGACCCGGGAACTCGCCGGCTACGTGGCGGAGCCGCCGCGGCTGGCTGTCTCGGACATGGGCAAGATGCTCGTGCCCACAGGCGCGGTGCGGCTGGCCCTGGACTATGTGGAGGAGCATCTGCTGGAGCTGGTGCCGCAGGTGCGGCAGGCTATGCCCCGGGGACGCTTCCCGGGGGAAGGAAATTGAACCCGTGCAATGACAAAAGCCGAAGTGTCGGCACTTGTTTATTGTCGTTTCCGCTCCAACACCATCGCGGTTCCCTCACCGGTCCGGCCGGATCAACGGGGGGCTCAGATATTCGTCCCTGACCGTGAATACCGTGGCCGGAGCACCCTTGCCGCGGGTGACCTTACGACCGGTGTCCTGCAGGGCTCCGGTCATTTTGCGGGTGAAGTTACCTGCGTCGAGCTTGTCGGTGTTCCACACGGCCCGATAGACGCTGCGGAGCTGTTTCAGCGTGAATTCCTCCGGTAAAAGACGCGCTGCAGTGAGCGTGTACTCGATCTTTCCTGCCAGCCGGTCCAATCCGGCACCAAGGATGTCCCGGTGGTCAAACGCCAAGTCCGCGTTTGCAAGGACGTCGTACACGGGCAGCCACTCGGCCGCCGCGGCGTCGCTCCCCGTGGACAGTTCCGGAAGGGTCCGGCCGTCGGTTGCCAGCAGGGCCAGATGGGCAACGGACGCCACTCGCATACGGGGATCCCGGTTCGGCGAACTGTAGGTGGCCAGCTGCTCAACGTGCGCGCGGTGTGCGCCCAGGTCCAGCCCGGTCTCCTCCTCCAGCTCGCGCCACGCGGCGGTCAGCGCGTCTTCATCCGGTAAAACGAATCCACCGGGCAGGGCCAGGGCACCCTTGAAAGGGTGCGTCCCGCGGCGGACGAAAGCGGCATTCAGCGTACTCCCGGTGACGGCGAAGACCACCAGGTCCACGGCGAGCGCAACTGACGGATACTCATGGGGCACGTAGTCCGCGAGAAACCTTTCCTCTTGAGTGGCCATCAGCTTCCTGTCAGTACGGTCCGGGTGGCCCAGGGCGGGGAGGTGAAGGAGTTCCGCCGGGCAATGATCAAGTCAATAATCTCAGTTGCCGTGGACAAGCGCTCGGCCGGACTACCTGAAACCAGGATCCACGAGGCTCCGGCCGCCGTGAGTTCTTCCTTGAACCACTCTGTCATCTCTTCCCTCGGGTGGTCCGCCTCGCGCCATCCGTCGTCCTCGAACGGCACGCCGTCGTGATCCGTGATGAGGTAGAGATCACGGCGCGGGATACGGTCCACAGCCAGGCATGAACCATAGCTCTGCTCGCCGACATAAACCCGCTCAAAGAGCCTGGTGGTGATGACGTCGGTGTCCGCAATCACCAGCGGACACCGGTCCGCAGCATCGTTCTCCATCCGGTTCTGCCGTTCACCAATGACGGCGAAATCTTCTGCGGTCCAGACCAGATCCTTCAGGCCGGCGTCGGGGTCTGCGGCCTGCGCCGCCGCGAACTTGTCATAAGTGAACTGGCGTCCATACTCCGGGACATCCGCCAGCCCTGGGTACCTGGCCCGGTAGTGCCGGGCCAGGTCCGAGGCGAGAGTGGTGGTGCCCGTGGACTGCGCGCCCACCACTATGATCCGCACGGCCAGATCCTGCCGGGCAGGCCGGATGATGCTTTGCCAAGCGTCGCTGAGGTCATCCCGGCACAGCGTGCCGCTGACGGGATTATCCGTGCGGCCCCGGTCAACCATGACGTGGACGGCCCCAAAATCGTCGGCCAGCCGCCAGCCGTAGTCCTCGGAGCTGAAGACCGCGTCAACTGCCGTGATCCCTTTCATCTTGAGGGCCATGCGCAGCACCTCATTGTGCGCCTTCCATACGGCCTCGGAGGTGTAATCCACGGGGCAGTCATCCGGCATGCCAATGACGGTGACGTTTGTTCCGTCGAACTCCGCGGCCAGCCACTTCACGCGGTCTTCAAGGCCGATGCTCTCAAACCTGCTGCCAAGGACTACCACCGCAAGCCGATCGGATTGCTCCGAGGCCCGGGCTATGAGGTGCCGGTGTCCTGCATGCGGTGGATAGAACTTTCCAATGACGACTCCCTGCCCGAAGCGGGTCATGCCGGCACCTCCTGCGTTTGGCCGCGCTGGGTGCCTGCCGCCAACCGGGTCCGCATCCACCCCACCAGGCCGTAGATGCAAAGGGCCGTGAAGCCGATATACAGGATGGCGGTGAGATTGAGCCCACGGGAGAAATAGAGCGGGATGCTGACCAGGTCAATCACAATCCATACGTACCAGTGCTGGAAGATCTTCCGGGCCTGCCAGTAAGTGGCCAGGAGCGAAGCGGCCAGGACAAAGGCGTCCGGCCAGGGAACCTGGGAGTCGGTGCCGTGCGTGAGGATCATGGCAACGCCAACCGTGGCAAGTGCAACAGCGCCAAGACCCCAGACCACTTCTGTCCTGCTCCCGTCGCGGATGGGAAGATCGCCCTTGCCGGCAGCGTTTTGGGCTCCCCGGACCCAGTTGTACCAGCCGTAGACGGATACGGCGGCAAAGACTGCTTGGAGCAGGGTCTCGCCGTACAACCCTGCACCGAAAAACAGGACCATGAATGCAACATTGTTCACGATGCCGACAGGCCAGTTCCACAACTTTTGCCGGGCGACGGCGTAAACGCAGGCCGCACCGGTAACGAATCCGATGATTTCAATCCAGCTGACGGGTGCTCCGAGCAAAGTTGCCGCCGGGGAGTTCATCCAGTCCAGTACCGCGTCCATGAAGCTCTCCTGATGATTTATTGTCACTCTGACAATAAATAGACTAGGGCAGCTTCATGAAAATATCCAGCACCTCAAAACTGTCGACGATCAGGCGGGGACTTCCCGGTTACTGCCGTCGACCTCCGTCCGGCGGCGCTGCCCGCGCGTCAAGCCTGCGGATGGACTCCCGCACGGCGCCATGCAGCATGATTTCCAGGTCCCCCACCACCTTGTACGGGTGGTCGACCATGCCGTCCGCGACCCATCGCAGCACCACGGCGAGCACGGCCGAGGTGTAAAAGTCGACCACCAGGATCCGGTCCTGCGGGCGCGACGGTCCGCCACCGTCCTGGTCCATCACGGCCTCGGTGATCGGGCGCATCTGCCAAAACAGGAAACGCTCGAGCCCGGGCTGGCCCACACCGTTGAGGACACCGAGCGTCGACGAGCGGTTATCGCGCATGTACAGCATCAACCGCACCAGTCCGTCGGCCCATCCCACCTCAGCCGCAAAAGCGCGGACCTGCCGGGCAACCTCTGTCTCGAACACCCAGACGGCGAGCTGCCGCACATCAGGGAAATGATAGTAGAACGCCTGCCGCGTCAGCCCGCAGTCCCGCACCAATTCGGTGACTGTCACCCTGTCGAGCGGCTGGGAGCGCAGCCGGGACTTGAGCGCGGCTGCGAGAGCCGCTCTTGCATCCGTATGACGCTTCGCCGGGCGGACCTCATCGGTCATGTCTGAAGGTAACACCGGGCGGAACTGGACACATCGCTTCATCTGTCTAATGACCTGTGCTACCGGCATTTCTACCTTTAAATCCGAAGGCATTTATACACCGGGCTGCTAAGGAGAGGTCCCTAGATGTTCTTGTACGAATCGATTCCCTGGTATTCCTGGGCGATGTTCGGCGTCGTCCTGGTTGCCCTCATTGCGCTTAACGAAGTGACGCGGCGCTGGAAGTGGGCCGGTCTGGCCTTCTTCGTGGCGTTGCCCGTCCTCCTGACCGTGTTCGTGTGGCCCACGACGGCCGGAGAAGGATCGTCCACAGGAACGTGGTTCCACTGGGTGAAGGTGTACTCGGCACTCCTCGGGTGCCTGGGCTTCATGCTCATCCGGTACGTCCCGCGCTTGGCGAAGAACCGCTGGATGCTGATGTTCCCTGCACTGATCCTTGCGATCAACATCGCTGAGGCGGTCATCCGAGACTTTGAGGTGGCGGGCCTGCAGGGCATGCACGACGGCGTTTTCATGGTCGGCGGTCCATGGAACTACATGAACGCCATCGCCGGCATCCTGAACCTGCTCACCATCTGCGGCTGGACGGGCATCATCGTCTCTCGCGACAAGTCGAAGGACATGATCTGGCCCGACATGATGTGGTTCTGGATCATCGCGTACGACCTGTGGAACTTCGCCTACGTCTACAACTGTGTCGGTGACCACTCGTTCTACGCCGGTGCGGCGCTGCTCATCTCCTGCACCATCCCCGCGTTCTTCCTCAAGAAGGGTGCATGGCTCCAGCACCGCGCCCACACGCTGGCATTGTGGATGATGTTCACGATGGCGGTCCCCACGTTCGTGAGCACGTCGCCGTTCGCTGTCGAGTCCTCGCACAACCCGACCGCGCTGTTCGTCGTGTCGGCCATCTCGCTGGCGGCCAACATCGCCGTCGCGGTCTACCAGGTGTTCACCATCGTCAAACGGCACCGCAATCCGCTGCGCGACGAGCTGTACACCCACCTCCCTCAGTACCAGGAGGTGCGCGACGCGAACCTCCCCGGCGAGTCCCCGGCTGCCCTGCCTGGGTCCCCGGGAACGGGCCGACCGGTCACCGTCTGACCCCGCCGGCCGCCGCTCCGGCCGGTGGCGCCTCGAACACACCACGCGCCGTGGTCGAGCCTCACGTGCTCGGCCACGGCGTCGTGGTTGGAATGATCATGAACGGCTGCACTCCGGTGGCTAACCCTGGAGCCTGATGGTGGCGGGTGCCTTGGAATCCTGCGCAGGCCCGGCTGCCGGTTCCGGCAGCGTGACGGCCGGTTCCGGCAGTAGCGTGACGGCCGGCGCGGGTCCGTCCGCCGTCGCTGCGTGCCCGGCGAAGGCATCCAGCATCGCCTGCCGGTCGAACTGGCCTTCCCACTTGGCCACCACGAAGGTGGCCACACAGTTGCCCATCAGGTTGACGACCACCCGCATGGAATCCATCAGACGATCAGCGCCGAGCAGGAGGGCAACTCCGGCGACGGGGAACAATCCGAGGGCCGCCGCCGTGGCCGACAGAGCCAGAAAAGATGACCCGGGAACCCCTGCCATGCCCTTGGACGTGAGCAGCAGGATGCCCAGGGCACCCAGTTGCTGCTCGAAGCTCAGATCGATGTTGAATGCTTGGGCGAGGAAGACCACTGAGATGGACAAATAGATAGCTGCGCCGTCCAGATTGAACGAGTATCCGGTGGGAATGACCAGGCCGGTTGTTGCACGGGAACACCCGGCGTTGGTCAGTTTGGTCATGATTCGGGGCATCACAGATTCGGTTGAAGCAGTTCCGAGCGCCAGCAGGAACTCTTCGCGGGTGTACTTGATGAACTGCCACAACGGAACGCCTGCGCAAACTCGGGCAATCACGAACAGAATGCCGATGAACAGCAGTGCTGCGCCGTAGCAGGCGGCGATCAGTTTGGCATAGGTGCCGAGAGTTGCCAGACCATACTCGCCGATAATGAAAGCCATGGCGCCGAAGGCGCCAATCGGTGCCAGCCGCATAATCCAAGACATGACCTTGAAAATGATTTCCAAGGTCGCTTCCATCACTTTAAGAACCGGTTCACACGTCTCGCGCCCTATCACCACGGCGGCTGCGCCGAAGAATACGGCGAAGAAAAGCACCTGCAGCAGTGAATTCGACGCAAACGCGTCTATGACACTCACCGGGATGATGTTGAGGATAAATTCCGTAGGCGATGCCACCTCAGCAGAGGTTTTCGAATCCAGGGCAGAGGTGTCCAAGGTGCCGGGGTCGATGTTCAGCCCGGCGCCGGGACGCACCACGTTGCCTACCACCATGCCAAACAACAGGGCGAAACTGGACGCGGCAAGAAAGTATGCGAGGGCTTTGACCCCCACCCGGCCCACGGCGTTCACGTCACTGATATGGGCTATGCCGGTCACAATGACAAGGAAAATCAGTGGGGCAATGATCATCTTGATGAGCCGGATAAAACCGTCGCCCAGCACCTTGAACGCCGCGCCTACCTCGGGCCAGACGTAGCCCACGACAATTCCGAGTACCACCGCGACAAGCAATTGCACGAACAATGATTTGTAGAATCTGGGGCGCTGGGGCGTTGTTTGCTCGGTCATGACTACACATTAGGAAGTGGTGGTTTCCCCTGTGTTTCCGGCGTGCAACACCTGGAAGCATGTTTGAGCAGATCATGCTCCGTGAGAGGGATGAGGAAAAGTGGGTCGGGCAAGCATGTAACTCGCCACCATAGAAAAACCCCTCCTCATCGGGCGTTATGCCTGATCAGGAGGGGTTTTGCGGAGCCCCCTGCCGGATTCGAACCGGCGACCCCCTGTTTACAAGACAGGTGCTCTGGCCAGCTGAGCTAAGGGGGCGGCGCCGGCCTAAGCCGGCAAACCGCCGTCGTCGTGCTCCAAAAAGGCAAACACGGCAACTGCGCTAGACAAGGTTAACCCAGAGCGCCCGTTCCCGCGAAACCCGCAGAGGGTTCCACGCGAAACGGGCGCGCAAGGAAGAGCCAAAAATGACTTACTTGGTGGCCTCGATTGCAGCCTCAACAGCGGCAGTGAAGTCATTGGGGTTGCTCTCCGCACCGTTGACATACACGGTGGGAGTTCCGCTGACGTAGTCCACGCGGGCCAGACGGTCCGAGTAGTTCACGAAGGCGCGGAAGCCATCATTCTGGATGCAGTCGGACGCATCGCCGGCCCCCACGGACTCGGCCATGTCAGCCAGCTCCGCGTTCTTGATCTCGCCGTTGTCGTAGTTGGCAAAGATGGCGCTCATGAAGTCCCAGTAGGACTCCGGGTTGGTGTCCGCCACGCAGGCTGCGGCATTGGCGCCGCGCGAGGAGTAGTTCGTGGGTGATCCGCGGTCCAGGAACGCTACGGTGCGGTACTCAAAGGTGACCTCGCCGGCGTCGAGCCAGGTGGCGATCTGCGAGTTGTAGGCCTTCTCGAAGTCGGCACAATGCACGCAGTTCACGTCCACATAAGCCACGATCGGCACCGGCTGGCCGGCTTCGGCTGCTTCAATGCCCGGCGGAACCGGTGCATCGTCCTTTGCTTCTGACGGAGCCTCCGGCAGCGAGGCAACGTCAACGCTGAACGGTTCGGTCGGCTCCAGCGCGGTGGTGGAGGTCACGGTGATTCCGCCGAATTCGTTGGCATTGGCCGGAGATTCTCCGGTCTGGGCTTCCGCTCCGTTGCCACTCCGCATGGAATTCACCACGATAAGCGCCACGATAACGATGACTGCCACCACGGCAACCACCACGCCCCAGCGCACCAGGAGCTTGTTGCGCCGCTCCTTCTTCTTCTGGGCTTCACGCAGGGCACGCGCCTGTTCGCGCGCAGCAGCCGTGCGATCGGCCTTGCTGGGCTTGGGGTTCCGCTCAGTCATAGTTCCTCATGTCTCTCTCACGCCTGCCCGTTTGGGCATGCGGCCGGCAGGCAACAGTTTAGGCCACCGGGGGTGTCCGCCCTTACTTTCAACGGCCTCAGCAGGCATAAAGTTTCCAGCCTTGGATAGAGTGGCCTAAATACATAAGCCAAACAAGGGGTGCCTATCGTGAACGCTGCTGCCGCTGATTCCGCAGGACAGAATGCCACGGACGGGTATGGCGATTTCGATTTCATCGTAGTTTCCAACCGCCTTCCGGTGGACCGGGTAAGTACGGACGACGGCGAAAGCTGGCGACGCTCCCCGGGCGGGCTGGTCACGGCGCTGGCCCCGGTGATGGCCAAGGCCGACGGCGCGTGGGTGGGCTGGCATGGAGCCCCGGACGAAGAGCTGGACGAGTTCGATCATGACAACATGCATCTGCTGCCGGTTCCGCTGAGCGCATCCGAAGTGGAGCTGTATTACGAGGGCTTCTCCAATGCCACGCTGTGGCCGCTCTACCATGACGTCATTGCGCCGCCGGAATTCCACCGCACCTGGTGGGATTCGTACCGGACCGTGAACCGCCGCTTCGCCGACGCCGCTGCCACCATGGCGGCCAAGGGCGCCACCGTGTGGGTCCAGGACTACCAGCTGCAGCTGGTGCCGCAGATGCTGCGCAAGGACCGCCCGGACCTGAAGATTGGTTTCTTCAACCACATTCCCTTCCCGCCGCTGGAGATTTTCGCCCAGCTGCCCTGGCGCCGCAACATCATTGAGGGCCTGCTTGGCGCGGACCTGATCGGCTTCCAGCGCCCCTCGGATGCCAGCAACTTCCTGCGCTGCGTGCGCCGCTTCGCCGGACACACCGTCCGCCAGCAGCAGGTGCACGTCACCAATGAGGACGGCGTCTCCTACGTTTCGCGGGCTGAGTCCTTCCCGATTTCCATTGACGTTGAACAGATCACCGAGTTGGCCAAACGCGAGGACATCATCGAGCGGTCCAAGCAGATCCGCAAGGAACTCGGCGATCCCAAGACTGTCCTGCTGGGCGTGGACCGACTGGACTACACCAAGGGCATCAGCCACAGGTTGAAGGCTTACGGGGAGCTCCTCCAGGACGGCAAACTCAACGTCGAGGATGCTTCGCTGATCCAGGTTGCCAGCCCCAGCCGCGAACGCGTGGAACAGTACCGGCTGCTGCGCGAAGAGGTGGAGGGCACAGTGGGCCGGATCAACGGCACCTACGACACCATGGGCAACACCGCCATCCGCTACCTGCACCACAGCTATCCGGTGGAGGAAATGGTGGCCCTCTATCTCGCCGCCGACGTCATGCTGGTCACTGCTCTGCGGGACGGCATGAATCTGGTGGCCAAGGAGTATGTGGCCGCCCGCATCAACAACACCGGTGCGCTCGTGCTCAGCGAGTTCGCCGGCGCCGCGGACCAGCTGCGCCAGGCGGTGCTGATGAACCCGCATGACATTGACGGGCTGAAGGATTCCATCCTTACGGCCATTCACATGCCGGACCGTGACGCCCAGCGCCGGATGCGGCTGATGCGCCGGCAGGTCCTGCAGAATGACGTGGAGCGCTGGTCCAAGAACTTCCTCAGTGCCCTGCAGCAGGGAGATTCGGAGGCAGCACAATGAGCGGACTTCCTGCGGACCTGATGCAGGCACTGGCACGGGTGGCAGCCACGGAAACGTTGCTGGTGGCGCTGGACTTTGACGGCACGCTCGCGCCCCTGGTGGAGCACGCCGACGATGCACGGCCGCTTCCGGCGTCCGCTGCGGCCGTGGCGGGGCTGGGCGAACTCCCTGACACCTTTACGGCCCTGATCTCCGGACGCGCATTGGACAGCCTGCGCCGGACCGCCTCCCCCGAGCCGGAAACCCTGCTGATCGGCAGCCACGGCGCAGAGGCCTGGACTGGCCCCAATGCCGAACCGCTGCGTCTGACACCGGAGCAGGTTGACTTGCTGGCGAGGGCACGCGAAGCGGTGGAAAGGGTGACCTCGTCGCATCCGGGCACGTGGCTGGAAGCAAAGCCGGCCGGCGTTGTACTCCACACCCGCAGCGCACCGGATGATGTCGCCTCAGCCGCAACCGACGCAGCACGGCGGGGACTCGGCGCACTGGACGGTGTACAGCTCACGGACGGCAAGCGGGTCCTGGAAGCCTCCGTTGTCCATACCAACAAGGGAGAAGGAATCCGCGCCCTGCGCGAACTTACCGGTGCGACGGCGGTGCTGTTCGCCGGCGACGACGTCACCGATGAGCACGGTTTCTGTGCACTGGAGCCCGGAGACCTGGGCATCAAAATCGGCTCCGGGGAGACCCGGGCCGCCTTCCGGGTGGAGTCCCCGAATGCCTTCACCGCGGTCCTGGAACAGCTGCTGGACCTGCGCCGCGCGCGCAGATGAACCGTCCGGTGACGGGTATGGCATACTGACCCTGTGACCGCGGCCACAACCGCTGCCACCTGCTTTACAACTCAATATGCACTTCACAACGGATCGTCGGGCACGTACCTGCCCGTGAAGGAGAAATCTCATGGCAACGGTAACGTTTGACCAGGCCACTCGCCTGTACCCGGGCACTGACCGCCCGGCCGTGGACAACCTCAGTCTGGAGATCGCCGACGGCGAGTTCCTGGTTCTGGTTGGCCCCTCCGGCTGCGGAAAGTCGACTTCGCTGCGCATGCTCGCAGGACTCGAAGACGTCAATTCCGGCCGCATCCTCATCGGTGACCGCGACGTCACGGATGTTCCGCCCAAAGACCGTGACATTGCCATGGTTTTCCAGAACTACGCCCTATACCCGCACATGTCCGTGGCGGACAACATGGGCTTTGCCCTGAAAATCGCAGGCGTCGGCAAGGAAGAGCGGATGGAGCGCGTCCGCGAGGCCGCCAAGCTCCTGGACCTCGAGGATTATCTGGACCGCAAGCCGAAGGCACTCTCCGGCGGCCAGCGCCAGCGCGTCGCCATGGGCCGTGCCATTGTCCGTAACCCGCAGGTCTTCCTCATGGACGAGCCGCTGTCCAACCTTGATGCCAAGTTGCGCGTACAAACCCGTACCCAGATCGCATCATTGACGCGCCGACTCGGCGTCACCACGGTCTACGTCACCCACGACCAGGTCGAGGCCATGACCATGGGCGACCGCGTGGCCGTGCTCAAGGACGGCATCCTGCAGCAGGTGGATACCCCGCGCAACCTGTACGACCACCCTAAGAACGTCTTTGTGGCCGGCTTCATCGGCTCTCCTGCCATGAACCTGCTGGAACTGCCCGTGGTGGACGGCGGTGTCGCTTTCGGCGGCGCCATCTACCCGGTGTCCAGCTCCGTGCTGGGTGCAGCCGCGGGCAAAACCGTCACCTTGGGTGTCCGCCCGGAAGACTTGGAGATCGTGGATTCCTCCAGCTCCGGACTCAAGGTGGAAGTTGATGTGGTCGAAGAGCTCGGCGCCGATGCGTACGTTTACGGCCACACCACCCTGGACGGCACGGACCGCGACATGGTGGTTCGAGTCGACGGACGCCGTCCCCCGATGAAGGGTGACACCCTGTACGTCCGCCCGCAGCAGGGCCACGTGCACTTGTTCGACGCCGCCAACGGTGAGCGCCTGGCGGACCACGCCTGATCCTTCCCCTGAATATGCGGTGGCCTCTGCGACTGATCTAAACTCGTTTAAGGGGCCACCGCATTTCTGCTTTAACCTCATCCCCGTTTCACCAGGACGTTCGATAAAAGGCATGTGCTTATGACCGAACCCGCAGGCGCCAAATGGCGTGACGAGCCGACGGACTGGGATCAGCAGGGCAAACTGCCCCGGCTTCATCCCTCGACTCCGCAAAAGGCCCTCGCGTCCCTGAACATTACCGCCGCCTCGATGGACCCGGGGCTGCTGGACCTGCCATGGCACCTGCCCCTTGAAGACTGGCCCAAGGAAAACCTCGCGGCACTGCCCCGGGGTATTTCCCGCCATGTCGTCCGCTTCGCACGAATGGGCGGCTCGCTGATAGCGATCAAAGAAACCAGTGAGCACGTGGCCCGGCAGGAATATCACATGCTGCGCAAGCTGCGCCGGCTCAATGTTCCCAGCGTCGAGCCGGTGGCCGTCATTACCGGCCGCTACGATGTGAAAGGCCAAGAGCTGCAGCCGGTCCTCGTCACCAAGCACCTGCGCTTTTCGCTGCCGTACCGGGCCGTCTTTTCCCAGACCCTGCGCCAGGTCACCCTCACCCGGCTCATCGACGCCCAGGCGCTGCTGTTGGTCCGGCTTCATCTGGCCGGCTTCTATTGGGGTGATGTGTCCTTGTCCAACACCCTGTTCCGGCGCGATGCCGGCGCTTTTGCCGCCTACTTGGTGGATGCCGAAACCGGTGAGCTTTACCCGGAGTTGTCCCGAGGCCAGCGCGAATATGATCTGGAGATCGCCAGGGTCAACATTGCCGGCGAGCTGATGGACCTCGCGGAAGGCGGTTTGATCGAAGACAGTGTCGATCCGCTGGCCACCAGCGAACGCATCATGGACAGCTACCGGAATCTCTGGGCGGAACTTACGGAGCTGGAATCCTTCGAACTGGGTGAACGCTGGCGCGTGAACGCGCGCATCCGCCGACTCAATGACCTGGGGTTCGACGTCGACGAACTCACCATCAAGACCACCGCGGACGGCACCCAGGTCCAGCTCCAGCCCAAGGTGGTCGACGCCGGCCATCACCAGCGGCGTCTGCTGCGGCTGACCGGGCTGGATGCCCAGGAAAACCAGGCCCGCCGCCTGCTCAATGACATGGATTCCTACCGAGCGGACAACCACCCTGATCTGGACGAGGAACTCAGCGCCCATCTGTGGGTCACCCAGGTTTTCGAGCCGATCGTGAAGGCCGTGCCCCGGGAACTGGGCAGCAAACTGGAACAGGCCGAAGTGGTGCATGAGGTGCTCGAGCACCGGTGGTACATGTCGGAAAGGGAAAACCGCAATGTCCCCATGGCCGAGGCGGTGCAGTCCTATCTGGATACCGTTCTCCGCCACCGCCGGGATGAGGCAGCCATCCTGCTGTCCACCGATACCCGGACCATGAAAATCCTTGAAGCCGGAGGGGCCCCGGGCCAAATGGCAGGTGATTAGTCCGCCGCAGCGCGGGCATTTATGCCGAAACTCACACAGAATGAGTGGCATAAGGCCCGGTTGCGGGGCGTTAATGCCATTGGTAACAGACCTGATTGAGGCGGATCAAGACAGGAGGGTGCTTCTCAAACATGTCCACGTCAGCAGTTCCCCGCGTTCCGGGACAAGCCCTTCGGACAGTCCCCGTGCACAACGGCCAGCCCGGCAGCGAATGGTGGCGTTCCTCGGTGATTTATCAGATCTATCCACGCTCCTTCCGCGATCTGCGTGGTGACGGGGTGGGGGATCTGCCGGGTATTACCGCTGAAATTCCGGCTCTGGCCGAACTCGCGATCGATGCCATCTGGCTCTCACCCTTCTACCGGTCTCCCCAGAAAGATGCCGGTTACGACGTCGCAGATTACTGCTCGGTGGACCCGATCTTCGGCACCATGGAGGATTTCGACGCCTTGGTGGCCAAAGCCGGCGAGTACGGCATCCGGGTCATCGTGGACCTGGTACCCAACCACTGCTCCGACCAACATCCCCTGTTCCAAGCAGCACTCGCCGCGGAACCCGGCTCACCCGAGCGGGACATGTTTATCTTCCGGGACGGAACCGGCGAGAACGGCGAAAACCCCCCGAACAACTGGCAGTCCCACTTTGGCGGACCAGCGTGGACCCGGATCGCCAACCCGGACGGAACCCCGGGCCAGTGGTACCTGCATCTTTTCGACACCTCCCAGCCGGACTTTAACTGGGACAATCCTGCGGTCCGGAAGGAGTTTGAGCGCATCCTGCGGTTCTGGCTGGATCGCGGCGTGGGCGGTTTCCGGGTGGACGTGGCGCATGCGCTGATCAAGAAATCCGGGCTGCCGGACTGGGGCGGGCAGGCCGACGGCGCCTCCTCCGAAGGCTTCCCGGGATATGAAGCCCCCATGTTCGGCCAGCCGGGCATCCACGACATCTTTAGGTCCTGGCGGAAGCTCCTTGACGAATACGACGGCGAACGTGTCCTGTGCGCCGAAGCCAACGTTGACCCGCTGGACCGGCTGACGGACTGGGTCCGCTCGGATGAAATGCAGCAGGCCTTCAACTTCGCGTATCTGACCCATCCGTGGAACCCCGAGAAGTTGCGGGAGATTATCGATTCCTCGCTACGGGCCTTCGACAAGGTAGGTGCTCCCACCACCTGGGTGCTGTCCAACCACGACGTCGTCCGGCATGTGTCCCGCTTCGGGCTGGAAGCCAATACCCTGCGCAGCGGCGACGGAGTCGGCCCCCGCGACGTCCAGCCCAACTATCAGCTGGGGGCGGCCCGGGCACGCGCGGCCACCATGCTGATGCTGGCATTGCCCGGTGGCGTGTATCTGTATCAGGGCGAGGAGCTCGGCCTCCCGGACCACACCTTGATGCCTGACGAGTTCCGGCAGGATCCCACTTATCACCGCACAGCAGGAGTTCGGGTGGGCCGCGACGGCAGCCGCGTGCCTCTGCCCTGGCGAGTACACGAACCGTCCTTCGGGTTCAGCTCCTCAGGACAAACCTGGCTGCCCCAGCCGGGCTACTGGGGCCGGCATTCACGGGACATCCAGCGCAGGGACCAGTTCTCGTCGCTGAACATGTACCGCACGGCGCTGGAGATTCGCCGCGAGCTCTCGCTGGGCTCCGGGTCCCTGGCATGGTGGCCGGAGCACGACGCCGAAGGGCTGGTTGCCTTCGTCAACGGAAACGTCCTGGTCGCCATGAACATGGGAGAGAATCCGATCCAGCTGCCGGAGCTTCCGGTGCTTGCCATGAGTTCGGCTTCCGCTCTGGAAGGAACCAAAATCCGTCCGAACTGCACTGTGTGGCTTCGACTGGCCTAAGGTATCTCAGGAGCACGGGTCCTGCCGGGGATGCTCTCAGTTGGTGAGGATCGCTTTCCCTGGGTTGAGGATCCCCGCCGGGTCAAACACCGCTTTGATGCGGCGCTGCAGTTCCAGGACTTGTTCCTGCTGCTCCTGCGCCAGCCAGCGGAGCTTGAACTGGCCCACCCCGTGTTCACCGGTGATAGTGCCTCCCATCGCCAGGGCAAGGGCTATGGATTCATCGAGGGCAGCGTCCAGCCGTTCAAGGCCGGCGCTGCCTTCGGTTTTGTCCACCCAGAAGGTGGGATGAAGATTTCCATCTCCCGCATGTGCCACCACTTTCAGGCGCACCTCATGCTCGCGTGCCATGCGGTTCAATTCGGCGATATAGGAGACCAGCCGGGAGCGCGGCACCGCAACGTCCTCCCCCACCCGGTGCTCGGTGTGGATGGCGTCTCCGCGGCTGTGCCGGCGAAGGTCAACCAGTTGCAGTGCCTCCTCCGATCCCTCCATGCTGACCTGCCCGCCCAGCTCGCTCAGCACTGAACGCACGACGTCGGCCTCGGCCGCGGCGCCGTAACCGTCCGTCTGGAGAAGAAGCAGGGCGGCACCCCGGGAGCGCAGGTTGGAGCCGTGCGCGGCGTCCAGCGCCACCATGGTCTCGGCGTCGAGCAGCTCCATGATGGCCGGCTGGACGCGTGCGCGGCCCACCGCCAGCACCCCGGCAGCAGCGCTCTCGATATCGGGGAAGAACCCGGCGATCGTGCATACTTCAACGGGGAGATACCGCAGCCGCACGGTTATGCCCACCACGATTCCCAGGGTCCCCTCCGAGCCGGTGAAGAGTCCCGTCAAGTCGTATCCCGCCACGCCCTTGAAAGTCTGATGGCCCGTGGTCACGAGGGTTCCGTCGGCCAGGACAACCTCAAGAGACAAGACGGAATCCCGCGTCACGCCGTATTTGGCACAGCGCAGTCCTCCGGCGTTGGTCGCGACATTTCCGCCGATAGTGGAGACCCGGTAGCTCGCGGGGTCGGGCGCGTACATCAGCCCGAATTCAGCCGCGGCTGCGTTGAGGTCGGCATTAATGACTCCCGGCTCCACCCTGGCCAGCTCATCCTCAGGACGAATTTCGTGGATCTTGTTCATCCGTTCCAGGCTGAGGACGATGCATCCCGCTGTGGCGTGGGCTCCGCCGGACACCCCGGTACCGGCACCGCGGGGAACCACTGCCGTTCCGGTGCGAGAAGCCCAGCGCAGAATCTCCTGCACTTCGAGAACGGACTGCGCCCACAGTACGGCCAACGGATTCACGTACTCCAGAACAGGGCCCTGATCAGTCCCGTAGGCAGCCAGCACCTCCGGTGACGTATCCATATCAATGCCGGGCAAAGAGCGGGACAGGTCCAGGAGCGTGTCTGCAGTCATAGGAGGATGCTACCGGGCGCCCATGAACCGTGCGTACCGGTCCAGGACCTGCGGCCAAACAGCAGAAAAGTCCTCATGGGTCTGCACCGGCTCCGCGACCGCGTCGAACCCGGAGTGCGACAGGATGACGAGGGTAGTTGCCTCGTTCACTGCGGTAAAACGAAGATGTACCTCCGTCGGGGTCTGCGGGCTGTGGCGGGCCACCCAGTCCAGCACCAACTCGGCGTCCTGCACCCTCCTGACAACCGTCGCCCACACCGCGGACTCCCCTTCAGGACCGGTCTCCGTCAGTGCGCCTGATTCAAACTCAGGGTGTGTCCCCTCACCAAACTCCGTAAACTCCTCGGGCCACCACAGATGGATGTACTCGGTGAACCCGTTGAACGCTTCGTGCAATTCGCGTGGCACACTCCGTTCCACGACGACGTCCGGAACGGAAATCGTTTCCTTAGCCGGCTCGGGCTGTTCAGCATGTGAAAAGAGGGAAGAGTTCATCGTCCAAGCCTAGCTGTCACGGCTGCCCGCAGGCCTGGACCGTATACGGGCGGCCCCATATAAGAACATCGGGTTAAACAAGTTGGGCCCCGCAACCAGGGCGGGGCCTTAAACAGTTGAGGCCCGTACCAAAAGGGTACGGGCCTCAACCTCTCAACCAAAATATTGTCCGGCGGTGACCTACTCTCCCACATCCTCCCGGATGCAGTACCATCGGCGCTGTGGGTCTTAGCTTCCGGGTTCGGAATGGGACCGGGCGTTTCCCCCACGCTATGACCGCCGTAACCCTACCACCCGCACCACCAGCCAAAACTCCTGGTGGAGGGGAAAACATGGGTCACAACCAAACACACCCTTTACGGGGTGCCTGTCATGAAAAAGATGTTCACGCGTAAGAATGAACACTTCCTTTATTCTACGGCACCAAACCACCCATAACAGATGATTCAGTACCAGTTCCTTCGGTGACAAACCACACAACGGGTTTGTTATCCGGGAACCACATAGTGGACGCAAGCAGCATGATCAACATGATCCTTCTTTGGCGGGAACGTTTGAAGTCGTTTCCTGCCCAGATCATGGTGTGGTGTAAGTTATCGGCCTATTAGTACCGGTCAGCTTCACGGGTCTTTAGTCCCCGCTTCCACATCCGGCCTATCAACCCAGTGGTCTGGCTGGGGGCCTCTCACACACAAGGTGTATGGAAATCTCATCTCGAAGCGGGCTTCCCGCTTAGATGCTTTCAGCGGTTATCCCATCCGAACGTAGCTAATCAGCGGTGCACTTGGCAGTACAACTGACACACCAGAGGTTCGTCCGTCCCGGTCCTCTCGTACTAAGGACAGCCCTTCTCAAATTTCCTGCGCGCGCAGCGGATAGGGACCGAACTGTCTCACGACGTTCTAAACCCAGCTCGCGTACCGCTTTAATGGGCGAACAGCCCAACCCTTGGGACCTACTCCAGCCCCAGGATGCGACGAGCCGACATCGAGGTGCCAAACCATGCCGTCGATATGGACTCTTGGGCAAGATCAGCCTGTTATCCCCGAGGTACCTTTTATCCGTTGAGCGACGGCCATTCCACAATGTACCGCCGGATCACTAGTCCCGACTTTCGTCCCTGCTCGAGATGTCTCTCTCACAGTCAAGCTCCCTTGTGCACTTACACTCGCCACCTGATTGCCAACCAGGCTGAGGGAACCTTTGGGCGCCTCCGTTACTCTTTAGGAGGCAACCGCCCCAGTTAAACTACCCATCAGGCACTGTCCCTGACCCGGATTACGGGCCGAAGTTAGATATCCAGTATGACCAGAGTGGTATTTCAACGATGACTCCACCCGAACTGGCGTCCGGGTCTCACAGTCTCCCACCTATCCTACACAAGCCACACCGAACACCAATACCAAACTATAGTAAAGGTCTCGGGGTCTTTCCGTCCTGCTGCGCGTAACGAGCATCTTTACTCGTACTGCAATTTCGCCGAGTTTATGGTTGAGACAGCGGGGAAGTCGTTACTCCATTCGTGCAGGTCGGAACTTACCCGACAAGGAATTTCGCTACCTTAGGATGGTTATAGTTACCACCGCCGTTTACTGGGGCTTAAATTCCCAGCTTCGCCCGTAAGGGCTAACCGGTCCTCTTAACCTTCCAGCACCGGGCAGGAGTCAGTCCGTATACATCGTCTTGCGACTTCGCACGGACCTGTGTTTTTAGTAAACAGTCGCTTCCCCCTGGTCTCTGCGGCCCCGATCCCCTCCGGACAGCAAGTGTCCATCAAGGTTGGGGCCCCCCTTCTCCCGAAGTTACGGGGGCATTTTGCCGAGTTCCTTAACCATAATTCTCTCGATCGCCTTAGTATTCTCTACCTGATCACCTGTGTCGGTTTGGGGTACGGGCGGCTAAAACCTCGCGCCGATGCTTTTCTAGGCAGCATAGGATCACCGGATTCCCCCCTAAAGGGGTCCCATCAGATCTCAGGATCGTCATCAAAGACACAGCAACGGATTTACCTATCGCTGACCCTACATCCTTAGACCAGGACAACCATCGCCCGGCCCGGCTACCTTCCTGCGTCACACCTGTTAATACGCTTACCTCCCAGGTTACGGTCCCGCGCTCCACCAAAAACCGGGTCGCCACAAGGGCGGCCGGTCAGGTATTGGGCGGTTAGTATCCCCCGCTTGGTATTGGCGGTTTTTCGCCGGTACGGGAATATCAACCCGTTGTCCATCGACTACGCCTGTCGGCCTCGCCTTAGGTCCCGACTTACCCAGGGCAGATTAGCTTGACCCTGGAACCCTTGATCATTCGGCGGACGGGTTTCTCACCCGTCTTTCGCTACTCATGCCTGCATTCTCACTCGTGTAGGCTCCACCGCTGGTTTACACCGCGACTTCACTGCCCACACGACGCTCCCCTACCCATCCAAACGCTTGAACGAAAATGGATAAACCATCCGCTTGGCTAATATTTGAATGCCACAACTTCGGCGGTGTACTTGAGCCCCGCTACATTGTCGGCGCGGAATCACTTGACCAGTGAGCTATTACGCACTCTTTCAAGGATGGCTGCTTCTAAGCCAACCTCCTGGTTGTCTGAGCAACTCCACATCCTTTCCCACTTAGCACACGCTTAGGGGCCTTAGTTGGTGGTCTGGGCTGTTTCCCTCTCGACTATGAAGCTTATCCCCCACAGTCTCACTGCTGCGCTCTCACTTACCGGCATTCGGAGTTTGGCTGACGTCAGTAACCTTGTAGGGCCCATTAGCCATCCAGTAGCTCTACCTCCGGTAAGAAACACGCAACGCTGCACCTAAATGCATTTCGGGGAGAACCAGCTATCACGGAGTTTGATTGGCCTTTCACCCCTACCCACAGCTCATCCCCTCCATTTTCAACTGAAGTGGGTTCGGTCCTCCACGCGCTCTTACACGCGCTTCAACCTGGCCATGGGTAGATCACTCCGCTTCGGGTCTAGATCACGCCACTGCATCGCCCTGTTCAGACTCGCTTTCGCTACGGCTTCCCCTCACGGGTTAACCTCGCGACGTAACACTAACTCGCAGGCTCATTCTTCAAAAGGCACGCTGTCACAAGCACAACACCACAAGTGGCATCGCCCTGCTCCAACGGATTGTAGGCACACGGTTTCAGGTACTGTTTCACTCCCCTCCCGGGGTACTTTTCACCTTTCCCTCACGGTACTTGTCCGCTATCGGTCATCAGGGAGTATTTAGGCTTACCAGGTGGTCCTGGCAGATTCGCACGGGATTTCTCGGGCCCCGTGCTACTTGGGATCCTCTCCAAGCGGCAGCATACATTCCGGTTACGGGGCTAACACCCTCTACGGCCGGGCTTTCAAACCCGTTCACCTATGCACCTGCACTCACTTCACCGATCCGGCAGAATCGATACGGAAAGTCCCGCAACCCCAGTGATGCAACGCCCGCCGGCTATCACACACCACTGGTTTAGCCTCTTCCGCGTTCGCTCGCCACTACTAACGGAATCACTGTTGTTTTCTCTTCCTGTGGGTACTGAGATGTTTCACTTCCCCACGTTCCCTCCACGCACCCTATGTGTTCAGATGCGGGTCACCCGGTCACTCGCGCGCCGGGCGGGGTTTCCCCATTCGGACATCCTGGGATCAACGCTCGGTTATCAACTCCCCCAGGCTTATCGCAGATTCCTACGTCCTTCTTCGGCTCCTGATGCCAAGGCATCCACCGTGTGCCCTTAAAAACTTGACCACAAAGATCAATATATTATCGCTATCGAGAAAACCATGGAGGCCGGAAACAAATCCGGTCACCAGGTTTATCTGAAATTGCACTTAATAATTTAAGATGCTCGCGTCCACTATGTAGTTCTCAAACAACAACCCCGTCACACCCCTCCACCACCACGTATTCACCGTGGATGACTTCAGGCCTGCGCAGGAACAATCAGAAACAACACGAAACCCGTGCCCTTCCCAACCCTTCCAAAAAAGGCTTGAAAATTCTTCGGTCCTGTTATTTCAGGACCCAACAGTGTGCCAAACGGAAAAACCCGGTACTTGAAGACACCGGCAGCGTTTTCCAGTCCCACCCGAAGGAGGAACGTACTGTGCTGCCGGGCTCAACGCCGGGCACCTGCCTATTGATATTCCACCCTTGAGCACCCACCGGAAAACAAACGTTTCCGACATGGGCATCTCCTGCAAAGCACACATCCAACACTGTGGAAGGACGGGCCACTTTGAGGTGCTCCTTAGAAAGGAGGTGATCCAGCCGCACCTTCCGGTACGGCTACCTTGTTACGACTTAGTCCCAATCGCCGGTCCCACCTTCGACGGCTCCCTCCCACAAGGGGTTAGGCCACCGGCTTCGGGTGTTACCAACTTTCGTGACTTGACGGGCGGTGTGTACAAGGCCCGGGAACGTATTCACCGCAGCGTTGCTGATCTGCGATTACTAGCGACTCCAACTTCATGAGGTCGAGTTGCAGACCTCAATCCGAACTGAGACCGGCTTTTTGGGATTAGCTCCACCTCACAGTATCGCAACCCTTTGTACCGGCCATTGTAGCATGCGTGAAGCCCAAGACATAAGGGGCATGATGATTTGACGTCGTCCCCACCTTCCTCCGAGTTGACCCCGGCAGTCTCCTATGAGTCCCCGGCATAACCCGCTGGCAACATAGAACGAGGGTTGCGCTCGTTGCGGGACTTAACCCAACATCTCACGACACGAGCTGACGACAACCATGCACCACCTGTAAACCGGCCACAAGTGGGGGACCTGTTTCCAGGTCTTTCCGGTTCATGTCAAGCCTTGGTAAGGTTCTTCGCGTTGCATCGAATTAATCCGCATGCTCCGCCGCTTGTGCGGGCCCCCGTCAATTCCTTTGAGTTTTAGCCTTGCGGCCGTACTCCCCAGGCGGGGCACTTAATGCGTTAGCTACGGCGCGGAAAACGTGGAATGTCCCCCACACCTAGTGCCCAACGTTTACGGCATGGACTACCAGGGTATCTAATCCTGTTCGCTCCCCATGCTTTCGCTCCTCAGCGTCAGTTACAGCCCAGAGACCTGCCTTCGCCATCGGTGTTCCTCCTGATATCTGCGCATTTCACCGCTACACCAGGAATTCCAGTCTCCCCTACTGCACTCTAGTCTGCCCGTACCCACTGCAGACCCGGGGTTGAGCCCCGGGCTTTCACAGCAGACGCGACAAACCGCCTACGAGCTCTTTACGCCCAATAATTCCGGATAACGCTTGCGCCCTACGTATTACCGCGGCTGCTGGCACGTAGTTAGCCGGCGCTTCTTCTGCAGGTACCGTCACTTTCGCTTCTTCCCTGCTGAAAGAGGTTTACAACCCGAAGGCCTTCGTCCCTCACGCGGCGTCGCTGCATCAGGCTTTCGCCCATTGTGCAATATTCCCCACTGCTGCCTCCCGTAGGAGTCTGGGCCGTGTCTCAGTCCCAGTGTGGCCGGTCACCCTCTCAGGCCGGCTACCCGTCGTCGCCTTGGTGGGCCATTACCCCAACCAACTAGCTGATAGGCCGCGAGTCCATCCAAAACCGCATCAAGCTTTCCACGAACCCCCATGCGGGGATCCGTCGTATCCGGTATTAGACCCGGTTTCCCAGGCTTATCCCGAAGTTAAGGGCAGGTTACTCACGTGTTACTCACCCGTTCGCCACTAATCATTTTGTGCAAGCACAAAAGTCATCGTTCGACTTGCATGTGTTAAGCACGCCGCCAGCGTTCATCCTGAGCCAGGATCAAACTCTCCGTAAATGTGTTACAGACACAGCACCGGAGCCAAGGAAAATTGGCTGCACAGTCCTGCACTAAATTCGAAACCAGCTAAAAAAGCTGTCCCATACCCACGGGGTGGGCGGTAACAACCAGTTCAACCAATTAAAATAATTGGTATCAATAAACTTGGCACACTATTGAGTTCTCAAACAACAGATGCATCCGAAATACTCGGAAAAACAAGAAATGTTTTTCTTTTCTCTTCGCTGCAGTGTTTCTTTATTCTATTTCATCCGGACCCTATTTGGCAATTCGGGATAATTCCCGAAGTCTGCTTCATTTTGTCCGGCTGAGCCCGCGCAAAAGCTCCGGCTTTCCGTGTCCGTGCACTCGGCACAGGCAGGATCACCAGAATGTTTTTGGTGGGGTTTGGCCGCCCTGCTCGATAAGTTTTCCAACTCCCGGCCGCGGCGACTTAGAAGACTCTACACAGGTTTCAGCCCACCCGCAAATCGCCCCATGGGCTGTGATCGGGGTCCCAACAACCAGCGGGGGCAAAGGGCTTTCCACCCTTTAAAGCCGCTTTTGTTCGGCATTTCCCGTGGCTGCCTGCCACGTGGTTATCCCCCACGACACAGCTGTGGGTAGCTCTCCGGCTTGGAGAGCTACCCACAATGTTTTGAGCCCACGGGCTCTACCGGCTGGCCACCAGCTGTTCAGCCTATAGCCGGCATATAGAAATCAGACGCGGCCGCCTGATGCTAGTCCATTTCCTTCCTCCGTCGTGCAGCCCCGGCCACCAGGAGTATGCCCATGAGGACTGCGCCTGCTCCGGCAAGGGATACCTGCGCGGAGGCGGTTGCCCCGGTCTTGGCCAGTGTGTCCTTACCCAAAACCGCGTAGGTATTAGTGACTGTCGCGTCTACGGTTTCACCCGACACGATCACGACGCTGTAGGGCAGAATCGTCTCTACAGTGACGTTCCCGTTCTCACCGTTCGTGGGCTCGGTGACAGTGCACTCGGTACCGGCAGGGATGCCGTCGAAGACCTGCACGTACTCACCGGGCAGGGTTTCAGCGGGGATCCGCACCACTTGCTCGAGCTCGTTTCCGCAGACCACGTTCAGGACTGAAGCGGACTGCTGGCCCGCCCCGTTGCCCGCTACGATTTTGGTAACCTGCAGCGAGCCGTTCACGTACTGCACCGTATTAGCCAGATCCGCGCTCACGGTGGTGCCCGGCTCGATGACTACGGTCACCGGATCTCCCGCGTCAACGGTGACCTCCGACGTTGCACCCGTGCTCGTTTCGGTTACTGTGCATTCCGTTCCTGCAGGAATGTCCGTGAAGGTTTCGCCGTAAGGTCCGGCGGGACTCCCCGCAGGAATAACAACCGTGGTGTCCAGGGCCGTCCCGCAGACAACATCGAGAACTATCTCCGACTGCAGGCCTGCGGCATTCCCGTCGATCGTCTTGGTGATGTTAAGCGCCCCCGGGCGGTACTGAACCGTGTTGGTAACGGCAAGGACGTTCTCACCGTCAGTGATGGTCACGGGTTCCGGGAGCACCGGAGTGACTGTTACCTCCGTGGTTGATCCGGTCTCGGGTTCAGTAACTGAACAGACCGTGCCTACTGGAAGTCCTGCGACCGTCTCAGTCACTGTCTCAGTCGTGCCGGCGGGGATCACGAAGGTGAAGACACCGACTGCTCCGCAGTCCACCACCAGGGAAATGTCGCCCTGCAGCCCGGCTCCTTCACCTGCAAACGCCTTACTGACCGTCAAGTCGCCGGCAACGAAGAACTCGGCCGTCGCCTGTGCATTGGACTCAATCTGCGCATCGGCTGCCAGGATGAGCTTCTGGGCAGCGGTGACACCGGGATTGTTGCCAGCATAGAGGTAGACGTTGCCTGTCTGGACAGGAACCACAGCTGTGGCGGTCAGAATAACGGAATCCGTGGTCTGGTTGTCGTTCCGCACCCACAGCTGCGTGCCGGAAGTAACGGTCGTGCCAACGAGCGGGACCGTACCGGCCGGATCTGTGTACAGGGTGTACCCCTCCGGCGCCGCAACGTTGATGGTACCTGCGTCGGAAGTAATGGTGAATGGCCCGGTGACTCCGTCGGTGGGGCCTGACGCAGTGGGCGGATCAATCGATACGTTGGGTGCCGGCGGCTCGGTCAGCGGACCCGCAGCGAGGACCGCGGCAACAATTGCCTCGGTGTATGGACGCACGGCGTCGGTGTCTTCAAGGACGTAGCCATCGCTGAAAAACCACACAGCAGCCTGAACTGCTGCTGCCCGAACGCTGTCCGACGGTGCGTCCGGCAGCCCCGGCTGATCCGGGTAGTAGCTGTTCAGCACCCGATTAACGTATCCAATGTTCGGCACATTGGATTCGTCCCAGCTGCCGCTCTCATAACCCAGGCCGGTGTAGGTGGAGGTACGAATGTCGATGCAGTACATCTGCTGCGTATTGCCGACGGCGTCAACAGTGGTGATGATTCCGGCAAACGACTCATTGGTGGGCTCGTAGCCCGCCGGTACATCCAAGGGATACCCGGTCGTGGGATCGAACGGCGCACCTACAGGAGGCAGCCCGCCGGCCACGCCTTGACCCGGTCCTGTGCCGGTCATTGTGATCTCCGTGATGTCCGAGGGGACTTCGTTACCCGGGGATTCACCGCTGAATACGGCATGTGCCGGCAATGCCAGTTGCATCAGAAGACACAGGATGGCGAATACCCCGATGCCCGTGCCGCTGGCCCGGCCTCTCCATACTGGGGTACTGCCCCTCGGCACACGGCCGGTTCTGCGACGCACGCTCATTAGCTTCCCGCTTTCGACTTGGCTTTTGGTCACCAGAGCCGAGTGTGGACGTTAGTATCCGAGGCTCCGTGAGCAGTGAGGCTACCGTGTGGAAATACGGGTGAAAAGGGACGTAGAGGAATTATTTACTGATACTGATGTTAAAGCAGTGATAGGTGAGGTGTGCTTGACAGCTCGCCTTCGAACGGACAGCAAATCTCGCCCCTGGAGCCCGGGGGTGGTACCAGGGCTGCTGTAGACATCGGGTTAAACAAGTTGGGCCCCGCCAACCAGGCGGGGCCTTAAACAGTTGAGGCCCGTACCAAAAGGGTACGGGCCTCAACCTCTCAACCAAAATATTGTCCGGCGGTGACCTACTCTCCCACATCCTCCCGGATGCAGTACCATCGGCGCTGTGGGTCTTAGCTTCCGGGTTCGGAATGGGACCGGGCGTTTCCCCCACGCTATGACCGCCGTAACCCTACCACCCGCACCACCAGCCAAAACTGCACCCGGTGGAGGGGAAAACATGGGTCACAACCAAACACACCCTTCACGGGGTGCCTGTCATGAAAAAGATGTTCACGCGTAAGAATGAACACTTCCTTTATTCTACGGCACCAAACCACCCATAACAGATGATTCAGTACCAGTTCCTTCGGTGACAAACCTCACGGGTTTGTTATCCGGGAACCACATAGTGGACGCAAGCAGCATGATCAACATGATCCTTCTTTGGCGGGAACGTTTGAAGTCGTTTCCTGCCCAGATCATGGTGTGGTGTAAGTTATCGGCCTATTAGTACCGGTCAGCTTCACGGGTCTTTAGTCCCCGCTTCCACATCCGGCCTATCAACCCAGTGGTCTGGCTGGGGGCCTCTCACACACAAGGTGTATGGAAATCTCATCTCGAAGCGGGCTTCCCGCTTAGATGCTTTCAGCGGTTATCCCATCCGAACGTAGCTAATCAGCGGTGCACTTGGCAGTACAACTGACACACCAGAGGTTCGTCCGTCCCGGTCCTCTCGTACTAAGGACAGCCCTTCTCAAATTTCCTGCGCGCGCAGCGGATAGGGACCGAACTGTCTCACGACGTTCTAAACCCAGCTCGCGTACCGCTTTAATGGGCGAACAGCCCAACCCTTGGGACCTACTCCAGCCCCAGGATGCGACGAGCCGACATCGAGGTGCCAAACCATGCCGTCGATATGGACTCTTGGGCAAGATCAGCCTGTTATCCCCGAGGTACCTTTTATCCGTTGAGCGACGGCCATTCCACAATGTACCGCCGGATCACTAGTCCCGACTTTCGTCCCTGCTCGAGATGTCTCTCTCACAGTCAAGCTCCCTTGTGCACTTACACTCGCCACCTGATTGCCAACCAGGCTGAGGGAACCTTTGGGCGCCTCCGTTACTCTTTAGGAGGCAACCGCCCCAGTTAAACTACCCATCAGGCACTGTCCCTGACCCGGATTACGGGCCGAAGTTAGATATCCAGTATGACCAGAGTGGTATTTCAACGATGACTCCACCCGAACTGGCGTCCGGGTCTCACAGTCTCCCACCTATCCTACACAAGCCACACCGAACACCAATACCAAACTATAGTAAAGGTCTCGGGGTCTTTCCGTCCTGCTGCGCGTAACGAGCATCTTTACTCGTACTGCAATTTCGCCGAGTTTATGGTTGAGACAGCGGGGAAGTCGTTACTCCATTCGTGCAGGTCGGAACTTACCCGACAAGGAATTTCGCTACCTTAGGATGGTTATAGTTACCACCGCCGTTTACTGGGGCTTAAATTCCCAGCTTCGCCCGTAAGGGCTAACCGGTCCTCTTAACCTTCCAGCACCGGGCAGGAGTCAGTCCGTATACATCGTCTTGCGACTTCGCACGGACCTGTGTTTTTAGTAAACAGTCGCTTCCCCCTGGTCTCTGCGGCCCCGATCCCCTCCGGACAGCAAGTGTCCATCAAGGTTGGGGCCCCCCTTCTCCCGAAGTTACGGGGGCATTTTGCCGAGTTCCTTAACCATAATTCTCTCGATCGCCTTAGTATTCTCTACCTGATCACCTGTGTCGGTTTGGGGTACGGGCGGCTAAAACCTCGCGCCGATGCTTTTCTAGGCAGCATAGGATCACCGGATTCCCCCCTAAAGGGGTCCCATCGGATCTCAGGATCGTCATCAAAGACACAGCAACGGATTTACCTATCGCTGACCCTACATCCTTAGACCAGGACAACCATCGCCCGGCCCGGCTACCTTCCTGCGTCACACCTGTTAATACGCTTACCTCCCGGGATCAGGTCCCGCGCTCCACCAAAAACCGGGTCGCCACAAGGGCGGCCGGTCAGGTATTGGGCGGTTAGTATCCCCCGCTTGGTATTGGCGGTTTTTCGCCGGTACGGGAATATCAACCCGTTGTCCATCGACTACGCCTGTCGGCCTCGCCTTAGGTCCCGACTTACCCAGGGCAGATTAGCTTGACCCTGGAACCCTTGATCATTCGGCGGACGGGTTTCTCACCCGTCTTTCGCTACTCATGCCTGCATTCTCACTCGTGTAGGCTCCACCGCTGGTTTACACCGCGACTTCACTGCCCACACGACGCTCCCCTACCCATCCAAACGCTTGAACGAAAATGGATAAACCATCCGCTTGGCTAATATTTGAATGCCACAACTTCGGCGGTGTACTTGAGCCCCGCTACATTGTCGGCGCGGAATCACTTGACCAGTGAGCTATTACGCACTCTTTCAAGGATGGCTGCTTCTAAGCCAACCTCCTGGTTGTCTGAGCAACTCCACATCCTTTCCCACTTAGCACACGCTTAGGGGCCTTAGTTGGTGGTCTGGGCTGTTTCCCTCTCGACTATGAAGCTTATCCCCCACAGTCTCACTGCTGCGCTCTCACTTACCGGCATTCGGAGTTTGGCTGACGTCAGTAACCTTGTAGGGCCCATTAGCCATCCAGTAGCTCTACCTCCGGTAAGAAACACGCAACGCTGCACCTAAATGCATTTCGGGGAGAACCAGCTATCACGGAGTTTGATTGGCCTTTCACCCCTACCCACAGCTCATCCCCTCCATTTTCAACTGAAGTGGGTTCGGTCCTCCACGCGCTCTTACACGCGCTTCAACCTGGCCATGGGTAGATCACTCCGCTTCGGGTCTAGATCACGCCACTGCATCGCCCTGTTCAGACTCGCTTTCGCTACGGCTTCCCCTCACGGGTTAACCTCGCGACGTAACACTAACTCGCAGGCTCATTCTTCAAAAGGCACGCTGTCACAAGCACAACACCACAAGTGGCATCGCCCTGCTCCAACGGATTGTAGGCACACGGTTTCAGGTACTGTTTCACTCCCCTCCCGGGGTACTTTTCACCTTTCCCTCACGGTACTTGTCCGCTATCGGTCATCAGGGAGTATTTAGGCTTACCAGGTGGTCCTGGCAGATTCGCACGGGATTTCTCGGGCCCCGTGCTACTTGGGATCCTCTCCAAGCGGCAGCATACATTCCGGTTACGGGGCTAACACCCTCTACGGCCGGGCTTTCAAACCCGTTCACCTATGCACCTGCACTCACTTCACCGATCCGGCAGAATCGATACGGAAAGTCCCGCAACCCCAGTGATGCAACGCCCGCCGGCTATCACACACCACTGGTTTAGCCTCTTCCGCGTTCGCTCGCCACTACTAACGGAATCACTGTTGTTTTCTCTTCCTGTGGGTACTGAGATGTTTCACTTCCCCACGTTCCCTCCACGCACCCTATGTGTTCAGATGCGGGTCACCCGGTCACTCGCGCGCCGGGCGGGGTTTCCCCATTCGGACATCCTGGGATCAACGCTCGGTTATCAACTCCCCCAGGCTTATCGCAGATTCCTACGTCCTTCTTCGGCTCCTGATGCCAAGGCATCCACCGTGTGCCCTTAAAAACTTGACCACAAAGATCAATATATTATCGCTATCGAGAAAACCATGGAGGCCGGAAACAAATCCGGTCACCAGGTTTATCTGAAATTGCACTTAATAATTTAAGATGCTCGCGTCCACTATGTAGTTCTCAAACAACAACCCCGTCACACCCCTCCACCACCACGTATTCACCGTGGATGACTTCAGGCCTGCGCAGGAACAATCAGAAACAACACGAAACCCGTGCCCTTCCCAACCCTTCCAAAAAAGGCTTGAAAATTCTTCGGTCCTGTTATTTCAGGACCCAACAGTGTGCCAAACGGAAAAACCCGGTACTTGAAGACACCGGCAGCGTTTTCCAGTCCCACCCGAAGGAGGAACGTACTGTGCTGCCGGGCTCAACGCCGGGCACCTGCCTATTGATATTCCACCCTTGAGCACCCACCGGAAAACAAACGTTTCCGACATGGGCATCTCCTGCAAAGCACACATCCAACACTGTGGAAGGACGGGCCACTTTGAGGTGCTCCTTAGAAAGGAGGTGATCCAGCCGCACCTTCCGGTACGGCTACCTTGTTACGACTTAGTCCCAATCGCCGGTCCCACCTTCGACGGCTCCCTCCCACAAGGGGTTAGGCCACCGGCTTCGGGTGTTACCAACTTTCGTGACTTGACGGGCGGTGTGTACAAGGCCCGGGAACGTATTCACCGCAGCGTTGCTGATCTGCGATTACTAGCGACTCCAACTTCATGAGGTCGAGTTGCAGACCTCAATCCGAACTGAGACCGGCTTTTTGGGATTAGCTCCACCTCACAGTATCGCAACCCTTTGTACCGGCCATTGTAGCATGCGTGAAGCCCAAGACATAAGGGGCATGATGATTTGACGTCGTCCCCACCTTCCTCCGAGTTGACCCCGGCAGTCTCCTATGAGTCCCCGGCATAACCCGCTGGCAACATAGAACGAGGGTTGCGCTCGTTGCGGGACTTAACCCAACATCTCACGACACGAGCTGACGACAACCATGCACCACCTGTAAACCGGCCACAAGTGGGGGACCTGTTTCCAGGTCTTTCCGGTTCATGTCAAGCCTTGGTAAGGTTCTTCGCGTTGCATCGAATTAATCCGCATGCTCCGCCGCTTGTGCGGGCCCCCGTCAATTCCTTTGAGTTTTAGCCTTGCGGCCGTACTCCCCAGGCGGGGCACTTAATGCGTTAGCTACGGCGCGGAAAACGTGGAATGTCCCCCACACCTAGTGCCCAACGTTTACGGCATGGACTACCAGGGTATCTAATCCTGTTCGCTCCCCATGCTTTCGCTCCTCAGCGTCAGTTACAGCCCAGAGACCTGCCTTCGCCATCGGTGTTCCTCCTGATATCTGCGCATTTCACCGCTACACCAGGAATTCCAGTCTCCCCTACTGCACTCTAGTCTGCCCGTACCCACTGCAGACCCGGGGTTGAGCCCCGGGCTTTCACAGCAGACGCGACAAACCGCCTACGAGCTCTTTACGCCCAATAATTCCGGATAACGCTTGCGCCCTACGTATTACCGCGGCTGCTGGCACGTAGTTAGCCGGCGCTTCTTCTGCAGGTACCGTCACTTTCGCTTCTTCCCTGCTGAAAGAGGTTTACAACCCGAAGGCCTTCGTCCCTCACGCGGCGTCGCTGCATCAGGCTTTCGCCCATTGTGCAATATTCCCCACTGCTGCCTCCCGTAGGAGTCTGGGCCGTGTCTCAGTCCCAGTGTGGCCGGTCACCCTCTCAGGCCGGCTACCCGTCGTCGCCTTGGTGGGCCATTACCCCAACCAACTAGCTGATAGGCCGCGAGTCCATCCAAAACCGCATCAAGCTTTCCACGAACCCCCATGCGGGGATCCGTCGTATCCGGTATTAGACCCGGTTTCCCAGGCTTATCCCGAAGTTAAGGGCAGGTTACTCACGTGTTACTCACCCGTTCGCCACTAATCATTTTGTGCAAGCACAAAAGTCATCGTTCGACTTGCATGTGTTAAGCACGCCGCCAGCGTTCATCCTGAGCCAGGATCAAACTCTCCGTAAATGTGTTACAGACACAGCACCGGAGCCAAGGAAAATTGGCTGCACAGTCCTGCACTAAATTCGAAACCAGCTAAAAAAGCTGTCCCATACCCACGGGGTGGGCGGTAACAACCAGTTCAACCAATTAAAATAATTGGTATCAATAAACTTGGCACACTATTGAGTTCTCAAACAACAGATGCATCCGGCACCAACAGGCTCAGATCCATGGGATCTTCCGCTCTGCATCGCTCCGGAGCAACTTTTCAATCTTACCGCTCCGATCAGGGTCTGTCAAAACGGCTGTTCGTCTTCCGGCGAACCGGAGGGAGCCGAAGCTCCGTGACGCTCAGCTGTTCTCGTTGCCTCGATCAGCGCGGGTATTAACTCTAGCACGGTTTTCCGGCCAGGGTGAACCAGGTCCGGAGCAGTTGTGCACCAGGCCTGGTTCACCGGAATTTCACCCGTCCTAGACGTCCTTCGGCTTCAGGTAGAGCACGCCCAGCGGAGGAACGGTCAGCGTTGCCGATGCCGGCTGACCGTTGCAGGCGCCTTCTTCAGCGGTCACGACACCCATGTTCCCAACGCCGGACCCGCCAAACTCGGCTGCATCGGTATTCAGTGCTTCCACCCAATCGCCGGCCCACGGCAGGCCGAGGCGGAAGTTCTCGTGCGGAGTTCCGGCAAAGTTCGCAATGCACACCAGGGGGTTGCCCTGGTGGTCGTAGCGGATGAAGGACAGTGCGTTGCGTGCGCCATCGTTCTCGTTGATCCACTGGAACCCGGCCGGCTCGTTGTCGCGCTCCGAGAGGGCCGGGGTGGTCCGGTAAATCTCGTTGAGCTGGCGGACCAGCAACTGCACACCCTTATGCTGCGGTGTGTCAGTCAGGAACCAGTCCAGTCCGTACTGCTCCGACCACTCCGCTTCCTGCGCAAATTCCGTACCCATGAAGATGAGCTGCTTGCCGGGATGCGCCCATTGGAACGCCAGGTAGGCCCGGACATTAGCCAGCTGCTGCCAGCGGTCTCCGGGCATCTTCCGAAGCAGGGAGCCCTTGCCGTGGACTACCTCGTCGTGGCTGATCGGCAGCAGGAAGTTCTCCGTGTAGGCGTAAACCAGTGAGAACGTCAGCTTGGCGTGGTGATACATCCGGTTGATGGGGTCTTCGGACATGTACTCGAGGGTGTCGTGCATCCACCCCATGTTCCACTTCAGGCCGAATCCCAGGCCGCCGCTGCTCGTGGGCTGCGTAACCCCGGGGAAGGCAGTGGACTCTTCAGCAATCATCACGATGCCGGGCACGCGGCGGTACGCGGTGGCATTCACTTCCTGCAGGAAGGAGATGGCCTCGAGGTTTTCCCGGCCGCCAAATGCGTTGGGACGCCACTGGTCCGCAGGACGGGAGTAGTCCAGATACAGCATGGATGCCACGGCATCCACACGCAGTCCGTCGATGTGGAATTCCTCGAGCCAGTAAATGGCGTTGGCTACAAGGAAATTTCGGACTTCCCGGCGGCCGTAGTCGAAAATGAGCGTGCCCCAGTCGGGCTGTTCGCCGCGAAGGGGATCGCCGTGTTCGTACAGGGTCTGTCCGTCGAATTTGGCCAGCGCCCATTCGTCCTTGGGGAAGTGTCCGGGGACCCAGTCCAGGATGACGCCGATGCCGGCCTGGTGCAGTTTGTCCACCAGGTAACGGAAGTCGTCCGGGTGCCCGAACCGTGCCGTCGGTGCGAAGTAGGACGTGATCTGGTAGCCCCAGGATCCGCCAAAGGGGTGTTCGGCCACAGGCATGAACTCCACGTGCGTGAATCCCTGCCACTTCACGTATTCGGCCAGCTGGTCGGCGAGCTGACGGTAGTCCAAGCCGAGGCGCCACGACCCGAGGTGCACTTCGTAGACGCTCATGGGCGCGTTGTGCGGGTCCCGGGCCGCCCGGGCTTCCATCCACTCTGCGTCCTGGAATACGTACGTCGACTCAACCACCCGCGAGCCTGTCAGCGGGGGCACTTCCGTTGCCTGTGCCAGGGGATCAGCCTTGTCGCGCCAGATTCCGTCGCTGCCGAGAATTTCGTACTTGTAGCGCGCGCCCGGTTCGACCCCGGGAATGAACAGCTCCCAAACTCCGGAGCCGCCCAGGGAACGCATGGCATGCATCCTGCCATCCCAGGCGTTGAAGTCGCCCTTGACCCGCACGGCTTGGGCATTGGGCGCCCACACGGCGAAGCTGACGCCGTCAATATCGCCCAAAACCGACTTGTAGTGGTGCAGGTTTGCTCCGAGCACCGTCCACAGCTTCTCGTGCCGGCCTTCACCGATAAGGTGCAGGTCGATTTCCCCGAGAGACGGCAGGAACCGGTAAGGGTCGTCGAACAGCTGAGGGGCAAGGCCCTCGTAGGTCACCTCGAGCCGGTAATCGGGAACCTGCCCCGGCCGGGCTGCGGGGAGTGTCCCCACCCATATCCCGTTGTGTTCGTGCTGAAGATCAACCCGTGCGTCAGCGGTTACGGCCACTACACTTTGGGCCAGCGGACGCAGGGTGCGGATGGTCACGAGACCCTGGTCATCGACATGCGCGCCCAGGACCGCATGGGGCTGGTGATACCGACCCTCCGACACGGCCTGCAGGACATCAGTGGAAACGGGCAGCGGATTGCGGTGCGCCGGCACCGGGGCCACCTCATCTGAGGCCGGTACGACGACGTCGTCCGCTTTCGCGGGCAGCGCGGGTTCCGTCAGAGCATCCGGTCCGGCAGGCAGCGCAGGTTCCGGTGAACGTCGTTTCCCCTGGGGAGCGGGCTGTGGAGTCTTAGTCACTGATTTCTCTTCCTGGCTGCTCGTTCCGTGGACCTGTTTGCGTGCCTGTTCCAGAATCTGCCGTACGGCAGCAACGGGCACGCGGACCCAGTCGGGACGGTTGCGTATTTCGTAGACAACTTCGTAAATGGCCTTGTCCAGCCATAGGGCAAGGTACAGCGGATCGCTGCGGTTGATGTGCGTACCGGTTTCCTTCTCATACCCACGAAGGAAAGCTTCAGACGCATTCGCTGCCCAGCGTGCTGCTTCCAGGCCGCGGCGCTGCTGTTCCTTAGGGGCGGCAGCGCCTGTTTCGCCGGCGCCCTCCACGAGAGCCACTCCCGCGGCGTAGTCAAGGGACCGAAGCATGCCCACGACATCGCGCAGCGGGACATCGGGAACACTGCGTTCAGCCGCGGGCCGCAGCGGCTCACCTTCAAAGTCCAGCACCATCCAGCCGTGCGTGCCGGATTTCAGGACCTGGCCCAAGTGGTAGTCAGCATGAATTCGCTGGAGGTTGGGCAGCTCCTCCAAATTGCTGATCTGGCGCAGCAGGTATTCCAGGGGTTCGTCATACCCCCCCACGTAGCTGCGCGCTTCTTTCCAGGCCCAGCGGATCCGGTTTTCGAGGGACTCGAGGAAGTCTGCGCGTTCCGACGCGCTGGGAGGCCCGCTGCCGAAAGCCTGTGCCAACTGCTGGTGGATGCGTCCGGTGACCGCGCCCAGCTCTTCAGCCTCGGCGGTGAAATCGGAGTTGGCCAGCGCTGCGGCGGAAGCCGGGCGCCAGGCATCTTCGCTGTTGGGGATAAACTCGCGCAGGACGCTGAGGTCCCCCGTAACCCAAGCGCCGTCGTCGGCCAGCGGGTCCCGCCAGCTCCCGGTTACCCAGCCGAAAGTGGTTGGAACGTCGCGGGAACCCGCAGCAGTGAGCTTGGCGCTGACCTGCACGTCAGGGCTTTCGCCGGAGGCAAGGACACGGTAGAACTTGACGATCAGCTGGTTGGGCACGGCGGGCACCACCACTGAGGTATTGGACTGCTCGCCCTTCATCAGCTTGGCGTCGACAACCCGGTTAAACGGCGGCCAGTCTTCGAACCCGGCCAGAGCAACGCCGTGGGTGCGGCCGTCCAGCGAGAGCGACTGCGAACGCATCATTTCCAGCCACGCCGTCACGAACACCGGATCGGCAGCACCGTCATACAACCAGCGCTCCCCCAGTTCGGCATGCTGGGCACGGCCCAGCAGGGAGCCGGCCAGCTCGGGAGCCGGCTCGCTGCGATAGCTGACGGGTACGTTGATGACGTCTGTTCGATGGCCCGAGCTCACGGCAATGAGATGAACCTCAAGTTGCACCGCCCCGGCCGGGTCCTCCAATCGGACTCCACCAACGCGTTCCAGCGAAATTTCACGCCCCTTCGCGGGGAACCAGCGCTGCTGCGGGAGCCAGGCGGTGAGGAGTTCAGGCAGTGACGGTGTCAACTGGGTCATTTCTTCACGGCCTCCGAAATGGGAATGAGGGGAATCGCTTCGGTCAGGGGCGAGGACATGTTCGATTTCGAAGACCGCAGCCGCAGCCAGTAGAAATCGTGGCTGCCCAGCGTCAGCGTCACGGAGCCGTCCGCGCCGAAGGCCGGGAAGGGCGTCCCGCCGAAAGCGTCCCGCAGCCCGCGGCCGGCAAACTCGGGCAGGCTCACAGTCGCAGAGACCGGGTGCTGGGAGAGGTTGAAGATGCAGAACATTACTTCTCCCACCTCCCCTTCGGGGTTGTCCTCCGGCAGTTCACGCAGGAACGCCAGCACCGACTCTGCCTCTGTGGGCACATTCCGGTAAGAGCCGAGCCCAAACGCGGGATGCGTCCGGCGGACCATGATCATTTGCCGGATCCAGTGCAGAAGCGAACTGGAACTCGCCAGCTGTGCTTCCACGTTCACGTGGTTGTAGTGGTAGACCAAGGACTGCACCACCGGCAGGTAGAGCTTTCCGGGGTCGGCGGTGGAGAAGCCGGCATTCCGGTCCGGGTTCCACTGCATGGGGGTGCGCGAGGCGTCACGGTCCTCAAGCCAGATGTTGTCGCCCATGCCAATTTCGTCGCCGTAGTAGAGGAACGGACTGCCGGGCAGCGAAAGCAGCAGCGCATGGATCAGCTCCACTTCTGACCGGGAGTTGTCCAGCAGGGGGGAGAGCCGCCGGCGGATACCGATATTGGCCCGCATGCGTGAATCCGGTGCGTACCAGCCCAGCATTGCCTGGCGCTCCTCGTTGGTGACCATTTCCAGCGTCAGCTCATCATGGTTGCGCAGGAAGGTTCCCCACTGGGCGCCTGCCGGAATGGCCGGTGTTTCCTCCATGGTCTGCACAATGGGCGCGGCCTTCTGGTCGCGCAGCGCGTAGAAGAGCCGGGGCATGATCGGGAAGTGGAACGCCATGTGGCATTCAGCGCCGGTTTCGTCGCCGAAGTACTCCACGACTTCATGCGGCATCTGGTTGGCCTCAGCCACGATGACCCGTCCGGGATAGTTTTCATCCACCATGGTGCGCAGGTCCTTGAGGAACCGGTGCGTCGCGGGAAGATTCTCGCAGTTGGTGCCGTCCTCCTCGAACAGGTACGGGATGGCGTCTGCACGGAACCCGTCAATGCCCTGGTCAAGCCAGAACCGGACGACGTCGAAAATCGCCTCGACCACCTTGGGATTCTCGAAGTTGAGGTCCGGCTGGTGGCTGAAGAACCGGTGCCAGTAGAACTGGCGCCGCACCGGGTCAAAGGCCCAGTTGGATTCTTCGGTATCCACGAAGATGATGCGTGCGTCTTCGTATTTCTGGTCCGTGTCGGACCAGACGTAGAAGTCTCCGTAGGGTCCGTCCGGATCGTTGCGCGATTCCTCGAACCACGGATGCTTGTCCGAGGTGTGGTTCAGCGGCAGGTCAATGATGACGCGCAGGCCGCGGGCGTGCGCCTCAGCCACCAACCGCTTGAAGTCGCTGATGGTTCCGAACTCGTCCAGCACGTCGTAGTAATCGGAGATGTCATAGCCGCCGTCGCGCAGCGGGGACTTGAAGAACGGGGGAAGCCAAAGGCAGTCGATGCCAAGCCACTGCAGATAGTCCAGCTTGTCGATCAGACCGGTGAAGTCGCCGGACCCGTCTCCGTTGGCGTCAGCGAAGCCACGCACGAGCACCTCATAGAAAACAGCTTTGCGGTACCAGTGCGGGTCATTGGTGAGACCGGGAGCGTGCAGTTGAAACGGGTTGGGCACTAGGAGTTCCTCCGAACTGACAGGATGTGTGCGGGTTCAAAATGGGCGTCGAGACGGACGTAGTTGTGATCTCCCCAGCGCCAGCTCTGGCCGCTAAGGAGGTCGTCCACCCAGAAGGTCCCGTCTTCATTGAAATCCTTCGGATCAAGATGAAGGGCATTCAGGTCCAACGACACGCCGCATTCACGGGCGCTGTGCGGATCCGTGTTCACCACGATGATCAGGGTGTCTCGGCTGGAGGGGTCCCCGAGCCGCACTTCCTTGTGCTTGGAATATGCCACGATCGACTCGTCAGTCGTGGCATGCACCGTCAGGTTCTGCAGGTCACCCAGCGCCGGATGAGCACGGCGGATTTCATTCAATCGGGTGATGTACGGGGCCAGGCTGCGGCCCTCTGCCTCCGCCGCTGCGAAGTCCCGCTGCTTGTACTCGAACTTTTCATTGTCGATGTACTCTTCGGCGCCGGGACGGGCCACATGCTCATACAGCTCGTATCCGGCGTAGACGCCCCAGAGCGGGCTGGCGGTTGATGCCAGGACGGCACGGATCTTGAAGGCCGCGGGGCCGCCATACTGAAGGAACTCGGTCAGGATGTCCGGGGTGTTCACGAAGAAGTTGGGCCTGAAGAACGCCGCCGTCTCGGAGGAAACCTCAGTGAAGTATTCCTCCAGTTCCTTGCGGGTGTTCCGCCAGGTGAAGTAGGTGTACGACTGCTGGAAGCCGGCCATGCCCAGGGCATGCATCATCGGCGGGCGGGTGAACGCCTCAGCCAGGAAGATGACCTCCGGGTGCTTCTCGTTGACCGTCTTGATCAGCCACTCCCAGAACATCAGTGGCTTGGTGTGCGGGTTGTCCACGCGGAAGATCTTCACACCGTGGCCGATCCACATCAGCACTATCCGCAGGATTTCCTCCGACAGTCCCGTGAAGTCGTTGTCGAAGTTCAGCGGATAAATGTCCTGGTACTTCTTCGGCGGGTTTTCGGCGTACGCAATGGAGCCGTCCACGCGCGTGGTGAACCATTCCGGATGGCTGGTCACCCAAGGGTGGTCCGGGGAGGCCTGGAGGGCCAGGTCAATGGCGACTTCCAGCTTCAGTTCACGGGCCGTATCCACAAAAGCGTCAAAGTCGGCAAAAGTGCCCAAATCGGGGTGGATGGCGTCGTGGCCGCCTTCCGCCGATCCAATGGCCCAGGGGGAACCCGGATCCCCGGGGCCGGCCACGAGGGTGTTGTTGGGTCCCTTGCGGTGCGTGACGCCGATCGGATGCACCGGAGGCAGATAAATAACGTCGAAGCCCATGTCGGCCACCCGCTGAAGACTGCGCGCAGCCGTGCGGAATGTCCCGGAAGTCCACTGGCGGGTAGCCGGGTCCAGCTCGGCGCCCTCGGAGCGGGGGAAGAACTCGTACCAGGCGCCGCGGCCGGCCAGTTCCCGCTCAACGTGGAGGGGGAAACGACCGCTGCTGGTCACCAGATCACGGATCGGTTCCCGGTCAAGGATGGCGAGAACAGCCGCGGAACCGGCTGCTGCCAGGCGGTCGGCCACGGGGAGGCCGGGGTCGGCGAGCGCTGCTGCGGCTGCATCGAAAATCCGGGCGTCATCGCCGGAGCGTTGCTCGGCAGCGTGCTTGAACAGTGCGGCACCCTCGGCGAGCATCAGCTCCGTGTCCACACCGGCGTCGATCTTTACGACGGCGTTGTGGTGCCAGGTGGAGTACAGATCCGCCCAGCCCTCAACGGCAAAGCTCCAGGACCCGGTGCCTTCGGGCCGGAGCAGGCCGCCCCACCGGTCCAAGCCAATTCCCACAGGGTGCATCCGCACCCTCTGGACCTCCTGGCCTTCCGGGTCGTACAGCACAGCGCTGACTCCCACGAGGTCATGTCCTTCGCGGAAGACGGTGGCCCCTATCACGAGGTCTTCGCCGGGTATGGCTTTGGCGGGAATACGGCCGCATTCCACCACCGGGGTCACGTTGATGATGGGAATCCGGCCGAACCGGAGTTCCTCGGCGGGCAGGTCATTGGATGGCATCGCACTGGAACTGGTCACAGACTAGACGTTAGCGACATTCCGGGCAGAATGCTAAGGCAACGTACTTTCTGGGGTTTTCCCGCAGGTGACAGCGGGTATTGGATTCAATTTACCCGGTGGCCGCGCACTGCAGAAGATTGTGTGACTTCTGGATGATTCTTTACACCTCCCATGCCATTCCGGGCTCGCTGTGCGCTAGCGTAACTCGGGTGAAGGCAATTCGAAGGTTTACCGTCCGAACCGTCCTCCCCGACAGCATTGCTCCGCTGAGCAAGCTGGCCTCGAACCTGAGGTGGTCCTGGCATGAGCCCACCACCCAGCTCTTCGCCGACCTGGATCCGGCTGAGTGGAATGCCAGCGGCCATGACCCGGTCAAGTTCCTCGGGTCCGTGAGCCGCGGCAGCCTCGAACGGTTGGCACAGGACGCAGAGCTCGTGCAGCGCATCCAGGATCTGGGCGCCGACCTCGATGCTTATTTGACTGCCCCTCGCTGGTATCAGACCCTCGGTGAGGATGCGCCGCGTGCCGTGGCGTACTTCTCCCCCGAGTACGGGATCAGCGCCGTCCTGCCGCAGTACTCAGGCGGATTGGGCATCCTTGCCGGGGACCACCTGAAGTCGGCATCAGACCTGGGCGTTCCGCTGATCGCTGTCGGGTTGCTTTACCAGGCCGGCTACTTCAAGCAGGCCCTGTCCCGCGACGGCTGGCAGCTGGAAACATATCCGGTGCTGGACCCCAACGGCTTGCCGCTGACGCTGCTGCGGGAAGAAGACGGCACCCCCGCCCGGGTCACCCTCCCGTTGCCCAACAACCGCCGGCTCTCCGCGCAGATCTGGCGTGCCGACGTCGGCCGCGTACCCCTGCTGCTTCTTGACTCCGACGTCACCGGCAACGACGACGCCGCCCGCGGCATTACGGACCGGCTCTACGGCGGCGGTGGAGACCATCGCCTGCAGCAGGAGCTCCTGCTGGGCATGGGCGGAGTCAAAGCCCTGCGGGTTTACGAACGCCTGTCCGGTACGGCGGCCCCCGAGGTGTTCCACACCAACGAAGGCCATGCCGGATTCCTGGGCATCGAACGCATCCGCGAACTGATGGACAACGGCATGGGCTGGGAAGAAGCCCTGACCGCAACCCGCGCCAACACCGTCTTCACCACCCACACTCCTGTCCCGGCGGGCATCGACCGTTTTGACCAGTCCCAGATCCGGCATTTCTTCAGCGCCGGGCTGGCGCAGTCGGTGCCCACGGACAAGGTGCTCGCCCTGGGCGCTGAAAGCTACGACGGCGGTGATCCCGGCAAGTTCAACATGGCCGTGATGGGTCTTCGCCTGGCACAACGCGCCAACGGCGTGGCCAAGCTGCACGGAATGGTGTCGCGGGAAATGTTCTCCGGACTCTGGCCGGGGTTCGATGTTTCCGAAGTCCCCATCACCTCGGTGACCAACGGCGTTCATGTGCCCTCCTGGATCGATCCCGAGGTGACCAAGCTGGCACGCGAGAAGTTCGGCGTCGCCACGGTCCATGACCGCGACTGGAGCCGGGCCTACGAGATCAGCGACAAGGATCTGTGGGACCTGCGCCGGCGCCTTCGCTCCAGCCTGATCGACGACGTGCGCCGGCGGGTGCGTGCCGCTTGGCGCAAGCGCGGCGCCACTGACGCCGAGCTGGCCTGGACCGAAAACGTTCTGGACCCGGACATCCTCACCATCGGGTTCGCCCGCCGTGTCCCCACCTACAAGCGGCTGACCCTGATGCTGCGGGATCCGGCCCGGTTGAAGGCCCTCTTGCTGCACCCCACCCATCCACTCCAAGTGGTGGTCGCCGGAAAGTCGCATCCCGCGGATGAGCAGGGCAAGCGCATGATCCAGGACCTCGTCCGGTTCACTGATGATCCCGAGGTCCGGCACCGCATTGTGTTCCTCCCCAACTACGACATCGCCATGGCCAGGACCCTGTTCCCCGGCTGCGATGTCTGGCTGAACAACCCGCTGCGGCCGTTGGAGGCATCCGGCACCTCGGGAATGAAGTCCGCGATCAACGGAGGACTGAACCTCTCGATCCTGGACGGCTGGTGGGACGAGATGTTCGACGGCGACAACGGTTGGGCCATCCCCTCCGCCAACCCGACCCAGGGAGCCCATACGAGGGAAGTCTACGGCCCGGACCAGCGCGATGATCTGGAGGCGTCAGCACTGTATGACCTGCTGGAAAACTCCGTGACCCCCATGTTCTATGGAAAGGAACCGCCCGTGGAGGCCGGTTCCGCCGGCCCTTCGGATGCGCCCACGGGTTCCCTGCCGAGTGAATGGCTGGAAATGGTCAAGCACACCCTCGCAGACCTTGGTCCGGCTGTGTCAGCGAACCGCATGCTGCGCGACTACGTGAACCAGCTGTACCGCCCCGCAGGACAATCCGGACGTGCTGCTGCCGCCAACGGGTATGCGGCCGCGAAGGAACTGGCGGAATGGATCACGCGGATCCGCGACGGCTGGTCTGCCGTCTCGGTGGAACATGTGGATTCCATCGGCATCACTGATGATCCGCAAATCGGTGACCAGCTGAACGTGCAGGCCTACGTGTCACTGGGCTCGCTGCGTCCGGAGGACGTCAGCGTGGAAGTGGCCTACGGCAAGGCCCTGGAAAATGACCATCTGGCGGACCCGCGGACCGCCGAGCTGGCTCAGGCAGAGGACCTCGGCTCCGGCCGGCACATGTTCTCCGGCACGATCGGCATTGAGCAGGCCGGCCCCTTCGGGTACACGGTGAGGGTGCTTCCGGTCCACTCGGGGTTGGCCTCGAAGGCGGAACTGGGGCTGGTGGCCAACGCCTAGACGCCCTCAGGCACCCGGGCGTTGCACCTGGGTGCCTGGTACAGGCTCATCTAGGCTCGGTACAGGCTGACCGAGTTCGCCGGCAGGACGTCCTTCTCCCCGCCGCGCACTGTGGCCCCGGTGGTCCGGTCTGCCGTGCTTAGCAGAAGTTCGTAGGAGTGGTTCTCATCGCGGACCGCGCCTGAACCTTCCAGGGCCCGCGCATCGGGCAGAGTGATTTCGACGTCCTGCAGCGAGCCATTCAGGACCAGCATGCCCCGCAGCATCCCGTTCCGGGAGCCAACCAGCAGCTGTACCACCCGGGAGTTGGGGTCCTCCCACCTGTCCAGCGCCATCGGCTGGCCATCCGCATCGAACCACAGCAACGACGCTTCCTTGGCATCGGCCGGGAAGCGGTACGGCTGCCAGGCGAGGAACTCGCGGCGCAGGCGCAGCAGCGTGCGGGTGGTTTCCAGCATCCGGCGGCCGTTGTCGTCCAGGTCCCAGTCCAGCCAGGTGAGGGGGCTGTCCTGGCAGTACGAGTTGTTGTTGCCCTGCTGGGAGCGGCCGATTTCGTCGCCGGCCGTCAGCATGGGGACGCCCAACGACATCAGCAGGGTTGTCATGATGTTCCTGGCGCTCTGCGCCCGGCGGGCCTTGATCTCACCGTCATCTGTGGGACCTTCCACACCGTGGTTGTAGCTGCGGTTTTCACTGCTGCCGTCCCGGTTATCTTCGCCGTTGGCCTCGTTGTGCTTGGACTCGTAGGCGGTGAGGTCCGCCAGTGTGAACCCGTCATGGGCGGTGACCATGTTGATCGAGGACAGAGCGGTGCGGCCGGATCCGGCGAACATATCGGCCGAACCCGCCAGTGAACCGGCGATCCGGGCCACCGACCCTCCGGTCCCGCCGGCATTCAGCGCGGCCTGGCCCCGGAGCCAAAAGTCCCTGGCAGTGTCCCGGAACCGGTCATTCCACTCGGCCCACCCGGGCGGAAAGTTACCGGTCTGCCAGCCGTCGGGCCCGATGTCCCATGGCTCGGCGATGAGCTTGATTCCGTGGAGCACGGGGTCGGCCGCCACCGCCACCAGGAACGGATGCCGGCGGTCGAAATGCCCGTCCGCGTCACGGCACAGCGCTGGAGCAAGATCAAACCGGAACCCGTCCACCTGATAGTCCTGAACCCAGTGGCGCAGCGAGTCCAGCGCCATTTGGATTACCCTCGGCTGACTGAAATCCAAGGTGTTGCCGCAGCCGGTGGTGTCCAGGTAGCGGCCCTCGCCGTCGTGCCGGTAATACTGTTCATCGCCCAGTCCCCGCCAGCTCAGCGCAGGCTGGTCCTTGGTGCCTTCAGCCGTGTGGTTGTACACCACGTCCAGGATGACCTCGAGGCCTGCCTCGTGCAGGGATTTGATCATGGTCTTGACCTCGTCCTGCACGGCCTTGGGCCCTGCGGCCTGCGCGGCCTTGGTGGCGTAGGAGGTGTGCGGGGCGAAGAAGCCCAGGGTGTTGTAGCCCCAGTAGTTGGGCAGGTTCAGCTCGCGCAGATGGGCTTCTTCGGTGTGAAAGTGCACCGGCAGCAGCTCCACCGCGGTGATGCCCAGCTCTCGGAGATAATTCACCATCACGGGATGCGCCATGCCGGCGTAGGTGCCGCGCAGCTCTTCGGGGATATCCGGGTGGAGCATCGTTTGTCCGCGCACGTGCGCCTCGTAGATGACGGTGTCGCGCCACGGCGTGTACAGCTGACGCGAGCTGCCCCAGTCAAACGACGGGTCAACGTGTACGGAGAAGAACAGCGGAACACCGTCCGACGGCTGAACTTCGTCAATTCCGCGGCCGTAGGGGTCCAACAGAAGTTGGAAGCTGCCCGGCCTACCCGGCAGCTCCTTGTCTGCTGGCCAAAACCCGTACCGGCTGCCATAGGACAGTCCGGCGACGCGTCCGTGGTGGATCCCCGCCACGGACTCGCCCAGACGCGCCGAGGCCCATTGACCCGGCGCCTTTTCGAAATGGATTTCGACGCCGGAGAGTCCCGGTGCGTAGATGGAGACGTTGACGGTTCCCGGCAATTCGTCGACGCCGGGAACAGAATTCCTTACGCCAAGGGGGAAGGGCCGGGAAACCCGCCGTGCGGCGGCCTGGCCCTGCGGAGTACTGATCAGGTCTGCCATGCTGCCTCTCGGATTTCCGCCTGGTGTCAGGCGGAGCGCTGCCGTGAAATTTCGTACAGGCTGATGCCCACCGCCATGGACGCGTTGAGTGATTCCATGGCCGAGTCAATGGGGATGGACACAATCTGGTCGCAGTTTTCGCGGACCAGGCGGGACAGGCCCTTGCCCTCGGAACCGACGACAATGCAGACCGGGTCCTTGGCCAGGACGATGTCCGGCAGCGACACGTCGCCGTCGCCATCCAGGCCGAGGACGAAGATGCCCATCTTTTTGAAGGTCTTCAGGGTGTTGTTCAGGTTGCCTGCCCGGGCCACCGGGACGCGGACGGCCGCACCGGCGCTGGTCTTCCACGCTGAGGCGGTCATGCCCACTGCGCGGCGTTCAGGAACGATGACGCCGTGGGCGCTGAAGGCCGAAGCGGAACGGATGATGGCACCCAGGTTGCGCGGATCGGTAATCCCGTCGAGCGCCACGAACAGCGGCGCGTTGCGGATGTGGCCCTTCTTCCAGGCCTCGATGGTTTCCTGCGCCAGGTCCATGGGGTCCGCGTATTCATACGGCGGAATCTGCAGGACGAGGCCCTGGTGCACGGCCTCGTTGGTCATGCGGTCCAGCTCGGGCTTGTGTGTCTCCATCACGGGCAGGCCGCGGTCGGCCGCCATCTTGAGGGATTCACGCACGCGGTCATCCATGTCGATCCGGACGGCGACGTGGAGGGCCTTGGCCGGGATGCCTGCGCGCAGGGCTTCCACCACGGAGTTGCGGCCGGTGACGACTTCCTCAGCCACCTTGCCGCGGACGTTGGTGCCGCTGCGGCCGCCGGCGGCGCGGTTGTCGCGGTTATCGCCGCGCTTTGCAGCCGAGCGCTCGGCAAGCTGCTTGTTCTTGTACGCCTTGTGATAGGGGCGTTCTTCAGCCTTGGGTGTGGGTCCTTTGCCCTCAAGAGCCTTGCGGCCCAATCCACCGGTGCCCCCGCTGGGGCCCTTTTTGGCTTTACGCATTGCGCCGGGACGTCCGTTGTTGGCCATCGATTACACCTTAAACCTAGAAGAAAGCATTACTTCTAGTTTACGCAGGCTCCCGGCCCTGCGTGTTCCACGGCCCGGAGTGTACTCCGAAAGCAAAAAATCGCGGCCGTCCACATCCTCAGATCAGTCCTGGACCATGCTCCAGCTGGCTCCGTCCGCGGTGTCTTCGACCGTGATGCCCGCTGCTGCCAGCGAGTCCCGGATGGAGTCGGCGCGGGCCCAGTCCCTGGCGGCCCGCGCAGCGCGCCGCTCTTCCAGCTGCGCTTGGACCAGCGAGTCCAGGGCCCGGTGTTCGGCGCCCGTGCCGGTCTCGATCCGCTGAGTGTCATCCAGGCCAAGAACGCCCGTCATGGTTCGCACCGCGTGCAGGGCGTCGCGAACCGCTTCAGTATTACCGTCGGCCAGGGCGGTGTTTCCGGCGCGAACCGTGTCATGCAGTACGGCAAGTGCCTGGGGAACGTTGAGGTCATCGTCCATGGCGTCCGCGAAAGCCGCGGGCATGGAGCGGCGGGTATCCAGGACGAAGCCGGAGTCAGCGGTTCCGTAGACCTTGGCGGTGGCCTTGGCGATGAATCCGTCGATGCGTTCCACCGCGGCAGCGGCTTCCTGCAGGGAAGTCGGCCGGTAGTCCAGCACGGACCGGTAGTGCGCCTGGCCCAGGTAGTACCGGACCACGCGGGGCGTTGCCTGCCGGAGCATTTCCTCGGGGCTGACGGTGTTGCCGATCGACTTGGACATTTTTTCACCTTCGAAGGTGACCATGCCGTTGTGCATCCAGAAGTTGGCGAAGCCGTCTCCCGCGGCCTGGGACTGGGCCATTTCGTTCTCATGGTGCGGGAAGCGCAGGTCCAGCCCGCCCCCGTGAATGTCAAACTGCGGGCCGAGATACTTGGTGACCATCGCTGAGCATTCCAGGTGCCAGCCGGGACGGCCCTTTCCCCAGGGGCTGTCCCAGGCAGCCGTCTCCGGCTCCCCCTCCTTGGAACCCTTCCACAGCGCAAAGTCGCGCGGATCGCGCTTGCCGCGGGGACCGGCGTCGGGCGCTGCCTGCATGTCGTCGATGTTCTGCCGGGTCAGCGAACCGTATTTGTTCCAGGACCGGACGTCGAAATAGACGTCGCCGGAATCGTCCAGCGCCGGATAGGCGTGGCCGGCCCCGATCAGCCGTTCGATCAGCGCGTGCATTTCGGGGATGTGGCCGGTGGCCCGGGGCTCGTACGTGGGCCGCTGGACGCCCAAGGTGTCGTAGGCCTTGGCGAATTCCTGCTCAAACCGGTAGGCCAGGGCCCACCAGGGTTCGTCGGGAACGACGTCGGCGGAGGGCTCGGCGCCCACGGATTCCGCGGATTTTGCCAGGATCTTGTCATCAATGTCCGTCACATTGCGGACCGTGGTGACCCGGTAGCCGCGGAACTGCAGCCAGCGGGTGAGCTGGTCAAAGGCGATGGCGGAGCGGATATGGCCCACATGCGGCCGGCCCTGGACGGTGGCGCCACAGTAATACAGGCTGACTTCGCCCTCCTTCAGGGGAACAAAGTCACGGACCTGCGCGGAAGCGGTGTCATAGAATCTCAAGCTCACCGCTCTAGGCTATCGCGCCGGACCGCTCCCGCGCCGATCTAGGTGTCGCGCAGGGACGCGTTCACCCGTACGACGACGGCGGTTGCCATGGCGGCGATACCCTCGCCGCGTCCGGTGAAGCCGAGGGCGTCGGTGGTGGTGGCGGATACGCTCACCGGAGCGCCGGCGGCACCGCTGAGCACCGCTTCAGCCTCGGCGCGGCGGGGTGCGAACTTGGGCCGGTTCCCAATCAGCTGCACCGCCACGTTTCCGATGTCGAACCCGGCGTCCCGGACAATCCGGGCCGCTTCGCCCAGCAGGGTCAGGCCCGAGGCGCCGGCGTATTCGGGCCGGTCCGTGCCGAAATGCGTGCCCAAATCGCCCAGCCCGGCGGCCGAGAACAGGGCGTCCGCCGCAGCATGAGCCACGGGATCCCCGTCGGAGTGGCCAGCGAGCCCGCGTTCGCCGTCCCAGAGCAGCCCGGCCACCCACAGGGGGCGCGGAGCGTCGACGGGGGCAAAAGCGTGCACGTCCACGCCGATGCCGGTGCGGGGAAGGTTCACTGCGGGCATGGTCAGTCCTCCTGGAGGTTCTGTTCCCGGGCCAGCACCGCTTCGGCCAGCAGCAGGTCCAGCGGGGTGGTGATTTTGAGGGACATATCCGAGCCCTCGACGACGTAGACCGCAGCCCCCAGGGACTCGGCGAGCATGGCGTCGTCAGTGACGGCTGCGGCTTGGTGTGCGTCGAAATCCATCGCCGCCAGATGTGCGCTGCGCAGCAGGCCAGCGTCAAAGCCCTGCGGTGTTTGCACAGCGCGGAGCGCGGATCGGTCCGGAGTGCCCGTCACCGTCAGCGATGCGATGGCTGCCTGCGCGGGAGCCGTCGGAGCGGTGGACTTGATGGTATCGGTGACGGGAACGGCGGGAATGACGGCCTGCGCACCGGCAGCCAGCGCTGCCGCCACACGATGAAACACCTGGGGCGGAGTGAGCGCCCTGGCTGCATCATGGACCAGGACCGCGTCGAGGTCTTCGGGGAGGGCCTGAAGGGCGGCCCGGACAGAATGTGCGCGGGTTTCCCCGCCGTCAACCACGGTCAGCGGGACGCTGACGCCGGCGTCTGCGCAGAGGGACCGCAGAACCGTGTCCCCAGCCGGAACTGCCACGCTGACGGCCGCGGCAACACCGGACGCTTCCACCCCCTGCAGTGCTCGGGTGAGCAGTGCGACGCCGGACAGCGGCACCTGGGCTTTCGGGATTCCGTACCCCAGCCGTTGACCGGAACCGCCTGCCACCAGAATGACGCCGATTCGCTGAGGGGATGAAGTTGTTGAAGGCACTTCTTCAGCCTAGTGCCCCGCAGCTGGACGCCTGGACTGAAGATGCACTTTAACGACAAAATGCCGGCCCCGAAGGACCGGCAGCATGCCATAAACGATGTGCTCTTTGTGGATGCTGCTGCTTAGCTTGCCAGGACCTTGTCCAGGACAACTGCGGCCTGTTCCTCGTCCGTCTTTTCGGCCAGCGCAAGTTCTGAAATCAGAATCTGGCGGGCTTTTGCGAGCATGCGCTTTTCCCCGGCGGAGAGCCCGCGGTCGTGGTCGCGGCGCCACAGATCGCGAACGACCTCTGCCACCTTCACCACGTCACCGGATGCCAACTTCTCCAGGTTTGCCTTGTACCGGCGCGACCAGTTGGTGGGTTCTTCAGTGAGCTCGGCCCGCAGCACGTCAAACACGTGCTCCAAACCTTCTTTGCCCACCACGTCCCGAACCCCAACGAGGTCAACGTTCTCAGCCGGTACTTCTATGGTCAGATCACCCTGTGCCACCTTAAGCTTGAGATACATCTTCTCTTCGCCCTTGATGGTCCGCATCTTGATCTCTTCGATCTTCGCGGCACCGTGGTGAGGGTAAACAACTGTTTCGCCAACCTCAAAAACCATGTGGACTTTCCCCTTTCCCAACCTCTAGTTTACCATGTGTGCGACACGCCGAGTAGAGTTTTCGCAGGTCAGGTACCCGATCGTAATCAGGCTGGGTATTATTCGGACCCTTTTTCCCATTCCCACCTGCGGCGATGTGTCTTAGAGTGCCCTGTTTTGCGTCCCCCGGAGCGGGCAAAAATCCAACATTTTGAGGGTTTGCCGATAGGCTAGGCACAAAAGAAACGCCGCCGGTCGAAAGACCGCAATACCCCAGGAGTTTGTGCTGTGAGATTCACCCCCAAGAACCGGGCGCAGCGAGCAGCTGCCGCCGGTGTAATTGCGCTGGCCGTACTGGGAGTCTCCAGCTGCAGTGCCGTGAACGAACAGGCAACGGTGCGCGAGTACTCCCCGTCTGACGGCATCGTCGAAAACGTGGGCGACGTGGAGCTGCGGAACATCCTGATGGTCAGCAACGGCGGCGGCGAAGAAGGCCGGCTGCTGGGCACAGTGGTCAACGCGTCCTCCGAGGACATCGAATTCTCGCTGGCCACCGGCGGCACCACCCTCCGCTGGAACATCGACGCCGGAGACAAAGTGGTCTTCGAAGACGCCCTCGCCGCTGAGGTAACTGTGCCCAACGTGGACACGGTGCCCGGAACGGGGCTGCGCGGCGACGCCAGCAACGGCACCGAGACCGTTGAAGTGAACATCCCGGTTGTCGACGGAACCCTGGCTGACTACCGCGAGTACCTGCCGGTGCCGTCGGCGCTCCCCACCGACATCGCCACCATGGCCCCGTCGGATGAGGCCGGAGCTGAGCAGGACACCGGTGTTGATACCGGTGTTGCTGAAACTCCTGAGCCTCAGCAGTCCAACTAGCACCACGGTTTGAGCCGGCGAAGCGCCGGCAGGAATAAGGGACCACGCCATGCGGCCGGGTCCCTTTTCCGTATCCGGCCCCGACCCCAATAGAACGTGTCGCGGACCCGTGACCGGGTCAGGCTTCGAACTTGTAGCCGAGCCCGCGGACGGTCACGAGGTGGCGCGGCAGCGACGGGTCCGGCTCGATCTTCCCCCGCAGCCGTTTGACGTGCACGTCCAGGGTTTTGGTGTCACCGACGTAGTCGGCGCCCCACACCCGCTCAATCAGCTGGCCCCGGGTCATTACCCGGCCGGAATTGCGCAGGAGCATCTCCAGCAGCTCGAACTCCTTGAGCGGCAGGGGCACGTCCGCGCCGTTGACGCTGACGACGTGGCGGTCCAGGTCCATGCGCACCGGTCCAGCCTCCACCGAGGGCCCGGACAGTTCCCCGCCGTCTTTTCGGCGGCGCAGGACGGCCCGGATGCGGGCCAGCAGTTCCCGCGAGCTGTAGGGCTTGGTGACGTAGTCGTCAGCACCGAGTTCCAGGCCCACCACTTTGTCGATCTCACCGTCCAGGGCGGTCAGCATGATGATGGGAACATCGGAGCGCTGGCGAAGTTGGCGGCAAACCTCAGTGCCGGATTGTCCCGGGAGCATGAGGTCCAGCAGGACCAAATCCGCCCCGCGCCGGCCGAACTCAGACACGGCGTCGTTCCCGTTGTCCACCACCTGGACGTCGAAACCTTCCCTGCCCAGCAGATAGGAAAGCGGGTCGCTGAAGGACTCTTCGTCTTCAACGATCAGGATCCTGCTCAAGCGCTTACTCCTCGTTCATGTGTTCCGGCAGCGGGCGGGGGTGTTTTGCGGGCGTGGGCACCGGCGTCCGGGTGCTGCCCCTCCTCAGGCATCTCGGAGGACTCCATCTCCGGCAGCCGGACCGTGAAGGTGGAGCCCTGCCCCGGCTGGGACCAGAGGTTCACTTCACCGCCGTGGTTGGAGACCACATGCTTGACGATACTCAGTCCCAGCCCGGTGCCGCCGGTATGCCGGGACCGCGCACTGTCAATGCGGTAGAAACGCTCGAAGATCCGCTCCTGGTCGTCCGGATTGATGCCCGGCCCCTGGTCGGTGACCGAGACCTGCGCCATGCCGTCACGGGACCGCAGGCCTATTCCCACCCGGCTCCCCTCCGGTGAGTAGCGGATCGCGTTGTCGATCAGGTTGCGGAACGCCGTGGTGAGCATTTTTGCGTCCCCGTAAACGGCACCTTCAACGGCGCCGCCGACGACGACGGTTGTCTTCCGGTTCTCGGCCGGCAGTCGGTTGGCTTCCACCGCTTCGGCAACAAGCTGATTCAGGTCCACCTCCCGGGCACGGTCCACCATGTCGGTGCTTTGCAGGCGCGAGAGTTCAATGATGTCCTGCACGAGGGCGGACAGCCGGGCGGATTCCTTGCTCATCCTGGCCGCAAAGCGGCGCACCGCTTCTTCGTCTCCCGCGGCGTCGTCCAGCGCTTCGGAAAGCAGGGAGATGGCCCCCACCGGGGTCTTCAGCTCATGTGACACGTTGGCCACAAAGTCATTGCGCACCTCCTCGGTGCGGGCAATTTCGGTGTGGTCGTCAGCGAGGATGAGGATGTATTCCTCCCCCACGGTCGCCACCCGGACCTGCAGGATTGTGCTGCCCTGCCCCAGGGGGCCGCGCTGCAACTCCAACTGCCGTTCTTCGATAACCCCGTCGCGCCGGACCCGGGATGTCATGGCCAGCAGTTCGGCGGGAACGAGGGTGTGTCCGCGGACCAGTCCCAGCGCATAGGCGCCCGGGCTGGCGCGGACAACGCCGTCAACCGCGTCCACCACGATGTACGCCCTGCCAATGACGGCCAACACCTCCGCCGCTCCGTTGGGAAAGGCGGGATCATCGTTGGCGGCAAGCTCCCGGCGTTGGTTCCGGCTGGCAACATAGGCGAGTACGCCGGAGACGCCCACGGCCAGGCCGAGGACCCCGGCAACCAGGCCCAGCAATACAGGATTCACTCTCCTAGCTTAGGCTGACCGCCGGGCACCCGAAGGACCTCCGGTGGCATTAGCGCTTCCGTTAAACTAACGTTCATCAAAAGAAGCCCAGCGGTTAACCCTCAGCTGAAATCCTGCCAGTACGGCTGTGATGAACAGCTGCGTACAACCGGGCAGAATGCTGCACAACCGAAAGGACGCCGAAGTGCGTAAGGTTTTTCAAGCCGAGCTTCATCAGATTGGCGAAGAGCTGACCCAGATTTCCGAGCTCGTCACCGAAGCGATGCAGAAAGCCACCGCAGCCTTCGAAGGCGCCGACACAGAGCTGGCGCAGGATGTCATTGCCGCCGATGCCCGGATCGATTTTCTGCAGAACGATCTCGATGAGCGGGCCATCGACGTCCTGGCACTGCAGGGGCCAGTGGCCAGCGACCTGCGCATGATCGTGGGCTCCCTGCGGATGAGCGCGTCGCTGGAGCGGATGGGCGACCTGGCACGGCACATCGCCCAGCTGGCGCGTCTGCGCTACCCCGAACATGTGGTGCCCGAGCCCATGGTGGAAACGTTCAGTGAGATGGCGCGTCTGGACATCCGCATTTCAGAGCTGCTCAGTGAGCTTCTGGAGACGCGGAACCTGGAGCTGAGCAATGACATCTACGCGTGCAACAACCGGATCAACGAGCTCCATGCCGGCGTTTTCAAGGCCATTGCCTCGCCGGAGTGGAACGTCTCCGCTGTCAGCACCGTGGACCTCACCCTCGCCAGCCGCTACTTTGAACGCTTCGCGGATCACGGAGTCTCGGTGACCCGAAAGGTCAACTATCTGGTGACCGGCGAATGGCAGCCGATGTCCGAATCGAGCCGGTAGACATCCAGCGACAGCAAGAAAGGGGCGGCCCCGCGGGGCCGCCCCTTTCTTGCTGTTCCGGCAGGAGCCGGGCCAACTTCTACTTCTTCTTGCCCTGATTTGCTACGGCCTTGATGGACGCCGCAGCGGCCTCCGGATCCAGATACGTACCACCGGCCTTGACCGGCTTGAGGTTCTCATCCAGTTCATAGACCAGCGGAATGCCGGTGGGAATGTTGACGGCGGCAATGTCGGCGTCGCTGATGCCGTCAAGATGCTTGACCAGGGCACGCAGCGAGTTGCCGTGGGCGGCAATCATGACCGTCTTGCCGGTCTTGATGTCGGCGGTGATGTCCGACTCCCAGAACGGCAGGAACCGCTCGAGGACGTCCTTGAGGCACTCGGTGCGCGGCAGTTCGTCCTGCGGCAGGTCCGCGTAGCGCGGATCGTGGGCCTGGGAGAAATCGCTGTCATCGGGCAGGGGCGGCGGCGGAGTGTCATAGGAGCGGCGCCAGAGCATGAACTGCTCCTCGCCGTACTCCGCCAGGGTCTGGGCCTTGTCCTTGCCCTGCAGGGCGCCGTAATGCCGCTCGTTCAGGCGCCAGCTGCGCTTCACGTCGATCCAGATGCGGTCCGCCGCGCCCAAGGCAATGTTGGCGGTGTTGATGGCACGCTTCAGACGCGAGGTGTACAGGATGTCGGGCAGGATGTCCGCTTCCACGAGCAGCTCGCCGCCGCGGAGGGCCTCGGCCCGGCCAAGATCCGTCAGATCCACATCCACCCAGCCGGTGAACAGGTTCTTTTCATTCCATTCGCTCTGGCCGTGGCGCAGAAGGATCAGTTTGTAAGTCATATATGTCATCGTAACGGAGGACACCGCGCCGGGGGCAGGCCTGCCGACGGGCAGCGCACGCCCTGCCCCACTTTTCCTGCCCGCTGGCCGATCGCCTTTCAGCGGAACGGCGCCCGCCGTCCCTCGGGTCAGGGAGCTCAGCTGCAGGCAAGTAATATTGTTTAGTGCAAAAACAGCAGAAACCCGTGGGAAATGTGACCAGGGGCACTACAAACCCCAACAGGCTGCGGCGGGTGGACCGTTGGCTGGCCGGCCCCCAGGGTTGGCGGTTGCGCCGCGCTGCGGACCCGCTGATTGTTGACCTCGGTTACGGAGCCGCCCCGACCACCGCCGTCGAACTCCACGCCCGATTGGGCCGGGTCCGTCCCGACGTCGAGGTCATGGGCATTGAAATTGATCCGGCCCGGGTGCGGTCGGCGAAGTCCCTGGAAAGGGCCGGACTCTCCTTCCGGCAGGGCGGATTCGAGCTGCCGGCGGACGGACGGCGTCCGGTCATGGTGCGGGCCTTTAACGTGCTGCGGCAGTATTCGGAGGACGAGTACCAGGCGCACTGGGACATGGTTGTCTCACGGCTGGCACCCGGGGGCATCTTCGTGGACGGCACCTGCGATGAGATAGGCAGGCGCTCAACGTGGGTGGAACTGGATTCCCGCGGACCGGTGTCGCTGAGCATCTCCCTGCGCTTCGGTGCCTTCACACTGCCTTCGGACGTGGCCGAGCGGTTGCCGAAAGCCTTGATCCACCGCAACGTGCCGGGCGAGAAAGTCCATGCCCTGCTGCGGGCCATGGACCAGGCCTGGCTGGAGGCAGCACCCCAGGCGTCCTACGGAAACCGGCAGCGCTGGCTGGCGATGTGCGCGGCCCTGCGCGCCTCCGGCTGGCCGCTGATGAACGGCCCGGCGCGCTGGCGGCTGGGTGAAATCACCGTGGCGTGGGACGCCGTCGCACCCGGCTGAGCCGGCGGTTAGCCTGGCCTTGCGGTTCAGGCGCGGTTGGAGCCGTTACCAGCGGCCGTAAGGGCCTGAGCTTCCGCGGCCGGAACCGCTGACTGATGGCTTGACGTCCGCCAGGTAGACGCTGGCGGCGACCAGGGCGGCCAGCGTAAAGGGCAGCAGCGCGCCCGGCGTCAATGAGCTGAACACTCCGACGGCAGTGGAGGCGCCGGTCATGCCCAGCCAGAAACCTTTGGTCCGCTTGTCCGCAGCTTCGAACATTTGCGGTTTGCGGCGCAGCGCGTCCGAAAATGCCCACAGCGCGATGATCAGCGTAGCCAAGCCGAGGACTTGGTACAGGATGGGCTCAAGAAGCAAAACGGCGATCACCGTTTCAGCCTACCTTGCCAGCGCGGAGGAGAGGTCCGACCAGAGGTCCTCGGCATTCTCGATGCCCACCGAGAGCCGCAGCAGGTTCTCCGGCACGGAATGCGGTTCCCCCGGCTGGCGCCGTCGCCGTTCAATCAACGATTCCACTCCCCCGAGAGAAGTGGCCGGCAGCCACAAACGAACATGGGCAGCTACGGCCTCCGCGGCCTCGGCTCCGCCGGCAACTTCGATGCACAGGATGGATCCGAACCCGTTCATCTGCTTGACGGCGCGTTCGTAGCCGGCGTCCCCGGGCAGGCCCGGGTAGCGGACGGCTTCCACTGCCGGGTGGCCGAGCAGCCGATCTGCCAGCAGCCCGGCGGTGGCCTGAGACCGTTCGATCCGCAGAGCCAGGGTCCGCAGCCCGCGCAGCGCCAGCCACACTTCAAAGGGCCCCGCGATGGCGCCGTGCAGGGAGCGGTGGTTGTGCAGCCGGCTGCGGAGGTCCTCGTCAGAGGTGGCCAGCGCACCGAGGATCACGTCCGAGTGTCCTGCAAGGTACTTGGTGACCGAGTGGAGCACGACGTCGGCACCCAGCTCCAGCGGGCGGGTCACCAAGGGGGTGGAAAAGGTGTTGTCAGCGACCACCAGCGCACCTGCATCGTGGGCAGCGTGGGCCAGCACATCGATCTCGGCCACCTCAAGCATCGGGTTGGTGGGGCTTTCGATCCACAGCATGTCCGCCGGCCGGGTTCCGTCGCCGGAGCCGGCGTCGGCGTCGGCGTCGGAACCCCGCAGAGCAGCCAGCACCTGCTCCGTATCCGCGATGTCCACGGTGCGGACCGTGAAGCGTCCGTTGGCCGCTTCCTCAGCGGCGAGGAGCAGCGACCCCTGATAGCTGTGCTGCGGCATCACCAGGATGCCGCCGGCGGGAACCAGCGATAACGCGGCCGACACGGCAGCCAGACCCGACGAAAAGACCAGCGCCGGCAAAGCTGCCCCCTCGAGCTCGGACAGTGCCGTTTCAAAGGGGTCCCAGGTGGGGTTGGAAAAGCGGCCGTACACCCGGTCGCCCGGAGCCGGAGTCCCTGTGCCGTGGAAAGTCGAGGAGAGCACGATGGGCGGGTTGACCGGGGCATCCGGTTCACGCGGCGGACGCCCTGCAGACACCACTACGGTGTCCGGTGAAAGGTTCCCTGCGGAGTGGAGGTTCGGCGCTTGGCTCATGGGAACAGCCTAATGCGCTGCGTCTGGATAGGCCCGCACAAAACGTTCACGCAGAGACTCATGGAACGGCAGCTGCCGGCCCTCGGCCCGCTCGCGGAGATGCCGCCTGCACCATGCCCCGGAGCCGGTTTCCCTGGCAGCGGCTTCCCAGCCGGACTAGGTAGGCTAGGCAGGTGAGTATTTCTGATGTCCCCGCCGCTACGGCAGGCCTGTTCATAACCTTCGAAGGCGGCGACGGTGCCGGCAAGTCGACCCAGGCGGCCAAGCTCACTGCGGCTTTGGAAGCGTCCGGCCGCACCGTGGTCCGCACGCGTGAGCCGGGCGGAACGCCGGTGGGAGAGCAGCTGCGCTCCCTGGTGCTGGAGCACGGCAACGGCGACATTGACGCCCGCACCGAAGCGCTGATCTTTGCGGCCTCGCGGGCCGCGCATGTGGCACAGGTGATCCGCCCGGCCGTGGAACGCGGCGAGGTGGTGGTCTGCGACCGGTTCATCGACAGCTCGGTGGCTTATCAGGGGTCCGGACGGTCGCTGGGCGCGGACGACGTGCGCCGGCTGAACGTCTGGGCCACCGAAGGCTTTACTCCGGACCTCACCGTGCTGCTCGACGTGGATCCCGAACAGGGCCGCCTGCGGCGCACCGCCAACGAGGCCGCCGAGGACCGGCTGGAATCCGAGCCCGACACCTTCCACCTGCGCATCCGGCGGGCCTTCCTGGAGCAGGCCCGGACCGACCCTGACCGCTATCTGGTGCTCGACGCCGGGAAGCCCGTGGATGAGCTGGCAGCCACCATCTCGGCGAGGGTCCAGGAGCTGTTGCCGTGAGTGTCTGGGACGATCTGCAGGGCCAGGATCCGGTGGTTGACCAGCTGCGCCGCGGAGCCGCCCAGGCAACCCCAAACCACGCCTGGCTGTTCACCGGCCCGCCCGGATCCGGCCGGTCCAACGCCGCCCGGGCCTTCGCCGCCGCACTGCTGTGCGACCAGCAGGATCCGGCGCTGCGCGGCTGCGGTGAGTGCAAGGCCTGCCGGACTGCGCTGGCAGGCTCACATGCGGACGTCACCTCAGTCACCACGGAGAAGGTGACCATCAGCATCGATGAAGCGCGGGAGCTGGTGCGTAAGGCCCAGGACAAGCCTTCCACGGGCCGCTGGCGCGTCATCATTGTCGAAGACGCCGACCGCATGCAGGAACGCAGCACCAACGTGCTCCTCAAAGCCATCGAAGAACCGCCGCCGCGCACCATCTGGCTGCTGTGCGCCCCCAGCCCCGGCGACGTCCTGGTGACCATCCGATCCCGTTGCCGCGCGGTCAGCCTCCGCCTGCCACCGGTCGAGGACGTGGCTGAGCTGCTGATCCGCCGGGACGGCATTGACCCGGATGTGGCCCGCGCAGCGGCACGTGCCGCCCAGAGCCACATCGGCATTGCCAAGCGGTTGGCCACCGACGAGGGCGCACGCAGCCGCCGGGACTCCATCGTGCGGCTCCCCCTCTCCCTGCGCAACGTCTCCGGCGCCATGAAAGCGGCCGCCGATCTGGTGGCGTTGGCCGAAGCCGAAGCCACCAGCTCGTTTGAACAGCGCGACGCCGCCGAACGGCAGTCGCTGCTGGCCTCCCTGGGCGCGCCGGAAAGCGGAACACTGCCGCCGTCGATCCGCAGCCAGGTCAAGCGCTTGGAGGAGGATCAGGTCCGCCGGGCCAAACGGTCCAAGAACGATTACTTCGACCGGGCCCTGACCGATCTGCTCTCCTTTTACCGGGACGTCCTCATGCTCCAACTCGGCAACAGCGACACCCTCGTCAATGAATCCCTGCGCCGCGAACTGACCGAGTACGCCGCCCAGGGCTCCCCGGAACAGACACTGCTGAGAATGGAGGAAATCAACGTGGTCCGCAGACGCCTGGTGTCCACCAATGTGGCACCGCTGCTGGCCATCGAGGCAATGGCAGTTAGCCTGTTATAAACCCCGCGGGCCGCAGTGCAGCTTGTCAGTCCGCCGACACCTATCGCACCGTCCACAGTCTCCAGGAGCAACGATGACCCCAGCCAGCCGCCGCTTTCCCCGACTTGCGCTGGCTGCAGCCTCCGCCGTCGTCCTGCTGACGGGCATAACTGCCTGTACCGGGGACACTGAGCCGGATGAAACCGGCGCGGCGTCGCAGTCGTCGTCCGCGAGTGCAACTCCGACAGCCGCCTCTGCTGACGTTATCGGAGACGTTCCCGAGGACCTGCTGCCCTTCTACAGCCAGGACGTGGCCTGGGACGAGTGTGAAAACGGGCTGAGAAACAGCTTCCGGTGCGCCACGGTTGACGTTCCGCTGAACTATGCGGACCCGGACGGCGAGAGCATTGAGCTCGCCGTGATCCTGGCTGAATCCGATGACAAAACACCGCAGGGCACCATTCTGCTCAATCCGGGCGGGCCGGGCGGCTCCGGTTATGACATCGTGAGTGAATCCGTGGACTACGTGACCACGGACCGGCTGCGGGAAAACTTCAACATTCTGGGCTTTGATCCGCGCGGTGTCGGACGGTCCACCCCGGTGGAATGCCTCACAGATGCCGAATTGGATGCCCTCCGCGAAGAGTATTACGATCCGGCCGTGCCGGCCGGGCTGGAGGCCGCCCGCGAGGACGCCAGAGAGCTGGCTGCCAAGTGCAAAGCGAAGACCGGTGAGCTGCTGGGTCACGTGGACACCGTCAGCGCCGCACGGGACATGGACATCCTGCGTGCAGTGGCCGGTGATGAGCAGCTGAACTACCTGGGCTTTTCCTACGGCACGTTCCTGGGCGCCACCTACGCCGAGCTGTTTCCGGAACGGGTAGGCCGCATGGTCCTCGACGGCGGCTTGGATCCTTCCGCCAGCAATGAAGACATCACCCTTGGCCAGGCGGAAGGTTTCGAAAATGCCATCCGCGCTTATGTTGAGGATTGCCTGACGTCCGCAGACTGCCCGCTGTCCGGCAGCACCGATCAGGCCATTGACACCATCCGGGACCTGATTGCCTCCGTCGAGGCCAGCCCGATGACGGCCAAGGACGGCCGGACGGTCACTGTGTCCACCTTCGTCACCGGCCTCATCGTCCCGCTGTACAACTCCGACAACTGGCCTGTCCTCACCCAGGCGCTTGCTGACGCACTCAAGGGCGACCCGTCCACCATGCTGTACCTGGCGGACCTGAACGCTGACCGGCAGCCCGACGGCACCTACGGGTCCAACACCACGGTGGCGTTCAGCGCCATCAACTGCCTGGACTATCCGATGACCGCCGATGATGAGCAGATGGCCCTGGACGCCAAGAAGCTCGAAGAAGCCTCCCCCACCATCGGCAAGTTCCTCGGCTACGGCGGGATCACGTGCGAGTACTGGCCCTATGAACCGGTGAACACCCCGCATGAGATTAAGGCCGAGGGTGCCGCCGAGCTGCTGGTCATCGGCACCACCGGCGATCCGGCCACCCCGTACCAGTGGTCCGTGGCTCTGGCCGAACAGCTGGACTCCGCCACCCTGGTGACCTGGGAAGGCGAGGGGCACACCGCGTACGGACGCGGGGATGAGTGCATCGCCAACACTGTGGACGACTATTTCATTGACGGCACCGTACCCCGCGAGGACAAGGTCTGCTCCTAGCTGTTTGTCACGGGCGCCGCCCGGAAATGGTCCCGGTTCTATGCCGCACCAGAAACGTCGGGTCAGAGAGGGCCGTTTTGACCAGCCGCCCCGTGGCACGTAAAGTAGTTCCTTGTGGATTCTGGCCGTTAGCGGACAGCTGAAGCCCGCCTCCTTAGCTCAGTTGGTAGAGCGTCTCACTCGTAATGAGAAGGTCGCCAGTTCGATTCTGGCAGGAGGCTCCGCAGCAAAAAGGAAAAATCCCCTGAGAACTCATTGGAGTTCCAGGGGATTTTTTTGTTGGGTGAAAGAGTTGTGCGGCCGAATTGGGCTCAGGTATGCCGCACGACGGGTGGCCACCCGGGCCACTGGTATGACTCACAGTGAGACACGCGCCCAACACGGCCAGCGCGGTAGCCCGAGTTGTTCTCCGCCGTTTCAGGCCACCCGGTAAAGCTAAACGCCAGCGGAGTCCCTCACGGCTTATCGAGTTGCGCGGAGGGTTTGGGAGCCGCCGGCCTGGCCGCGAGCATGGCTTTGATGCGCTCTTCGGCGTCTGGTGCCGTGTCGACAGCAGCCACATTGGCTTCTTCCACGGCACGCAGGACCTCCTGCCGCTGGATCTTCACCCCGCGGGGAGCGTCAATGCCGATGCGCACGCCGTCGCCCCGCCCTTCAAGGACGGTGATGACGATATCTTCTCCGATCAAGATCTGTTCGCCTGATTTGCGCGTTAGGACCAGCATTGGCCCACTCTATCCCACACCCCTGCTGGTGCCACGGGAAGTGACGTCCCCAGTGCCCTCCCCCGTCCCGCCTCCCGAAGCATCATGACAGCACCGGAGCGGGAGCGGGTCCCCCGTCAAGCCAGCCGATGGACAGGCCCAGCGCGTTCACGGTCTGCGGAGTTGCCGTCGCTTCGAGGCCTTCCACCGCGAGCGCGTCCACGTTGGCGGCGGCCCTAACCGCACCTACCCAGGCGGCCGTATCGTCAGGTTTGCGGCCGGCGTCGGCCACCACCCAGAGCTGGTCCGCGGACAACGCCGCAACCAGCGTCGCATGCCTCCCCAATTCGGTGGCACCGCGGCCCAGGCTGTAGGCGAGGAAAATGCCGTAGCCGCCCATCACCCCCGCGGCCCGCGCTGCGGCCACGGCACGCCGGTCGCCGGCCATGACGACGTCGTCAGGAGTCACCAGTCCGGCGGCGCGAACACCGGATGCTCCCGCACCGACGGCACGGGACATGGAACGGCACACTTCAAGCGCGTCCTCCCCCAGCCCCACCACGATCACGAGGTCACCTGCTCCGGACAGCGGGGCCGGCGCGGACCGGACGCGCTGCACTGGCTCCGGAACTGAAATCAGGGCCACCGGATCCGCCGGAACGTCAGCGGTTTCGGTGCTGAACGTCAACGTGTCCATGAGTTCCGCAAAGGCAGGCGATGCCGTGGATACGGCGGCGGACCGCTCGCCGGCGGGATCCTGAAGGCGCGCTTCGGCCTGCTCTGCCCGGTCCAGCAATGCTGCGATTCCGGCATCCTTATGCGCATCGGGCTCTCCCGGTGCCCGGCGGCGTCCGCGGGGTGGCAGCTGAACCGTCACCTCATAGTGGTGGCGGGCGAGAAATCCGCCGATGCCACCGACCGTCACCTTTTCGGCGGCAATGATCCGCGCACGCGGACCGTGTTCGGCCAGCACCTGTGCCTTCAGCGCGTCAATCGACGGGCCTTCAAGCTGAAATCGTCTCGGTTCCACGGACCACCCCCACTGTCTCAATGCTGACGTTAGCCGCTGTGACCTCCGAATACGAAAGAACCGGTAGCCCTCCCGTTTGCGGCGCCACCATCCGGCGGATGGCCGGCCGCAGGGCCGGGGCACACACGAGCACCGCTGCGTAACCGGCATTTTCCGCCCCCGCAACAGCAGCCTTGAGCGACGCCATGACCGCGTCGATGCGCGCCGGGTCCAGGAGGATCTGGGTTCCCTGGTCCGATGGACGCAGGGCCTCCAGCATGGTCTGCTCCAGTCCCGGGTCGATCATAATCACGCGCAGCACGTTCCGGTCGATGTACTGGGCGGTCAGTGCCGGGCCCAGTGCCTGGCGGGCAACTTCCACCAGCTGTTCGGGGTCGGGAGAAATCTTGGCGCGCAGCAGCAGTGACTCATAGATGCGCGGAAGGTCGTTGATGGGGATCTGCTCCGCCAGCAGCCCCTGCAGCACCCGCTGCACCTCGGCCAGCGACATCACCCCGGGGATGAGTTCGTCCACGGCGGAGGGGTTCACCTGCTTCACCCCTTCGGTCAGTATCCGCACGTCCTCGCGGGACAGCAGCCGGGCGGCATTGGCGGTGATAACCGCTGAAAGGTGCGTCACCAGAACCGAAACCCTGTCGATCACCGTTGCTCCGGACATTTCCGCCGCGTGGCGCATCTCGTTCGGCACCCATTTGCCGGCGAGGCCGAAGACCGGCTCCACGGTGGCGGCTCCGGGCAGGCTCTCGAGGTGATCCCCCAGGGCCAGGACCTTGCCGGCGGGCGCTTCCCCGCGCCCTGCCTCCACCCCCGCAATGCGGATGACGTAGGTGGCGGAGGGAAGATCCACGCTGTCCCGGGTGCGCACGGGCGGAACCACGATGCCAAGTTCCAGGGCGATCTTGCGCCGCAGCGAGCGGACCCGGGCCAGGAGGTCGTCCGAACCGCCGGTAACAATGCCCACCAGGTCCGGAGCCAGCATGATCTCCAGCGCGTGGACCCGCATCTGCTCGATCAGGTCCTCCGTGGTTTCCGCCGGTGGTTCGTTGAGCTGGGCCAGGGCGGTTTCCTTGCTGGCTTCCTCGGCGGCCTCGCTGACCTTGATCCGCTGGGAGACAAAGATGAGCAGCGCACCAATAATGATGAACGGGAGCTTCGGCATCCCCGGGATCAGGGCCATCACGATGGCTGCGCCCCCGGCAATCATCAGCGCGTTGCGGGACTGGCTCAGCTGTGCCGACGCCGTCGATCCCATGTCCGCTTCGGCGTTGGACCGCGTGACGATCATGCCGGTGGAAACAGCCATCAGCAGCGCCGGTATCTGGGTCACGAGGCCGTCGCCGATGGTCAGGAGGCTGTAGGTGCCCACCGATTCGCCAATGTCCATGCCCCGCTGGAGCATGCCGATGGCGATGCCGCCGACGAGGTTGATGATGATGATGATCAGGCCGGCGATCGCGTCGCCCTTGACGAACTTTGAGGCGCCGTCCATGGCTCCGTAGAAGTCCGCTTCGGCGGAGACCTCAGCCCTTCGTTCCCGTGCCTGCGTGTCAGTGATCAGCCCAGCGTTCAGGTCGGCGTCGATGGCCATCTGCTTGCCCGGCATGGCATCCAGGGTGAAGCGGGCACCCACTTCGGCCACCCGCTCCGCGCCCTTGGTGACAACGACAAACTGGATGACAACCAGGATCAGGAAGATCACGGCGCCGATAATCAGCGAACCGCCCACAGCCACGTGCCCAAAGGCCTCAATCACCTGCCCGGCGTATCCCTCACCCAGCACCAGGCGCGTGGACGCAACGTTCAGGCCCAGCCGGAACAGTGTGGCCACGAGCAGGAGCGAGGGGAACACGGAGAAGTCCAGCGGTTTGCGCACGAACATCGTGGTCAGCAGGATGACCAGGGCCAGCAGGATGTTGATGATGATCAGGATGTCCAGCAGGCCGGCGGGGATCGGTACGACCAGCAGCAGGATGATGCCGATGACGCCTACGGGTACTGCCATTTTGACGAGGTTCGACTTCACGTCGCCGCCTTACGGTGGATGGGTCTGGAAGTAGTAGCGGGTGGTGTCTGCGGGTCGGCCATGGTGTGCACGCCGGATGTTGAACCGCGGCTCTTCAGCGCCATGACGAATGCCAGGATCCGCGCGACGGCGTTGTAGAGGTCCGGCGGGATCTCCTGACCCAATTCGCATGCCGCGTGCAGCGCGCGTGCCAGCGGTATGTCGCGGACCATAGGGACCCGCTGTGTTTCAGCTTCCTCGCGGATGCGGGTGGCAATGGTTCCGGCTCCTTTGGCCACCACCCGCGGTGCTGATTTGCCGGGCTCGTATTTCAGGGCCACGGCCACGTGTGTCGGATTAACCAGAACGACGTCGGCGTCGGCAACCGCGGCAATCATGCGGTTTCTGCTCATGGCCAGCTGCCGTGAACGGCGCTGGGACTTGATCAGCGGGTCGCCTTCCATGTTCTTGTTTTCATCCTTGACCTCTTTCAACGTCATCCGGGTCTTTTTCCGGTTCCGCTTCTGGACAACGAAGATATCTGCAACGGCCAGAACCAGGCCGGCGGCAACGGCAGCCTGCAGCAGCGATCCCGTTCCCCCGGCGGCGGCTTCCAGCACCGCGGACACCGGCAGTCCGCCGGCCGTCGTGAGCACCGGCATCAGCCCCTGGATCACCATGTACAGGACCAGCCCCACCACCGCCGTCTTCAGCAGGGCCTTCACTCCCTGCCACAGCGCCTGTGTGCCGAAAACGCGCTTCATGCCGTTGACCAGGTTGAACTGCTCGAACTTACCCTTGAACTTCTTGAAGTGAATGCCGCCCTGCAGGGCTGCGGTCAGGAGGACCGCGGCCGCGACAACGCCCAGCAGCGGGCCCAGAACAAATCCGAGCGCGCCCAGTCCCTCCCCGAGCAGGGTCAGCGCCAGCAGCGGATCGGGGTTTGCGGTGATGGTGTCCACTCCCAGCAGCCCTTCGGACCCGGCCTGTGCACCGCGGTTGATGGTCATCGGCATCATCAGCGCCGCAACTCCAACCCCAATCCATGCCGTGAGGTCCTCCGAGCGGGACAGCTGCCCCTTGGAGCGCACTTCCTTCATGCGTTTGGGAGTGGCTTGCTCGGTCCGTTCTCCGGTGCCTTCCTCCGCCACCTAGCCCACTCCCGTCAGGGCCCGGACGGCCTGCTGAGTGATGGCAGCAACAAGGCGCGGCAGGGCAACAAAGACCACCCCGGCCAGTGTCAGCGTCAGCAGGATCTTCAGGGGGAAACCCAGGGCAAAGGCATTCAGTGCCGGCGCCACCCGGGTCAGCAGCCCCAGTCCGGCGTCCGCCAGGAACAGGACCACCAGCAGCGGGCCGGCAATCTGCACGGCTGCCACGAACATCTGGGACACCCCTGAGACCATGGCGGAGACCGGGTCTGCAAGGCTGATCCCTCCGCCCAGCGGCAAGGCCGTGAAGCTGCGGACCAGCCCGCCGATAATCAGCTGGTAGCCGTCCGATGCAAAGAGGAGCGCCAGCGCCGTGATCTGGAAGAGCCGCGTGAACTGGGCTCCGTTGACCATGGACTGCGGATCGAAGCCCTGGGCAAGGCTGAACCCGCCAAACAGGTCAATCAGGTTTCCCGCTGATTGCAGGGCGGAAAAAATGACCAGCACCAGGAACCCCAGCACGAATCCCACCCCCAGTTCCAGGACCAGCGCCGTGAAGTACGCCGCCGTTCCGAGGGAGGTGTAGCCCTCGCTCGCCACCGGTGCGACGGCGAGAGCGAGGCCGATGCCCAGCATGGCCTTCACCCGTGCGGGAAAGGCGTTGTAGGAAAATGGCGGCGCCACCACCAGGAACGCAACCATTCGTGCGCCGGCCAGCATGACCGCCTCCAGCCACTCCTGGTTAACGCTGATTCCCATCAGCCGCCGCCCAGCAGCTGCGGAATTTTGGCGAACATTTCATTCGTGAAGGAAATCATCTCGGCGATCATCCAGTGCCCGCACACGAGCAGGGCGATGCCGACGGCGATGGCCTTGGGCACAAAGGAGAGGGTGACTTCCTGGATCTGGGTAATGGACTGGATCAGGGACACCGCAAACCCCACCACGAGCGCTGTGATGAGCACAGGGGCTGACAGTTTCGCTGCGACCCACAGTCCCTGCAGCCCAATGTCCAGGACTGAATTGGTATCCATCAGGTACCGCCCTGATAGCTGTTGATGAGGGACGTGATGATCAGTCCCCATCCGTCAACCAGGATGAAGAGCAGGATCTTGAACGGCAGGGAGATCATCACCGGAGGGAGCATCATCATGCCCATGGACATCAGGGCCGCTGAAACCACCAGGTCAATCACCAGGAACGGAATGAAGATCACGAAACCGATGATGAAGGCCGCGCGCAGCTCGGAAATCATGAAGGCGGGGATCAGCGTCAGCAGCGGAACGTCCTCCGGGCTCTCCGGGTTCTCACGGTTCGCGGCGCGGGTCATGAGCGCCACGTCCTCTTCCCGCGTGTGGGCGAGCATGAATTGCTGCAGCGGTCCGGAGCCGGTATTGAGTGCACCGTCGAAGGTGAGTTCCCCGTTCAGGAACGGTTGAACTGCAAGCGTATTAATCTCCGTCAGGACCGGCCCCATGATGAACAGGGACAGGAACAGGGCCAGTCCGGCCAGCACCTGGTTGGGCGGAATCGACGGCAGCGACAGGGCGTTGCGGGTCATGGCCAGCACCACGAAGATCTTCGTGAAGGAGGTCATCATCAGCAGCAGCGCCGGGGCCACTGACAGCAGGGTGATACCGATCAGTGTGACGACAGCGGTGGAGGGTCCGCCGTCGGCGCCGTTGATGTCGATGCTTAGGCCATCGCCGTCGTCGGGCGCGGAAGGATCGGTGGGGGCGGACGGGTCTGCGGGTGCTGACGGGTCGAAGGTCACGGCGTGGGACGGAGCCGCAGCGGCCAGCGATAGCGCCAACATGATGCCGAACACCAGCAGGGCAACCGCCAGGAACCCGGCCAGCCGTGGACGGTGGAGGGCGGCCTTCACCCGTTCCTGCCCCTTCGGAGGGCAGCGCCGGCCTGCCGCCAGGTGGCAGGCGAAAGGACGGAACCGGCCAGGATCGGATTCCCGGCGTCCGGCTGGCCGTTCAGGGCGTGGGCTGGCCCTTCGGCGCGGCGCCGCGGGCCGGTGCTGTGCTGGCCGGGGTTGTGGACCGCCGCTTCAAGGTGCGCCTCGAAGCTGGCCTGCGGCGGGAGTTCCGCCTCGGAGGTGTGCAGGACGTTCACTGAAGCTTCGGTGACACCGAGCAGGAAGCGCTGCCCGCCGGTCTCCATCACCACAACCGATGCCTTGGGTGTTATGGCCTGCCGGGACACGACGCGGACCAGCGGCTCGGCGCCGGAGGCCCGCGCGCTGCGGGTGAGCCGCCGCTGGAACCACCAGACCAGGGCCAGGACCGCACCGAGCGACACCACGACCCGGAGGATCAGGGCGAGTGTTTCCACCTAGCTGAGGCCTTCGGCAACGTCGAGGATCTTGGTGATGCGGACGGCGTAGTCCTGGTCGATGACCACCACCTCGCCGTTGGCGATCAGGCGCCCGTTGAGGAGGATGTCGGCGGGCGCTCCGGCGGAACGGTCAAGCTCCACCACCCGTCCCGGTTCCAGGTTCAGGACGTCACGGACGGCCATCCGGGTGTGGCCAATGGCCACGGTCAACGCCATTTCGACGTTGTTGATGCGGCTGAGCTTGCCGGCTATGGCTGCGTCGTTGGCGGTTCCGTGGGGAGTGTCGCGCAGCCGGATGGCAAACCATCCGGCGCGGCCATCGTGCCCGTGCAGTTCAAAAACCACAGTGGAGGGGTGGCTGAAAAGCGCTGAAGCGTCATCAATATGGGTGTCGCCCAGGACGCCGACGCCGAGTGTTGAGCCCGCGGCCTCCAGCGCCGGGCGCAGGATGTCTGCTTCCGACAGGAAGGGGGACGGGGAGCCGGCGATGTCGGCGAGGGGCGTGCTGCTGTCGAGCACCAGCGCCAGATCCGCTGATTCGGACCCCACGAAGGACGCTGTGACGGCCTGGGCCACTTCCTCGAGCGGCATGCCGCTGCCGGGAAACGGCAGCGGCTCCAACACGATGGAGGTGGGCAGCAGACGGACAAGTGCCGATGCGGCGTCTGTGTGCAGGGATGTGGGGATGCTCATTTTTTACTCTCCTCGGTACTGACGATGACGCCGGCCAGGCGTGAACCGCTGGAACCTGCCGCGGCCTGGGCCAACCTGTGGCCTCCAACCGTGACGTTCAGCGGGCGGTGGCGGGGATGGCCCAGGTTCAGGACATCGCCGACGGCAAGATTCAGGACCATTGCCGGTTTCACCGGGATGGAATCCAGCTGCAGCAGGACCTCCACCGGGACGTGGGCGAGTTGCCCTCGGATCAGTGCCGCCGGCGGCGCGGAGGATCCGGCACTTCCCACGGGGTCGAGCTGGGGCAGCAGGGCGCCGGCAGGAATGGCAACGGTGGCCGGGGCCACGTTGTCGCCCACCACCATTTCGAAGGTCGCCACAATCATGGGGTCGGCCGATGCCGCTGCCTGGGCGAACTGGGAGTTGTATTGGATGGATGCCGGGGTCATTGGCGAGCGCAGCAGCGTTCCCAGGGAATAGTGCAGCCCGTCCAGGGCATCATCCATGATCCGTCCCAGGAGCGCCTGTTCGATTTGCGTGAACTTCCGTTCCGGCGTCGCCATGGCTCCGGTGGCCCCGAGCATGTGTCCCACCCAGGACAGAGCGGCCGGGGTGGGGAACTGGATAACGGCCTTGGCCCCGATGTTGGGAACGTTGAACAGGACCATTCCGGTGACGGCGGGCAGCCCGGCGGCGTATTCGTCGTAACTGAGGATTTCCACCCGTTCACTGGTCACCTGGGACAGCACCCGGACCTTGGCGGTCAGCTGGGTGCCCCATTGGCGGGCAAAGGTGTCGAAGGCCATCTCCAGTACCCGGGCGTGTTCCCGGGCCAGGGTGGTGGGACGGCGGAAATCGTAGGCCTCCGGGGAGGCGGCGTTTGCGGGCACGCCAAGGGCAGTTGTTTCATGATGGACCGTCACAAGTGCCACTATCGGCAGCGGGTCCGGAGGCGTAAGCCGTTCGGACCTGCTTTTGGGTTCCGCCCGACTAGTGGTGCCCCCCGGCTGGCTGGACAGCGGGCTGAGTGGCCGGCTGGGTAGCGGACGGCTGCGGGGCGGGAGGTTGTCCCGCGGCGGGCTCTCCGGAGACGATTCCGGGAATCAGCTGCCGGACCGCTTCGGTCTGCCCCGACAGGACCACAATGTCTACCCGGCGGTTCTGTGCCAGCTCAGCCGATGACGTGCCCGGCGTCAGCGGGCGGGACTCTCCGAAGCCGACAGCCTTGACGCGGCTGAAGTCCACGCCTGATTCCTCCACCAGATAGCGCAGCACCTTGACGGCGCGGGACGAGGAGAGCTCCCAGTCCAGTGCGTTGTCGGTGATCTGGCGAACCTGTGCAGTGTGTCCCTCCACTGAGGCGTGATACGAGGTGGGGGCAATGATCGGGCCGATGGTTTCCAGGACCGTCACGGCCTGATCGGTGAGATCGGCGGCATCAGGGGCGAAGAACATTTCTGAACTCACCAGCCGGATGGTCAGGCCGCGGTCATCGATTTCGAACCGCACTGTGTCCGCCAGGCCCTTCTCCTGGAGGCCTGCCCTGATCCGTTCCTGCAGTTCGGTCAGGTCCTGGACCTCGGCGGCGGCAAGGGCTGCGGGATCGGTGGCGTCCGGAATTTCGAGTTCCGATGCCCCAGCGCCGGGCAGGCCGGCGTCCGGCTCAAGGATTTCCTTGTCGTCCACCTGCTCCGGCGTGGCGATGATCCCGACGGCGGTGTCCACTGTGTTGGATTCCACCGCACCGAAGCCGGTGGCCAGGGACTCCCGGAGCTGTTCGAATTTTTTCTGGTCCACGGTGGACATGGCGAACAGGACGATGAACATGCACATGAGCACCGTCACCATGTCCATGTAGGAAGCCATCCAGCGTTCGTCGGGGTGGTTCTCCTCATCCTCTTTGGGCCGACGGCGCCGCGGGGCGCTCATGCTGCCTCTTTGGTGTCTTTGATCTTGGGTTCTTTGGGCTCTTTGGCGTCGGTAAGGGCGTGAGCGGGGACCATGGCCCGCAGCCGCTCGCCGAGCAGTCTCGGCTGGCTCCCGGCCTGCAGGGCCAGGACTCCCTCCATGAGCAGGACCATTTCATCGGCTTCCAGGTCCCCCAGCCGCTTCAACCGGGTGCTGATCGGAAGCCAGAGGAAGTTGGCCGAAAGCAGGCCCCAGAGGGTGGCGACAAAAGCTGTGGCGATCATCGGCCCCAGCGTTGCCGGAGTGTCCAGGTTTTCCAGCACGTGGGTCAGCGAAACCACGGTGCCGATGATGCCGATTGTCGGGGCATAGCCTCCGAGTGCGTTGTAGAACTTGACGGGCACCTTGTCGGTGGCAGTCTTTGTGGCGATCTCGTCTTCGAGCAGGACCCGCAGTTCCTCGCCGTCGGTGCCGTCGGCGATGTTCTGGAGCGCCGTGCGCAGAAATGGATTTTCCGCTTCCCCGGCGTCCTTTTCCAGGGCCAGCAGACCCTCGCTGCGTGCCTTTTCGGCCAGCGACACCACCGAGGCGATGGTGACCCGCGGATCGGGTGTTTTACCCGTGAAGGCACGGGGCAGGGCTTTGATGGACAGGATGAAATCCTTGAGCGTCCCGCCCGCCAACCCCACTGCCAGCGTCGCCCCAAACACGAGGATCATGGGTGCCGGAAGAAGGATGGCCGTGACGTGGGAGCCCTCAAGGGTGATCATCGCGTAAAGCGACCCAAAGGCCAGAACCAGCCCGATGATTGTTGCGGGATCCATTACATTTTCCTAGGACGAAGTGGCACGGTAACGCCTGCCGGCCGGCTCTCGCCGGAGCGTTCGGTGTCGGTGGCGGAGGGAACGAGACCCAGGGGCTGTCCGGGGCGGAAGTCGCCAGGCGGGATGTCCCGCGCCATGGAGATCACCCGGGCACGGTAGCCGGCGATCAGCTCGATGACTTCGGCGAGGCTTTCGGTGACGATATATTTGGCGCCGTCGACCATCACCAGAGTGGTATCCGGGGTGGAATGGATCCGCTCTATGAGGTCCGGATTGATGGCGAACCGGGCATCGTTCAGCCGTGTAAGAACAATCATGAGCCCGTCCCGGTTGTAGAGCTGGCTTCAAGAGCCATCACTTCTACATTCGGCTTCCAAGCGCTGTTCGTTAGGAAGAGAAAAGCCTCACCGATCCCCTGATGCGGATGGACCGGTGAGGCTCATCACTTAGCGCTTGAGGTTTGTCAGTTCCTGCAGGACCTCATCGGAGGTGGTGATGATTCGCGCGTTGGCCTGGAAACCGCGCTGGGCGACAATCAGGTTGGTGAATTCCTGGGAAAGGTCCACATTGGACATTTCCAGGGACCCGGCGGCCACGGCGCCGTTGCCGCCCACGCCGGGACCGCCCACCACGGCCGCACCGGAGTTGGCTGTGGCGACATAGGATGAACCGCCAATCTTCTCGAGTCCGTCCGGGTTGGTGAATCCTGCCAGCACGATGCGTCCCAGCGCCTGCTTGGACCCGTTGGAGAAGGAGCCGATGAGCGTTCCGTCCGCTGCCATGGACCAGGAATCAAGGGTTCCGGCGCTGCGGCCGTTCTGGCTGGTGACGGCAACCGTGTCGACGTCGGCGTAACCGGTGATCGCGGCGAGGTCCACTGCAACACCGCCAACGGTGAGGACCGGGCTGGCCGGAGCTGTGAGCTTACCGGCGGTGAAGGTCAGGGGCACAGTGGTTGCATCCTTCGCTGAGACGTCCCAGCCGTTTGCGGTGCGTGTGAAGGTTACCGGCACGGACGAGGAGTTGCCGTTGGCGTCGAAGACTTCCAGGTCCCGGACGAGCTTGGTGCCGGCCTCGGCGTCTTCGGGCAGGTTTCCGGTCAGTGCCGCGTTGGTGGTTGCGGCTGCCGGCGCAATGGCACCGGAGGGAATGGTGAGGTCGGTAAGCGCGCCGCCTGCTGCAACCACGCCGTTTTCCGCGCCCCAGCCCTGGACCAGGCTGCCGTCGGCGGTGACCAGACGGCCGTTCGCATCAACGTTGAAGGCGCCGGCACGGGTGTACTGGGTCTGTCCTCCCTGCCGGGTCACGAAGAAGCCGTCTCCGTCGATCATCATGTCGGTCCCGCGCCCGGTCGCCTGTGCCGAGCCCTGCGCGAAGTTGGTGCTGATGCCGGCGACCTGCACGCCGAGCCCAACCTGTGCGGGATTTCCGCCGCCGGCATCCACGGCCGGGGCCGTGGCGCCCTGGGTGAGCTGGGACAGCGTGTCCTGGAACTGCACTGCGGTGGCCTTGTAGCCGGAGGTGTTGACGTTGGCGATGTTGTTGCCGGTGACGTCAAGCATGGTCTGGTGCGAACGAAGTCCGGATATGCCGGAGTACAGGGAGCGGAGCATGGGAAACGCCTTTCAGCTATTGAAAACGGGAGGCAGAGAAGAACCGGGCGCTGCAGCGGGAGTTTCCCCGTCAGGATCCGGAGTTGGAGCCGGTGGTAATTCAGGGGATGGTTCCGCGGGCGGAACCACCGAGGAGTCGACGACGCCGGAGATCCAGTCAAGCTGGATTTCCTTGCCGCCCACGGTGACGGTCGGTACTGCGTTGATGAAGGAAACCGAAGTGGCAACCCCGGTCACTTCCACGCCGTCGGGGCCGGTGTAGCTAACGGTCCGGCCAATGAGCGCGGCCGCGGATGTCCGCATCTGCAGGGAGAAGTTTTCCTCGTCCAGCCCGGCCATGGTGGTCAGCTGCTCCATCATGGCCAGTTCGGTGGTCTGGGAGATCATCTGGTTGGTGTCCATGGGCGAGCTTGGGTCCTGGTTGCGCAGCTGGGTCACCAGGAGGTGCATAAAGACCTCGCTGTCCATGGTCTGTTTTGGGTTACGCGTAGCTTCAGCGGTTTGGACGCCGCTGGACGCTGACACTGCCTCAATGGGCACGGGTGTTTCTCCTCTTCGTGTTCATGCCATGACATCCAGGGCGGTGGTCGCGCCGGTGGACCCGGAACGTGGGGATGAAGTTTCATGGCGCCCGGCCGGCACCGGGGCGTTTGCCGGTTCCTCAGCCGGAGCGGCGGGTGTCCTGCCGTTGCGCTCATCAGCCTGTGCAGCGCCCCCGCCGGGGCTGTTCCCGGGGAAGTTCTGGTCAGAAAGCGTCAGCGTTGCCGTTGGCCCGGGGCTGCCCCCGGCCAGGTCCCGCCGAAGATCGACGAGAATATGCCGCAGTGCGTCCCGAGCCGTTTCCGTGGGGGCAAACATTTCCACGCGCACGCCATCGCTGCTGATCACGGCGCGGACTGTCACCGGCCCCAGGTTCTCCGGGGTCACGCTGAGCGTCATGACGTGTTCGCCGGCGCCGGCCGCGGCCAGCCGGACCAGCGGCTGGGAAACCTGGTTCTGCAGCGGCTGGGGAGGAGCGGCTGCAGGCGCGTTGGTGGCCGGGGCTGCGGCTGGGACGGCAGCTGGGGCCGCCATGGGCGCGGGGGTAATCGGAGGCTGCACCCCTGCGGCATCCCTGGCCGAAACCTCGAGCCCGGCAAACCCGGATGCTGCGGCAGCCGATACCGGTGCCATGCGTGCGGTTCCGGCCGCAGTCTGGGGTGCGCCGCCGGACGGGACCGGCGCGGGGGACGCTCCCGAAAGTACTGCGGCCGGCAGAGGTGGCTCCGCTGGGTCCGCCACGGGGACAGTGGCAACCGGCTGCTGCACCACTGCTGCATCCCTGGCCGAAACCTCGAGCACGGCAAACCCGGAGCCCCGCAGCACAGGCGAAGCAGGCAGTGTGGCTTCACCCGGCAGCGCGGGCGCCGCGGGTGAAGCGGGTGCCGCGGGTGAAGCGGGTGAGGCGGGTGCTGCGGGTACAGGCACAGCCGCAGGAGCAGCCGGCACCGGTTGTTCCTCCGCGGCTGGCGGCGCCGCGGCCGCCGGCGAAACTGAAGGTCCGGCTGCCGGCACCGTTGTGGCTGCTGCCGCGGTCTGCGGGTGGATCGGAGCGGGAAGAGGTGTGGCGGTGTTGGGGTTCGAAGCGCCGGCGCTTGGGGTTGCCTCGGACCCGGCGCTGGTGAGGCGGGGATCCTGTTCTGGGGCAGCAGAAGACCCGGCAACAGAGGAACCGGGAACAGCCACTCCAACAACGGCAGCTTCGGCAACGGGCTCAGGGCCGGAGCCCGGAGCGGGAGATGCTCCCGGCAGCCCGGTCTCACCATCCAACATCTGCATCGGCTGCAGCGGCTCGCGGAAGTGCCAGCCGATCAGCGACCGGGCCGGGTTGAGCAAGGTGCCGTCCCCGTTCTCCATGGGTACCGCAGGTTCGGCTCCCGCCTCAGCGGCTTCCGGCTGAGCTGATGCAATCTCCGGAGAGGCAGAGGCAGAAGCCGCAGAGAGAGAAGCAGAGGGGTAGGCAGATGCGGACGCAGATGCAGCGCGCTCCCCCGGTGCCCCGGCACCGGATACGGCTCCGGCAGCCAATTCCCCTGCAACAGCGGCAAAGGCCGCCGCGGACGCAGCGGTTCGCCCCGAAGGTGCCGAACTGCCTGAATCAGCCCGGGGCGGCACTCCGGCAGCGGTGGTGAAGCCCGTAGTCAGGCTCATGAGAATGCTCCTGTCAGTGAGGCTTGGGCCGCGCGTGCGGCTGCCACGACGTCGGACACCGCGGCGGAGGTGGCAGCGGAGTCCGGCGCCTCGGTCGGCAGGATCCGCCGGATGGTTGTCAGGTTGGCGTCGGTTTCCCAAGCGTCACGGATTTGGATGGTCTGCCCCGGCTGGGGAGCATCAACAGCCTTGCCGTTGCCCAGATAGATGGCCACGTGGCCGCCGTCGTGGCTGATCAGCAGGTCACCGGGCTGGGCCTGGGCCATGGAGTCCACCTTGGTGCCGGAGTTCATCTGGTCCCAGGTAACCCGGGGCAGCGAATAGCCCAGATCCTTGTAAACGTTTTGGACAAAGGATGAGCAGTCCAGCCCCACGGCCGGATCATTTCCGCCCCAGACGTACGGCAGTCCCAGATACTTCTGCACCGCGTCCAAGACCTTGCCCGCGGCAGCCGTACCATTCCCGGCTACGGCACCGGTTGCAGACGCAGCTGTGGCACCCTCGGCGCCCGAAGTGCCTGTGAGGGCAGCCAGAGTTGCGGCAAATTCCCCGCTGTTTCCGCCGGCGGACGCCGTCGTCAGATTAGCCGGGGCGGCCGGCGCCGATACTGTGGCTGCGGGCGTGGCGGAGAGCTGCTGCAGCGTGCTGCGGATTTCCCCCACGCGGCCTATTGCATCGGTCATGCTCATGACATGGCTTCCTTCTGCCGGCGCTGCCAGGCGGTACCCGCCAGCTCGTCCAGAACCGTTTGTTCCGTCCGTTGATCTTCGGCAGCAACAAAGCCCGCGTGCCGTGCTTCCAGTTTTTCCAGTCCGACGGATTCGGCACGCGCAGCCGAGTAAACGGTCTGAGCCGCTGCCGCGTCGGTTTCCAGCCGGGATCCCAGCGCTGCGAGATCCGCCAGCATGGCCCGGGAGGAGGCCCGGGCCGCTGCGACGGCATGCATCGTGGCACTGTCGGTGGCCATCAAAGGGCTCTCCGTCAGTGACAGGTACGCTTCTGCCTGCTCTTCAGCGGTCTCCCGGACACGGGTGTTTGCAGACGCAAGCTTTGCCGCCGCAGCCTCTTCCTGGAGCCGCCGCAGCCTCAGCAGCCCGGCCAGGGGAAAGACGCGGCTCATCGCGGGCTCTCCAGCATCCGGACCAGTTGATGAAGCTGGACCCATGCAGCGTCAGCAGGGGTCTGCTCATCCATGCCCTGCTGAAGGAAGTTGTTGATGGCATCCTGATGGTCCACCGCGGCATCAACCATCGGGTTCGAGCCGCGCTGATAAGCGCCCACATCCAGCAGATCCTGTGCTGCGCGGCGGGCCGCAAGGACCTTCCGGAGTGTTCCGGCCGCCTGCCTGTTCTCCCGGGAGGCAACGCGTGATGCAACGCGGGAGATCGAGCCCAGCGCGTCAACGGAGGGAAAGTGGCCGGACACGGCGAGCTTCCGGTCCAGCACCACGTGGCCGTCGAGGATCGATCGGGCAGCGTCGGCAATCGGCTCGTTGTGGTCATCGCCGTCGACCAGGACGGTGTAGATGCCCGTGACTGATCCGTGTTCGCCGGTGCCCGCCCGTTCCAGCAGCTGCGCCAGGAGGGAAAAGGTGGAGGGCGGGTAGCCCCGGGTCGCCGGAGGCTCGCCCGCGGACAGGCCGATCTCGCGCTGCGCCATCGCGACGCGGGTCAGCGAGTCCATCATCAGCACGACGTCGGAACCGCCGTCGCGAAAGGATTCAGCAATGCGGGTGGCCAGGAACGCAGCCCTCAGCCGCACTACGGCCGGCTCATCGGAAGTGGATACAACGACGACGGACCGGGCCAGGCCTTCGGCGCCGAGATCGTCTTCGAGGAACTCGCGGACTTCACGGCCGCGCTCCCCCACCAGGGCAATCACGGAAACCTCCGCGTCCGTCCCTCGGGCGATCATGGACAGGAGTGAGGATTTACCGACTCCTGAGCCGGCGAACAGCCCCATGCGCTGTCCCTTTCCGACGGTCGTCAAGGTGTCCATGACGCGCACGCCCAGCTGCAGGGGGGTGGTGATCCTCGCCCGCTGCATGGCATGCGGGCTTTCGTTGTCGAGTGGCACCCGAGGTCCGCTGATCAGCGGGCCCTTGCCGTCAATGGGATTACCGAGTCCGTCGATGACGCGGCCCAGCAAGCCGCTCCCGGTTGGAACCAGCAGCGGCCGGCCGAGGGACCGGGCCGGAGTGCCGGCGGACAACCCAACAACCCGCCCATACGGCATGCAGCGGATGCCATCCCGGCTTGCTGCGACAACCTCGGCATGGATGGCTGCGGTTCCCTCACCGACAGTCACGATGTCGCCCACACCGGCGTCGAGCCCCGTGATATCCAGGCCAAGCCCCAAGACGGAAGCAACGGAACCAACGCGCGTGGGAGCGGCGGCCTGCAGTGCCTCGGCGAAATGCGGCGAGCGGCGGTATGCAGTGTGAGTCATGATGTGCCGCCGGAGAGTGCGGACCGTGCCCGGGCAACGGCGGAGGCCAGTGTGGCGTCCAGGTATCCATGGGTGAAATCCGTGACGGCGTCCCCGGGGTTCAGCGACGGGTCTGCCTTCAACCGTACGTCGGCGGCGGAGATCGTTTCCAGGTCCAGGGCGGCCAGGTCGCTCGGATGCAGGCGCACGGCGCGGACCTCCTTGCGGGGGACGTTGGCCAGGGCGCGTGCCAGCGCGGCCCGCGCCGATGTTTCGGAGTCCTTCAGTTCCTGGCCGAGCAGTGCTTCCGCCAGTTCCACCGCTGCTGCCTCCAGATCCTCCTGGATCGTTGCGGCGGCAGGGATGACTGACTGTTCAAGGCTGCGCACCGCCCGGTTAAGCGCGTCAACGGCACGGCGGATCTCGTCCCGCCCGGCGGCCAGCGCTGCTTCGTGGCCGGCAACCAGCTGGGCGCGCAGGAGTTCCGTTTCGGCCGCAGCGGCGCGAAGTCCCGCGGCGTACCCGGCGGCGTGACCGCGGGCCTGTTCCTGGGCGTTGCCCCGGGGAGCGCTCAGGTCCTCCAGCGCGGGGTACGTCATGCGTGAATAGGCCGGAGCCGGTTCAACTAACATATTCTTCCTCATCCGCATGGCGCACAGTGATGATGCCCTGGGCCTCAAGGTCACGGATGACGCGCACAATGGTGGCGCGTGCCTCCTCCACCTGAGACAGCCGGGCCGGGCCCGAGGCGTTGATTTCATCGTCGAGCATCTCCCGGTTGCGTTCGGAAACGTTGTTGCGGATGCTGTCGGTGACGTTGTCGGGGGCGCCTTTCATGGCCAGTGCCAGGATCGTGACGTCGATGCCGCGCAGCACGAGCTGGACGTCGCGGCGTTCCAGCTTGACCAGGTCAGCAAAGGTCAGCATCCGTGAACGCACTTCCTCTGCCAGTTCGGGATCGCGGGCCTCGAGCGCATCGAGAAGTGCACGCTCGGTCGCAGCGTCCGCACGGTTGATGATGTCCACCAGCGGCTGGATGCCGCCAATGGCGTTGGCGGTGTCGCGTGCGGCGCCGACGGCGGCGGCACGCTCGCGGAGCGTGTCGGCGACGATGCGGACGGCTTCAGGAGTTGCCCGGGACATCGTGGCAATGGCTTGGGCGACGTCGGTCCGCATCGCGCTTCCCAGGCCCGCGAGGATGGCTGATGCATGCTGCGGCCGCAGGTGCGCCAGCACGAGGGCCACCGTCTGGGCCAGTTCCCCCTCCAGCAGGGAAACGATCTGTGCCGGTTCCGCCCGTTCCAGGAAATCGAAGGAAGCCCCGGCCAAGGACGATGCGAGCCGGTCCATGACGCCGGATGCACGTTCGCTGCCGAAGGAAGCTTCCAGGATTCCCATGGCGACATCGCGTCCGCCGTGCGCCAGGTGTTTCCCCTCGGAGGTGAGCTCGTGGAAGTCCAGCAGAATCCGCTCGGCGACGTCCGGGGACACCCGCTTCATCCGCACGATTTCTGCTGCGATCTCCTGGGCTTCGGCTTCGGTGAACTGTTTCAGGACACCGGCGGCGCGGCCGGTGTCCATCTGCATGAGCACGATGGCTGCTCTGCGGGCGCCGGTCATGGCAGCCACGGCAGCGGCGGCGGGGTCGATGGCGGCGTCAGGCGCCGGCACCTGGGCGACGGCGGTGGTTACCGGAGCGGCAGTTGCTGTATCACTCATGCGGGCTGTCCTTCATCCATGAACGTGCGCAGGTACTCGGCCGTGCGGGCGGGGTCCTGTCCCGCGAGGGCGTCGACCTCCACGCGCTTGCGTTCCGTGGAATCCCTGGTGATGGGCACGATGGGAATGCCCGCAGTGTCCGTGGACATGCTGATTGCCGTGGTGGCCGGTTCGCTGTGGCCAATCATGGCCAGCTTGGTGGCAGGTGCCAGCGGATCAAGCTCCGGCAGCTCGCCAATGTCGATGGCCTCGCGGTTTTGGCGGCGGGAACGCACCGCGTAGAAAACCATGAGCAGCAGCACGGCAATGACAATTCCGGCGGCTTGGATGATGTTGTTCACCAGTTGTGCCCGGCGTGCTTCCTCCGCGGCTTCCGCAGAGGCTGCCAGTGCATCCTGGGCGGCCTTGGCTCCCCCGGTGTTGAAGGCCACCATTTCCACTGTCAGCTGGTCTCCGCGCTCAGCGTTGATGCCTGCAGCCGTAGCCACGAGGGCTTCAACATTGCCCAGGTTCAGGCCCGCGGCCGCCTCGGCGTTCAGGGCCACTGACACGGTCTGGCGGTTCAGGGCTCCTGCGGGGATTTCGCGGGTTTCAGTGACCTTGTTGACCGCGTTGTTGCGGGTGCTGGTCTCGGAGTTGAAGGTTCCATCGCCGTTGCCGTCATTGGGAACGGCAATGTTGTCCGGGCCCAGGACGCCGGCGGCGCCGCCTGCCGCACCACCGGCGTAGGCCTCCGTAGTGGTGGCTTCGTTCAGGGCGGGGGCGTTTTCCGGGCTGGCGAAGGATTCCTCCACGCGGTTGGCGGATTCGTAACTCATGTCCGCGGCCACTGCCACGGTGGCATTACCGGGTCCGACGACGCGGTCCAGCATGGTTTGCACCGATGCTGACACGCGTTCCTCATAGTCCGAGGACTGCTTGTCCGCCGACCCGGTGGCGCCGACGCCGACGGCGGAAAGGACGGTTCCGGCCGAATCAATCACTGCCACGTTGGTGGCGTCCATGCCGTCGATCGATGCGGAGGTCAGGTGCACGATGGCCTGGATCTGGTCAGTTCCCAGAGTGACGCCGTTCTCGGTCTCGACGAACACGGAAGCGGTCGGATCCGCCTTTTCGGAAACAAAGACGGTGTCTTCCGGAATCGCGAGCTGAACGGTCGCGGCTTTCACGCCGTCGAGCGCTCCCACTGTTTTCGCCAGCTCGCCTTCCAGCGCCCGCTTGTAGGTGACGGACTGCTGGAATTCAGAGGACGTGACGCCCATGTCGTCCAGCAGCGAGTAGCCGCCGGTTGACGAGCTCGGGAGGCCGGCGCCCGCGGATTTCAGACGCTGGTCATAGACGTTTGCTTCAGGCACCATGACCGTGCCGCCGCCGTTGGCGATCTCGTACGGGACACCGTCGGTCTTGAGTTGTTCCACAATGGTGTTCGCGTCCGCAGCTGACAGGCCGGAAAAGAGCGGGGTGTACGCCGGCTTCGTGAGCCAGCTGGTCAGCAGGGCGATCCCCAGGGCCAGTACGGCCACGCCGATGATGGTGATTGTTTTCTGTGCCAGGGAAAAGCTGCGCACCGTGTCGCCGATCCGTCCGAACGCGGCGTTCATGGGACGCGCCATCAGGCCTGCATCCGCATGATCTCGTTGAACGCGTCAACGGCCTTGTTGCGGACTCCGGCCACCAGCTCCAGGGTTACCTGGGCGCGCGTGGACGCAATCGTGGCGCTGTGAATATCGTCAAGGTCACCGGTCACGGCCTGCACTGCGAGGCTCTTCGAGGTCGCCTGCAGCTGGGAGATGTTGTCCACGGCGCCGGTCAGGGACGCGGCGAAGGCCGATCCATCGGTGGACGCCGTTGCCGGCACCGCGTCCAGATAACTGGTGGGGGTTACACCGGAGACGGCCGGAATGGGGGGAACGGGCATCAGGAGCGTCCAATCTGGAGAGCAGCTTCATACGTGGATTTGGCGCGGTCCACCACGGCGGCATTTGCTTCATAGCCGCGCTGCGCCAGGATGAGGTTGCTCATCTGTTCGGACATGTCGATTTCCGGGTAGCGGACGTAACCGTCAGCGTCCGCAAGAGCGTGGTCGGGCTGGTAGACCATCCGGCCCTCGGCGTCTCCGTACTCGACGCCTGAGACATAGACGCCGCTGACCCCCTGGCCCTCCTGGGCCACTACGTAGCGGGCCTGGAAAGCGGATCCGTCCGTGCGGGAGACATTGTTGGCGTTGGCCAGGTTGTCCGAAACGGCGTCGAGCCACTTGCGGTGAGTCGTCAGCCCGGTGGCGGCAATGCCGATGGCGTCAAAGGTCATGATGACGTCCTCAGCGCGGTGCGAAGTGAATTCGCTTCTCCGCCGACGGCCTGCGTGGCGAACTGGTACCGCAGCACCGTGTCGATGTTGGAGAGGGTTTCGGTGTCCAGGTTGACGTTGCTGCCGTCCAGCCGCGTCGGTTCCATGGACCGTTCCGTGGTGGCTTTTGCGACGCCGGAACCTGCACGGACGGAGCTGGCCAATGCATCTTCAAAACTTACCCGCTGGGCCTGGTAGCCCGGGGTGTTCACATTCGCAATGTTGTTTGCAATGGTGCGTTGACGCAGAGCCAACCCGTCAAGGGCGCTTTGCAGCGCAATTGAGGACACGGAATCGAACACGCAAAAACCCGTTCTCGCTGAGGGACAGTGCGGCCGATCCGTGGCCTGGAAATGAGCATTCCTTGCTCGATAGTTGTTATCGGCCTGTCCGACAGGTATGTAAGTAGTTCTTCTAAGTAATTAAGACGCGATTGCAAGTAATTCTATTCTTGCTTCCGAGTACTTAACGGATGCCTGGATTAGCCGGCCACATCCAAATAAACCGCCGCCGCCGAAGGACCGGGAACGCTGCGGATTAATTCGGCCTGCCGCCGGTTTGTCCTGGCCTCTCCACGCAGCTGGATGTAGGCCCTTTCCTGGGCCTTGGCCAGAAGGCGGGCACGCGGCATCAGCTCTGCGGGCAGCGGCCCCAGATTTAGTGCAGGCTGCCACGTCAGTGCCAGTTCACGTGCCTGGACAGAGACCATTTCTGCCGGCTCCCGGAAAACCTCCAGATTGTCTTCGAGCTCGGTGAGCACCCGCTCCCACAGGGCCAGGTTCTCGGCGGCTTCGTTGGAGAGGTCCGGGCCGATCGCTTCAGCCGACACCGAGTGTGCCTCCGGCGTTCAGCGGCGCTGAGGTCTGTGCCGGCACCTGTGCAGCAGCTTCGTGCCATGCCAGCCGCAGCGGCTCCAGCAGGTCGATGCACTCTCGGGTCCGTTCCGGACTGCGGTGGATGTTGGCGTCCATCATGGTGGTCAGGCTGTAGGCGTAGAGGGCTTTGAGGTTCTCGGCTCCGTCCCAGACGTCAGTCTTCAGCGTGCCCGTCAGTTCCGAGACGATGGCCTGCGCATGCACCAGGTTCTCCGATGCCACCGCCCAGTCGCCGGAGAGCTGGGCTGCTTCGGCTCGGCTCAGGTCCAGCAGGAGGCGGTCGTAGAGCATGGTCAGCAGCCGCGCGGGCGTGGCGGACAGGACAGCGTTGCGGGCGTACTCGGCGCGCTTGGCGGCCATGCCATAGGTCAGGCTCATTTTTTGCTTCCTGAAGAGAAGTTCAACGAATCGATTTGGGATGTCAGCCATTCCTGCTGCGACTGCAGCTGGCCCAGCTTTACTTCCAAGTTGGACCACACGCTCTGCAGGGTCGCCTGGCGCGAGGCGAGCCTCCGGTCCCAGTCCTCGATCTGCGTGGTGAGGGACCGGACTTCGGATTCCTGACCCTTGATCCGCTGGGTGATGGTGCCGTCGTATTTGTCCGATGCCGTTTTGCCGGCCGCTTCCACCCGTCCAGCAATGGTCTGCAGGGTCGCCTGGGTTTTGGCGGGATCAGCGGCCAGGGCTGCGGCGAACTTCTCGGCGTCGAATTCCACCGTGCCGTCCTTGGTGATCACGATGCCGATCTCCGACGGCGAACGGCCGTCCACCGGGGATGTGGCTGCGGTCATCAGGCTTTGTTTGATGTCGCGGACGCCGGAGTCACCTGTGAAGAGCCCTCCGGTGGCCTTGGAGGTGCCCGACGACGTGGAGGTGGTGACGGCAGCATTGCGGTTGATGTAGGAAAACACATCCGCGAGATCGGCCACCAGTTTGGATGCGACGTCGGTGACGGCCTTGTCGTCGCGGACCACTGTCAGCGTGACCGGCGTGTCCGAGGCAGAGGTAACCGTCACGTCGACGCCCGGCATGAGGCCGGTGAAGGTATTGGTCGCGGAGGAAATGGTGGTCTCAGCACCAGCCACGCCGGCCCAGAGGGTGACTTCGGCATTACGTGCGGCCTTCAGCAGCATTCCTCCGCCCGCTTCGCTGAACGGATCGGTGCCGTTGGCCGTGACACTGAACCCGGCATCGGCACCGGTGGCCGTGGAGGTGAGCTGGATGCGATATTGGGAGGTCCCGGCGGCGTCGACCCCGGCCGCGATCTTGACGGCGGTGACGCCCTTGTTGGCCTTGTTGACCTCGGAAACCACTTCGTCGAGGGACTTGCCGTCAACGTTGAGGGTGGTGGATGTTCCGGCGGCGCTGATGGTGATTTCGGTGGCATCAGTGGGCCAGGATGTCAGGGCTGCGGAGAGGCTGACCTGCGCCGATGCGGTTTGTTTGACCACCATGTCCAGGGATCCCGCGGCTGCGCCGGCTGTGACGGCGGCGGTGACTTTGTCCGAGCTGCTGGCTGCGGTGTAGAGGTCGGTTCCGGCCGGCTTGGCGGTTTTTCCGGCGGCCTCGGCCATGGCGGCCATTTTGGTGTTCAGCTGCTGCAGGGCGCTGACAAAGGTCTGGCTGGCGGCCACCTTGGTCTTCAGGATGTTCTGCGGCCGCGCTTCGATCTGCATGAGACTGGCGATCATCTCACTGGTTTTCAGGCCGCTGATCAGGCCGTCGATTCCTGCCATGTGTGCTGATCTCCTAGGACTGATACGGATGAGGCAGGCGATGAACCGGCGGCGGAGAGTGTGAGGTCCAAGTCAGTTTCTCCGCCGCCGGCGGTCATTCACCTGCCGGTGCTGCTGGTGGTGCTAGTTGTTGCGACTGCTACTACTGCAGAAGCTGCATCACGCCGGAGTTCATCTGGTTGGCCTGGGACAGCATTGCGGTGCCGGCCTGGGACAGGATCTGCGAACGGGTGAAGTTGGCCATTTCCGAAGCCATGTCCGTGTCGCGGATACGGGATCCGGCGGAGGACAGGTTCTCGATGGACACGTTCAGGGACTTGATGGTGGATTCCAGGCGGTTCTGGGAAGCACCAAGCTCGGAACGGGCGCTTGAGATGGTCTTGATGTCCTTATCTAGGGACTCGATCGTTGTCAACGCTTTTGCTGCACTGGTGAAGCCGTTGACGGCGGGAGTGGTGACATTACCATCCGCATCGACAACTGCCGGTGTGCCGGTGGCGAGGGTGGTAAGAGCGGCCCCAATTGCGGCAACATCGACCATCTTGACGTCGATCTGGTCGTTATCCTTCGCGCCGCCGGCACCGATCTGGAAGGTTAGCGTCTTGGGGACGGAGGTAGCGCCCGTAGCGTCCGTCGACTTCAGCAGGTCGATGCCGTTGAAGTTCGTGGAGGTACCAATGCGAGTCAGCTCCTTGGCCAGCTCCTTGACCTCAGTTGTGATCGCGGCACGCGAGTCCTCATTGTTCGAGTCGTTACCGGACTGCACAGCCAGGTCGCGGACACGGTTCAGGATGGAGTGGACCTCAGTCAGGGCGCCTTCAGCGGTCTGGATGACGCTGATGCCGTCCTGGGCGTTGCGTGCGGCAACGGTCATGCCGGAAACCTGGTTCTTCAGGCCTTCGGAGATCGCCAGACCGGCTGCATCGTCAGCTGCACGGTTGATGCGCAGGCCGCTGGAGAGCTTCTCCAGGGACTTGGACTGTGCATTCTGGTTCAGCGTCAGGTTGCGGTACGCGTTGTTTGAAGCAGTGTTGGTGTTGATTGTGAAACCCATGATGTATTCCTCCGTGAGTGGGCTGTACTGACCGGCCCATCCGTGGGCCGGCAACCATAGCTATCGGCGGAGGATCTTCGGGTGTTAGGAGTTCTGCGAAGTTGTTTTTTGCCTTCCGGCGAACCGCTCAGGCGGGCATACGGCCGGAGTCAGCCAGCGGAGCGCGGGGCGGGAAGTGCTCGCGGGTAATGCCGCCGACGGTCCGGTCCGCCATGGTGGACAAATAGGCGGCCCGGCGTGCGGGAGCAATGCGGGACTGCACGGGAGGAACGACGTCGTCGTCCGTGTAATGGGCGCCCAGACCGTCGCGGAGGAGGCGGACAGCTTCAGCGCGCTGCTGGGAAACCGCGGAATGCGTGGCACTCAGTTCTGCCGCCAAATCCTTGACGCTGCGGTCGTGAAAGTAGACTTGTTCCACTATGTACCGCATTTTGGGCGGCAGTGCTGAGACGGCAGCCTGCAGATACTTCAGGCGCTCCGCTGCAAGGAGGGATCCCTCGGGTGACGGAAGCGTTGTCGCCAGGAAGTCGGTGGTGGACTCGTCGAGGCTGGATACGGTCCGTGATGCATCCGCCAGGGCGTCCTGCGCCACCGATGGATCCACGCCAAGGGCTGATGCAATTTCGCCGACAGCGGGTGTGCGGCCCAGGGCGGCGGTCAGGGTTTCCTTGACCGCGAGGGTTTCCTTGATCCGGCGCCGTGCGGTTCGGGTGGCCCAGTCCATCGAGCGCATTTCATCGGCAAAAGCGCCAATGATGCGGCGGCGCGCATACGCACCGAAAGGAACACCCAATTCGGGATTAAAGGAATCAGCGGACATGATGAGCGCCACCGATCCTGCCGATGCAAGGTCATCCCGTGATAGGTGAGTTGCTTTTGCGCATGTTTCAGAGACCAAATAACCAACCAGGGGAAGATTTTCCAAAACTAGCTGGTTGCGTTCGAGACGGTTCAATTTTTGCGGACCCCCAAGCCCTTGTGACAGACATATTTGCACCTGGCACATGGCTTAGGGCTGAGACCCACTAAAAACCCCACGCGCGAGCGTATACCGTGAAAGATACCACTAACATTGTGGGCGCCGATGCCGATAGTGACGGACAACGGTTGAATCGTTACGTTTCGCCGTAATTTTTGGACATTACAAGATCAATTTAGGAGGTGAGTGGAGATGGGTACCCAGAAATTGTCTGCACTTCTCTGGGAAGAACGCGAGTTGCTGGAACTGCTCGTATTCAAGCTTGAAGAAGAACAGCTCCTGCTCACCTCCGGCAAAAGCCGTTGGCTGCAGCACGCCACGCGTGAGGTCGAGCAGGTGCTGGACCGTTTGCGGGCGGCGGCTCTCGGCCGGACTGTGGCCGTGGCGGCACTGGCCCAGGACTGGGGGACGGACGAAGACGCCACCCTGCGCGAGCTGGTGTCAGCTGCTCCCCCCGGGCCATGGACTGAGATCTTTGCAGGACACCTGCAGGCCATGACGGACCTGACCATTAAGATCCGCGAACTGAGGGACACCAATGAGCAGTTCCTGCGTGCTGCAGCACGCTCTGCCCAGGAAACCCTCGCCGGCCTGAACTCCGAAAACGGCACCTACACCGCGTCGGGCTCCACCGCCGTGTCCACCGCCGGTGCCCGCCTCGTTGACCAGCAACTTTAACCCCGAAGGACCAAACTCCCGATGAGCACATTCAGCGGCCTGAATACCGCATACACGGCATTGACCGCTGCCCGCAGGGGGCTGGACGTCATCGGGCAGAATGTTGCCAACGCCAACACGCCCGGGTACACCCGGCAGCGGTTGGAAACATCAGCCACGGCGCCGCTGTCGTCCACCGGATTCAGCACCGGTCCCCGGGTGGGGCAGGGCGTCACGGTGGACGGCATTGCCCGGCTCGGGAGCATGCAGCTGGACGCCCGCGTACGCGCCACCACCGCGGTGTCCGGCTTTTCCGCGGTGCGCGCCAATGCGCTTTCTGCCCTGGAAGTCAGCCTCAACGAACCCGGCGACAACGGCATCTCGGCGTCCCTGGATGATTATTGGGCCGCGTGGCAGGGCGTATCGAATAAACCGGGCGACCCGGCCGCAGTCGAGGTCCTCCTTAACGAAGCCGCGACCGTGGCCAGCCGCATTTCCTCCGGATACCTCTCCGTGGCGAACCAGTTCAAGGACGTGCGCTCGGACCTGGCCTCCATGGCGGATGAGCTGAACACCGCCGGAGCCCAGCTTGCCGGGCTCAACGGGGCGATCCGTTCCGCGCTGTCCAACGGCGGTTCCGTCAATGAGCTCTTGGACCAGCGGAACGCCCTGGCCTCCACGGTGGCCGCGCTGGCAGGGGGAACCGTCCGCGAGGGCGCCGACGGGATGGCGGACATCCTGGTGGAGGGCAATGCCTTTGTCACCGGCGAGGTCTTCCGGCCGGTGGAGGTTACCGGCGGAACGGCATTGGGCGGGGACCCTGTCCGGTTGGTGTGGAGCCACCGGACCGGCGACTCGGTGGCACTGTCCAGCGGGGAAATGGCCGGTGCCCTGAGCCTGTTGGCACCGGGCGCCGATCTGGACAAGGCAGCGGCATCGTATAACTCGCTGGCCGAAAGACTCGCGTCAACGGTCAACAGCGTGCACCGCACCGGAACCGCTCCCGGGGACGGAACACCGGGCAGCACCACCGGACTGGACTTCTTTGGCCTCGACGCCGGGCAGCCGGCGCTGAGCCTGCACATCATTCCGACCAGTGCGTCCGGGATTGCCGCCGGAAACGGCACCGGCGGGTTCGACGGGTCCATTGCGGACAAGATCTCCCAACTGGGAACCTCCGCCGACTCCCCCGACAAAATGTGGTCTGCCTTCGTCTCGGGCACCGGAGCCGCAGCCCGCAGCGAAATGCAGCAGGCCAAGCTCGCCGGCGTTGCCGCATCATCCGCCGTCGGGCTGCAGCTGGCGAATTCCTCGGTGGACCTGGACGAGGAAAACATGAACCTGCTGGCGTACCAGCACGCTTATCAGGGCGCCGCCCGCGTCATGAGCGCCATTGACGAAATGCTTGACACCCTGATTAACCGCACCGGAATTGTTGGAAGGTAACCCTTGATCACCCGCACCACCAACCAGACCCTGGCCCGCAACGCCCAGCAGAACCTGCAGGCCAACATGTCCCGCATGGCCAAGCTCCAGGAACAGGTTTCTTCCTCCACCGCCATCACGCGACCCTCGGACAACCCGGCCGGAACGGCTGACGCCCTGAAGGTCCGGGCCGAAATCCGGGCCAATGCCCAGTACAGCTCCAATATCAACGACGCCGACGGGTGGCTCACCACTGTGGATTCCGCACTGGACAACACCACGGACCTGATGCGCCGCATCAAGGACCTGGCACTGCGCGGAGCCAGCGCCGGATTGTCCCCGGCGAACAAGGATGCCGTCGCTACGGAGCTTGAGGGCCTGAAGAAGGATCTGCTCAAGGAAGCCAACACCACGTTTGCCGGGCGAAGCATCTTCGCCGGAAACTCAGATGCCAAGAGTGCCTTCACTGAGGAAAACGGTGAATACGTCCACAGCGGTTCGGGCGCGGGAGTGATGCGCAGGGTCGACGGCGGCGCGCCTGTCAGGGTCGACGCCGATGGGTCCGCCGTTTTCGGCTCCGGCCCCGGTTCGGTCTTCGCACTGGTAGACAGCATCGCGGCCGATCTGCGCTCAGGAGCCGACGTGACGGGCCATCTGGCGTCCATCGACGCCCGAGCCAACACGATCCTTTCGCGCCATACCGAAGTGGGGGTCCGGCACGCGGCCGTCCTGAAGGCACGGGATACCAATCTGGAGCAGACCGTGAGCCTGGAAGCCCGCCGCTCGGGCATCGAGGACCTGGACACCGCCAAGGTGATCCTGGATTTGAAGCTGCAGGAGCTTTCCTACCAGACTGCCCTGTCGGTCACCGCACGGGCGCTGCAGCCCACGCTCATGGACTTCCTGCGATGAGCGTGCGCGCAACGTTCCTGACTCCCCCGCCGGGCTTTGCCCCGGAGGTGAATTTCCTCTTGTCGGCCGTGGACGGCGCGGACGGGCTGTACTCGCTGAAGTCGGCACAAAGTGGCGACGCCGAGGGCCTCCGGCTTTTCGTCCTGGACGCCGCTGTATACCTGCCCGGCTACCAGCCGGAAATCAGCGATGACCAGCGGCTCCAGCTCGACCTTGCCGACGCCGCCGAAGCCCGGGTCCTCGTCGTCGCCAACTCCACGGAGGAAGGGACCACGGTCAATCTGCTGGCCCCCATCGTGCTGAACACCAGGACGCTGCACTGCACGCAGGTCATCCTCGACGGGCAGGACTGGCCGGTCCGGATTCCTCTGGAGGAAGCCGCCGTCTAACGGCTCCACGACACAGCAAAAAGGGGCGCACACCCGGTTCGGGTATGCGCCCCTTTTAGTGCACCTGCTTTTAGTGCACCTGTGGGTCTTAGGCGAAATCGGCCGTGGCCGGATCCGCGCCGTAGCGGGTGCCGTTGTCGAGGGCGTTGATGGCCTCGATGTCCTCAGCGGAGAGCTTCAGATTCAGGGCTTCCCAGTTTTCCTTGATGCGGGACTCCGTGACGGACTTCGGGATCACGATGTTGCCCAGTGCCAGGTGCCAGGCGATGACCACCTGTGCCGGGGTGGCACCGTCGTACTTCGCGGCGATTTCCACGAGCTTGGGATCCTCGAGCAGGCCCTTGCCGGAGCCCAGCGGGGACCAGGACTCGTGCAGGATGTTGTGCTTGGCTTCGAAGGCGCGCAGCTCGGACTGGTTCAGGTACGGGTGGGTTTCCACCTGGTTCAGGACGGGCACGACGCCGGTGGCGTCGATGATTTCCTGCAGCGCCTCAACGGTGAAGTTGCAGACACCGATGGACTTGACGCGTCCCTGCTTCTGCAGCTCAATCAGGGCCTTCCAGGTGTCCACGTACTTGTTCTGCTTCGGCTGCAGCCAATGGATCAGGTACAGGTCCAGCGTCTCCAGGCCGAGGCGCTCCATCGAGGCATCGAAGGCCTTCAGGGTCTCTTCGTAGCCCTGGTCGGCGTTCCACACCTTGGTGGTGATGAACATGTCCTCGCGGGGAACCGAGGTGGCGGCAATGGCGCGGCCGACGCCGGCCTCGTTGCCGTAGATCTTGGCCGTGTCGATGTGGCGGTAGCCAACCTCGAAGGCCTGCCCAACAACCTTTTCGGCAACCTCGTCCTCAACCTGCCAGACGCCGTAGCCGAGCTGGGGGATGGTGTTGCCGTCATTGAAAGTCACAAGCGGAGATGTAGTCATTCGACCATCCTTGCAAATGATCGACGGTAAGCCGCATCGAATGACCCCTCTATGCTGGACGCGAAAAAAGTGTCTCCCCTATTCCCGTTCTCCGAAAGAATTTTGGGAAATTTTAGAGCCCGTCAACCGCAGCCTTCAGGGCGCGTTCAGCTTCCAGGATGTCCTCTTCCACGAGTTTGGCCCGCCGGTGGACGTTTTGCAGGCCGGCGGAGGCAAACCCCCAGCGTTCACCTTCCAGGCGTGACATGGCAGCAGCCTCGGCGGTGGCTGCCAGGGAGTTTCCGCTGCGGGACAACGCCCGATGCACGGCGATCAGGGCCCCCGGTATGTCCTGGCCGTCGCTGGGCAGCCGGCGCTGCGCGTTTACACACACGTCCCGCACCCGCGGCAGCAGCTCGGCCAAGCCGTTGGCCACCGTCACCAGCTCGTTGTAGACGGCGTCGTCCTCCACGCCTTCCAGCATCTGGTGGTAGCGGTCCAGGCCGCGGGTGAAACGGTCGTGGGCGCGGCGCCATACGCCTTTCCCCAGCTGATTATCGTCTTTCCGCCCCTGCCGGGCGGCTGCAAAAAGTGCCATGAATCCTACAGGTATTGCCCGGGACCACTGTGCGGATCGGGATGGACGGAGCCGGAGCGTGCCTGGGCCTGGTCGGCACGCCGGGGCTCACCGTTTTCTCCGATGATGACGCCGGGAGCCAGCACGGTGCCCGGCGGCAGCTGGCGCAGCTGCAGGCGTGAGGCCATCTGCTGGTTGGCGGCGGTTTGCTGTGCGGCGATGGCGGTTTGGATGCCCCGGAACAGTCCCTCCAGCCACCCGACCAGCTGGGCCTGGGCAATGCGGAGTTCGGCGTCGGTGGGAACGGTGTCATCTCCGAAAGGCAGGTTGATGCGGTGGAGTTCCTCCACCAGCTCGGGTGCGAGTCCGTCTTCAAGTTCATGCAGGGACCGCTCATGGATTTCCGCGAGCCGGTTGCGCGCTGCGTCATCCAACGGAGCGTTCCGGACCTCTTCCAAGAGCTGCTTGACCATGGTGCCGATCCGCATCACCTTCGCGGGCTGGTCCACCAGGTCGCGCAGCTTCGGCGGACCGGCGGCGCTGTCACTGCTGGAGCCCGGATTTTCCGCACCGTTGCCGGAGGCTGCGCCACCGGCGGCAGGAACGCCCACCGGGGGGTTGCTGGACTGCGCCTCAGCGCTGCCCGCCCTGCCGGCACGTGATGAATCGTCGGATTCGGGCGAACGCGCCGCGTCAGCCCTGCCGGCGGATCCGTTCTCTTCAGTCATGCGTTAATGCTCTCATGGTTGGGCGGAATTGCTTGGTGGAGGATCAGTTTTCGAGCTCCTCCGCCCGCTTTTTCGCGTACTCCCCGTTTGGGCTCAGCCCCGCCACCTGTTGCCCGGCATTCAGTTGTCCGGCGGTGTAGTGCCGGTCATCGAATTCCGGGCCCACCCCTTCTTCGCGGGGCAGGTTGATGTCATCCGCCAGGTGCTCGTCATCGGTGTCAGCGACGGGGAGGTTGATGTCTTCGCGCAGGTGCTCGTCCTGCGGCAGATCCTCGTTCTTCGCATGATGTCCCATGCTCCACGGTAGGCCGATCCGCGCCAGCTGCTCAAGGCCGGGAAACAAAGCGACATGCGCCGGATTGCCCGGCTCCGCTGCCTGCCGGCCACGGAGAAGACGACGACGGCGGCACCCGCACTGGGTGCCGCCGTCGTCGTCCGCAGCGGGATCATTTAGCCCGGCAATTCCCGCTCCCGTGAACCGGGAGGCGGCCGACTGCTAGCAGCAGCGGCCCCCGGGGTTGGAGTCCTGGCGGTCCATTTTGTCCTTCCAGAACTCGCGTTCGCTGAGCAAAGGCCCGCTGCATCCGGAGCCCTGGTGGAAGGACACGTACTTTCGGTAGGCGTCTTCCCCCATCACATCGCGGAAAAACCGCACGAAACCGCGAAGCCCGTCCAGGGCCCCCGCCCGCCGGATGCCGGACTCGGTCATGAGTGGGCCTTCCGGACAACCTTGCGGTCCTCCGGGAGGGCATCCCACTGCGCCTGGATTTCTTTCTCCGCCGGGGTGGCGAGGAAGCCCGAGGGTGCGAACATCCGCGAGGGAACTGCTGGGTCCTCGGCACTGGGTGCACCGCCGGAGCGGTACGAGCGGATGCTCGCGAGAACGGCGGTGACGATGACGATGATGGCGAGGGTGACAAACACGATGGACAGCGTGCCCTGGATAAAGGTGTTCCGAACCACCGCTTCCATGGCTTCCACTGTCTTGGCCGTTCCGAAGCTGGTCTCGCCCTGCTCCAGGGCTCCCTTGAAGGCGTTGTGCTGCGCCCAGTAACCCACGGCCGGAACAGTGGAGAAGATCTTGTACATGGATGCGGTGATGGTCACCACGGATGCGAAGGCCAGCGGCAGCACGACAATCCAGATGTACTTGAACACGTTCTTCTTCGCGAGGATGGCCAGGCAGATGGCCAGGGCGATCGCGGCCAGCAGCTGGTTGGCGATGCCGAAGAGCGGGAACAGCGTGTTGATTCCGCCCAGCGGATCCGTGACCCCCATGATCAGGATTGAGCCCCAACCTCCCACCATGACGGCCGTACAGATCCAGGCTCCGGTGCGCCAGGAGGTGTCACGGAACTTGGGGATGAAGTTGCCGATGGAGTCCTGCAGCATGAACCGGGCCACGCGGGTGCCGGCGTCCACTGCGGTGAGGATGAACAGTGCCTCGAACATGATGGCGAAGTGGTACCAGAACGCCATCATCGAGGAGCCGCCGATCAGGCTCTGCATGATCTGGGCCAGGCCGACGGCGAGGGTGGGTGCGCCGCCGGTGCGCGACACGATGGATTCCTCGCCCACGTTTGAGGCCATGTTGGTGAGCATGTCCGGAGTCAGGTTCACACCGGCCAGGCCCAGGCTGTTGACGAAGGCGACGGCGCCTTCCACGGTGCCGCCGGTGGCTGCAGCCGAGGAGTTCATGGCGAAGTAGATGCCGCGGTCAATGGAGATGGCTGCGACCAGGGCCATGATGGCCACGAAGGATTCCATCAACATGCCGCCGTAGCCGATGAAGCGGGTCTGCCGTTCCTTCTCGATCATCTTCGGAGTGGTTCCGGAGGCGATCAGGGCATGGAACCCGGACAGGGCGCCGCAGGCAATGGTGACGAAGAGGAACGGGAACAAGGGGCCGGCAACCACCGGGCCGTTGTCCGTTGACGCGAATTCGCTGATGGCCGGTACGGTGATTTCCGGCCGGACGATGATGATGGCAACCGCCAGCATCACGATCGTTCCCACCTTCATGAAGGTGGAGAGGTAGTCACGGGGGGCCAGCAGCAGCCAGACCGGCAGCACGGCGGCGATGAAGCCGTAGATGATGATGCCCCAGGCAATGACGGTCTTGTCCAGGGTCAGTGCGTCGCCGAGCGCGGTGTCCGCGATCATACCGCCGCCGATGATGGCCAGCATCAGCAGGACAAAGCCGATGATGGAAACTTCGGTGACTTTGCCGGGACGCAGGAACCGCAGGTACACGCCCATGAACAAGGCGATCGGAATGGTCATGCCCACGGAGAAGACGCCCCACGGGCTTTCCGCCAGCGCGTTGACGACCACCAGGGCCAGGATGGCCACGATGATGATCATGATGGCGAGGGTGGCGATCAGGGCAGCAGTGCCGCCCACGCGTCCGAGTTCCTCGCGGGCCATCTGGCCCAGCGAGCGCCCGCCGCGCCGCATGGAGAAGTACATGACGAGATAATCCTGGACGGCACCGGCAAGCACGACGCCGATGATGATCCAGATGGTGCCGGGCAGGTAGCCCATCTGGGCCGCCAGGACCGGACCGACCAGGGGTCCCGCCCCTGCGATGGCGGCGAAGTGGTGCCCGTACAGCACGCGGCGGTCCGTGGCGGCGTAATCCTTGCCGTCCGCCTTGTACTCCGCCGGGGTGGCGCGGAGGTCATTGGGCTGCAGGAGTTTGCGCTCGATGAACTTGGAGTAGAAGCGGTACGCGATGAAGTACGTGCAGACAGCGGCAAAAACAAACCAGATGGCATTGACGGTTTCCCCGCGGACCAGGGCCAGCATGTACCAGCTCACGCCGCCCAGCAGGGCGATGCCGGACCAAATGGCAATCTTCAGCGGAGTCCATTCCCGGTCCTGGGCGTCTGCCGTTTCGGCGTCCAGGGCCACCGGCGGAAGGTCCGGATCCTGCACCAGGACGTCGCTGTCCTCAGGTTTTCCGGGAGCGGCCCGGCGCCGGCGATTCTCACTCATGGAGGAGTCCCTTTGCTTGCGGTAATGAAGCGTGAAAGCCGGCAGTGGAACCGGCGGGAGTCGGAAGATTCCGAACTCTTGCCCCAGAGATTATCAGCGCCCCGTGACTCCGGACACAAAACAGGCCGGTGACTGGCGTAACAGTCACCGGCCCCGCCGGGATACAGGGATGGATACCCGCACCGGCAGGTATCCGCTGCCTCAGGTGGTCAACAGGATTTTTCCTGTGTGGACGCCGGAATCGAAGTACTCGTGCGCGGCGGCGGCTTCGGCCAGGGGGAAGGTCTTGTCCACCAGGGGCCGGATTTTTCCTGCCTCAACCAGCGGCCAGACATACTGCTTGACCGCCTGCATGATCGCGGCCTTTTCCTCCTCCGGGCGGGCGCGGAGCGTGGTGCCGATAACGGCCAGCCGCTTGCGCATCAGCAGGTTCAGGTCGATCTCCGCCTTGGTGCCACCCTGCAGCCCGATAACGACCAGGCGTCCGGACACGGCCAGTGCTTCGAGGTTTCGCTGCAGATACTTCGCACCGATGACGTCAAGGATGACATCAGCTCCGCGGCCGTCAGTGACTTCGTGGACCCGCGCCACAAAATCCTCGGTCTTGTAGTTGATCAGGACCTGCGCACCCAGGGACCGCGCCAGCTCCAGCTTCTCCGGAGATCCGGCGGTGACCATGGGGACCGCACCGAACGCCGCAACCATTTGGATGGCCATGGTTCCGATTCCCCCGGCTCCCCCGTGGATGAGGACGTGGTCCCCCTCAGTGACCCCGGCAGCCATGAACAGGTTGGAGAACACTGTGGCAGCGGTTTCAGGCAGGGAGGCTGCAGTGACCAGGTCCAGGCCGGCCGGCACGGGCAGGACCTGCCCCGCGGGAACATTCACCTGATCGGCGTAACCGCCGCCCGTCAGCAGGGCAACGACGTCGGCTCCCACCGAGAGCCCTTCGACTCCGGTTCCAACAGCTGCGATCCGGCCGGACACCTCGAGTCCCGGATATTCGGACGCGCCGGCGGGAACCGGATAATGGCCCTGGCGCTGCAGCACATCCGCCCTGTTCAAGCCGGCAGCTGCCACATCGATGAGGACCTCCCCGGGACCGGGCACCGGTGCCGGCACCTCCTGAACCTGCAGGGCTTCCGGACCCCCGGGTGCATTAATGACAATTGCTCTCATTCTGACCTCCACGGTGCTTGATCGAATTTTGGGTGTTTTGCACCTTTCTGCCAGACTACTAGTGAGGAAGGTTGTCCGAGCGGCCGATGGAGCTGGTCTTGAAAACCAGTGTGCGGTAACCCCGTACCAAGGGTTCGAATCCCTTACCTTCCGCGTAGAGCCTTAAAGGCGGTCCCTTATCGGGGCCGCTTTTTTGTTGCCCGGACTCTCCCGCCGGCAAAAACTACGATTCGTCTCCTGCAGGCCATGTGTTCGTAACGTGGACCACATAGTATTACGTGCGTCACTCCAGTTACCCCCCTTGGCGCCGCTCGGCGGTGTCCACTACTGTCGGCTGGCACCCCAGCGGACCAAGGAGCAAGAGGCATGAGAAGACCATTCTGGAAGGCCGCGCTGGGAACCACCCTCACCGCCGGCCTGCTGGCAGCACCGATCACGGCGCTGCCGGCCTTTGCACAAGACAGCAGTGCTGCTGTTTCCCCCGGCATCATCATCAACGAGGCCTACCTGAGCGGCGGCAGCGCTAACGCACCGTTTGCCAGCAAGTTCGTGGAACTGCACAACCCGACTTCCGCCGACGTCAGCCTTGACGGCTGGTCGCTTCAGTACCGCGCTGCCGGTTCGACGGGGGCTCCCACCGGCATCGGCGCACTGTCCGGCACCATTCCTGCCGGCGGCTACTATCTGGTCTCCGGCGCCTCCAACGGAGCCACCGGAGCACCCCTGCCCGAAGCCGATGCGACGATCGGCGCCAGCTTCTCCGGCTCGGGCGGCACCCTGATCCTGTCCAGCCAGTCCACCCGGGTGGATCCCCTGCCCACCGGTTCGGTCACCGCCGCCGCCGGCGTCGTTGATCTGCTTGGCTACGGAACCTCGAACACCTTCGAAACCTCGGCGGCCGCCGCACCGGCAGGAAACAGCGATCCCAAGTCCTTGAACCGGACCGGATTCGCGGACACCAACAACAACGCCGCGGATTTCGTGCTCAGTGCGGCTGTGACCCCCACCGGAACCGGCGGAACGGCTCCCACTGAACCGATTCCAACCCCCACGCCAACTCCGACGCCGTCCCCCACCACGCCCGTCGAACCCCCTGCAGGCGCCGTTCCCATCGCCCAGATCCAGGGCTCGGGTGACGCCAGCCCGCTGGTGGGGCAGACCGTCACCACCCGCGGAAAAGTCACGGGTGTCTATCCCACCGGCGGGTTCAACGGTTACTACATCCAGACCCCCGGCACCGGCGGCGCACTGGATCCAGCCACCCACACCGCTTCGGACGGCATCTTCGTGTTCTCCGCAGACACCGTCGGCTCAGTGGCAGCAGGCGACTATGTTGAGGTCACCGGCGCAGTCGGCGAATACTTCGGCCTTACCCAGATGACCGTTGCCGCCGGCCAGATGACCAAGCTCGACTTGCCTGCTGAAGAGGTCAAGCCTGCCGCTGTTGCCTGGCCTGCCTCCGACGCGGAGCGCGAAGCCCTCGAGGGCATGCTGCTGGCACCGCAGGGCAGCTATACCGTGACCGACAACTACTCCCTGAACCAGTACGCGGAGATCGGACTGGCCGCAGGCGACTCGCCCCTGGTCCAGCCCACCGCCGTCGCTGCCGTGGGCACCCCGGAGCACGCCGCCGCCGAAGCCGACAATGCGGCACGGGCCGTAAAGCTCGACGACGGCGCCAGCATCAACTTCCTCAGCGCCGCCAACCAGGGCATCCCGCTTCCGTACCTGACCATGGACAACCCGGTGCGCATCGGCGCAGCCGCCACCTTCACCACCGGCGTCATCCTGGACTACCGCAACAGCGCCTGGAAGTTCCAGCCGTTGACGGCTCTGACGGCAGCCAATGCTGCAGAGGTGGTCCCGGCGTCGTTCGAAGCCACGCGCACCGCCGCACCTGAAAGCGTGGGAGGTAACCTCAAGCTCGCCTCCTTCAACGTGCTCAACTACTTCAGCACCACCGGCACGGACCTCACCGGCTGCACCTACTACAACGACCGGTCGGGCGCACCGCTGACCGTGCGCGGTGGCTGCGATGCCCGCGGCGCCGCAAACCCGGAGAACCTGGAACGCCAGCAGGCCAAGATCGTCTCCGCCATCAACGCGCTCGGCGCCGACGTCGTGTCCCTGATGGAGGTGGAGAATTCCGCAGTGTTCGGCAAGGACCGCGATGAAGCCCTGGCCAACCTGACCGCCGCCCTGAATGAGGCAGCACCGGGAACCTGGGATTATGTCCGCTCCCCCGCAGCCCTCCCGGACGCTGAAGACGTCATCCGCACCGCTTTCATCTTCCGCACAGCCGTTGCCGAGCCGGTGGGTGAATCCGTCATCCTCAACGATGAAACCGTCTTCTCCAACGCGCGTGAACCGCTGGCCCAGGCCTTCAAGCCCGCCGGCGGGGATGACAGCTCCACCATCCTGGCCGTCAGCAACCACTTCAAGTCCAAGGGATCGGCTCCGGCTTCCGGAGAAAACGCCGACACCGGGCAGGGCGGCTGGAACGCTGACCGCGTGCGGCAGGCTCAGGCACTGGCGGCCTTCGCCGACAGCACAGCCGAAGCCGCCGGCACGGAAAAGGTCTTCCTGCTGGGAGACTTCAACTCCTACGCCGCCGAGGATCCGATGAACGTTCTGGCCGAGGCCGGCTACGTGAATCTGGGCAAGGCCACCGGCAAGCACTCCTACGCCTTCAGTGGGATGGTCGGCTCCCTGGACCACATCCTGGCATCTCCGGAAGCAGCTGACGCCGTAAGCGGTGCCGACATCTGGAACATCAACTCGGTGGAGTCCGTGGCGCTGGAATACAGCCGCTACAACACCAACGTCACCAACTACTACGCACCGGATCCGTACCGTTCCTCGGACCACGATCCCATCCTCGTCGGCCTGGACCTTACCCCGGCCGGAACCGAAACCGAGGAACTGAACCTGCTGAACATCAACGATTTCCACGGCCGCATTGATGACAACACCGTGAATTTCGCCGGAACCGTTGAACAGCTCAAGGCCGCCGCGCCCGAGGGCAGCTCGCTGTTCCTCTCCGCGGGAGACAACATTGGCGCTTCGCTGTTCGCCTCCTCGGTGCAGCAGGATGTCCCCACCCTCGACGTGCTGAACGCCCTGGGACTGCGGGCCTCGGCAGTGGGCAACCACGAGTTCGATGCCGGCTACTCGGACCTCACGGACCGGGTTGATCCGGCCGCGGACTTCCCGTACCTGGGCGCCAACGTTTACCTCAAGGGCACCACCACCCCGGCGCTGGACGAATACACGATCCTGGACGTCAACGGCGTTTCCGTGGCCGTCATCGGTGCCGTCACCGAAGAGACCTCCACTCTGGTCACGCCCGGCGGAATTGCCGCGCTGGAGTTCGGTGATCCCGTGGAAGCCGTCAACCGTGTAGCTGAAAAGCTGCAGGCGGAGGGCGATGTGGACGTCATCATCGCCGAGTACCACGAGGGTGCCGGCAGCGGCACCCCCGACGGCGCCTCCCTCGCCGATGAGCTGGCCGACGGCGGCGCGTTTGCCGAGATCATCAACGGCACCAGCCCGCTGGTGGACGCCATCTACACCGGGCACACCCACAAGCAGTATGCCTGGGATGCCCCCGTTCCCGGCACTGAGGGCAAGACCCGTCCGGTGCTGCAGACCGGTTCCTACGGCGAGTTTGTCGGCCAGATCACCCTGGATTACAACCCGGCAACGGATGAGGTGCTGTCCTACACGGCGACCAACGTTCCGCGGACCACTGCGAGCGCTGACTCACTCGTCGCCGCCTACCCCGCGGTGGCAGAGGTCAAGTCCATTGTGGATGCAGCGCTGGCCTCCGCCGCGGAGATCGGCAACCAGCCGGTCGGTTCGGTGACGGCTGACATTACGACGGCGTTCAACGGCACCGTGCGCGACGACCGCAGCTCGGAATCCACGCTGGGCAACCTGGTGGCCGATTCCCTGCTGAACACGTTGTCCTCCGCTGAGCGCGGCGGCGCCGAGATTGGCGTCACCAACCCCGGCGGGCTGCGGGCCGAGCTGTACTACGGCGACGACGGCGTGATCACTTACGCTGAAGCCAACGCAGTGCTGCCGTTCGTCAACAACCTGTGGACCACCACGCTCACCGGCGCCCAGCTCAAAACAATGCTGGAACAGCAGTGGCAGCCGGACGGCAGCTCACGCGCCTTCCTGGCACTGGGCCTGTCCGACAACATCACCTACACCTACGATCCGGACCAGCCGCGCGGCTCCCGGATCCAGACCGTCACCATCAACGGTGCCGCCATGGATCCGTCCCGCGCCTACCGGGTGGGCACATTCAGCTTCCTGGCCCAGGGCGGTGACAACTTCAGCGTCTTCTCCGAAGGCACTGACACCCGGGACTCCGGACTGGTGGACCGCGATGCCTGGATCAGCTACATCGAAGCCAACAGCCCGCTCTCCCCGGACTTTGCCCGCCAGGGCGTCATCGTCAAGGGCGCCCCGGCAACTGCAACGGCCGGAACCGCTGTGTCCTTCACCGTGTCAGGTTTGGACCTGACCTCGCTGGGCAGCCCCGCGAACACCGGGCTGGCCGCCAGCTGGGTGAATGCTGCCGGAACGGCCACGGCCCTCGGCACCGCTCCCGTGGCGTCGGGGACGGCAGCTGTAAACGTCACCCTGCCGGCATCGGCTTCGGGGGCGGGCACCCTGGTGCTCACCGCGGCTCCGTCCGGAACCACAGTGACGATTCCGGTTACCGTGGAGGCTGCTCCGACGGTTCCCCCGGCCCCGACCTGTGTTGCGCCGGTTCCACCGAAGAACTGGTGGGATCTCCGGGGCTGGCTCCGGTACACCGTTGAGTTGGTCAAGTACCTGGCTTGCCTGAGCAGCCGCGGCTAACCCGCGCAGCTTGAACAGAACAGCCTAGGCAGAACAAAAGGCGGTGCCGCCCGGACCCTGGTCCCGGCGGCACCGCCTTTGTTTGTGGCGCTTAGTTCCCGACGCGGGCGCGGCAGGCCCAGACCCGATGGCTGCCTTCAGACAGCTAGTCGCGCGGGTCCGGGTCGTTGGGCTTTTCGCTGCCCATGTCCGCCGCCCCGAAGACCTTGACCATGGGGTTGTCCGTCTCATCGTTGGGCCGCGGTTTCAGCTCGGGATGGTGCAGGTCCAGTGCGGGCCGCTCGGACCGGATGCGGGGCAGCGAGGTGAAGTTGTGCCGTGGCGGCGGGCAGGATGTCGCCCATTCCAGTGAACATCCGAAGCCCCAGGGATCATCCACTTCAATCTTCCTGCCGCGGCGCCAGGTGATGTAGACGTTCCAGAAGAACGGAATCATCGACGCTCCAAGGATCATGGAGGAGATGGTGGAGAACTGGTTCATGGCGGTGAAGCGGTCCTCAGGCAGATAGTCCGCGTACCTCCGGGGCATGCCGACCACTCCCAGCCAGTGCTGCACCATGAACGTGCCGTGGAACCCGATGAACAGCAGCCAGAAATGGATCTTCCCCAGGCGCTCATTGAGCATCTTCCCCGTGAATTTAGGCCACCAGAAATAAAAGCCGGCAAACATCGCAAAAACCACCGTCCCAAACACCACGTAGTGGAAGTGCGCCACCACAAAGTAGGTGTCCGAGACCTGGTAGTCCAGGGGCGGCGAGGACAGGATGATGCCGGTCAACCCGCCGAACAGGAACGTGATGAGGAAGCCGATGCTCCACAGCATGGGCGTCTCAAAGGTAATGGAGCCCCGCCACATCGTGCCGATCCAGTTAAAGAACTTCACGCCCGTAGGCACCGCAATCAGCATGGTCATAAACGCGAAGAAGGACTGCATCACTGCGCCGGTCACGTACATGTGGTGCGCCCAAACGGTCACGGACAGTGCGGCAATCGCGATCGTGGCAAAGACCAACCCCTTGTAGCCGAAAATCGGCTTGCGGCTGAAGACCGGCAGCACTTCGGAGATGATGCCGAAGAACGGCAGGGCGATGATGTACACCTCGGGGTGGCCGAAGAACCAGAACAGGTGCTGCCACAGGATGGCTCCGCCGCGGTCGGGGTCGAAGACGTGCGCACCGAAGCGGCGGTCCGCACCGAGGGCAAACAGTGCTGCCGCCAGGGGCGGGAACGCCATCAGGATCAGGATGGCGGTCACGAGGGTGTTCCACGTGAAGATCGGCATCCGCCACATGGTCATGCCGGGCGCGCGCAGGCAGATGATCGTCGTGACGAAGTTGACCGCGCCCAGGATGGTGCCGAACCCCGACAGGGCCAAACCGAACACCCACAGGTCCCCTCCGATTCCGGGCGAGAACGTGGTGTTGGACAGCGGCGCGTAGGCCGTCCAGCCGAAGGACGCCGCCCCCTGAGGGGTAATGAATCCGCTGACCGCGATGGTGCTGCCAAAGAGGAAAAACCAGAACGCCAGTGCGTTCAACCGTGGAAAGGCAACATCGGGCGCCCCGATTTGCAGCGGCATGATGATGTTGGCGAAGCCGGCAAACAAGGGCGTCGCAAACATCAGCAGCATGACCGTGCCGTGCATGGTGAACAGCTGGTTGTACTGTTCCTTGGTCTGCACAATCTGCATGCCGGGCTCAAAGAGTTCGGCGCGGATCACCAGGGCCATTACCCCGCCCAGGCAGAAGAAGGTGAACGACGCGATCAGGTACATGTAGCCGATCGTTTTGTGGTCCGTGGAAGTGATCCAGTTGACGACGATGCGTCCCTTGGACAACGGAACGACGCGCGGTGCCACGAAAGTGCCGGATTCATCTGCGGAGTACTTGAGCGTCGACATGCAGTGCCATCCTTGGGTGCATAGGCCAGAACCACGTACTTCCAGCGACCCCTGCGGAGCCCGCCGTGTCTGTATCGTAGGTCTCATCTTTCGCCGCCGTCCAGAGCCTTACGGTTCCTTCACCGGAGCGCCGGGCTCAGGCGTGCAGCCCGGCAGCAGGGAATGAAAGTGTCCGGTGTCCGGTTGAACCGGGGACATGCCTCGAGACTCCAAGGAGAAACACATGACAACGCAGGTTCAGTCACCGACTCCGGCCCTCACGGACTGGATTCCTTCGAAGCAGTACATCGCCGGGCAATGGCGCGACGGCGGCTCGGAAAAGACCCTCTCGGACAAGAGTCCTTTTGACGGCGCCGAGCTGATGAGTATCCGCCAAGCCTCCAAGGAGGACCTGGACGAGGCGTACACCGCGGCGGCCGAGGCGCAGCTGGAGTGGGCGGCCCAGACCCCTGCGGCCCGCCGGGCGGTCATTGAACGGGCAGCGGAGATCTTCGACGAGCGCCGCGATGAAATCATCGCCTGGCTCGCCGCCGAATCCGGCAGCACCGTGATCAAGGCCAACATCGAGGTTGATTCCGCCCGCGCCATCACCAAAGAATCGGCCACGTTCCCGCACCGTGTCTCCGGCAAGATCCTGCAGTCCGACGTGCCCGGCAAGGAATCCCGCGTGTACCGCGGCCCGCTCGGCGTCGTCGGCGTCATCAGCCCCTGGAATTTTCCGCTGCACCTGTCCCAGCGCTCCGTGGCACCCGCGCTGGCACTCGGCAACGCCGTCGTCCTCAAGCCCGCTTCGGATACCCCGGTGACCGGCGGCCTGATGATCGCCCGCATCTTCGAGGAAGCCGGCCTTCCCGCCGGTGTCCTCAGCGTCGTCGTCGGCGCCGGGTCGGAGATCGGTGACGCATTTGTGGAGCATCCGGTCCCCTCCTTCATCTCCTTCACCGGTTCCACCCCGGTGGGCAAGAACCTGGGTGCCCTCGCTTCTTCCGGTCCCACGCTGAAGCATGTGGCCCTGGAACTCGGCGGCAACAGCCCGTTTGTGGTCCTGGCCGATGCTGACGTGGACCAGGCTGTGAAGGCGGCCATCATGGGCAAATTCCTGCACCAGGGACAGATCTGCATGGCGGTGAACCGGATCATCGTCGAGGACGCCGTCTATGACGAGTTCGTGGAGAAGTTCGCCGCGCACACCAAGACACTGAAGTCCGGCGATCCCACGGACCCGCAGACCACCGTGGGACCGATCATCAACGCCAAGCAGCTCGAAGGCCTGCAGAAGAAGATTGAGCTGGCCCGGGAACAGGGTGCACGGCTGGTAGTGGAGGGGGACACCAACGGACAGGTCCTCTCCCCCTACGTCTTTGCCGATGTCACCAAGGACATGGAGCTCTTCCGGGAGGAGATTTTCGGCCCGATCGCAAGCATCATCCGCGCGGCCGACGCCGAAGACGCCCTCGCGCTGGCCAATGCCAGTGATCTTGGGCTGGCAAGCTCCGTCTTCACCTCGGATCTCGACCAAGGTGTCCTGTTTGCCCGCCGCATCAAGGCCGGCATGACCCACGTCAATGACATTCCGGTCCAGGATGAAGCTCATGTTGCCTTCGGCGGCGAGAAGAACTCCGGCCTGGGCCGCTTCAACGGCGAATGGGCCATTGAGGAATTCACGACCGATCACACGGTGACCCTGCAGCGAGAGCCGCGGCAGTACCCGTTCTAACCGGCGCAGCTTCCACCCGGAGCTGAAAGCTGAAAGGATGCCGTCCCGGCTGATTGCCGGGACGGCATCGTTCTTTTGCCGGATACCACGCAGACGAAGGGGGAGCCGATGCAGGCGAGGCGGCAGTGGACAGTGGAGAACGACGGCGCCCTGCTGGCCGTTTTCGAGTACGGGCTGCCGGCGGCACCGACGACTCCCGACGTGCTCTTGGTGCATGGTTATCCGGATGACCACACGGTGTTCCGCAGTGTTATCGAGGATCTGGCCGCGGACCACCGGGTCCTCGCCTATGACACGCGGAATGCCGGGAACTCGCGGGTGGACGGCAACCCGACCGGGAATCCCCTGGACCCGTACCGACTGCCGGTGCTCGTCGATGATCTCTACGCGGTGCTGGTATCGGCGAATGCCGGGCAGGTGGATGTGATCGGCCACGACTGGGGGTCCGTCCAGTGCTGGGCTGCGGTCCGTGATGCCCGTGCCGGCGGCAGGATCCGCAGCTTCACCAGTATTTCAGGACCCGACATCGGTCACCTGCGACGTTGGTTCGCCGCGTCCCTGCGGTCCCCCCGCCGTTGGCTGCTGGCTGTGGGGCAAGCCCTGCGCAGCACCTATGTGGCCTTCTTCCAGCTTCCCGTCCTGCCGGAGCTGTTGTGGCGGCTGCTTGGGCCGCGCTATGCACAGCGCGCGGGCACCAGCGCCGGGACCGCCACGGACAACGGCATCCGAGGCCTGCAGCTGTACCGTGCCAACTTGCTGGGCTCAGGCGTGACCTCAGCTCCGGGGCTGCCGCCCGTCGTTGAGGTTCCCGTGCACGTGGTGGTTCCGCTGCATGATCCGTTCCTGTCCCCGAGGCTCACTGACGGCTTGCGGGAAGAGGTGCGGGACGTGCGGATCAGCGCCGTCGACGGCGGCCACTGGTGGCCCGTGGAAAACAGCGCGGCGTTCTGCCGGTTACTGCGGCAGAACGCCACGCCTGATCAGCCCTGAATAACCGGTGATTCTTCGACCGGGACATCGGCAACGCCCAGCTTCCCGATCGCCCACGGACCCAGCACCGCACCGCTGAGAATCAGCGCCCCGGAAACCAGACAGGCCGCCTGCCAGGAACTGAACTCATAGAGCACGCCTGCGGCAATGGCACCGGCCGCTGCGCTGAGCAGTCCCACCGCGGTGTAGACGCCCATGGCAGTGCCGACATTGTTCGGCGCCGCTTCCGCAACCACGGCCTGTTCGATCGGCATCAGCACGGCAAAAGCCACTCCGCTCAGGATCCAGAGGACCGAGATCAACACCGGGCTGTCAACCCACGCCAGGGACACGGCAAAGACCGCACTGAAAACGGACGCCGCCATGACCGCCCGGCGCCGTCCGATCCGCAGCACGGCTTTGTGCAGGACCGGAGGCAGGACCATCATGGCGATGGCTCCGGGAAGGAAGACGAAGGCGGCCTCAATGACTCCCAGGCCAATCCCGCGCTGCAGGTGCAGCAACAGCAGGATGGACACGGCGGCTTCGGCCACGGTGGTAATGGCTGAAGTGAGCAGCATCGGGCGCACCAGCCGGGCAACAGCCCGGGACCCTGTGCCCGTTTGGCTGGTCGCTGCGTCAGCTGCACCTCCAGCCGTTGCCCGTGCGTCCGGAAGCCCGGCATGCCGGGGAGGGCTCGCAAACAGCGCAACGGCACCGGCCATGCAGGCAGCACCGCATCCTGCGAGCACCGGAGCAAACAGGTTGGTTTGTCCCAGCAGCATCAGCCCGGCGACGAAAGCGATCCATGAACCGGTGGACTGCACTGACATAAACCGGGCGAAAACCCCGGAGTCGACGGACAGTCTCTCGCTGACGATGGCGCGCAGGGACACCCACAGGACGGCTCCGCCGGCACCGCCCACAATGGCTGCTGCAAACGCCAGCGGCAGGGAATCGGCAAGGGCGTATCCAAAGCAGGACAGTCCGTAAACCACTGCGCCAAATCCTGCGAGGGTCCGTCGTTCCCTGCTGTCGGCCAACCGTCCCGCCAGGGGCCGGACCAGTACCGAGACCAGCAGTTCCGCTGCTATCAACAACCCCACCTGCGAGGCACTCGCTCCAAGGGCGATTCCAGCCCACAACGGGATGAGGAAATCGATCAGTTCAGCCGGACCGTAGGTGAGTCCGGCTGCCAGCAGGGCAGACCGTTCCCGCCGCAGCGCGTTTCCTGATCCCCCGGCACCCGTTTTCGCAGACATCGCCTGAGCATAGGCAAGCAGGCGCGTGCAGGCAAGGAACCGGGTCAGCCCGAAATGCCGGCGTTCGTCCGCTGGTGCTTGTTCGCCGCACGGGTCCGACCGCCGTCGGCCGCCGCTGCCAGGAGCGCGGCGGCAATGTCGTCCGCATCCCGCAGTGTCCGGGCACCGGCTCCGGCCGGAGAGCCCGCTTCAGCGGCAATGGCTGTGCCCCACTGCACCGATGACAGCTGGAGCCCCAGCACGTACAGGTCCTCCTGCGGCTCACCGCTGATGCCCACCGGCCGGTACGGCGGCGCGGTGACATCCAGGCCCGGGGTGATCACTGCCGTTCCGTCAGCTGCCATCATGACCTTTGGCCGCACCAGCCCGTCGCGCAGCATTCCGCCGAGCAGCGGGGAGATGCTCCGGTCCACACGGTTTGGCGGCATCATCGCTTCCACCAGTGTCCGCGCAGCATATTCCGTTCCCGACCAAGGCGACGTTCCGGTGAACACACCGCGCGCTTCATCCACGTCGAAGCGCGGGTCCGGACCCACGAAGTGCACGACGCCGGCACGCACCAGGGCTGCCAGCTGTTCGATCCGTTCGGGCGGAGGTCCGCTCGCCAGTCCTTCGACCAGCGGCTCAAACCAGCCCCGCAGTTCGGAGAGCCATGACGCGTCGGCGAGTCCGCCGTCGGCCACTATGGTTTTCAGCAGCGTGCGGCCGGCGTTGAGCGCACCAATCGCCATCTTCAGGGGATCGTCTTCCCCTGCCGCGGATCCGGCGGCGTCGTCCTCAAGGTAGGCAAGAACGGCGGCATCCAGGTCCTGCGCCCCGCGGTACGGGCGGCGGCCCAGGGGCTGCGCCAAAGCTTCGAGGTTGGTGCGCCGATCCGCCGGCACAAAGCGGTCCAGGACCCTTTCCTTGGCCTGGTCCCACTCGGGGCCGGGCAGCTCCAAGGCTGCCCGCAGTTCCGCGAGGAACAGCTCCGCAGTTTCCAGCAGTTCGGTTGCGGACACCCGGGCCAGCGTGGAGTAGTAGGCCCAGACGGCGTCGCGGTGCAGCAGCGGCCAGAGATCATGGTCGAAACCGGGCAGGATGCCCTGCTCCTTGAAAGCCGCCGCTGCTTCCCCGGTCAAGTAGCGAAGGTGTACGCTGCGGGGCACGTACGACTCCAGCCGCGCCTTTGCCCGGTACGGTGTCCCCCGCCGCGAGGCCGCCACCAGGACAGGTTCGCGCCCGCTGGGCTCATAGCGCAGCGCCCGGCCGGCCGGCAGTCCGCTGGGCAGGAAGCGGCCGCCGCGCCCGGTGGTCACTTGGATCATGATGTCGAAAAAGTTCAGCCCAAGGCCGCGGACAAGCACCGGCTCACCTGCCGGAAAGACACTGAAGTCCACGTCGGAGGGCACGGCGGGCGGGAGGTAGCGCAGGTTGTGGCGGTCCGCGGCGTCTCGCAGCCGGTCCTGATCAGCGCTCAGCGCTGCGGGAAGGTGTCCGAGGGCAAGCACGACGGCGTCGGCGTGGATCCTGCCTTCCCCGGCCACGTCCAGCGCCCAGCCCGAACCTGTATCCGACCGGACCATGCTGAGAACTTCGGCACGGATATGCTCCAGCTCCGCCCCGGCGGCGAGCGCCGCTTCCTGAAGCCGCGCATAGGTCCACTCGAGATAGCGTCCGTAAACGGCCCGGCTGGGGAACGCTCCCGGTGTCAGGCCGGCCAGTTCCTCCCGGTCGGCAGCGGGCAGATCCGCCGCGTTGCCGGGATCGGCCATCAGCATCCGCCACTGGTCAAAGGACAGGCCGCCCGAGGGCGACGCCGCCAGCTCCGCCGCGGTGGCGCCCGCCGGAACCACAGTGGGAAAGAGACATGGCGTGTTCATCAGGAACAGCCGGGACTGCCCGGTGCGCCAGACATGGCCCGGCCCGGGATTGAACGGGTCGAAGACTGTGATCTTCAGGGCGGGCCGGGTTTCCGGCGGCAACGCCAAGTACCCGGCCAAGGTGCGTTCCACAACAGAAATCCCCCGCGGGCCCGCACCGATCACGGCCACTTGGAAGCTCTGCGTGGTATTGGTCATGCTTCAAGAGTATCTGGCCGGTAGCCACGCCTCTCCGGCGGTACGGACAAAAAGCCGCCGCTTCGCTTGATTCGCAGCGGGAATCGCCTATCGTGATCGGGACTGCGGGCATCCGCTTCCGATGCCTCCTCAGAAAGCGCGGTGGGCATGGCTCCTTCCGAAACAGCCCTGGAACTTTTACGGGACATTGCCGCCGCGCTGCAGGCGGACGGACCCGTAACGGTGGGCACCATGTTCCGCAGCCCGGGCCTGCGCACCAACGGAACAATTGTTGCCTTCCTGGGGCACGGCGACACCCTCATCGTGAAGCTTCCGCGGGACAGGGCCGCCACCCTCATCGCAGCCGGCGCTGCCGAACCTGTCACGATGGGCAGACGAACGATGGGTGAGTGGGTCGTTATTCCCGCCGAAAGCGACGTCGATGCAACCCGGGCCAACTGGATCGGGTTTGCCCGCGAAGGGCTTCTTTTCGTCCTGGGAACGCGCTAGAGCGACACGGCGAGGTGCACGCGCAGCACGAAGCCGGCGCTGCCGCCTCTTTCCTCAACGCCCCTAGGATGGGCACATGACTTCCTCGATTCCTGACCAGTCCGCCGGACCGTTTGCTGATGATGAGTTCCTGTGGCTGGAGGACATCTACGGCGACAAACAACTGGACTGGGTGCGGGCGGAGAACAAGGTCACCGAGGACCTGCTCTCCGAAACCGGCTTCGAGGACACCGAAAAGCGCCTGCTGGAAGTGCTGGACTCCACCGACCGCATACCCATGGCGGCCAAGCGGGGCGAACATTACTACAACTTCTGGCGCGATGCCGAGCATCCCAAGGGGCTGTGGCGCCGCACCACGTGGGAGAGCTACACCACCGACAATCCGCAGTGGGAAATTCTCCTGGACGTGGACGAACTTAGCCGCACAGAAGAAATGGAGTGGGTCTGGGGCGGTTCCGCGTTCCTTCGGCCCACCGACGGCGGCCCCTACCGGCGGGCGCTGGTGGTCCTCTCCCCCGACGGAGGCGACGCCGCCCGCTACCGCGAGTTCGACGTTGTCGACCGTGCCTTCGTCCCCGGGGGTTTTGACATCCCCGCGGCCAAGAATCGGATCAGCTGGGCCGGCCCGGATGAACTGTACGTCGGCACCGATTTCGGTACCGGCTCCATGACCAGCTCCTCGTATCCGCGCACCAGCCGGATCCTCCGCCGCGGGATGGAGCTCGCCGATGCCGTTCCGTATTTCGAGGTGCCGGAAGACCACATGATGGCGGTGGTGGTGCACGACCAGACCCCCGGTTTCGAACGGGACCTCGCGGTGGACATCGTGGACTTTTACAACAGCTCCACGTTCCTGCGCCGCGATGATGCCTGGCTGCGCCTGGACGTTCCGCTTGATGTGAACGTGGATGTGCACCGGCAGTGGCTCGTGCTGCGTCCCCGCACGGACTGGGAGCTGAACGGCACCGTGCATGCCGCCGGCTCGCTGCTGGCAGCGGATCTCGAAGCCTTCCTGGCCGGCAGCCGGGACCTGGTGACGCTTTTCACGCCGGACCCGGCCACCTCCCTGCAGTCCTGGAGCTGGACCCGGGACTACCTGCTGCTGAACCTGTTGCGCGACGTCTCCTCCCAAATCTCGGTGCTTGATCCGGCCAACGGCTGGGCCGCATCCGAGCTGGAGGCCTGTCCACCCCTGCACAGCGTCGATGCCTACGCCGTGGACGACGAGGATGAAGAAGCCGGCAACGATTACTGGCTCATCAGCACCGGTTTCCTGACGCCGTCCACGCTCTCCCGCGGAACACTTGGCAGCTCCGCCGGCGGGAAGACGGGGGGCGAGCCGGCGGCGGTGGTGAAGACGTCGCCGTCGTTCTTTGACGCTTCTTCCTGCACTGTGGAACAGCACTTTGCGGTGTCCGCTGACGGCACCCGGGTGCCCTACTTCCAGGTTGGTCCCAAGGGCCTGGTGCTCGACGGCGGCAACCCCACGCTGCTCAACGGTTACGGCGGCTTCGAGCAGGCATTGACCCCGGCTTACAGCGGAGTGGTGGGCCGCGGCTGGCTGGAGCGCGGCACCGGGGCAAAGCGCGGCGGCGTGTACGTCCTGGCAAACATCCGCGGCGGCGGTGAATACGGTCCCGAGTGGCACCGGGCGGCGCTGCAGGAGAACCGGCACCGCGCCTACGAGGATTTCGCGGCGGTAGCACAGGACCTGATCGACCGCGGCGTGACCTCCCGGGCGCATCTGGGCTGCACCGGACGCAGCAACGGCGGCCTGCTTGTCGGCAACATGCTCACCACGTATCCGCACCTGTTCGGCGCAGTGTCCTGCGGGGTGCCGCTGCTGGACATGCGCCGCTACACCAAGCTGTCCGCCGGGTACTCCTGGATTGCCGAGTACGGTGATCCAGACGATCCGAAGCAGTGGGAATTCGTGCAGACGTTCTCCCCGTATCACCTGCTCAAGGAGGACGCCGAATATCCGCCCACGCTGATTTGGACGGCCACCAGCGATGACCGCGTTGGCCCGGTGCAGGCACGAAAGATGGCAGCCCGGATGAAAGCCATGGGAGTGGAGAACGTCTGGTTCCATGAAGCACTGGAAGGCGGGCACGCCGGAGCATCCGACAACCGCCAGGCAGCCCGCATGCACGCCATGTCCTACGAATTCCTGTGGGAGGCGCTGACGGGCCGCCTGCACCGGGACGGCGCGGCCTAACCAAGCGGGTGCGCACAGCCGTCCCGACCTGCGGCGTTTTGCTCTAACCCGCCCTTATAGGTAGTCTTGTCAGGCTGGCAGCGGAAGCTATCAGAGCAATTTTGGAGACGTGCCAGAGCGGCCGAATGGGCTTCACTGCTAATGAAGTGTGGGCCTAAAGCCCACCGGGAGTTCAAATCTCCCCGTCTCCGCGCTAAAACCCCCGGGCAACCGGGGGTTTTTTTGTTTCTGCCGCCGGGTGTTTCGTGTTTTCCGCCGGGACGGTGTTGCCGCCGGCAGGGTGTTGCAGACTATGTTGGGCACAGTCATCTGCAGCCCGGCTGCGGCCCCCGATCAAAGGACCCCACCATGGAAATGCGCCTCCTGGGCCGCAGCGGCACCGTTGTCAGCGGCTATGCCCTCGGCACCATGACCTTCGGCAACGAATCGGACCCGCATGTCTCGCATGCCCTCCTGAACGCCTACGTCGAAGCGGGCGGCAACTTCATCGACACCGCTGACGTTTACACCGAGGGCGCCTCCGAAGAGATTGTCGGCCACTGGCTGCAGGCCCGTCCGGAGGCGGCACGGAACATGGTGCTGGCCACCAAGGGCAGGTTTCCCATGGGGGCCGGACCCAACGATGTGGGCACCTCCCGCAGGCACCTGCGCCAGGCACTGGACGCGTCGTTGAAACGGCTGGGCGTAGACCACATTGACCTGTACCAGCTGCACTCCTGGGATCCGCTCACGCCGCTGGAAGAAAGCCTCGGTTTCCTTCAGGATGCCGTCACCGCGGGAAAAATCAGCTACTACGGTCTCTCCAACTTCACCGGATGGCAGCTGACCAAGGCCGTCTACACCGCCCGGATGCACGGCTGGAACGAGCCCGTGACCCTGCAGCCGCAGTACAACCTGCTGGAACGCGAAATCGAGTCCGAGGTGGTGCCGGCGGCGCTCGACGCCGGTCTGGGCCTGCTGCCCTGGTCGCCTCTCGCGGGCGGCTGGCTTACCGGCAAGTACCGCAGGGAATCTGTTCCGGCCGGCAAGACCCGGGTGGGAGACAATCCCGCCCGCCAGTTCCAGGGCTGGGACCTGCGCAGCAACAATGAACACACCTGGCAGATCATTGACGCCTTGAAGAGCATTGCAGCCGCGCATCATGCCAGCTCCGCCCAGGTGGCCCTGGCCTGGCTTGCCACGCAGCCGGGGGTTACTTCCGTGATTCTGGGCGCCCGCACCGTCGAGCAGCTCACCGACAACCTGGGCGCAGCCTCGATCCGGCTCACCACAGCCGAAGAAAAGCAGCTGACCGACCTCAGCCAGCCGGCAGTCGGCAACTATCCCTACGGAGCGGACGGCCGCAACCAGCGCTCAAGGCAGTTGCCCTAAGCGTTCTCCCGGAGCCCGGGTCGATTTGGTCCGCCCGGTCCGCCAAGCCCGTCAGTCCGCCGGGTCCGCCGGGTCCGCCGGGTCCGCTAGAAGTCTTCCGGCCGAAGGTTCTTGACCCACTGGCTGATCTCGTCTTCCTCCGGATTGGAAGGCGGCTTGGCTGCGGCGCCCTGGCGGGGCTTATCCTCCGAGGGGGATGCTTTTGTCGGGGACGCAGTCTTGTCCGCGGCGCCCCTGTCTGAAGCGGCGGAGTCCGGATTGGTCGTCTTATCCGGTGTGTCCGCGTTGTCCGGTTTGGTCGTCTTCTCCGGTGTGTCCGCGTTGTCCAGGGGCTCAGACTCGGCGGGAGCGCTGTCCCCAGCAGCGGCCGGATTGGAAGGACTGTCCGCCGGAGCGTTACCGCCTGTGGACGGGGCCGCCGAACCTGCCGGACGCGGAGGCTGAAACGGCTGCGGATGCATTGCGAGGTTCTCCACGGCAGCGCCTGCCGCCCGGACACCTACGCCGGTGAACTGCGCATAGAGCTTGACTGCTTTGATGGGGTGCCCCTGGGCAATAGCGGCGTAGACCTGCTGGTGTTGGATCGCGTCCAGGCGGGCATTGGCCTCGCGCGCTGCCTCAACGGAAATCCGGGAAGCCCCCGGCGCGGCCTTTGCTGCGGACGCGCCGTTCCGGATGGCACGCGGCTGCTTGGCTCCTGACTCCTGCCGGCCTTCTCCGCTGGCCGGGGAATCGCCCTCGGCCTGCTTCTTGCGCCGCTGGGCGCGGCTGATCGCAAAGTTGACCGCAACAATGGCCACGACAAAAAGAACAATCACCAGGAACTCCATGTACCGATCCTAGCTTTGCCCGCGGCAACGACACCTTCCGGCCGGTATATTGACGTGCAGCCTGACCCCCGATCATTGGAGATGCCATGAGCCTGACCACTTCCCTGCGTTCGCTGAGTGTGCGCGTTGCTGACGGAGTAGCCGAAGTTGAGCTCATAGGTCCGTCCAAGGGAAACACGATGGGTCCGGATTTTTGGAAGGAACTCCCAGAAGTCTTCGATGCCTTGAGCGAGGATGAAAGCGTGCGCTCCGTGCTGCTGTTCGGCTCCGGCGGTAACTTCAGTTACGGATTGGACCTGCCTGCCATGGCTCCCGTGTTCGCCCCGATGCTGTCCGCCGATGGAATGGATGCCCGTCGCCGGGAGGGCTTCCGTCGCAGCATCAGGGACCTGCAGGAGTCGGTCAGCTCCCTCGCCCGCTGCGCGAAGCCCGTCATCGCGGCCGTGGACGGCTGGTGCATTGGCGGAGCGATTGATGTCATCGCCGCCGCCGACATCCGCATCGCCTCACGGGCGGCCAAGTTCAGCGTGCGGGAAGTTAAGGTTGCCATCGTGGCGGACCTGGGTTCCCTCCAGCGCCTGCCGGACATCATCGGGGAAGGACCAACCCGGCACCTCGCCCTGACCGGCGAGGATTTCGACGCCGAGCGCGCGTTCCGCTTGGGCCTGGTCACGGAACTGGCCGACGACGTCGTAGGCCGGGGACGGGAACTCGCCGCCATTGTTGCCGGGAATCCTCCACTGGTGGTGCAGGGCGTGAAGCAAGTGATGAACCATGGCAGGGAGGCTTCGGTACAGGCCGGGCTGGACTACGTCCAGGTGTGGAATTCCGCATTCCTGGCCAGCCGCGACTTCAATGAAGCAGCCACGGCCTTCGCCGAACGCCGTCCAGCCGTCTTCACCGGCAACTAAGGGGTTCCCGCACCCACCGCCGAGCGTCGAGCTGCCAACGCCGTCGGTGCCGCAACACTCAGGTTGCCTCATCCGGCGCGCGGGGTCCGGCAGCAGCCCCTTAAGATGGTCGGGTGGCTGTTACCGATGAAGCGATTACCAAGATCAAGGAGATGCTCATCAGTGGGCAGCTCAAGGCTGGTGACCGGCTTCCGCCGGAGAACGAACTGAGTGACCAGCTTGGTCTGTCTCGCAGTTCCCTGCGGGAAGCTGTAAAGGCTCTCGAGCTGATCCGCGTGCTGGATGTCCGGCGCGGGGACGGCACGTACGTGACGAGCCTGGAGCCCGGTCTGCTGACCGAAACGATGGGCTTCATGGTGGAGATCCATCAGGAGAGTTCTTCCGCTGAGCTGCTCGAAGTCCGGCGCATCCTTGAACCCGGTGCTGCCGCTCATGCTGCCGGACGGATCGATTCCCGTTCCGTGGCGGCACTGCGCAAGTGCCTGGAGTCCGTTCCTTCAGGGGCCTCGGCAGCCGATCTGGCTTCCCACGATTTCACCTTCCACTCGCTCATTGCGCGTGCTTCCGGCAATCCCTATCTCGCTGGGCTGCTGGACTCGTTGACCGGCAGTGCCCTGCGGCTGCGGACCTGGCAGCGGATTACCGAGGCCGGTGCAGTGGAGGCGGTCCTCGGCGAACATGCGGCCATCCTCGAAGCTCTGACGCTGGGCGATGCCGAGCTGGCCCGTTCCCTCATGACCGTCCATGTGTCCTCAGCGGAACGCTGGCTCCGCCGGCCGCCGGCAGAAGCGCCGGGTCCGGCCGCAGCCGATGTTCCAGCTCCTGTCACTGCTGCGTTTCCGGTCCCTCCAACTCCGGCCGCTCCAGCTCCGGCCGCTGCCGCCGTGCCGCCCCGGCGGACTCCTGTCCGTCGAAGCAGCAAGCCCCGGGTGACTAGTGATCCTGCACGCCCGCTGACGGTACCGGCTCCCCCGGTTGCCGCAGCTCCGAAGGAACCCGCGGCCCTCCAGCGTCCAGCGGCCCCGCGGGAGGCCCACCCTCCGGCGCCGCAGATTGCCCGCATCGCACCCGATCCCGCCGTGTACGAGTTGTTCGCTATGCCTTCAACGCCAGGACAAAAGGCAGCACGGAAGCCGCGCCGGCCTGCCTGAGCACCCGGCCGGCTTCGGTCAGGGTCCAGCGGCTGTCCGCGAAGTCGTCCACCAGCAGGACCGGGCCGGGGTTGGCCGCGAACCAGGCAGCTCCTTCTTCGGGAACCGCAAATTGATCCCATACGGATGCCAGACGGAAAGCACTGTTTCCGCCGGAGCCTCCGGTGGGACCGCCGTGCGGCAGTTGCAGGGCACCCAGGTACGGAATCCTCCCCAGGGTTGAAATGCCGTGTGCCAGGGATCCGACCAGCTGCGGCCGGGAACGGGAAGGAATGCTGACCACGGCCACCGGACGTTCCTCCCATCCCCACTGGGCCAGCACCTGCACGCAGCCTTTCAACAACGCGTCATCCACGGTTGTGTCCGCGGCATCAGGAGCGAAAATCTCCCGCAGGCGTCCGCCCCAGCCAAGATCCGTCAGGCGTGCCAGCGCCCGGCCGGTGGACAACGCCAGATCGGGCTTGATCTTTCCCTTCACCGGAACCCCCAGCCGATCCATGCCGGAGGGGTACATGCCGCGCGGATCCACGTCCACGCCGACCCGGCTGAGGGCCTGGTCGGCGCTGTCAGTGGCTTCGGCCGCCACCTCACCGGAGAACCAGCGTCCGGCGCAGTTGTCGCACCGTCCGCACGGAGCGGCTGCGGGATCATCGAGCTGGACGGACAGGAACTCCATGCGGCAGCCGGTGGTGGTTTCGTAATCCAGCATGGCCTGCTGCTCCCGGATCCGGGCCGCGGATATCCGCTCGTACCGCTCCCGGTCATAGCTCCAGGGTTCCCCGGTGCCGCGCCAGCCGCCGGAGACACGTTCCACCGCACCGTCCACTGCCAGAACCTTCAGCAGCAGTTCCAGCGGCGAGCGCTTCAGGTTGACCCGCGTTTCCAGGGCTCCCGTGGACATTACGGCCCCGGATGCCAGCTCGGCCAGCACGGCACTGGCCGGACCCTCTGCGGGCATGGACGAGGTGGCGAAATACTCCCAGATGTCCTTGTCCTCGGTACCCGGAAGCAGCAGCACGTCGGCGCTCGGGGTGCCTCGGCCGGCACGGCCCACCTGCTGGTAATAGGCCACCGGGGAGGACGGGGCACCGAGGTGGACCACAAACCCCAGATCGGGCTTGTCGAAGCCCATGCCCAGGGCACTCGTGGCCACCAGAGCCTTGACCTCGTTGTTCTTCAGCGCCGCTTCAGCCTGCTCCCGGTCCGCCGGATCCGTACGCCCGGTGTAGGCCAGGACGGGATGCCCGGCCTTCTGCAGCAGCCGGGCGGTGTCCTCCGCCGCGGAGACCGTGAGCGCATAGATGATGCCGGAGCCGGGCAGCTCGTCGATGTGTGTCAGGAGCCAGCCCAGCCGAGCCTTGGCGGTGGGCAGCCGCAGCACCCCCAGACGGAGGGACTGCCGGGCCAGCGCACCGCGGATGGTGAACACGTCTTCGCCGCCGGAGGCCAGCTGTTCCTCGATGTCCTTCACCACCCGAAAGTTGGCGGTGGCGGTGGTGGCCAGCACCGGAACGGAGGCGGGCAGCTGCTCGATCAGGCTGCGGATGCGCCGGTAATCCGGACGGAAGTCGTGGCCCCAGTCGGAGATGCAATGCGCTTCATCGATCACCAGCAGCCCGGAGCGGCGAATCAGTTCCGGCAGATGGGTTTCCCGGAACCCCGGGTTGTTCAGGCGCTCCGGCGAAACGAGGAGCACGTCCACCTCATCGGCTTGGAGCTTGGCTGAAATGTCCTGCCACTCCAGCTGATTGGCGGAGTTGATGGCGACGGCGCGCACCCCCGCACGGGCGGCTGCAGCCACCTGGTCCCGCATCAAAGCCAGCAGGGGCGAGACGATCAGCGTGGGACCGGCACCGCGGGCGCGCAGCAGCAGGCTCGCGACAAAGTAGACGGCGGACTTCCCCCACCCGGTGCGCTGGACCACCAGGGCACGGCGTCCGCCGGAGACCAGCGCCTCGATGGCTTCATACTGTCCATCGTGAAACTCTGCTGTGTCATTTCCCACCAGGGCGCGGAGCAACCTCACGGCTTCAGCCCGCAGACCGGCATTGGCCTCCGGAGAGCCTGCAATCCCGCCGTCAGTATCAGGCGCAGTCTCATGAACAGGTTGCTTGTCTTGCCGAATTTCCATACCTTCCACTATTCCAGCCGGCGCTGACTGTTTCCTCCAATCGGGCAAGCCCTGTGGACAGGAAGCTTTGTGGACAGCGGACAGGCGCGGAAACCGGGCAGGCGGGGCTGGCCTATAGACTGTCCGGGTGACTAGTGCATTCGATCTTTCCGCGTCCTTTAAGGCCTACGACGTCCGCGGCGTCGTAGGCGAGACCATCACCCCGCAGATCGTCAAGGCCGTAGGTGCCGCATTTGTGGACGTGCTTGACCTTGCCGGTCAGACCGTGCTGGTGGGCGGCGACATGCGTCCGTCCTCCCCTGAATTCATCAAGGACTTCGCCGCCGGCGCCACCATGCGCGGAGCGGACGTCCTCCTGCTGGACCTCATCTCCACCGATGAGCTCTACTACGCCTGCGGTGCGCTGAATGCGGCCGGCGCCACCTTCACGGCAAGCCACAACCCGGCGCAGTACAACGGCATCAAGATGGCCAAGGCCGGCGCGGTTCCGATCTCCTCCGAGACGGGCCTCTACGACATCCAGGCCCTGGCCGAGCAGTACCTGAACGCCGGCAGCATTCCCGCCGTCGACAAGCCGGGCCAAATCGGTGTCCGCGACATCCTGCGTGATTACTCCGAATATCTGCGCAGCCTGGTGGACCTGACCGGCATCCGCCCCCTCAAGGTGGTCGTGGACGCAGGCAACGGCATGGCCGGCCTCACCACCCCCGCCGTCCTGGGCGACACCCTGCTGGCAGGGCTTCCGCTGGAAATCGTGGACCTCTACTTTGAGCTGGACGGATCCTTCCCGAACCATCCGGCCAACCCGCTGGAGCCGGCAAACCTCCTGGATCTGCAGGCCGCCGTCGTTGAGAACGGCGCCGACCTGGGCCTGGCCTTCGACGGTGACGCGGACCGCTGCTTTGTGATCGATGAAAAGGGCGATCCGGTCAGCCCCTCGGCCATTACCGCCCTCGTGGCGCGCCGCGAAATCGCGCGTGCCAAGGCTGCCGGAGAAACGACGCCGGTCATCATCCACAACCTCATCACCTCCCGCGCGGTTCCCGAGCTGGTGGAGGCCGACGGCGGCCGCGCCGTCCGCACACGGGTGGGCCACTCCTTCATCAAGGCGCTGATGGCCGAGGAAGGCGCCGTCTTCGGCGGCGAGCACTCCGCCCACTACTACTTCCGCGATTTCTACAACGCGGACACCGGCATGCTCGCCGCCATGCACGTGCTTGCTGCGCTGGGTGAGCAGACACTCCCGCTGTCAGACCTGGCCCGTGAATACGAACCGTATTTCGCTTCCGGTGAGATCAATTCCGAGCTTTCCGACGTGCCGGCGGCTGTGGCCCGCGTCCGGGCGGAATTTGACCGTCCCGGCGTCACCGTGGATACCCTCGATGGATTGACTTTCACCTCGGATGACGGACAGTGGTGGTTTAACCTCCGCGCGTCGAACACAGAACCCTTCCTCCGGCTGAACGCCGAAGCAGAAGATCTCCCCACCATGGCGCGGGTCCGAGACCGTGTACTTGAACTAGTTAGGAACTAAACCAATGGCTGATGTTGAACTGAACGGCGCCGAGCCCTCCGCCGAGGTCCAGGAGGACCTGAATTCCCTGCTGGGCACCGCCCTGGGCGTGGCCCAGGAGCAGCTGGAGGCGCAGGGCGCCTTCCTGCCCGCAGCCCTGGTGGTCCAGAACGACGGCGAGCTGCGGATGATTGCCGTTGCACCGGAGGAAAGCGACGAGGATCTCGACGCCGACGCCATGATCGATGACATCTACCAGGTGCTGGCGGAGCAGAAGGGCGACAACCGAGCCGCCGCCGTCTTCTCCGACATCCACCTGCCGGACGAATCCACCGACGCCATCCACGTTGTGGCCGAGCACTCCGAGGGCGTCTGCATCTCCGCGATCCAGACCTACTCCGAGAACGACGGCGAGTGGACCTTCAACGAACCGCAGTGGGAGTCCGGCGACCGGCTCGTCTGGGGCACCGAAGAAAGCGCCGACGAGGCCTAACAACACACCTCGCTAGCCAAAAAGGCCGGCGGCACCGCGCATCTGCGCTGTGCCGCCGGCCTTTTCTTGGTTCGTGCCGCAGAGCTTTAGGCTGCGGCGAAGCGCTCCTTGAGTGTCTGCAGCTCGGCAACGAGGTCCTCGGGAAGGGATTCACCGAAGCGGGCGTACCATTCTTCGATGCCTGCCAGCTCCTTCTTCCATTCCTCCGGGTCAACATGCACGGCAGCCTCGACGTCGGCCGCCGTCATGTCCATGCCGGTGAGGTCCAGGGACTCTCCGGTGGGCACAAAGCCGATCGGGGTTTCCACTGCGTCGGCGGTTCCTTCGATCCGCTCGATGACCCACTTGAGCACGCGCGAGTTGTCGCCGAACCCGGGCCAGGCGAATCCGCCGTCGGCCGTGCGGCGGAACCAGTTCACCAGGAAGATCTTGGGCAGCGTCTCCTGGTTGGCCTTGCCGCTGAGCGTGATCCAGTGCCGCAGGTAATCACCGGCGTCGTAGCCCATGAACGGCAGCATGGCCATCGGATCGCGGCGCACTACGCCAACCTGCCCCGCGGCGGCGGCCGTGGTTTCGGAGGACAGCGTGGAACCCATGAAGATGCCGTTGGTCCAGTCGCGGGACTGCGTCACCAGGGGAACCGTGGTCTTGCGGCGCCCGCCGAAGAGGATGGCCGAGACAGGCACGCCGTCGGGAGAATGGTATTCCTCGGCCAGCATGTCGATCTGGTCGATCGGCGTGCAGAAGCGGGAGTTCGGGTGGGCAGCGGGGCGGCCGGATTCCGGCGTCCACTCGTTGCCCAACCAGTCGGTCAGGTGCGCCGGAGCTTCGTCCGTCATTCCCTCCCACCAGACACCGCCGTCGTCGGTCAGTGCGACGTTGGTGAAGATGGAGTTGCCCTTGGCGATGGCGCGCATCGCGTTGGGGTTGGTGCTCCATCCGGTGCCCGGGGCGACGCCGAACAGGCCGGCCTCCGGGTTGGTGGCGCGCAGTTCACCATTGTGGCCGAATCGCATCCAGGTGATGTCATCGCCCAGAGTCTCGACCTTCCATCCCTCGATGGTCGGATCCAGGAGCGCAAGGTTGGTCTTGCCGCAGGCGGACGGGAAGGCCGCCGCGACGAAGTAATCCTTCTTTTCTGGGCTGGTGAGCTTCAGGATGAGCATGTGCTCGGCCAGCCAGCCTTCGTCGCGCGCCATGATGGAGGCGATGCGCAGGGCATAGCACTTCTTCCCCAGGAGGGCGTTGCCGCCGTATCCGGAACCGTAGGACCAGATGGACCGGTCTTCGGGGAAGTGCACAATCCATTTGTCGTCGCTGCACGGCCAGGCCACGTCCTGCTCGCCTTCAGCGAGGGGGGCGCCGACGGAGTGCAGTGCCGGCACGAAGAACGCATCCAGCTCTTCCATCTTCCGCAGGACATCTGTGCCGATGCGTGCCATGATGCGCATGGAGGCCACCACGTAGGCGCTGTCGGTGATTTCGACGCCGAACTTGGGGTCCTCAGCTTCGAGGTGACCCATGACGAAGGGAATGACGTACATGGTGCGGCCGCGCATGGAACCGGAGAAAAGCCCGTTAAGCTTTTCCCGCATTTCGGACGGGTCCATCCAGTTGTTGGTGAAGCCGGCGTCGTGCTTCTCCTCCGAGCAGATGAAAGTCTGCTCTTCGACGCGTGCCACGTCCTTCGGATCCGAAAAAGCGGCGAAGGAATTCGGGAACGCTTCCGGGTTGAGCCGGACCAGGGTTCCTGCATCCACCAGCTCATCAGTGAGGCGTTTGTTTTCCGCCTCGGAACCATCCACCCAATAAACGCGATCAGGCTGCGTCAGCTCGGCCACTTGCTGAACCCACGCAAGCAGTGCCTGGTGAGTGGTGGGGGCGTCCTTGGAGGCCCCCGGTGTGTTGCTGTCCAAATGGCTAGGAGCAACGTTGTCGCCGCTCTCATCAAGAACTAGCTGACGCGCGTCATCGCCCATGACTCTTCCCTTCGTTGGGCCAGTGGTGTGTTTTGATGCTAGTTGTCGGTGTGCCGTGGACCACGCCCCGTAAGGTATGACCTATTCTTGTAGCCGGTCAAGGTTTCCCTAGATTGCAGGAAACTTTCAGCAGCTACCATACCCTGATGTGACGAAGGTCATATAGACCGGTCTAGTACTTTTTGGGTCATCACCGCCGATTAGGCGCCCCTGTAAATCTGGGCTATAGTTATTTACGGCAAAACAGCCACGGAGAAACTTTGAAGGAAGGCCCAACCGGCCGGAAAATGAAGAAAATCCAGATGCGTGCGTAGCTCAACGGATAGAGCATCTGACTACGGATCAGAAGGTTGGGGGTTCGAATCCCTTCGCGCGCACCACTGAAACCCGGCCCAACCAGTAGAAATACTGGTTGGGCCGGGTTTTTTGCTGTCCGGATGTTTCCCTGAATTCTCCGTTTAGCGGGCCATCTTTCTGAGATCAACGTCCGGGTCCGCCAGTTTCGCCGGATCCACCAGGATGCCGCGGTCAATAATGCGCCTGGCCGCCCGCACCAGCAATCCGCCGTCCACAGCCGCGCAGCCGAGCATGTACCCGGCCACATCCAATCTGAAACTCGCCACCGGCAGACCGTTTCGCTCCCGCACCACCACTGTGCCGTCCCCTGCCATCGAACCAACCCCCTCCACGTGAACGCCGTGGCGGTCGGACCAGAACCACGAGGCGCCGTGATTCGGCAGCTCCTGCCCAAGCAGCGCTGCAGCTGCAGTGGCACCGGTGTTCCGGGCATGCTCCCAGTGCTCGGCCCGCCGCAGAAGCCTGCCGTCCGGCAACCGGACCCGCGCCGCATCACCCACCGCGTAAATGTTCGGATGACTGCTGCGCTGGCGTTCGTCCACCAGGATCCCGTTGTCCGTATCCAGGCCGGCGGAGGCGGCAAGAGTTGCATCGGCGGCGACGCCGATACCCACCAGCACCTGGTCAGAGCTCACCGTTCTCCCGCCGGCCAGGGTGATGGTGCTCCCGGAGGGATCGGTGGTGATGGCGGCCGGGACTCCGGTGATCACCTCTATGCCACGCGCAGCGTGCATGGCATGCAGCCGGCCCGCCAAATGGGCCCCAACGGCCGGCACCAGGGGCGGGCTGACAGGATCAATCAGCGTCACCTGCGCACCGAGTGCCAGTGCCGCAGACGCTGTTTCCGCGCCAATCAGGCCGGCACCGATAATTGCCAGCCTCACGCCGGGCCGCAGGAGGGCACGCAGCTTGTCCGCGTCGTCCCGGTTTCGCAGTTCCAGCACCGACCCTGTGTCAGCGCCGGGTATTTCCAAACGGCGGGGCACAGCGCCGGTGGCCAGAACGATCTTGTCCGCCGCCAGGCTCCGTCCGTCCGCAAGCAGGACAATTCCCTCATCAGGCATCAGGGCTGCAGCCTTGCCCGTGACAACCGCTATGTCCTGCTCGGAAAACCAAGCCGGTTCCGCGAGCAGAAGCTGCTGCGGGGATTTGCGGCCCAGCAGGTAATCCTTGCTCAGGGGCGGCCGGTCATAAGGCATGCCCTCCGGGTCGATAATCGTCACCCGCCCGGAAAACCCGCGCACACGCAGCTCGCGGGCAGCAGCGAAACCTGCCATTCCGCCGCCGACGATGATGACGGATCCAAGAGCCATAGTCGTGTCTTCCCAGCTGAAGAAATGGTGAGCGCGCCTCGGCCACCGGGCGCGGTGTCTTTGGTTCCATCCTCCCCCATTTACTACGTGCGCCGCCCCTGCCCGGGGTTCCGCCCGCGGACGGCCCGTGCCAAGCTCGGTGCATGACTGTTCAAGAACCCAGCCCCGAAGTTCAGCGCCCGCAGCAGCTGGAGACCGACGTCGTTGTGCTGGGCGCCGGAGCTGTGGGGGAAAACGCGGCGGGCCGGGTGGCTCAGGGAGGGCTGGAAGCGGTCCTCGTGGAGCCGAATCTGATTGGCGGGGAGTGTTCCTACTGGGCCTGCATGCCGTCCAAGGCACTGCTGCGCCCGGGCACCGCGCTGCAGGCGGCGCGGGCCGTGGCCGGTTCCCGCGAGGCGGTGACCGGAACCCTTGACGCGGCGGCGGTGCTGCAGCGCCGCGACAGTTTTACCTCGCACTGGAATGATTCCGCACAGGAGGACTGGGTGCGGGGCGAAGGCATTGGCCTGGTGCGCGGGCGGGGGCGGCTGGTGGGTCCGCGCGAAGTGCGGGTGGAGTACGACGACGGCGGCACAGTCACCATCACGGCCCGCCACGCGGTGGTGCTGGCCACCGGATCCGTTCCGACACCGCCTCCGCTCAAGGGGCTGGAAGGCATCGACTATTGGGGCACACGGGAGGCAACATCGGCACGGGAGGTGCCGGCGCGGCTGATCGTGCTCGGCGGCGGCGTTGCGGGCACCGAACTTTCCCAGGCGTGGGCACGGCTGGGTTCAAAGGTGACGCTGCTGGCGCGGCACGACGTGCTGGACATGTATCCGGAGCCCGCACGGGAACTCGTGAAAGCCGGCCTGACGGAAGACGGTGTGGAGGTGCGCACCTACACGCAGCCGGACTTTGTCCGCACCGGGGCCGACGGTTGCGTGGAAATGGGATTGGACGACGGATCCGTGCTTGCTGCCGACCAGCTGCTGGTATCCACCGGGCGGACGCCGGCGCTGGCCAACCTGGGGCTTGAGGATCTGGGACTGGACGCGGCACTGGATTCGGGTCGGCTCACTTCGGATGACTCCGGCCTGGTCAGCGGAACAGACTGGCTATACGTGGTCGGGGACGCTGCCGGCAAGGTACTGCTCACCCATCAGGGCAAATATGAAGCCCGGGCCGCCGGCGCCGCTATTGCCGCGCGGTCCCGCGGAGAACTCTCGGCAAGCGGTGTCCCGGAGGACTGGAGCCGGGAGGCCTCCACCGCTAACCACGCAGCTGTTCCCCAAGTGGTCTTCACGAGCCCCGAGCTCGCTATGGTCGGCCGGACCCTGGAGCAGGCGCGGGCGGACGGCATTAACGCCTCCGAAACCTCGCTGGAGCTTTCAGTGGCCGGCTCCGCCCTGCACTCCGACAACTATCGAGGCTGGGCGCAGATGGTCGTAGATGAAGACCGCAGGGTCCTGGTCGGTGTGATCTTCGCCGGTCCCGATGTGTCCGAGCTCCTGCATTCGGCCACTATCGCCGTCACGGGCGAAGTGCCGCTGGACCGGTTGTGGCACGCTGTTCCCGCCTACCCCACGATCAGTGAAATCTGGCTGCGGCTGCTGGAGAAGTACGGTCTCTAGCAGCGATCAACCCTGCCGCCCGGGGTCGTTTGTACTGACTGGTCAGTTTCATTAGGATGTTCGGTAGCCGTCCGGCCACCGCCGCGGTTCCGACGAACCAGAAGCCGCATCATGCTGACCGCAGAAAACCTTTATGTTCAGGGCCGTCACAGTGCCCTCCATGCCCCCACGTCCCTGGTGGCGGAGCCCGGGGACATACTGCTGGTCCAAGCAGACGGTGCCTCCGCCCGAACCTCCTTGGCACTGACGCTCAGCGGCCGGATGAAGCCCACCAGCGGTTCACTCCACTGGAACGGGGACAGCCATCCGGGACTCCTGCGCCGCCGCAGCGCCCTGGTGGACTCCCCCGAGGTCAATGAACCGGAACTTCATCTGCGGGTAAAGGATCTGGTGGCCGAAGATCTGGCCCTGATTCCCCGGGCGGAACGACCCAAAGCTTCCCCTGCCCGTTGGCTCGAGGCCATGGGCTTCGGCAGTTCCGGCGATCTGTGGATTGAGCAGGTGCCCGCGTACGAGCGGATCCGGCTGCTGACCGCCCTGGCGCTCGCGGATTCCCGGATCGATCTCCTGGTCCTGGATTCGCCGGACCGGCATCAGGGGGACCCCGGTGCGTGGCTTCCAGCCCTCAAGGATGCCGTGGCAGCCGCCGCTGAGGCCCCCGCTGAGGCCGAGCGAGCCCGTGCCGGGCGAACCCGTGCCGGGCGTAACCGGGCGGGAAGGAACCGCACCGAACAGAACTCAGGAGCCCGGGACCTTGCCGTGGTCGCCGTCGTCGCACAGCTTCCTGCATGGTGGAGCGGGCCGGCGGCGCAGGAGGGAAACGCTGCCGCGCCGGCAGCCCCGCCCTTGGAATCAGCAGACGAATCCGGCGTCCCGGCACCCGCCGACGCATCCCTTACGGCGACCCCAGACTCAGCAGAAACGGAAGTAACCGCGTGACCACGCTGCGACTGGCTCTCTCCGAGCTCAAGCGAATGACCGGGGGCTTGCTTCCCAAGCTGGCCCTCATTGCCCTCACGCTGGTTCCGCTGCTCTACGGCGCGGTGTATCTCTACGCAAACTGGGACCCCTATGGAAACCTCGACGGTGTTTCCGCCGCCCTGGTGATGGAGGACGAGGGCGCCCAGACCGACGACGGCAAGCTGCTGGAGGTGGGAAACACCGTTGCCGAATCCCTGCTCGAGGACGGCACCTTTAACTGGGAGCAGGTGGAGGACTCTGATGCTGCGGATGCAGGCGTGGCCGATGGCACCTATTCCTTCGCCCTGAAGATTCCGGCAGACTTCTCCGCTTCCCTGGCGTCGCCGTCGGACTTTGACGCCGCTCGCCAGGGGATCCTGAACGTCACCACCAACGACGCCAACAATTATCTGCTTGGCAGCATCGTGGACAAGCTCACCGGCTCCATCCACGACACCGTGGCAGCCGAAGTCGGCGAGGAAACCGCCAATCAGCTGCTGACGGGCTTCAGCACCATCCACACCCAGCTTCAGGACGCCGCTAACGGTGCAGCGGAAGTGGCCGCGGGATCGGCGCAGGCCGAGACCGGAGCCACGGATCTGGCGACAGGCCTGGAAACGCTGCGCAGCGGAACGGCGGAGCTGTACGCCGGACAGCAGCAGCTCGTCACAGGCTCACAATCCCTCGCCGCGGGCGCCGCTGATCTTAACACCGGCGCCGGCAAGCTGTCGGCCGGCCTGTCCCAGCTGAACGCCGGTGCAGCCGTCCTCCCGGATCAGACACAAACGCTGGCCACCGGAGCCGAACAGGTTGCGGCCGGAAATGCCGCCCTCAACTCTGAATTCCGGAGCGCCGTTGCCGGAGTGAAAGCAGCTCAGGACGCCGCTGCCGCCCGGCTTCAGGCCTCCACTGCGGAACTCGTGACCAGTGGGGTCCTCACCCAGGATCAAGCTGATCAGGTGCTTGCCGCCGCCGCGGAAGGCGGCAGCACGTCGTCCCCTGACATCGCCGCACAGCTTGAGGCGGCCGCAGCCTCCACGCAGGCATTGGCGGACGGTTCCCGCCAAGTGGCCGACGGCGCAGGGCAGCTTGCTGCCGGCATTCCGTCCCTGACCGGGGGTATCTCCGATGCCGCTGCCGGAGCGGGCGCCCTGGCGGAGGGCACGGCGTCGCTGTCCACCGGTTCTGCGGAGCTGGCGGCCGGCCAGCAGGATGCCCTCGCCGGAACCGGCCAGGTCTCCGCCGGCGCAGATTCGGCGGCCGAAGGGGCCGCCGCCCTTCGCAACGGGCTGTCCACCCTCGCCGGCGGTTCCGCGGAACTGTCTTCCGGACTCACGGATGGCGCCGGCAGCGTTCCGAACCCCGACGACCAGCAGCGTGCCAATGCTGCACGCGTCATCGCCGATCCGGTCAGCGTCAACACTGTCGCGCAGAACGAAGCGGCCAGCTACGGCGCCGGCATTGCCCCGTTCTTCCTTGTTTTGGCGCTGTGGGTCGGCGTCTTCATGCTCGTTCAGGCGATGCGCCCGATCAGCCGGCGTGCACTGGCCTCCAATGCGCCTGCCTTCAAGATCGCCCTGGGCGGCTGGCTTCCGTTCCTGGCCGTCGCCGTCGCGCAATCCACCGTGCTGTATGCCGTGGTCCGCTTCGGACTGGGACTCTCCCCCGCCCACCCGGTGCTCGCCTGGGGCTTGCTGCTGCTCGCCGCTGCAGCATTCTCGGCCCTGATTCAGGGCATTGTGGCGCTGCTCGGATCGGTGGGGAAGTTTGTGGTCCTGGTCCTGCTGGTGCTCCAATTGGTTTCCTCGGGCGGAACTTTCCCCTGGGAGACCATTCCCACCCCGCTGCATTTCGCGCATCAGATCCTGCCCATGGGACATGTGGTCACCGGACTGCGGCAGCTGCTGTACGGCAGCGACCCGGGCCAGGCAGGCGTCGTTGCTCTCGGGCTGGCAGGCTACACCGTGCTGGGAATCGTGCTGTCCACCCTGGCGGCGCGGAAGCACAAGATGTGGACGCTGAAAACGCTGCAGCCGGAAATCGCGGTGTAGTCCGGGCTGCTATGCCCTGCGGACCACGAAGTCCGTCACCTTGGCGTCGCGTCCGTCGAGTTCGGCCCATGGCTTGTCCGTTTCCATCACGGTCAAGCCGGACGTCGGATAACGCGTCGCCATCTCCATGACGGCGTCTTCATTGGAGTCAACCGAGGCCAGCCGCATGGCCAAATCCTGCACGCCGGGCAGGTGCGAGATGACCAGCAGGCTGGTCACGGTCTCCGGCACGTTGTTGATGATGCTGAGGATCCGTGTGGCCGGGGCGCTGTAGAGCCCGTCTTCCAGTTTGGGCGTTGGGCCCTTGTCTCCGAGTTCCTCGCAGATCCAGGTGCAGGTTTGCCGCGTCCGCAGCGCTGAAGAGCAGAGGATGAAGTCCGGAATGGAGCCGTGTTCCACCATCCAGCGTCCGGCCAGCGGGGCATCGCGGTGTCCCCTGCCGGACAGGGGGCGTTCGTGGTCGGAGACGTCCCGGGGCCAGTCCGCCTTCGCGTGCCGCAGGAGCATCAACTTTTTCAGGTGGTGGCCGCTCATTGGCCCAGTCTATCGGCGGTGCCGGGGCGGGATATCCAGCCCCGGCACCGCCCCAGCATCAGATGCTGTATTCAGGGGCCGCCCAGACGACAACCTCGGGGTGCTCATAGAAGCGGTAGCCCTGTCCGCGGACCGTCCGTACCGTGTTGGCCAGCCGGCCCAGCTTGGAACGGAGCCGCCGGATGTGGACATCGATGGTGCGCTCGTTCGGTACTTCCTCGGCATTGCGCCACAGCCCGGCCAGCAGTTCTTCACGGCCAACGGTGCGGGTGGCGTTTTCGACCAGGTAGTTCAAGAGCTCAAATTCCTTGAACGTGAGGTTCAACGTGTCGCCGTCCAGGTGCACTTCCCGGCGGGAGAGGTCAATCAGGACTCCGGAGGGACGGGTCGCGGTCTGCGCCGGGACCGGCTGGGCAGCTTCCGCACGGGGACGGCGATGCACCGTGGGATCACCCAGGGCTTGGCGGACGACGTCGATATCGGTTCCGGCCGCATCGGCCGGCGCCAGGGCTACTGCTGCGTGGCTCTGAGCCCCGGGGCACAGCGTCTGGATGTAGGCCCGAACCTCTTGGGCGAGTTTCGTCAGCGACGTACCGTTGGCGGCGGCTGTACCCTCGTCGAGGCCCACGTAAATAACAAAGCCGCGGGCAACGGTGTCGTTGCTGACGGACTGGGGACCCGGAATCCCGTTGGGCGTAACGACGGCGGTGGGTGCCGTCATGGGCGACGCCTCGTTGGCGGAGGAAACGGCCTGCAGGCGGGCCGCTTGCGGCCCAAACCCCTGGGCTCCGTACTGCTGCGGTGCGTACGCCTGCGCACCGTACTGGCGGGGGAACTCCCCCATGGCGCTCTGTCGCGCTGCGCCGGTCCGGTTCTGCGCGTTGCGCAGTGAGATGTGTACGTACCCTGATGCTACTGACATGTTGCAACCTCAATGTGAATTACCGTCATCACGCTCGAATGCTGGGGGTGTGCCCAAGTCGAGATGGCGCAGTTTCGCCCGTCGTTGGGCCTGAGTGGTGCCTGAAAGAGGGGGGTGGGTCAGTCAGGCGTGCATTCGACAACAGCACGGCTTCTCAACGGCGGAACCGTTGAGAAGGACTGCGACAGGTGCTGCCGTGTGGATGTTCACATTACGGATTATTGCATGTAACAAAGGGTGTAGCGCAAGTAACAATGCGGCACTTGTCTCACTATATGGACGGTTTGGGACTAAATGTGACCCACTTCACGGAATCGGCGCGCGGGAAGAAGTGATACGCGTCGCGCTGCCGGTGCCGGACTGCGGCTGTGTGGCTGGTTAGGCGCTCTTTTTGGGCAAAATAAACGCACCCGTTCATAAGCGAGGTTATAAACGGGTGCGAGTCAAGCATTCCAGCGGATGTCCGCATAGTGGACACTTCTGCCGGCAGGGTTTCGGCGTCCGCCGAACGGGTTGTTAGTCTACGACGCCGTATAACCGGTCCCCGGCATCGCCCAGACCCGGCACGATGTAGGACTTTTCATCCAACCGCTCATCGATCGAGGCCAGCACGATGGTCACGTTAGCGTCGGTCAGTTCCTTCTTCAGCACTTCAAGCCCTTCAGGGGCAGCCAGCAGGCAGATGCACGTGATGTCTGCTGCTCCGCGCTTGAACAGGAACTTGATGGCCTCACGCAGGGTCCCGCCGGTGGCCAGCATGGGGTCCAGGACGAATACCTGACGGCCGGTGAGGTCATCCGGGAGCCGCTCCGCGTACGTGATCGCTTCGAGGGTTTCCTCATTGCGGGCCATGCCCAGGAAGCCGACCTCAGCCGTGGGAACCAGGCGGGTCATGCCTTCCAGCATTCCGAGGCCTGCCCGCAGGATGGGCACCACCAGCGGAGTCGGCTTAACCAGTCCGGTGCCGACGGCGGAAGTGACCGGCGTCTCGATCTGAACGGGCTCAACGCGGACGTTGCGGGTGGCTTCGTAGGCCAGGAGGGTGACGAGTTCTTCCGTGAGCTGACGGAACACCGGTGAAGGGGTGTCCTTGTCGCGGAGAACGGTGAGTTTGTGGGCAACTAGGGGGTGATCCACTACAAGTACGCGCATGCTTCAAAAATACCACTCGCAGCCCGAGTCTCCCCTGCGGTGCAGGCACCCATCCCTCTTCCCGGGCCCGGCCGCAACTGCGGGAAGATAGGACCATGATGCCACCCACCGAACAGCACGAGTCCTGGATGGATCTTGCCCTGACGGAGGCGCGCGGCGCCCTGGCGACGCAGGACGTGCCGATCGGCGCCGTCGTCGTCGGTCCTGACGGAACCGTGATCGGCACCGGCCGCAATGAACGCGAGGCCACGGGCGACCCGACCGCCCACGCGGAAGTGGTGGCTATCCGCGAGGCGGCTGCCGCCGTCGGGGAATGGCGGTTGGAGGGGTGCACCCTGGTGGTCACCCTGGAGCCGTGCGCGATGTGTGCCGGGGCGATTGTCCTGGCGCGTATCCCGAAGGTGGTGTTCGGCGCCTGGGATGAGAAGGCCGGGGCTGCCGGGTCAGTGTTCGATATTCTCCGCGAACGCCGGCTGAATCATTGGGTGGAGGTCTTCCCGGAGGTCCGCGAGGCGGAGTGCGCCAAGTTGCTCACTGACTTTTTCGGCTCTCGGCGATCAGGCTGACAGCTGCGGGATTCATACGTAGGCTTACTAACTCAGAACCCGATATCCCAAGGAGTTCAGTTATGAGTTCAGACCAGGACGGACTGGATACAGTCGTCAAGATTCTCGAGCACGCCGATATTGCACAGCTGACCACCGAGGACCTGAGCGGGAAGTTGGTCAGTCGGCCGCTTCAGTTGCAGGAAACGGATTCCGACGGCAACCTGTGGTTCTTCACCCAGGATCCCTCCCCCAAGGCGGACGAGATCCGGGCCAACCCGAACGTGAATGTTTCGGTGCATGATTCCAAGGGCTACCTGTCCATCAGCGGCAAGGCCACCATCACCAAGGACGAGGGCAAGATCGAGGAGCTGTGGAAGTCTCCGGTTGCCGCGTGGTTCGACGAGGGGCGCGAGGACCCGTCGATTGCACTGATCAAGGTGGATACTGACACCGCTGAATACTGGGCCACGGACGAACCCCGGGTGGCCACCATGTTCAAGATTGCCAAGAGCGCCGTCACCGGTGACACCCCCAACATCGGCAAGAACGACGTCGTCGACCTCTAGTTTCGGTGACCGCCCGGACTGCGAACCCGGCCGTTTTGGGGCATTGGCCTCCGACCCGGTAATGTTGACGCGATGGTGACGTGTCCGAGCGGCCGAAGGTGCAACACTCGAAATGTTGTTTGGTGAAAGCCAACGTGGGTTCAAATCCCACCGTCACCGCCAGATGAAAACCCCCGGGAAACCGGGGGTTTTCTGCATTTTCAGGGTGCATCTGAACGCCCCGGGCCTCCCACCGTCAGGTGTAGAAGAACCGCACGGCGTGGAAGAAGACCGGTGCCGCGAAGCAGAGCGAGTCGAGGCGGTCCATGATGCCGCCGTGACCGGGGATGGTGGAGCCGAAGTCCTTGATGCCGCGGTCACGCTTGATGGCGGACATCACCAGCCCTCCGGCGAAACCCATCACACAGGAGATGAGGGCCAGGAGCGCGGCCATCAACGGGTTGAACGGTGTGATCCACCATAGGGCAGCCCCCAGCGCGGTGGCCGAAAGCACTCCCCCGATGAAACCTTCCCACGTCTTGTTGGGACTCACGCTCGGCGCGATCGGGTGCCTTCCGAGCGTTTTGCCCCACACATACTGCAGCACATCGGAGCCCTGCACCACGATCAGCAGGAACAGCAGCAGATGCGCGCCGGTAGCCCCACCGGTCCCGGGCGCCGAACCTTCGGCCGCATCCCGGCCTGCCTCCATGGCTAACGGAAGCTGCAGGAGCGCCGGGGCGTAGCTCAAGGCATAGACGCATACCATCAGCGCCCACTGAATAGCCGCGGTTCGCTGCAGGAACCCGGCGGTCTGCCCGGCGAGTGCATTGCGCGTCGGCAGGAAGAGGAAGGCGTACACCGGGATGAACACACTGAACATGCCATACCAGTGCTCCCACAGGAACCAGTAGTGCACCGCCGGAATGATGAACACCAGCCACACAAGCACTTTGTGATCTCCACGGCCGGTCGGAGAAATGGTGATGAACTCGCGCAGTGCCAGAAGTGACAGCAGCAGAAACAGCACAATCGTCACCGTCTCGCCGGCTGCCAAGACAGCGCCTATCAGTGCGACCATCAACCACCAGGCGTTGATGCGCTGCTTCAGGTTCACAATGGTGCTCATGGGGCCCAATCGGCGGCCCAGAAGCCATGCGATCACGGTGGCTACAACTAGAACAACGACGACGCCGCCAAGGAGTTTCAGGGACGACGAGTCCAACAAACCCAGTTCCCAGTCGCTCACAGGTTGTCCTGCCCGGGATGGCTACGAGGGGCCGAGCCGCCGTCGTCCTGTCTGGCCGTATCTGCAGATTGCGGGCCTTGATGCTTAGCCAGGCCTTCCACGAGAACCTGCCGGGCGCGGGCCAGGAACGTCGACTTGTCCTCATCGGGAGCCAGATGGAGGGGCTCGCAGAAGATGACAGTCGACAGGTGCGGCACAGGGATCCTCTCTCCTTTGGGGAGGATCCTTCCGAGGTTGGCGAGCGTCACGGGGACCACCGGTACCTCCGGGTGGAGACGAGCCAGTTTGTATAGTCCGCCGTGAAACTGGGCGATCGTTTCGCCGTCGCCGCGAGTGCCTTCAGGGAAGATAATCAGCGAATCCCCCGCGGCCAGCACCTCAGCCATGCCCTCCACCTGGCCCTTGGGGCTGACCCCCGAGTCCGACGTGCGCTGCCGATGGCTGCTGGAGCCGTGGCGTTCGACCAAATAGGCATTGAAGATCTGTTCGGCGAAAGCCTTACGCACCCCGGAGCCCCAGTAGTCCTTGGCAGCCACCGGGCGGGCGCGTTGCTGAAGCCCTGCCGGCAGTGCGGCCCAAATGGTGAGGAAGTCCAGATGGCTCGAATGGTTCGCGTAATAGATGGCCTGCTCGGGTAGATCCAGTTCGGATTCTCCGGCTGCAGTCACCACGCGCGCACCGGCGAAGGCACTGATAAGTTTCGCGAGGCTGCGCCGGGAGGCTCTGCCGACGTTCATGATGGCAGGGCCGTGCCGCGGGCGCGCAGCGCAGCGCTGACACGGCGCAATCGGCGAGCACAGGTGAGCAGGGAGCCTAAAGCGATGAGCGCCAGAGTGCCGAACAGGACCCACCCTTCCGACCAGGGAAGCCAGGGTTCGGCGATGCCCACCAAGACGCCGACCATCAGCAACCACATGCGTTGCGGTTTGGCCAAGGGACCGTCGAAGAAGTTTCCCGTGCCGAGGGCTGCTCCGAGGCAGCGGATGTAGGCGGTGAGTACGGCGAGTATCGCCGCAACGAATCCCAGCGTCACCCCGAAATCAACTCGGTCGGCGGTCACCAGCCCGGCAGTGGCGATGCCTGCTGCCCCTAGGAACAGCACATCGGAGATCCGATCAGGCAGTTCATTGTAGATATCGCCCACCGGTGAGCTCATACCCTTTTCCACGGCCAGCATTCCGTCGAGCATGTTCAACAACAAACGCAGCGGTATGCAGGCAGCAGCCGCGGCCAGAAGGACAGCACGAATTATGGCGTCGTCAACATGCGCCGACCAGATAAGCGCAGCGGCGCCCGCTGCGGCGAACACCACTGAACCGACCGAGATCTGATTGGGGGTGAGTTTCGCGGCCGCAAGAATATCTGCAGATTTTGCCGCCCACCGGCTGCTTCGCTGCGGAATTTTCCGCCTGTCCGTTCCTTGGCTCACGTGGAGTTTCCATTCATTTGGCCCTATGCGTAGCTCATAGGCTAGTGCGGGCCAGGCGGCGGAACCGGCAGCAACGCGCAATCAATCCCGTGGTTCGAATTCACTATTCATTACAGTGTGAACATGAGCGCTCGACGCAAATCAGCCAACAGGTCCGCCCTGCAGGACCACGGAATCGCCGGCGTCTGGGGCTTCGCAGAAGCGACGTTCTTCTTTGTGGTCCCCGATGTGTGGACGTCTTGGGTGGGGCTGCGCCGACCGAAACGCGCGCTAGGCACCACCGTCTCAGCCCTCGGCGGCGCAATAGCCGGAGGGGCACTGACCTACTGGTGGGGCCGCAAGGTAGCGTCAAACACTTCGCGTAAGGCATTGGTGAAAGTTCCTGCGGTCACGGATGCCATGATCAGCGAGGTGGAGCAGGAGATCGCCGAGTCCGGGGCCGCTTCTTTGCTGCGGGGACCCACCCGCGGAGTCCCGTACAAGCTCTATGCGCGGGCAGCCGGGCTGCAGCGGACCTCGCTCGGAACGTTTCTTGCCTGGAGTGTGCCCGGCCGAATGATCCGGTTCCTTCTGGTGACAGTGGCAGTCTCCGGGATTGCCGCCCTGGGCCGTCGCTGGTTCCCTGGAATGTCCGAACGGCGCATCTCGACCGTGTTCTGGATCTGCTGGGGTGCGTTCTACGCGGTCTTCATTCCGCTGAAGGCCCGCCGCGGGTCAACCTCGGCCTAGAGGCCTTCCGCCTCGAACTCCCTATCCTGCGTCGGTGTCCGGTTTCGCCCGGTGGCCGGCGAGTGCGGCGCGAGGGTCACCGGGCTCATGCCGCTCCTTCTTTTCGCCGAACGGCAGGACCTTCTTCAACGGCGCCAAGACAGACATGACCACCAGGATCGCGAATGCCCTAATAATCGGGTTTTCTTCACCGATTTCCAACGCACAGTCCTTCGAAAAGAACACGACCCATAGCCGGCCGCAGAATCGGTCAATTACTAACCGGTTCGCGCAGCGCACCCTAGAATCCCACCCTCACCGCAGTTCGAGGAGGCCCCGGTTCCCCTGGAAACCAAGGGAACCGAGGCCTCCGGGTCCGCTCCGCCGTCGGTGCTGAACCACATCTATTTGTGGAGCTGATCCGTGCTCGTGTGGGGAGACACCGTCGACGTCTAGAGGGGGCTAGGCAGGCATCTTCGCGCCCTTGGTGCGATTGCACCGCCAGCACAATGTTTGGAGGTTGTCCGGCTCGCTGAGGCCTCCCCTGGACACAGGAATGATGTGATCGACCTCGAGCAACAGGTGCGGCTCAGCTGAAACCGAAACCCCGCACTGCACGCAAGTGTGGCGATCTCGATCCTTAATCCAGCCCCGCAAGCGCGCTGTCATAAGGGCACGCTGACCGGCCGCAGACTTTGCCCATCGAATCTTTTCGACGAGGGTCTCGGACAGGGCATCGAGCGTGGGAGTGTCCAACTTAATATCAACCGTCTGACCGGTATTGCCGCCCGCTGAGGTGTACTGAAACTTGTATTGAGGGTAGGGCACCGTAATAGGCGAAAGGTGAACGCCTACCAGGCTCCAGAACTCCTCGGAGTAACGCTTGAGAATGAATGCAGGCGGATTGATCATTGCAACGATTTCAGCCTCCCGCTTCCGTACGTTGTCCACCGCCTCTTCGAGTTTGGAGACGTCCTGAGCGACACGCTGGACGTCGGCTAGCGTTCCCTGGTCCGCTCTGATCTCGAAGTACTTCATGAGGTACTTGATCGGCTCCACGCTCGCGTTGCGCACGACTTGCAGTGAAGCGTTGTGGACGTGCGGCGCATATTCTGCGACGTTGCGGTCGCGACGGTTGTTCCATGCAGAAGTGTTTTCGAAGTTCGCCAGATGTGCGTATCGTCCGGTGGAAGAAGCCCCCAGCTCGAATGCACCCTCATCTCGAATCTCTGCCACGTAATTGACCACGTCGTTGTGTTCGGCAACAACAGATGTGACCTTCGTACGTAAGGACTGGAACTGCTCCGACTCAAAGTACCGGTTCTTTCGCACGTTCCAGATGACTGCATTTGCGATCGGCACCATCACCAGGCCGAAAAGGAAGCCGAAGCCGCCCATCACCGGCGTGAGTAGTATTGGGACTGCAATTAGCAGCGTGACGAAGAGCCACTTGGGCATAGGATTTCCCCTAGTAGAGTAACGGTCAGACTTTTCGAGGTTAAGTTTAGCGAGGGCCTCCGACACGCCCCTGTCCCTGCTGAGCGGTTGTCCCCGCAGGCTTGACTACACGGTACGGATCCTCCGCTTTCTCATCGTTCGCATCCCTCTCAGGCTTCGACCCCGCTGAGTCTGCAGGGAACGTTCGCGGACGGCTCAGGAGGGAACGGCATTTTGTGGACGGGTGACCACTGGATCCCCAGCAACTCCCTAGCTGTACCCGGCCAGGACGTTGGTAACGGCGTGTCTGGTTGAACGAAGGAGAACCTCCGGATGGGATGTGGCTTGTCAAAGGCCCACTCCAACCCGGAGGTTCTCGTGTCCCACAGTAATGCCCGTTTGACCGTTTATGGCCGGCTGCTGATCGTCCATCGCCACCAGTCTGGCTGGAAACAGGCCCATATCGCGGCCGCTATGGGTGTCTCACGCAAGTGCGTGAAGACCTGGATCGACCGCTACGACGCTGAAGGCGAAGCAGGGCTGGCCACACGATCCTCCCGGCCGCACACGATGCCAACGCGCACCAGCACCGACACTGAGCAGAAGGTCCTCTCCGCGCGCGCTGAGCATCGCGCCGGGCCCGACGTGCTCGGACCGATGCTGGGCGTCCCGGCGCGAACGGTATCCCGGATCCTTCGCCGCCATGGCACGGCCTTCCTGCGTGACTGCGACCCGATCACCGGAGAGGTGATCCGCTCATCGAAGGCCACTGCGGTGCGGTACGAGCGCGAACGGCCCGGCGAGCTGGTGCACATGGACGTCAAAAAGCTCGGCAAGATCCCCGACGGCGGCGGCTGGAAGGCCCACGGGCGGCAGATGGGTTCCACGAACGCGCGCAAGCAGATCAAAGTCGGCTACGACTACGTCCACTCCGTGATCGATGATCACTCCCGGCTGGCCTACAGCGAGATCCTGCCCGACGAGAAAGGAAACACCTGCGCGGGGTTCCTGGAACGGGCCATCACCTACTTCGCTTCACACGGCATCACACGGATCGAGCGCTTGATGACCGACAACGCCTGGGCCTACCGCTACTCGCTGCGTGATCTCTGCGCCGCCTACGGCATCACGCAGAAGTTCATCAAACCGCACTGCCCCTGGCAGAACGGCAAGGTGGAGCGCCTGAACCGCACCCTGGCCACCGAATGGGCCTACCGACGGATCTTCACCAGCAACGACGAGCGGGCAGCGGCACTTGCGCCATGGCTCGAGCACTACAACAATGAACGACGCCACAGCGCACTCGGAGGCAAACCACCCATCAGCCGCCTGCTACCAACCTAATGGCCGGGTACACCTAGCCGGCGTCGGTGTCCGGTTTCTCTGGCCGGTGCCCGGCGATCGCCGCCCGGGTGTCACCGGTTTCGTGCCCGTCCTTCTTCTTGCCGAACGGGAGCACCTTCATCAGGGGGTGCAGGACAGCCATGACAATCAGGCCCCAGGCCAGTCCGATGACAGCTGAGCAGAGCGTGTTCACGAGCCAGCCCAGGAGGCCGCCCACAACCGCGAGCCCGGCGACGGGATGCTCCAGGGCGTGGACCAGGTCATACGGGGCATGCCATCCGAGGTCGGAGACCCCCACCAGCATGATGTGTCCGCCGACCCAGAGCATGGCGATCGTGCCAATGAAGGTGATGGCAGCCAGCACGGCAGGCATTCCCTTCACCAGCAGGGCGCCGAAGCGTTTGGAACCGGCGGACTCCTTTTTGGTCAGATGCAGGCCGATGTCGTCCATCTTGACGATCAGTCCAACGGCCCCGTAGACGAGCACAGTGATCGCGATGGCCACGACCACCAGGATTACCGCGCGCACCCAGATGGAGGCGTCTGCTACCTCATTCATGGAAATGACCATGATCTCGCAGGACAGGATGAAGTCGGTGGTGATGGCACCCTTGACCACCTTGGACTCCGCGTCGGGACCCCGCTCCACCGCCGGCGCCTCTTTGGCCTCGTGATGGCCGAAGAACTTGTGCCAGACCTTTTCGGCACCCTCGTAGCAGAGGTACGTGCCGCCCAGCATGAGGATGAACGGGATCACGGCGGGAATGAAGGCGCTGATGAGCAGCAGGGCGGGCAGGATGATCAACAGCTTGTTCCGGAGCGAGCCCCAGAAGATGCGCTTGATCATGGGCAGTTCACGGGACGGGTCGGCACCGGACACGTACTGCGGTGTCACGGCGGCATCGTCAATCACGACGCCGGCAGCTTTGGCTCCCGCCTTCGCGGCTCCGGCAGCGATGTCGTCGACCGAGGCGGCGGCGATGCGTGCCAGGGCGGCGACGTCGTCCAGCAGGGCGACGAGTCCCCCGCTCACAGCCGGACTCCGTGCTGGTGCGGGGCAGTCATCTGCTTCTGGATGTCGCCCTTGAGGCGTGGATTTTGCATATCAAAATTATAGGTTGCCGGGCTTTCACTCCGGCTATTCCGTTGCCTGTGCCGCTCGGGCTACCTTCGACGATGTGGACACAACATTTTGCGCCGAGGTGTTCGAGTGGCGCGGGCCGGCGCCGTTCTACTGGCTGTTGCTGCCTGAAGACGCGGCTGACTACGTCCGTGCCCAAGCTGCGGCAGCCACCTATGGGTGGGGCGCCATTCCTGTCTGTGTCCGGATCGGGACCACCGAGTGGGAGACTTCGCTGCTTCCGCGCAGCGGCGGGTATGCCCTGCCGCTGCGGAAGGACGTTCGGCTCAAGGAACGCATAGACGACGGCGCCAGGGTGGCGGTTGGAATGAGCGTGGCTACCCGCGGAGGCCGGGCCGCCACCGCCCCCGGCAACACGAAACCTGCTTGACCATCAACTACGGACAGCCGGTTTCCGCCGCGGTGTTGAATCTGGCACCGTCCTGGTCACAGGCGAACGTAGGCCCAGCCTTCCCATTGCCTGCGTGCCAGGTGCGCGACGGCGGCATCCACGGTTTCCACACCACGGTGCAGTTCATCCGTCTGGACTGCGGCATGGGTCATGCTGTTCCGGCAGGCCAGGACGTGAATGTCTTGCGACAGGGCTCCGTCGAGGGCGCTCTCATTTCCTATGCCCGAACGAAGGAGCCGCACCCCAAACCCTTGAACCACCACCTCGACTCTCCTGTCGGGGCCCAGTGCACGGCGTGAGTTTCCTGCGCTGCGGAGCACACCGGCCAGCCATGTTCCGCTGTCGGGCCCAAAGCCGTGCATCACCAGGCCCGGCAGCGCATCATCCGTCCGGGCAGCGACATCGATCCGCGTCTCAGGTTCCGAGGAAGTTCCGCCGGTTTCCCTGTCTGAAAGTTCCATCTTTTCAGTGTCCTCCGGCACGCCGGCATGGGACAGGGGCCGCGGCCGCCGTCGTCGGCCGCCGTCGTCGAACTGCGCGCTGCGCTCTTAGTCGACGAAGTGCGTCTTCGGCTCTTTCTCGCCCACTGAGGCAACAACGGAGGCGGCAATGTCGCGCAGTTTTACGTTCCGCGCACTCGAAGCCGCTTTGAGGATACCGATGGCGGCCTCCTGGCTGCACCTGTTTTGGGCCATGATGATTCCCACGGCCAGGTCGATCGTGGTGCGTGACCCCATGGCTGCTTTGAGGTTTTCCCTGCTCTCGTCCAGCTGGGTAATGCGCATAGCGAGCCGCAGGGATTTGGAGGCGCCGCGGGCAAACTCTTCAGCGGCGCGGATCATCTCGTCGGTGAAGGCATCCGGTTCCCGCGCATACACGTTCAGTCCGCACCGGGCGTCATTGTCCAGGGGAATTGGAACGCCCAGAATCGATTTCAGGCCATATCCGGCGATCGCTTTGGCGTACTCGTCCCACCTCGGGTCCGTGGTGATGTCTCGCACTACAACCGTGCTGTTGGTGCGGGCTGCTTCCAAGCAGGGACCGGTGCCGAACCGGTACTGGACCTCATCCATGCGCCGGGACTCCTCGCTGTCACTGGCCACCGTGCCGGCGCTGCCCGGCCGCAGAAGCGTGACACCGGAAAACAGCTCCTGCCCGGGAGCGGCCAGGGTGTCAACGGTCAGGCGGGTCAGATCCTCGAGAAAACCCTCCACGTCGCTTGTTTCCAGGAGCATGTCCTGCAACAGGCCGGAGTAATCTTTTCCAGTCTCGGCCTGTGCTGCCCGCGCGGCATCGATCAGTTCTGTTGTTTCTGCGGCAGAATGTTTGCTCCCGTCCCCTGCAGAAGGGAGCCGGGCAGAAAAATTGTCGCTGGACATGTCACCAATTTCCGTTTTTTTGGGGGGGGGGGTGGGCCGTGCGCCTTTTCCATTAGAGCACCGCGTGAAACCTTGTGCCGATCCTTAGCGGACAAATCCCGCAGAGGGGCAATCAGACGCCCCAGAAAACCTTCACGGCGTCCACCACTCCGGCGCCCTGTTCCTGCCCGGCCAATGCTGACGGGCGGCGGGTGGACGAGAGCAGCAGATTGGTTCCAAAAGCTGACAGGCTGACCGCATCAGCCTCAAGCAAAAATGTGTCAGCAGAACCCGACAGGCGCTTCAACGCTTGAGGCAGAGTGGGGCCGAAGGGGCTGTCCGGAGCCTCCGGTGCGCAGGAAAGGACCAGCACCTTGTCGTATCCGGCGGCAAGGTCCGCATTCGAGGCGGAGCGCATTCCGCCATCCATATAGGGGACGCCGCCAATCCGCACCGGCGGCCAGGCACCGGGCACACTGCAGCTTGCCGCGACAGCCTGGGCGAGCTCGGCCCCGGAGGAGGCATCGAAAACCCGAAACGCGCCGTCGTCCGCATTGACCGCTGTCACTTGCAACAGACCGGACGGCCATGAGGGAGCCGGAAGCAGGGATCGAATGGTGTCCACCCACCGGGTTTCGGAAAGTCCCTCGCCGGCGGCGAGCGCCGTTTTGCCGATCCGGGCACGGGCTTCCTGCTCCCCGCCGGATCCGCGGGCGGCCGTCCCCATCATGTTCATGAACTCTTCAACGCTGAAATGGGGCAATTCACCCTGCCCTGCCGCGTTTTCTTCCGGTTCGTTTTGCTGCAGCTGGGCCACAAGTGCCTCGCGCAGCACGCCAAACCGCAGGGACGCGCCGACGACGGAGCCGGCGGACGTTCCCACCACCAGGTCGGCGTCGTTCAATTCGATGCCGTGCTCCAGCAGGGTGGCCAGGACGCCGATCTGCCAGGCGATGCCGGCCACTCCCCCGCCGCCCAGAACTATTGCCCGTGTTTCGCTCGTGGTTGTCATGCGGGCAGTCTAAGCCCGGGACATGTGAGTACTGCCACCCGTTTTTTCCTGCTGCGGCCCGAGGTATTCAATGGAGGCATGGCATTGCGCGTATTGATGGTTGGCCGAAAGCACGAAGACTGGGTGGTGGACGGGATCCGCCGCTATGAAAAGAGACTGAAAAAGCCTTTTGATCTGACCTGGGTTTCCATTCCGCATTCCGCACGGGAAGGAGATGCCGCCCGTAAGGAGGAATCTGAGCGGCTGCTGGCCAAGCTGGGCAGCGACTATGTCATTTTGCTGGATGAACGAGGCAAGGCAATCACCTCTCCCGCGCTCGCCAAGACCCTGCAAAAGCCCTTGGACAATTCCCGCAATGTCACGCTGATTATCGGCGGCGCCTACGGAGTGGACCAGAGCGTGCACGACCGCGCTGATTTCATCTGGTCGCTGTCTCCTCTGGTCTTTCCCCACCAGCTGGTCCGCCTGATCCTGGCGGAACAGGTGTACCGTGCCCAGGAGATCGCCGGCGGGCGCCCCTACCACCACGAATAGCTGCACCCTGGGGCCGGTGGCCGTGCGCGGCCGGGCAAGTGCGTGGTCGGCGGGTGTGCGCGCGGCCGGCGGGTGTGCGCACGGCCGGCGAGTGAAGGATTGACGACGACGTTGCGCCGTGGCCGGAAAGCGTAACGTTTGCGGCGTCATTGTGACCACGCCCGCGGCGCCTAATTGACGCCGTACCCGCCGTGCGGACAAGGTGATCCTATGAATAACCGGTCGCGGAAGTTGTTGTCAGCAAGGAACCCTCTCTCAGCACGCAGAAACTGGCCGCTGACCGCAGCCGTCCTTGGCACGGTGCTTGTCGTAACCGGTTGTGGGTCCGGGGGCGCGGGAACCGCGTCGTCCGCGTCGCCGTCGTCGTCCGCGGCCTCGGCGACTCCCGGAGTATCGCCGAGCACCGGGGCCTCCACAGATGCAACCGGAGCCGCATCCCCTGGTTCCAGTGCTCCGGCAGCCACCCCCACCGATTCCACCGGAGCCGGGGCGACAAGCGCCCCCGAGGCGTGCGCTGCTGCGGACCTCGCGGGAGAGGTCGAGGAGAACATCGGCGGCGGTGCCGCGGGCAGCGTCTACCGCACACTGGTCCTGACGAATGTCTCATCCGAGCCCTGCACGTCAGCAGCAGGCTTCCCCGGAGTCTCCTATGTTGACGACACCTCAAACGATCAAATTGGAGCGGCCGCCGTGCGCTCAGGCGAAGACGCCGCCGCGGGCGGGTCTTTTGTTCTGGAACCCGGGCAGTCGGTTGTCGCTGAATTGAAGGAAACCCGGGCCGAAAACTACGGTCAGGAATGCGAACCCCATCAGGCAACGAAGCTGCTCGTCTACCCTCCGGAAGACCTTGAATTCCTCGAAATTCCGCATGAGATTCTTGCCTGTGAAAACCCCAACGTAGAGCTGCTGAGCATCGGAGCCCTGCAGAAGCGGTAAGCGGCATCCTGGCCACTCGTCCTCCACAGGCGATACCGTTGGGGAGTTTGTCCACACAGAGGAATCTTTTTCCCGCCCGGTAACCTGGGCGCGGGAAAATTGATTTATGGAAACAATCCTTCAGCCGGAAGCACGGGCTGGCTCCGACGATTCCGGTGGGTGCACACATCCACCTGGGTTCCTGCTGTCGCTGGAAGATGCTGCTGAAGCGCTGAGCATTCTTTGCCGCAGATCTGTCCGCTCGGCCGGACTCATGGGTATCGGCCAGGCAGCACACTTCGCGGCCGAAGTGGAAGCCATGGCGCGGTCTGTGGATTATCTGCAAATCGTCTGTGCCGGGGCGCTGGATACGCACCGGGTTGCCGAAGCCTTCGGCTCGACCGGCTCGACCGGCTCGGCTGGCCCGGCTGCGGCACCGTTCGTGGCAGAGGGTCCACCAGTTGCTGCAGGTGCCGAAACGAGCGGAGCCGGTGCAGACAGTGCACCCGGTGCACTTGCCGAAGGAGCTGCCGCTTGGAACAACACCTGGACCCAGGTGGATTCATCCGCTCATCATGCGGCCGGCAAAGCCCGCGCCGAGTTCCGCACCACTGCGGACTACATGCGCTGCCGGCTGAGGATCAGCCGAGCTGAAGCCCAGCGGCGTGTGAAACTGGCTTCCGTTCTGCTGCCGGCTTCCGGCTGCAGCGGGCAACCCGTTCCCGCCGCTTTGCCTGTTCTCGCCGAAGCCGCAGCGGCCGGTCAGATCTCGTCCATGTCCGCGCTCATCATTGCCGAGGCAGTGGATCAGGTGAGACACCGCAGCGGCACCGAGACCGCCGAAGTCATGGAAACTGAGCTGGCGTCCGTAGGGAGCCAGCACGACACTGACTTTCTCGCCCGAACCGCCCGCCGGTGGGTATTGCTGGCGGATCAGGACGGCGCTGAACCCACCGAGGAGGAATTGCGCCGTTTCCAGGGTGTTTTCTCCGGCCGCAAAAAGAACGGGCTGAACCATCTCAGCATCTACTGCACCGCTGAACAGCACGAGACGTTGCTGACCCTGATGAATGCTGCTGCCGGCCCCCGGGCATCAGACTCCGACGCGGCGGCGGCTTTCAGCAGCGGCGGGTCCCGGGAAACAATTCCAGGTTTTGCCCGGCACGCGGACGGCAGTGAACCCGACGAGGGAACGTCATCGCGGCTGGACAGGCGCACCCGTCCCCAGCGGCTCCTTGGCGGACTGGTGGATCTGGCCAAGGCTGCACTGGCAGCGGGCGGCGTTCCCGCCAGCGGCGGACTGCGGCCCCAGGTCATGGTCACAATCGATGCGGCGTCGCTCTTGAAGGACTTCAACTACGGGTCCGTCGTCAAAGGTTTGGAGGCAGCGGACAACCGAGCCGCACAGCCGAAGAAGGCGTTCGCGGAACAGCAGCAGGAAGCAGCGAGTCCGGGATCGTTTGCTTTCACCGGACCGGCACCGGCAGCTACCGTGCGCAAGCTCGCCTGCGACGCGGAGATGCTGCCCGTTGTGCTCTCCGGCGAGGGACGGATCCTGGATGTGGGACGGGCACAGCGCCTGTTCCCGCCACACATGCGTAAGGCCCTGCACGCCCGGGACGGAGGATGCGCCTTCCCCGGCTGCAGCATCCCCGGACCGTGGACCGAAGCTCACCACATCCGCTACTGGAACCACGGCGGGCCAACGTCAACGGACAACGGCGTCCTGCTGTGTTCACACCACCACCATGAGGTTCACAAGGAAAACTGGCAGATCAGAATACGAGCCGGCGTTCCTTGGTTTGTTCCGCCGGCGTATGTGGATCCTGAACGGGTGCCGCTGCGCAACGTGTACTTCCGTTCGTCGGTGGCAGAACCCCCTGCCCGCAGCCACGCAATCTGAGAGCAGCCGCCGCTACGGGACAGGACGTGCGGATTCGGCCTGCAGCCAAACTCCGCCGCGGAAACCGAAAGTGTCAGGCCGGTGCGGAACAATGGTGCACATGACATCGGGAGCTTCGGTGCTGCAGAAATTCACCCCCGCCACCAGGGAGTGGTTCGAGGGTGCCTTCGCCGCGCCGACACCTGCACAAACCGGAGCATGGGACGCCATTTCAAAGGGTGCAAACGCATTGGTGGTGGCGCCCACCGGGTCGGGCAAAACCTTGGCTGCCTTCCTGTGGGCTTTGGACAGTTTTATCGCTTCGGCAGCTGCCACCGGCACCATCGCGCAACCCGTTCCGGCAGACGGCGTCACAGCACCCGGACGCAAGAAAAACACTGCACCCAAACGCAAGACCAAAGTTCTGTACATCTCGCCGCTGAAAGCCCTCGGCGTTGATGTGGAGCGGAACCTGCGCTCCCCCTTGATCGGCATTACCCAGACGGCCAAACGGCTGGGACTGCCGACACCGTCCATTACCGTCGGAGTCCGCTCGGGAGACACACCCCAGAACGAGCGCCGGACGCTGCTCACACGGCCGCCGGACATCCTCATCACGACGCCGGAATCACTGTTCCTCATGCTGACGTCCCGCGCCCGGGAAACCTTGGCCGAGGTGGAGACCGTCATCGTCGACGAGGTGCACGCAGTTGCCGGCACCAAGCGCGGTGCACATCTGGCAGTCACCTTGGCCCGTTTGGATGCGATGCTTCCCAAACCGGTCCAGCGGATCGGATTGTCCGCAACGGTGGAGCCCCATGAGACAGTCGCCCGGTTCCTGGGCGGTAACGCTCCGGTGCAGATCGTGGCTCCGGCAGCAAAGAAATCCTGGGACCTCACTGTGACAGTTCCTGTCGAGGACATGTCCGATCTGGGCGGCACTCCCGCCGCGGAAGACACCGTTGAGGGCGGATACGCGCCGCAGGCGAGCATTTGGCCGCACGTCGAGGAAAAAATCGTCGACCTCATCGAGACGAACCGCTCCACCATCGTGTTCGCCAATTCCCGCCGGCTGGCAGAACGGCTGACGGCAAGGCTCAACGAAATCCATGCCTACCGGCAGGAAGCCGCTGCCCTGTCAATGACCGCAACCGGCATGGAGGGTGCCAACGCCGCTGTAGGCACCGCGGCCGACGACGACACCGCTGAGGCTGTCTTGACGGGCGCCGGTTCCGCGCCGTCCGCCGCTGCTGTATCCGCACCTTCCGCCGAGGCCACCGGTTCCGGCGGGTCCGCCGCAGCAGGAGGCTCCGCTGCTTCCGCCGGAGCTGCGGCCCTGCCGACAGCGCGTCCGCCCGCACAACTCATGGCACAGGCAGGCGTGTCGATCCGCTACCGCCAGCCGGACGAGATCGCGGTCGCGGTCGACGACGACAACCCGGTTCTGGCCCGGGCCCACCACGGCTCAGTGTCCAAAGACCAGCGGGCCCTCATCGAGGATGACCTGAAATCCGGGCGGCTTCGCTGCGTCGTGGCCACGAGCTCGTTGGAACTGGGCATCGACATGGGAGCCGTGGACCTGGTCATCCAGGTCGAATCCCCGCCGTCAGTGGCCAGCGGCCTGCAGCGGGTGGGGCGTGCTGGACACCAGGTCGGCGAGACGTCCCAGGGTGTCATGTTCCCCAAGCACCGCGGAGACCTGCTGAATACGGCGGTGGTTGCCGAACGGATGCTGGCCGGTCAGATTGAGCCGCTGTACATACCCGCCAATCCCCTCGACATCCTTGCCCAGCAAACGGTCGCCGCGTCCGCACTCGGCTCCATCGACGTGGAGGAATGGTTCGACGTCGTCCGCCAATCCGCACCGTTCGCGGGCCTGCCCCGTTCCGCTTTTGACGCAACCCTTGACCTGCTGGCCGGCCGTTATCCGTCCGACGAATTCGCGGAGCTGCGGCCGCGCATTGTCTGGGACCGCTCCGAAGGCACCATCACCGGGCGGCCCGGCGCGCAGCGGCTGGCCGTGACCTCCGGCGGCACCATTCCGGACCGGGGACTGTTCGGCGTGTATCTGGTGGGCGATTCCGAGGGCAAGAACAGCCGCCGCGTCGGTGAACTTGATGAGGAAATGGTCTACGAATCCCGGGTGGGTGACGTCTTTGCGCTCGGCGCCACCAGCTGGCGGATTGAAGACATCACCCACGACCGGGTGCTCGTTTCCCCTGCGTTCGGGCAGCCCGGAAAGCTGCCGTTCTGGCGGGGGGATTCCCTCGGCCGGCCGGTGGAACTGGGCCGGGCGCTGGGCGGGTTTGTCCGTGAACTGTCCGGCGCCGATGATGACACCGCAGCCAAGCGGCTGGCCGCCGTCGGTCTCGACGCCTGGGCTGCCGGCAACCTGATGACCTATCTGCGGGAACAGCAGCAGGCCACCGATGTGGTGCCCAATGACAGGTCGCTGGTGGTGGAGCGTTTCCACGACGAGCTCGGCGATTGGCGGGTGGTCCTGCACAGTCCGTACGGAATGCCGGTGCACGCTCCCTGGGCTCTCGCCGTCGGCGCCCGGCTCCACCAGCGCTACGGGCTGGACGGATCGGCCATGGCCTCCGATGACGGCATCGTGCTGCGGGTGCCCCTGATGGAGGACGAACCGCCGGGGGCTGAGTTGTTCATCTTCGACGCGGATGAGCTCGACTCAATCGTGACCGCAGAGGTGGGCGGATCGGCCCTGTTCGCCTCGCGTTTCCGTGAATGCGCCGCGCGTGCCCTGCTGCTGCCGCGGCAGAATCCCGGAAAACGGACGCCGCTGTGGCAGCAGCGTCAGCGGTCCGCACAGTTGCTGGACGTCGCCAAAAAGTACCCGACGTTCCCCATCGTGCTCGAGACCGTGCGCGAATGCCTCCAAGATGTCTACGACCTGCCCGCCCTGAAAGACATTGCCTCCGGGATCGAGCGCCGTGAAATCCGGCTGGTGGAGACCACCACTCCCTCGCCGTCGCCCTTTGCCCGGTCCCTGCTCTTCGGCTACGTCGGCGCTTTCCTGTATGAGGGTGACTCTCCGCTGGCGGAACGGCGTGCGGCTGCCCTGTCTCTGGATCCGACCCTGCTCAATGAGCTGCTCGGCCGGGCGGAGCTGCGTGAACTGCTGGATGCCCGCATCATCGCCCAGACCGAACGAGAGCTGCAGCGGTTGGCCGATGATCGTCGGGTTCGGGGCGTTGAAGGCGTTGCGGACCTGCTGCGGCTGCTGGGTCCGCTGACCGTTCCCGAGGTCGCGGGCCGCCTGCAGCCCGGGGAGTCGGAGCAGACGGCGACGACGGCCACGGCGACGACGGCAAGCGCGCCAAGTACCATCGCCGCCGCTGTGCACGACGCTCCCGGAAGCGAGGTTGCCGGCGACGAGGCGCCCGGAACGGACGCTGCCGGACCTGCCTCATCCGGAGCATCGTCCGAGTATGCCCTCGAGCTGCTTGAGCAGCTGGTCCGGTCCAACCGGGCGCTGAAGGTCGGCGTCGCCGGACAGCAGCGCTACGCGGCCATCGAGGACGCCGCCCGCCTGCGCGATGCTTTGGGTGTGCCGTTGCCGATGGGTGTCCCTCTGGCCTTCATCGAACCGGTGGCTGATCCCCTGGGTGACCTGATTGGCCGCTACGCACGCACCCACGGCCCCTTTACCGCCGCGGAAGCCGCAACGCGGCTGGGACTGGGCGTCGCCGTCGTAACCACCACCTTGCAGCGGCTGGCCGGTGAAGGGCGCGTTGTTGAAGGTGAGTTCCGCCCGGCCGAAACCCAAATCCTGGACGCTGCGGCCGGCGTGGACCAAACACCCGGCGCGGTCATCACCGTTCCCGGTGCGCCTGCCGGCACTGAATGGTGCGACGTTGAGGTGCTGCGCCGCCTGCGCAGGCGCTCCCTCGCCGCCCTGCGTTCCGAAGTGGAGCCGGTGGAACCGGCAACCTATGCCCGTTTCCTGCCGGTCTGGCAGAACGTGGGCTCCTCGCTCCGCGGGCTCGACGGCGTTGCCACCGTGATCGACCAGCTCTCCGGCGTGCCCATCCCCGCTTCCGCCTGGGAACCCCTCATTCTCGGGTCCCGGGTTCGGAACTACGCCCCTGCCATGCTGGACGAACTCACCGCAACGGGTGAGGTCCTTTGGTCCGGAACCGGTTCCCTTCCGGGAAACGATGGCTGGATTTCCCTCCATCTGGCCGAAAATGCACCCCTGACACTGAACCCGGCCCCGGATTTCGTTCCGTCGGATGTGCAGCAGCACCTGCTCGATCTGTTGTCCGGCGGCGGCGCATACTTCTTCCGGCAACTGGCCGATGGACTGGCTGCGAAGGACGCCGAGTCCTCCGACGCGAACATCGTCAGCGCCCTGTGGGATTTGGTGTGGGCGGGAAGAATCAGCAACGACACCTTCACTCCCGTCCGTTCCCTGCTAGCTGGCGGCAAAACGGCGCACAAACAGCGGGCAGCAACACCCCGCGCCCGGACCGCGCGACTGGGACGGCTGGGCCGGGCACCGGGAGCCTCCCTCACCGGAAGCTCCATGCGTCTTGCGGCCGGCGGCAACCAGCCCACCGCCCTGCGAAACGCTCCTCCCCTCGTCGCCGGGCGCTGGAGCATGCTGCCCGAGGTGGAACGGGACACCACCATCCACGCCCATGCCACGGCCGAACTGCTGCTGGACCGCTACGGGGTTGTCACCCGGGGGTCAGTGGCCAGCGAGGGAACACCGGGCGGTTTCGCCCTGCTGTACCGGGTGCTGGCCCGACTGGAGGAAATGGGCCGCTGCCGCCGCGGATACTTCATTGAACAACTCGGGGCGGCGCAGTTTGCCGTTCCCGCCACGGTGGACCGGCTGCGCTCATTCTCCGAGGATTCACAGCTGCGGAAACCGGAACCGTCAGCGGTGGCCCTGGCCGCCACCGATCCGGCGAATCCGTTTGGTGCTGCCCTGCCGTGGCCAACGCTGGACGGCGGCCACCGGCCAGGACGGAAAGCGGGTGCCCTCGTGGTGCTGGTGGACGGAAACCTCGCTCTCTACGCCGAACGCGGCGGGAAAACACTGCTGACCTTCACGGAAGATCCGGCGGTGCTCGAGCTTTCCGCCGCCGCTCTGGTGGACATCATTCGCCGCGGTGCCGCGGAAAAGATGGCCATCGAAAAAGTCAACGGGCAGGAAATCCTGGACACCGATGCTGCCCGGGCCCTCACGCACGCCGGTTTCTACACCACGCCGAAGGGATTGCGTTACCGTGTCTGACGTCAACGGTCACGGAGGACACCATGCCTGAAGGCGATACGGTCTGGCGCGCCGCCCGGGAACTCAAGACTGCACTGGCCGGTCAGACGCTCACTAAATGCGACATCCGCGTACCCAAATTCGCCACCACCGACTTCACCGGCCGCACCGTTACCGACGTCGTCGCACGCGGCAAGCATCTCCTGATCCGGCTCGGTGATGAGGACAACGGCTGGATTCTCCACTCCCACCTCAAAATGGAGGGGCTGTGGCACGTCTACGACCGCGGCCAGCGATGGCGCCGTCCGGCGTTCAAGGCGCGGTGCGTCCTGGAGACGTCGCGACATCAGGTTGTCGGCTTTGATCTTGGTTTCCTTCGTGTCCTGCCGCGCTCCGAAGAGGACGACGCCGTCGGTTACCTTGGCCCCGATCTGCTGGGCGCGGACTGGGACGCGGAAGAAGCGCTGCGGCGGATTCAGTCCGTCCCGGAACGCCCCATCGGGCTGGCGTTGCTGGATCAGCGCAATCTGGCGGGGATCGGGAACGTCTACCGCTGCGAGATTTGTTTCCTGGCCGGGGTGCATCCCCTGACTCCGGTTGGCAACGTGCGGAACCTTCCGCGGATGATCGATCTGTCCAAGCGGCTGCTCGAAGCCAACAAGACACGCAGCCGGAGAATTACCACCGGAAACATGGGTGGAGATCCGCTCTGGGTCTACAACAGGGAAACCCGCGGCTGCCTCCGCTGCGGAACGAAGGTGGCCCACGAGCTTGTCGGGGATAACGCGCTGGAGTTGCGGGACCTGTACTACTGTCCGCATTGCCAGCCGGTTTCAACGGCCTCCTCCGGCTAACCGCTCGGGGACAAGCGCTGGTCCCCGAGAGAAAAAGCACCCAAAAACACCGTTTGCCGGCGCTAGGATATGCGCATGTCTTCCACGACGGCGTCAGACGCAAATGGCTACTGGTACCCCGGCATCCCGGACCGTGAGCCCGCAAGAGCGGTGCTCAAAGCCCTGAGGGAATACCGTGCTGCGGAACAGGAAATGCGGCAGCGGATCCGGAATGACCTGAACATCAACGAAAAAGATCTGCAGGCGCTGCATTACCTGATGCACGCTTACCAGCATGGAAACGCCTTGGGCCCCACAGATTTGAGCCGTCTGATGTCCATCTCGACGGCGTCGACCACGGCGCTCATCGACCGTCTCGTCGGAAGCGGACACGTCGAACGGCAAATCCACCCCACCGACCGGCGGGCGCTGAAGCTGGTTCCAACCGACAAGTCCCACGTGGACATGCAGACGAGCCTGCAGCGGTTTCACGAGCGCATGATGGACATCGCTTCGTCGCTTTCACCCAAGGATGCGAACGTCGTGACACGGTTTCTTCTGGCGTTGACCGAGACCGTCGACCAGGAACCCCAGGCACCCTGGAATTCCGTTCCGATCGCCGGCCCTTCCTGACTTTCCGGAACCGCCTACCGGATTCCCCCCTGAACACCCCCGTCACGGATCCGCTCAACGGCTCGGTAGTCTGGAAGGGTGATGCAATCTCCTCTTCCCGTACGCAACGGCGTGAACGCAACCCGCCTGCGGTTGCCGGTTGACGGACCGTGGGAGACGGCCATGGATTATGTCCTGTCCCGGTTTGGCCATGTCGATCCGGACGGCATCGCGGATCGGTTTGCCCGCGGTGAGGTTGTCGGGTTGGGCGGTATTCCGCTGACACCGAAGACTCCCCTGAACGAGCACACCTTCATCTGGTATTACCGGGAACTGCCTCCCGAAAAGCGGCTCCCGGTGGAAATCAACGTCCTGCACCAGGACGACAACCTGCTGGTTGTCGACAAACCCCATTTTTTGCCCACCACTCCCGGCGGCATGTACGTGGCGGAGTCCGCGCTCGTCCGGCTGCGCGTGCAGCTGGACATTCCGGATCTCATTCCCATGCACCGCTTGGACCGGATGACTGCCGGGGTGCTTCTGTTTTCGACCAATCCGGAAACCCGCGGAAAGTACCAGACGCTGTTTGAAAAGCGTCGGATCAGCAAGGAATATGAGGCTGTCGCCCCGGTCCGCACTGACCTGGAGCTTCCCAGAATCGTGCGCAGCCGGATGGTCAAGTCGCGCACCTACCTGCTGGCGCAAGAGGTGGACGGCGAGCCGAATGCGGAAACCCGAGTGGAGCTCTTGGAAGCGCACGACGGCGTGGGCCGCTACCGCCTCCAGCCGCACACGGGCAAGACACACCAGCTGCGGGTGCATATGGCATCGCTGGGAATCGGCATCCTGAACGATTCCTTCTACCCTGAATTGCTGCCGCAGGCACCGGACGACTACGACCGGCCGCTGCAGCTGCTGGCACGCTCGGTGGAGTTTGTGGACCCGTTGACCCGGCAGCCCGTGCAATACCGCAGCGGCCTGTCGCTGGCCTTCGCACCCAAGCCCTGACGCGGATCGCCCCTCTCCCCGGGCCCTGGTCTGCGAGCACGTCGAGCCTGACCTTCGGGTCCGTCCTAGCTCCATTACGTGTCCTCAGGAGCCGAATACCTGCCTTAATCTGTCCTGATAATCGGTTCCCCCGATTCGTCCCTTTTGTCTTTATCGATGGATAGGGTGGGTCAAAATGTCCGGGGCAGCGCCTGCGGATTCCGGCAGAGCAGGAGAAGGACAAAGATGATTCCGCCGTCAATGCCGTCCGATGCCCAAAACAGACCCGCGCCGCCACCGTCTGCGCCATCTGCACCGTCTGCACCGCCTGCGCCGTCTGCACCCTCAATACCGTCCATATCTCCCTCAACAGCGTCTGCGCCGAATGGCCCGAAAACACAGGCACCGGGCGCCTCCGCCCGGGCGCAATCCTTCGTGCCCCGGAAATGGAGCGACTCCCACGTCCATACCGTTCGCCGGACTGTTGTTTCGGCGGCCGCAACAGCAACGGCGGTCATGGCTTATGTTCATATCCGTGACGGCATCCGGCTTATCGATGACAGCGCAGGCGGAGTCGTCGGCTCGGCCGGATCACTCCTCGCGCCGGCCGCCTCGGTGTGGTGGATGTGGTTGCCGGTGACGGCAGCATGGCTGGGATACGCGCTCTACCAGTGGCTTCCCCGGCAGCGGCAGAATCCCCGGCACGAGCGTTTCGGCTGGCTCGTGTTGGCGTCCCAGGTCCTGGCTTTCGCGTGGCTGCTGGCGGTCTCCGGTGAAACCGCCGGCGCCCTCCTGACAGTCGCCGCAGCCCAAGTCGCGGTGGGCCTGGTGGCTGTCCACAGCATGAACATCCACCCGCCGGCCTCCGGCACGGAAGGGATCCTGGCTGACGCGCCCCTCGGGGTGTCGCTGGCAGCAGGCGTCCTTTCCCTGGTTGCCGTGCTTGCCTTCATCCTGACCAGAGCGGAAGCAGATCTCGCGGGCTGGGGAGGCACGGTCTGGGCCTTGATCGGGCTCATCACTGTGTTGGTGGGCGTCACCATGATCTGCATGACCGATCGCGGGCACCTGTCGCTGGCACTGGCTATCGTCTGGGGATTGTCCTGCATTGCTTTTGAGCGGCTGACGGGAGCACCGGACTCCATCAGCATCGGCGTGGGAGCAGCAGTGGCCGCATTCCTGGTCCTGGTGTCCGCGGGCTCCCGCCGGCATCAGGTGGATCATGAACGGCGTCGTGCTGAACGCCAAATCCAAGGGCGCCGGCGAGGTGCTTCCCGGCCAGCCAACACCTAGGGCAGGCGAGCACTCACTCCTTTGGAATACGGCGGCAGCTGCGGTGGTTGCCGCCGAGTATGAAGATCATCGGAGTGGAAAATTTCGGCGGACCCGAAGCCTTGACCGTCCTGGACGTTCCCGAACCCCACGCAGGACCGGGCGAGGTGCGCATCCGGGTCAAGGCTGCAGCCGTAAGCCCGACTGACACTGTCCTGCGCGCTGGTGGACAGAGCAAGGGGGCCGGCAAAATCCCGGCAATTCCGGGCATGGACGCCGCCGGAATTATCGACGAGGCGGACGGGGCCGGCGGCTGGCAGGTCGGAGACAGGGTCATGGCCGTGGCGCTGCCCCTGGGTGAGCATAAGGGAGCCTATCAGGAATATCTGGTGGCCCCTGCAGACTCCCTCGCTCACATCCCGGCCGGCATGGATTTCGCAGAAGCCTCAACCCTGCCCATGAACGGGCTGACGGCTGTCCAGACACTGGAGAAGCTGGATCTGCAGCCCGGCCAGTCACTCGCCGTGACCGGAGCGGCCGGAACGCTGGGCAACTATCTGGTGCAGCTGGCCAAACATGCAGGCTTGGTGGTTGTCGCGGACACCGCAGAGAAGGACCGTGCCCTGGTGTCCGGGCTGGGACCGGACTACGTCGTAGCGCGGGGCGACGACGTCGCCGAGCGGATCCGGGAATTCTTTCCCGACGGCGTGGACGCTCTTGCCGACGCTGCGGTAATGAACGATAAAGCCCCACCTGCAGTCAAGGACAACGGCGGTTTTGCCACCTATCGGTGGTGGCAGCAGGATCCCGGGCGGGGCATAACGGTGCATCCGATTGCGGTCCGCGAGGAATACCATTCCGGCCTGAAACTCGAGGCACTGCGGCGCCTCGCCGAGGACGGAACGCTGACTCTTCGGGTTGCCGATCGCCTGGCGGCGGAAAAAGCCGCGGAAGCCCACCGCAGGCTGGAGGCCGGCGGGGTTCGCGGCCGATTGGTGCTGCTCTTCTAGGCGCCGCAAAACCGCTTAGAGCGGAACCCAGCGGCCCCGCTGCCGCCGCAGGACGCGCAGCCGTTCCGCATCAGCGACCATCTCCACCGCGTGGCGCATGTTCGCTGCGGCGCGCAGCGCCTGGGAGTTCTCCAGCGACCATTCGTTGTCGGGAACCATGAAGCGGAGAGTGATGCGTGGAATTCCTGAAACGATGTCGAGCTGATTCGCTTCGACGTGGTGGCTGGCCGCCAAAGCCGCCACTGCCGTTTCCATTACCGCTTCCGGCGGAGTTCCGGGCTTGAGCCCCGTGATGTTCAATTGGGCTCGGAAAGAAGGCATAAGAACAGGTTAGACGGTGGCTCTGTCAGGCCCAGCCCGCCGGGACCGCCAAAGAGGGATGCGGATGAGCGTGCTCACGGCATCACCGATCTTCGGCGCTCCCGGACCAAACGGAGCTTAGAGTTCGCGTTCCTCGGAGTCGAAGTCGGCCAGCGGATCTCCGCCCAGGTGTGCCGGATCATCGCTGCCGTCCTGCTCATCCGCTGCGACGGGATCGTCAAAGTCCACGTCACTTGCCGCTTCTCCGATGGTTGGAACCTCCGGCGGAATCTGGGAGTCGCCTTCTTCGAACCGTTCTTCGGCGGTTTCGTCCCGCAGCGTCTGGTCCGACAGCAATCCGGGTTCGTTGGCAAGGGGCTCACCGGCCAGCAGCGGGTCCTCCTGCCAGCGGTCGGGGTTGTCTTCGGCCGCACCGGGATAGCTCAGGGCCTCCGGGTCCACGAACTCGTCCGCGCCGGACAGATCGTCCGCGTCGATCATGTCGGTCAGCGGCACTTCGGCAACTTCATCCGGAGTCACAACATCGGCAATGTCATCGGCCAGTACGGGGTCGTCGCCCAGCTCGGGGTCGGGAATGCTCTGCTCGTCCATCAATCGTGCCTCTCCTTCAGCTTTGTCGCTGCCCGCGCCCGACTGAACCGGGCCGCAGGCAGATCCTCATTAGTAAGCCTACTGATGCTTACGTTTCAACACCACCCGGGCTCCCTCCGCGGAGTACGGCCGGACTACGGCCGGACTACGGCCGGACTACGGCCGGAGTACCTGCCGACTAGCGCAGCGCCGAAATTCCTGTAATGTCCCGGCCCACAATGAGGGAGTTGATCTCATACGTTCCCTCATAGGTATAAATGGCTTCAGCGTCGGCGAATACCTTTGCCATGCGGTAGTCGGTCACGATGCCGTTGCCGCCCAGGATGCTGCGGCCCAGGGCAACGGTCTCGCGCATTCTGGCGCTGGCATACGACTTGGCCAAAGCGGCCTGCGCCATGCCGCCGTCGGAGCCGCGCTGGCCGCTACCCTCACCGTCTGGCCCCTCTGGCCCCGAGCCGCTCCGGCCGGCCGCTGAGGGATATCCGCCCCGTTCCAGCTCCGACACCCGGGCCAGCATCCCCGTGCTGGCCACGGTGTTTCCGAGCATCCGCACCAGTTGTTCGGTCACCAGTTGGAACGCGGCCAGGGGCCGGCCAAACTGCCGGCGTTCCACGGCATACGCGCGGGAGATGTCCACGGCGGCAAGCTGCGCCCCCACCGCCTGCCATCCCACCATGATTCGCGAGCCGCGCAGGAGGTGCTTAATGTCGTCAAAGCTGTCGATTCCGGCGAGGCGGTCATTTTCGGAGACCCGGACCTCCGTCAGGGTGATGTCGGCGTTCTGGACGGTCCGCAGCGCCGTCTTGTTTTCAATCCGGGTGCGGTGGACACCGGGCAGCGAAGCATCCAGCAGGAAACCCCGTACCTTTCCGGTGGCCGGTTCCCTTGCCCACAACAGCATGTAGTCACAAAAGGTCCCGTTGCCGATCCAGCGTTTGGTGCCGTTGAGGAGCCAGGAATCCCCGTCGCGGACCGCTGTGGTTTCCATTCCGCCGGCCACGTCCGAGCCGTGGCCCGGTTCAGTGAGGGCAAAGGCTCCGGTGATGCGAAGCGCCATCGCATCGGCCAGCAGCCGGTCCTTTTGCTCGGCGGAGCCGAAGGCGTGCAGGGCCTCCACGAACAGGTCATGGTGAACCATGAAGAACGTGGCGATCGAGGTATCCGTCCGGGTCATTTCAGCAATGACCAGCCCCGCAAACAGCGGACTGTAGCCCTGCTGCACCGGGGTGGACAGCTCCAGCGCCGCCAGTTTGGGCAACAGCTCGGAGGGGAAATACGCATCCTGCCACCACTTCGCCGCATACGGAGCCACCTCAGCCGCCAGGAAGGTCCTCAGCTCGGAAAGCTTTTCCTGTTCGGGCTGGCTGAGCATCTCTTCAAACCCGAAAAAATCAGCATCCGGAAGTTCCGCACGGCCGGGGAGTTTTCCTGCATCTGCAGCCAACAAAATCAGCGCGGTCCCATCCGGATGGCACCGTCAAGGCGGATGGTTTCACCGTTGAGCATTTGGTTTTCAATGATGTGGGCTGCCAGCGCGGCGTACTCATCCGGCCGGCCCAGGCGTGACGGATGCGGCACCTGCTGCGCCAGGGAGTCCTGGGCCTCCTGGGGCAATCCCGCCATCATGGGAGTTTCAAAGATTCCGGGGGCAATCGTAACCACGCGGATCAGATGCCGGGCGAGCTCCCGGGCCAGCGGCAGCGTCATGGCCGCCACCCCGCCCTTGGACGCGGAATAGGCCGGCTGGCCAATCTGTCCGTCGAAAGCAGCAACCGATGCGGTGTTGATGATGACACCGCGCTCCGAGGTGCCGCCGGTCTCCACCGGCTCAGTCTCCGCCATGGCCTGCGCCGCGAGCCGGCTGACATTGAACGTTCCGATCAGGTTCACCTGGATCACGCGGGCAAAGTCCTCCAGCGGAAGCACCCCGTTGCGGCCCAGGACTTTGCCGGGGGTGGCAATGCCTGCACAGTTGACGGCAACGCGCAGCGGTCCGGCGTTCATAGCCGCTTCCACCGCTGCCGCCATTTGCTCCGAATCGGTGACATCGCCGGGGACAAAGTGGGCGTTGTCGCCCAGCTCAGCAGCGTAGGCCAGCCCGCCCGAAGACGGCAGGTCCACCAGAATCACTGATGCTCCGGCGTCGTACAACCTGCGGGCCGTAGCCCGCCCCAGCCCGGAGGCACCTCCGGTAACGAGTGCCGATGCGCCTGAAATGTCCATGCGTACTCCTGCGTCAAAGTTTGCGCGCCCCTGCGGCGGCGCTTCTCGAGCCTACTGTGATCAGGCACACATCGCATCTTCGGGCGGGGTCCCACGCCCGCCAACAGCAGCTTTGACTGTGACGGCGGCGCGGACGGGTCTAGGGTGGTTCGCATGCTGCCCGAGCAACCACTGCACGAGATCCAGGCCCGCGCCGATGAGGCTGCGGCATCAGTCACTTCCGCTTTCGCCCGGCCGCTGCTCGGACTTCCGGGCACGAGGCTGGCCAGCATCGAAAGCCCCGTCCCGCAGCGCCTGCTGCCCGGTCCCTGGCACTACTGGTGGCAGGCCCACTACGTTGATGTGCTCGTCGATGCGGCCCTGCGCGGAGTTCCCGACGCCGCCCGGCAAGCCCACCTGCTCATTCGCACCATCCGGCTGCGGAACGGACTGCGGGCCACCAACTGGTATTTCGATGACATGGCCTGGCTGGCGCTGGCGGTGGCGCGGTTCGATGCCCTCCTTCCCTCCCGTCCCGGACGGCGGCCGGACGACGGCGGCTCCCGGCGGCCGGCGGCACGGCCCCATCCCCGGACGCTGGCCGCACTGACGAACGCCCTGCGCTCGGCCCACACCTTGGAGTTTGGCGGCGGGTTGTACTGGAACCGGCGCCGGACTTTCAAGAACACTCCGGCCACCGGTCCGGCTGCACTGCACTTCGCCCGCAGTGGTGAACGCGAGCGCGCCCAGGCCCTGGTCGACTGGCTCAACACCCATCTGCTGGACCCCGGGACGGGACTGTATCTGGACGGCATCAAAGCGGTCGGGAGCAGCTCCGCAGAGGTCGTCGTGGAACGCGCTGTCTATTCCTACAACCAGGGCCCGGTTCTGGGCGCACTGCTGGAATTGGGCGGTCCGGCCAATCTGGCACGCGCCGCCGAGCTCATCGATTCCGTGCAGCGGGAGCTCACCTACGACGGCACAGCAACGCTGCGCACCCACGGCACGGGGGACGCCGGCCTGTTCACCGGCATTCTCGGCCGTTATCTTGCCCTGGCCGCAGTGTCGCCAACCCTGCCGGCCGACCGACGGGAGCAGGCGGCAGGATTGGTCCATGCCACCGCTGAAGCGCTCTGGGCGGGAAGGACCAAGCAGGGACAGCGGACCGTCTTCTCACCACATCCGCTGGAACCGGCCGAAAGGCACTATCCCGCGGGAACCGGCGTCGGCCTCTCCACCCAGCTCTCTGCGTGGATGCTCCTGGAGGCTGCGGCGCGCGTCCGGCGCGGGCTCGGATAGGGCTTGGGTGAAGAGCGGGCTTGGGTAAAGCGCGGAGTTGGGTGAGTGCCAGCTCGGGCAGGGGCCGGATCAGCCCGCCTTTAGCGGATGCTGCGATGCCGCCGCCCGGTCGTCCAGGTCAGCGAGCGTCAGCCGGTACCGGGGCTCCGGCGGCAGCGGGTTGCTGCTGTGCACCTCCAGTGCTGCGTTAATGTGCAGGACTTCGCCGGAGTCCATCAACCGCCAGCGAGGGTTGTCATCCATTTTCTCCGTTGCCAGCAGCACCGCCGGCAGCTGGCCCTCCTCCATTTGCCGACTGTGCACACTGATCCGCTGTGTCCGCATCCCGCCGTGGTGCTCCGAGCCGGCGAGCTCCAGTACGTAGAGGGGATGTGTGTCCGGATACCGGACAGCCCAGACATCGGTCCCGGTCGTCAGAATGATATTCACTGCGAACAGCCGCAGGTTTTCCGCCACCCAGGCCAGCGCCGAGACGATGGCCGCTTCGACGTCGCCCCCGTTGCTGCGCGCCTCCGCCGTGATCAGGGCGAAGACCCGCTCACTGTCGGTATCGCCCTTCACCAGCTCCATCACGCCAAGTTGCCGCAGCCGCGCCTCGAGCCGGTCCAGATCCTCCACCACACCGTTGTGGGCGAGCAGGCGGTTGTCCTGTTCGAAGGGGTGGGTGTTCACCAACAGGTTGCCGCCCGTGCTGGCATACCGCACGTGGGCGAGGAACGTGATGCTGGACAGGTCCCGGGCTTCCGCGGCGAAGGCCTGGTCTTCATAGGCGGCGATCGGAGCTTTTTCCACCACGGGCCGCCCCTCGCCGTCGAAGGTGCCTATCCCGAATCCGTCAGCTTCCCGCCGGCTCTGCTGCGACAGGCTGTCCGGAGCGGTGAGGAGCCAAAAGGTGGCTTTGACGGGAGTTTTGCCGGCGTGCATGCCAAAGAGACGACACATTGATGGTCCTTTGCAGTTCTGCCGCGGCACGGCTCCCCTGCCGCGGACTTGCCCGGTGATTCCTGTGTTCAAGAGTCCCGCGGGCACAGTTCAATGACAAGGGAACCAGAGGCGGGGGCGGGCCGATCAGCGCACTCGGCGCTGCGGATAGGGCGTTTCGCCCTCTGCCAGCATTTGGACGACGGTTTCTATCCGGCGTTCCCTCGCCGCCGCAGTCTTCAGCGTGCTGAGCCGAAAGAACAGCGCATACCGGTTCTGGGAGTTCAAAATGTCATACGTCGCCTGTGCCTCGGGAACCTCGGCGATGGCAGCCAGCAGGTCCTCGGGCATTACGGCGGTTGCGGGCCCGGCATAGGCTGCGTCCCAGCGGCCGTCGGCTTTTGCCTGCTCGACGGCGGTGCGTCCGGCCGGCTGCATCTTTCCGTCCGCTTCCAACTGTTCCACGTATCCCACGTTGCGCAGGCTCCAGATGCTGCGTTTGCCCCGCGGAGTGAACCGCTGGAAGTAGCTTTCCGCGTCCCGTTTGTTGGCCTGGCCGTCGATCCAGCCAAAACACAGCGCCTCCTGCAGCGCTCCGGCGTAGGACAGGTTCGTGACGGTTCCGCCCTTTCGCCCCAGAATCAACTGCACCCCCGGGGACTGCGAGTGGTGGGCATCCAGCCACATCCGCCACGCTTCTGCGTGCGGGAGCAACAACTCCGGCAGCGGTGCCTTGGGCTGCGATTTTGGCCGTGGCGGCTTCGGATTGTTGCTGCTCATCCTCCGAGAGTAAACCGGGGCCACACCGGGCAGAAGGCCTCCGGCAGTTCAGCCGAGGGCCAAAGCGCCGCGCGTCGGTTCAGCGCACTCCCCGGTTTGCGGTAGAACACTGCTATGAGTGTTCGTACCCCTGACCCCTATCCCGGCTGGCTTTCAGAAGATGAGCTCCGCGAGGCGAGGCAACGGCTCCCCATGGTCTACGTCGAAGCCGTTCCGGTCCGCTGCGACCCCCTGGGCTACGTCACGGAGGTGGGGCTGCTGCTGCAGGCCACGGCCGAAGGCAAGATGGTCCGCACGTTTGTCTCCGGACGCGTGATGTACCGCGAAACCATCCGTGCCGCGCTGCTGCGCCATCTGGAGAAGGATCTCGGCCCGATGGCCTTCCCCCAGCTGCCGCCGGCCCTGGTTCCGTTTGCCGTCGCCGAGTATTTCCCGTCGCCGTCCCAGTCCGGGTTGACGGATGAACGCCAGCACGCCGTCGCGCTGGCCTACCTGATTCCCGTCACCGGCGAATGCGATCCCCGGCAGGATGCCCTGGAGTTGTCCTGGCTGACGCCCGATGAAGCACTAAGCCCCGACATCTACGCTGAGTTTGCGGGCGGACGCGGCGACCTGCTGCGGCAGGCACTGGCCTCGGCCAGCTGGGGCCGCTGAGCACCCGTTACCGCATCTTTATATACTGGGGGCCGACTGCCCGAAGAGAAGGAACCTGCCATGCCTGAGAGCCAACCGGAATCTTATACATTCCGGGTCAATGCCGAGCTTCTTGAGCCCGGGCAGATTCCGGTCCATGAGAGCACCTCGCTGGCTCCGGTGAAGGACAGCTCGGTGGAGAATGATGACTTTGGCGTGCCGGCCCTGGTTCTCCTTGTCCTTGAAGACGGCATGACCCTGCGCCTCGCTTACGGATCGTCAGTGCGTGTCCAGGCTCCCGCGCCGTCCGGCTCCCCGGCGGACGCGGTGCGGGTGGCGCCGGCGGAGGAAGAGAACTACGCCGCCGTCATTGCCGCGGCAGCCGCTGCACACCCGGACGATGACCGGGTCCAGGAAGTGGCCGCGAGGCTGAGCCGCGGACTGAACGTAAAGTCCGGCAGCAACCTGCAGGACGTCCGGGACCTGGCCCACACGCTGTACGTGGACCTCGACGACTCAGACAATGCCCTGCTGGTCTGCAACATCATCACGGGGCTGCCGTTTGACGGCAACTTCGGCCGGTGGAACTGGATCCAGGGCGCCCTCTCGCTGGCCGCGCACATCACCCATGAAGCGGGCGACGACGAAACCTCCGCCGCCTATGCGCAGGCCGTCCGCGCCGGAGATGCCGCCGAAAGCGATCCGCTGAAGGCAAAGCTGGCCGCGGAGCTGCTGCAGCGCCAGCTGAATGAACCCAACCTGTACGACCGGGAGATCCACCGTGCGGCCGAGGCCGGCGACGAACACAGCGAACGCGACTGGCGTGTCCTGAGGCTGGATGCCCTGCTGTACCTGCGCGCGCACGGCGGGTCGCAGACACTTTCGGAGCATGAACTGGACCGTCGCATCCGCAATGAGCTGATTGCCGTACGCGGCCTGAACCTCGATTTGTAGGGGGCTCGACCTCCAGGCTGCGACCAATAGGTGGCCGACCGGCAGGAACCGACCGCTAGGGACGCGGGGCTGCCGGAGCCGGCAGCTGTCCTGAACCCGTGCCCGGACCGACGCGGCTTCGGATGCGCCGGCTGCGCAGATGGATGATCAGGACCATGGCCATGCCCACTGCCGCACCGATGACCGTCTCCACGGCCCGATCCTTGATGAGCAGCGCAGAATTGCTCGGGTGCGCCAGTTCGGTGCTGACCAGCGCCAGCGGCGTAATGACCACTTGGGCCAGGGCGTATTGGCGGATTACCAGCATCTCGGCGCCGAACTGCAGCACCGCAATCACCAGCACCATCTGCCACGGGTCCAGCCCGGGCAGCAGGATCAATGCAGTCAGCACCAAACCGGCGAAGGTTCCCAGGATGCGGTGCAGGCCGCGGTACAGGCGGTGGCGCACGCCCACCCCCACCAGGGGAACCGTGGCTGCAACCATCGCCCAGTAATTATGGCCAATGCCCATCAGGGTGGCGATGGACCCGGCAACCGCGGCGGCCACCGCGTACAGGCCGGCGTCGATCCACACGGTTCTGCGCTGGGCGGCAGTAAACCGGGGCCTTTCAGGCTTCACCCAAGGGGTGCGGTGCGCAGGATGGAGCCGCCCGGACAGGCCAAGCAGCAGGGAAAAGCAGACGGTGCCCACGGCCACCAGCAAGGCCTGCCACAGCGGCGGCTGGTTCGGGACCGAGGAGATGGCAGCGTAGGCAAAAATGTGGAACAGCGAACCAGTGGGACGAAGCCGCCAGAACCCTGTGCCCAGCGTTCCCAGTCCCGCCACTGCGGTGGTGCCCAGGACAATTCCCCACGCGTCCGGCTCCAGCCGGGAGGTCAGCGCTCCGGCGGTGATGACAGCCAACATCAGGGCACCGGCCCGCAGCTGATGCCCAAAACGCTGACGGTGCGGCTCATTCCTGCCGTAGATGCCGGTAAAGGCACCAAACGAGGCAAAGATCGCCAAATCAATCCGGCCGAAAGCCAAGAGCAGCAGCAGGGGAATCCCCACCCCCAGGCCGCAGCGCACCGCCACCTGATGATCATTGTGGGCGGGTGCGATCCGGAACATATCGCGCAGCAGGTTCAAGAGGGCAGCGGCCTTTCAGGTACATTTTCTGCAGTTGTTTGGGGTGCGGTCGAGTCCGCTCTTTCAACCGTACGCCCGCCTTTTGCCGCGCCCGGAAATATGTGGCGTGCATCCCAGCCGGAGCAGCACAGGCTCCCGGAACTGCCGGAACCGGCGGGTAAGGCAAAATGGAGGGGTGCCTTCCTCAACATTTTCCTTCGCCCTCGGTAAGCGCCTGCGCGAAACCACTGCCCCCACCGCTGAGCAGACGCAGGCCAACGGCGGTGAGTTCCAGGGCCGCACCGGAACGATCACCACGCCGCACGGCGAAATTGCCACGCCGGCCTTCATTGCCGTAGGCACCAAGGCCACGGTCAAGGCGGTCCTTCCGGAATCCATGGCGGACCTTGGCGCGCAGGCACTGCTGGCCAACGCCTACCATTTGTACTTGCAGCCCGGCCCGGACGTACTCGACGCCGCGGGCGGCCTGGGCAAGTTCATGAACTGGTCCGGTCCCACTTTCACCGATTCGGGCGGTTTCCAGGTGATGAGCCTTGGCGCCGGCTTCAAGAAGGTCATCAACATGAATGCGGACGGCACCACCCACGCCACCGGCGCGGATGACGCCGTCGCGCCGGGCAAGGAACGCCTCGCGCACATTGACGACGACGGCGTCTGGTTCAAGTCCCACCTCAACGGCGACAAGCACCGGTTCACGCCCGAAGTCTCCATGCAGGTCCAGCACCAGATCGGCGCCGACATCATGTTTGCGTTCGATGAGCTGACCACGCTGATGAACTCCCGCGAGTATCAGGAAATGTCCCTGGAGCGCACCCGGCTGTGGGCGCTGCGCTGCATTGCCGAACACCGCCGGCTCACCGAAGAGCGGGTCGGTAAGCCGTACCAGGCGCTGTTCGGCGTACTGCAGGGCGCCCAGTACGAGGACCTGCGCCGGAAGGCTTCCCGTGACTTGGGCGCCATGGACTTCGACGGCTTCGGCATCGGCGGGGCACTGGAGAAGGAAAACCTTGGAACCATCGTGCGCTGGTGCACCGAAGAGCTGCCCGAAGACAAGCCTCGCCACCTGCTGGGGATCTCCGAACCGGACGACATCTTCACCGCAATCGAGAACGGTGCCGACACCTTCGACTGCGTCTCCCCCACCCGCGTGGCCCGCACTTCAGCGTTCTACACGCCGCACGGCCGGCTGAACCTCTCCAACGCCCGCTTCAAAAAGGACTTCACTCCCCTGGTGGAAGGCTGCGACTGCTACGCCTGCGCGCACTACACCAAGGCCTACATCCACCACCTGTTCCGGGCCAAGGAAATGGTGGCCTCCACCCTGGTGTCGATCCACAATGAACGCTTCACCGTGAAACTCGTGGACGATGCGCGGCTGGCCATCGAAGACGGTTCGTTCTTCGACTTCAAGGCGGAGACGCTGGGGAAGTACTACAGCGCGAAGGTCTAGCCGGAAGCTCAGCCTTCCGGCGTACCGGCAGGCACTGCAGCACCGTAACTCGGTTCACGCTTCTTGATGGCCTTGATGACCACGGCCGTTACCGGGACAAACAGGAACTCAACCAGCGTCTTGTACACAAACCCGAAGATCACGTAATTGATGAAGCCGCTGGCATCGGTGATGCCGATGACGGGCGCCGCAATGGCGCAGAAGATCAGGGTATCGGCGAACTCGCCCACACCGGTGGAGGCCATCAACCGCCCAATGAGTGCCCGTTCCCGGAACTTCTCCTTCATCCGCACCAGGACCCAGGAGTTCAGGGTCTGTCCGGCCAGGAAGCCGAGCAGGCTGGCCAGCACGATCTGCCACACGGGTCCCAGCGCCAGTTCCAGGGCTGCCTGCTTCGCCTGGCCGTAGTCGTCGTCGAATCCGGGCAGCGCAATGATCACGGCAAAACTGACTGCCGCCAGCGCCGCAACCGCAAAGCCCGTGAAGATGGCCCGCCGTGCCGCCTTGAAGCCGTAGACCTCACTGATGACGTCGCCGAGGATGTAGGCCAGCGGGAAGAGGAAGAATCCTCCGTCGGTCACGATGCTGAAGTCGCCGAATACCGGCCCCAGGACCACGCCCTTGGTGGCGCCGATATTGGAAATGACGATCACCACGCACATGAGCGTCAGGATGATGTCGTAATGGGAGCTGCCGCGGGCGGCGAATGCCGGAGCGGGCGCCGTATCGGCGCCGGTCTGGGTGTGCATGGGTCTTCCGTTTCCTAGTGGTTTGCCTGGCTTTCGCCGGCTGTATTAGCACTGTGCCCGCTGCACCGGGCGGCCCGAGAACGGGCCGCCGTCAATTCTGCCATGTTCTGCCCTGCAACACTGCCACCCTCTTTTTTGAACACGTTCAAAAATGTGATGTACTGACAGGCGCGCCGGGACGCTGAGCGCATATAAGCGGACCGCGCCTATCCCTGAACCAGCGCCTGCAACTGAACCAAGGAGCGCTGATGGCCGCGACGGCCAAGAGTGAACAGACCCGACGGCTGCTGATCGATTCCGCCCTCGCCCTTTTCCGCAGCCAGGGTTATGCCAACACCACCATGCGCTGCATTGCCGAAACCGCCGGGGTTTCAGTGGGCAACGCCTACTACTACTTCCGGTCCAAGGACGAGCTCGTGGCTGAGCTGTACCGGTTTCTCCAGGATGAACACCGCAGCCGATCCCTGCCCCTGCTGCGCGACGGACATAATCTGGGTGAGCATTTGCGCGCCGTCCTGCTGGCAAATTTGGATGTCATGGGTCCCTACCACGATTTCGGTGCCCATTTTCTGCACACTGCCATGCCGCCGTCGTCGGCCTCACCGCGCGGCAGCCGCAACGGTGCGGCGGACACGGGCGTGGGCCGCGCCAAATCGATCGCCCTGTTCCGGCAGGCCGTCACCGTGTCCCGGCCGCAGCCGCCGCTGGCCATCCGGGATGATCTGCCCGAGCTCCTGTGGCTGGTGCACATGGGGGTGACGCTGTTTTGGATTTATGATCGCTCGCCGGGGCAGCGCCGCTCGCGCCGGCTGGTGGAGAACGTCGCTCCGCTGGCCGCGAAGCTGGTCATCCTCTCCCGCCTGCCCGTGGTTCGCAATATCGTGGAGGACGTAGTCCACCTCTTCCAGGGAGCCCGACGCGATGACTGACAAAGGCGACGACGACGCGCTTCCGCCCGCATTGATACCCGCCGACGTCTTGGCCGGCGAAACTGCGTCTGCCGATACTTTGCCTGCCGATACTCCGCCTACCGATACTCCGCCGCGGCATCCGTACGCTGCACCCGGCCCGCTGGCCGTAGCACTGGGGTATGTCGTGGGCTGCCTTGTCCTGGCGGTAATCGCCACCACAGTGGTGGGATGGGGAACGTCCCGCGATTTCTGGGGCTATGTCTGGACTGTCATTGTCGCCGCTTTCTATGCCGCCGGGCTCGGCCTGTTCACCGCCCTGCCGGTCGCCCTGATCTTGGGCTGGTCGCTGCGCGGCGTCCTCAGCCAGGGCCTCCATGTCCTGGCCTTCTTCGTCGTGCCGGCGCTGCTCGGCTGGGTCATCATCGGCCTGAGCGTCCAGGCAGTGGTGGTACCTCTGCTCATGGGCGCAGCCATCGGAGTCTCCATGGCCGCGGGCCGGGCCGCCGTCTGGCCGTTTGCCCGCGCCTAGCGCTGCCGCCGGCGAACCGGTTTTCCCGCCCTGGCCCGCCCGGCGCGCGGGGCCAACCCCAGTGGCACCGATGCTCGCTTGGGTGGAAGATGGACTCATGTCTGCTAACACACACTCTGCCGGAACAGCTGCCCCGGCCGTCACCCTGACCATCGCCGGCTCCGAAGCTACCGGCGGCGCCGGCGCCCAGGCCGACCTGAAAACGTTCCAGGAACTCGGAACCTACGGGATCGCTGCCCTGACCTGCATCGTGTCCTTCGATCCGAAGGACAACTGGAGCCACCGTTTCGTCCCGGTGGATTCCCAGGTCATCAGCGACCAGCTTGAGGCCATCCAGACCGCGTATGACCTGACCACCGTCAAGCTCGGCATGCTGGGAACGCCCGCCACGATCGACGCCGTGGCCAAGGCCCTCCAGAGCCAGGAATGGACCAACATCGTGCTGGATCCGGTGCTGATCTGCAAGGGCCAGGAACCGGGAGCCGCCCTGGACACGGACCGGGCACTCAAGGCGCAGATCCTGCCGCTGGCCACCTTCGTGACACCCAACCACTTTGAATCGATGTCCCTGTCCGGCATGGACTCCATCGACACTGTCGAGGACCTGCAGGACGCCGCCCGGCGCATCCACGAAGCTTCCGGGGCCGTGGTTCTCGCCAAGGGCGGAGTGCGGCTGGCAGGCGACGACGCCGTGGACGTGTTCTATGACGGTGAGACCATGGAGGTGCTGCGGGCACCCAAGGTCGGCGACGTTGCGGTGAGCGGCGCCGGCTGCACGCTTGCGGCAGCCATCACGGCCGAACTGGCCAAGGGCGCCACGCCGCTCGAAGCCGCGAAGACCGCAAAGGCTTTCGTCACCGAGGGCATCCGCAACCGGGTTTCCTCCAACGCCCCGTTCGACGCCCTGTGGCAGGGCAATGCCGGCAACGGCCCCGCCCTGTAGGGCTCGAAAAGCCGAAGCAGGAGCCTCCGTCTTGAACTGGTCCCTGAAATTTGGACTGGCCAAATAAAAGGCTAGGCCGCGAGGGCCTGAGCACGGTATTGCACCGGGCTCAGGCCCTCGAGCTTTGTCGAGATGCGTTCGGTGTTGTACCGGCGGATGTATTCACTGAGCTGTGCTGTCAGGGCGTCGGTGTTCAGGAACCGAACCCGGTGGAGGAGTCGGGGAAGCCGAGGGAGGAGTCGGGCTCGGGCTGGGTGACTGATCATCATCAGCTGTCCGCTGTACCTGATCCCGGAGGAGCAGCCATAGCGGCAAGTACAGACCCCACGACGAGAAGTCCTCCCCCAACGGCGAGCAACTGGCGCTTCCCGCCATCTGCAACACGAGCCCACGTCTGCCGTCGAAGGAGCAACGCGTAGGCAACCGTTAGACATACACCGACCCCCATGAGTACGAGCCAGACGGCCAGCCCCATGAGGCCGGTATCTGCGAAGACCGCCAAGAGAACTACAGCAATGGCGAGGACGATCCAAGTCGAAAACGGTCGTTTGGGAGTGTCAGGGAGAGGAAGGCTTAGGAAGCGAAGATTCTGGTTCGTGCGCCATGGTTTCACCTCATCGGGAACTGGCCCGGCGGCCTACCTCTTAGCAGACGGCCATACAACTGTTATGCAGCGTTCGATTTCCCAGGGGTGTCACCTTGTCACCCTTGCATTCCTTAGATGAGGCTTGTTTATGACTCGCATGGAAGCAAGGCGACATCCTCTGCAAAACGATGCCCTGCCCCAACAAGCTAGGCCGACCCAGACCGTGAGCGGAAGGCTCTGAAGCAATTCACTCCGGTGGAAGCCGGTGGAACTGTTTGGATGCGTCATAAATAAAAGGGCGGGGACCGGTTCCAAAGAACCGGTCCCCGCCCCGGCAGAGTTGATGCCGGACAGGCGTCGACTGACCGAGAAGGAAGCGCCGCCTAGACGCTGCGAGTATTGGCGCTGTGGTAGTCGGTGTACATGTAGGGGTTGTCCAGGATCCGCGCTTCCGGGATGTCCGGGTTCATGCCCTTGGCCCACGCGTCGGCACCAAGCGCGGACTGAAGGTATTCCACCGTTTCCGCAACCCTGCCCTGGACGGCCTTCATATCCACGCCGACCAGCCGGTGGTCATGCTTCACCACGCGGCCGTTGACCAGGACGGTCTGAACATCGCCCCGGCCGGCTTGAAGTGCCACGTGGCCGTATGGATGGAGGACAGGGAAGGTTCCGGGTGAGTTTTCGTTTTTCAACAGGACAATGTCGGCCTTTTTCCCAACTTCCAGGCGGCCGACGGCGTGATCCAGTCCCAGCGCGTGGGCACCGCCGTGGGTGGACCACCCAACAACCTGCTCTGCACGCAGGGCCGAATGGGTGACTGTCTCGCCCTTCTCATGGGCCGCCATGTGCTCGTAGGAACGGTCCGCGCCGAGCGTAGTGCGCATGGCGGTAAAGAGATCGCTGCTGAACCACACGCTCGTGTCGATTGACAGGGACATGGGCACGTTGTGCTGCCGAAGGATCCACGACGGCGGGTAGCCCTGGCCGCAGCTCTGCTCGCTTTCCGTGGACAGCGACACCGTCCCTCCGGTGGCCGCGATGCGCTGGTAGGAATCGTTGCTCAGAGTCGCGGCATGAACGTAGACAGTGCCTGGGGTCATGAACCCGTGCTCGTGCATCAGGCGGACGCCGTCGTCGTTGGTGGCGCCCCAAACACCGGCGTGGGTGGTCACGGAGAGGTCGAGTTCCCGCGCGGCTTCGAAGGCGGCCTTCTCCGGGAAGGACGGGTCACCCGTGACGTCGAAGGCGAGCTGGAACTTGAACATGTCCGACCGCGGATTCCGCCGGGCGACGAAGTCCTTGAACTCCGGGGTGGTGGACCATTCATTTGGTCCGGCGAAGATGTTCCCGGGCGCGAAGACGAAACGTCCGCCGGTTCCTTCGAGCGCGTCAACGGCGGCTTCGGCGTGGTCCAAGGTGCTCAAACCGTGTGACCAGTCGACGCTGGTAGTCACGCCGGCGTCGAGGGCGTCGTACGCGGAAAGGAGGTTTCCGGTGGCAATATCTTCGGGACGGAATTTCATTCCATGTTCGAGGTAATACCAGACAAAGTATTGGCTCAGCGTCCAGTCGGCGCCGTAGCCGCGCATGGTGGTCTGCCACATGTGCCGGTGGGTGTCGATCATCCCCGGCATGACGATGCCGCCGGAGGCATCAATTTCAAAGGTGCCTTCGGGCACCTCGAGGCGGGGGCCGATTTCCTTGATGGTGTCGCCGATGACCAAGACGTCGCAGTCGGACAGCACTCGATGGCTCGGGTCCATCGACAGAACTGTGCCATTGCGGAAAACGATTGGCTGGTTGTCTGCAGGCAACTGAAGATGGACCATTTTTCTCCTTGAATCTTTACCGGGCGTGCCGCACGGCGGGGCTGGTGTGGGGGTGGAGCGTTCGGAGCGATCCGGACGGTGGAACAACAGGTCAGAGTGCCACCGTCGGGTAGGTCTTGCCGGTCCAGTGAGAGAGGTTCCTTGCCCATTCGCGCTGATAGGACAAGGGTCCGTTCGTCTGGGTGTAGTCGTCCTCGAAAATGCCGATAAAGAGGGTCAGGTAGAGGAAAAAATGTGCACCGGCTTCGAACAGCCAGACATAGTCGTAGGTCTCCAGGGCCCGGCGCTCTTCGTCCGTGAAGGAAAGCCAGGATGTCTTCTCCGAGCTGTTCAGCCAGGATCCGACCTCCGTTTCCCATCGCTTGATGGTTCCTGCCGGGTCCTCCTTGTACCGGGCCACCCATTCCGGGTCACGGTCAACGGTGTAGAGGAACTTGTTGACGTAGTAAGTGCTCATGCCGGTGCTCCTTCCGGTGCGGCCAGCAAAGGTCCAAGTGTTGCTCCCGAGCGACGGGCGGACTGCTGGGCAGCTTCCAACTGGGACTGGGTCCTGTTCGGGTACCAAGTCATGAACATTTCGCGGGTGTGGTAAAGGTCAAGCTGGTCAACGTAGTCAGCGTTTTCGCCTCCGGCGATGCCCATCATGAGAATAAGGTCCATGAATCCGTGGGTCGCGTTACCTGCCGTGGACATGGATTCATGGGTGACGTTTTCCAGAATCGCGTCGATATTTCCGGAGGAAAGCCATTCGATCGCCTGCGCGTCGAACTCCGGGTCCGGACCGTGCTCGCCGAACATGCGGGGCCCTCCCAGCTCGAGGGACAAATGGCCGGTGCCGATGGCTGCGATCTTCTTATCCGTTGGGTAGGCATCGATGACTTTCCGGATTGCCCTCCCCAGGTCCCAGAAGCGCTTCGGGGACGGCAGCGGCGGGGCAAAGATATTGGTGTAGATCGGAACTATGGGAAGGTCCGCGTCCGGCCTGACCGTGATGATCGGGCAGATGATGGAGTGGTCAATCTTCAATTCGTGGCTGAAGGAGAAATCAAAACCCTCATCCATCAGCCCCTGGTGCATAAAGTTGGACAGCGCCACATCGCCGTCCAGGACGTATTTGGGCAGGCCGAATTCGCGTTCCTCGTTGTAGTACGTGGCGTCATACTTTTCCTGCTTGCCGATGAGGAACGTGGGGTAGTTGTCCAGGAAAAACTGGTGGAAATGGTCCGCGCCAACCATTATCAGGATGTCCGGCTCCGCTGCAGTCAAGGTTTCACGGTAGGCCTCCACCTTGTTTTTCCACTCATCCGCCTGCGGCATCCGCTGGTCAGACTCGTCGGTGGTCGCCTTGAGATAAAAGGGGTGGTGCGTGCTGGCCAGCACGGCCGTCAATTCCGCCACGGTGTTCTCCTTAGCTGTCCAGGTTGGGGGCAACGTAGCCCGCGTTGCGGTCCACGGCCATGTAGATGTCATTGGCAATCGGGTTGCGCCGCTCTTCAGCGATCTGGCCGAGCAGCCCAGCTGCACGGGCCAGCAGGGCAAAGCCGCGCAGCAGATCCGGCGGGAGACCCAAGTCAGCGAGGGCCGCTCCGCAGACGCCGGCACCGTTGAGGGGCAGCTTTCGTCCCAGGACTTTCCCGCTCATGCGCCCGACGGCTTCAAACAGTTTGATGTGGGGGCCCCGGAGGCCTTCTTCCGTGGCGATGCCAATCAGCACGGGCGTGCGGGGATCGCCGTCCTTATGATTCGGGTGGCCGAGCCCGGGAACGAACTTTCCCTTAGCCCGCTGCGACTCGATGGCTGCCGCTGCCATCTCATCCCATTCCGCATCCGTCTCGGGCAGGGGACTTTCATGCTCGGCAAGCTTCTCGGCGAGGAATTGGGCGCAGTCCTCGGTCACTCCGAGGAAGCGCGAACCGCCGCCGAGCAGGCCCGCGGCCATTGCCCCCTGCATGGAATCAGGAGCGCTGAGGTAGGTGAGGCGGGCGGCTATGGCTGTGGGCGTGAAACCATGGTCGGCCAGGGCCACCAGCACCGATTCAAAGACCCTGAGCTCTCCGGAGCTTGGTCGCCGCATCGCCACCAGCCAAAAGGCCAGCTCGCCAAAACTGACCTTTCCCATCAGGTCCTGGGCCAGATCCTGTCCGAGGAGGCTGATCTTCGTGGAAGTGGATGTGCCCAGCGAGGTGGGAAAACGGGGGGTTTGGTTTTCTGTCGAGGTGCTCACGCCTTGCCCTTCGTGGAGTCGTTTCCGCCGCCGGCAACGCGTGCTGCCAGCCATGCCTTGATCTCTTCCGTATGTTCTCCGAGCCGTGGCGGCGAGAGGACGTAGCGGGCCGGGGTAGCCGAGAACGTGATGGGATTCCTGACCACGGGTACCGCTGAGGTGCCGGTTCCGGCTGTTGTCACGGGGTTCAGGCCCAGCTTTTTCGCGTACTCCACTCCTTGAGCGATGCTGTTGATTGGGCCGTTCGGAACTCCGGCCTCGTTGAGCAGGTCGAACCATTCGCCCGCGCCGCGGGTCTGCAGCCGTTCCACCAGCAACGGACGCAGCTGCTCGCGGTTGGCTGTCCGGTCGCCGTTTTCGGCAAAACGCGGGTCATCGGCCACTGCCGGGATGTCCAGCACGTGGCAAAGCCTCCGGAACTGATTCGTGTTGCCAGCCGCGATGATCAAGTCGTCGTCGGCGGTGGGAAGTGCTTCGTAGGGGAACAGGCTCGGATGCGCATTGCCCATCCGGAACGGGGTGACGCCCCCGGCCACGTAGGCCGTTGTCTGGTTGACCAGACCGCTCATGGCGGAGGCCATCAGGGACGTCTCAATGTTCTGTCCTTCGCCGGTCTGGTCGCGATGGCGCAGGGCGGCCAGGATTCCAATACTCGAATGCAGGCCGGCCATCACGTCGAAAACGCTGATTCCGGCACGGAAGGGTTCCCCCTCGGGATCTCCGGTCAGGCTCATCAGGCCGCTCATGGCCTGGACAATCAGGTCATACCCGGGAAGGGCCGCCCCTTCCGCCGTGCCGAATCCGCTGATCGAGCAGTAGATAACTCCGGGGTTGTGCTCCCGCACGGATCCGTAATCAAGTCCAAAGCGCTTGAGGCCCCCGGGTTTGAAGTTTTCGATGATGACGTCGGCACGCCCGGCCAGTGCCTGTGCTGCTGCCAGGTCATCAGCGTCCTTGAAATCCAGGACCACCGACTTCTTGTTGCGGTTGACCGCCGTGTAGTACGTGGAGACACCGTCGTCGCGGACCGGGGGAACCCATGAACGCGTATCGTCGCCGGCTGGACTTTCGACCTTGATCACTTCGGCGCCCATGTCGGCCAGAAGCATAGTGGCGTACGGGCCCGCCAGGACCCGGGAGAAATCGGCGATGACGATCCCGGAGAGTGGCAGCCTGTCGGGGCTGCCCGGTCCATGCGCTTCGTTTGGAGTTTTCACTCGGTCCTCTCACAGCGACATTGCTTCATTGGTGTGTCCGCTTGCCGGACAAGTGTCCGGATCTCACATAAAGAATGTGGGTAAAGGGAAAATGTGTCAAGGGTCACTGCCGGACAGTTGTCCGACCAGACAGCTGGAGGTCCCTACAATGGTGCCGGGGACGCTTTGACGTTGACCTATCACCCACGAAAGGGAATAACATGGTCCAGCGAGGACAGGGGCCTGACTTCATTGAGGCACTCGCCCGCGGGTTAGACGTGGTCCGTTGTTTTTCGGCGGACCATCCGCGTATGAGCCTGGCTGAGGTATCCCAAGCGACCGGTTTGGCCCGGCCAACCGCCCGCCGGATCCTGCTCACGCTGCAGGAGCTGGGGTATGCACGGGCTGAACAGGGCTTCCACTCGCTGACCCCCAAGGTGCTTGAGCTCGGCATGGCTTATGTGGGCGCCCTCGGGCTGTGGGATATGGCCCGTCCCCATCTGGAGCAACTGGTTGAGCGGACGGGCGAGTCATCGTCCATGGCCCAGCTGGATGGATCCGACATCGTCTACGTGGCACGGGTTGCCGTGCCCAAGCTGATCGCCCTGCGCGTGGACATCGGCACCCGCTTTCCCGCCATGAAAACCTCCCAGGGCAAGGTGCTGCTCGCTGCGCTGCAGCCCGGCGAAGCTCTGCGTGCACTCGCCGAGCCCTCGCGTTCGGGCCTGCCCGAAGAGGAGCCGATGGCCGAGGCCCAGGTGCTGGATATCCTGGCGGAGGTGCGGTCCCAGGGGTGGGCCCTGGCCGACGAGGAGCTGGCGCCCGGGGTGCGCTCCATTTCCGTGGGGGTGCCGGACGGCGCGGGAGTGGTTCGCGCTTCGATGAACGTGACCGTCCACGCGCAGGAGACGAGCATCGACACCCTTACGGGCGAGTACCTGCCGCTCCTACAGGCTGCGGCGGCCGAAACCACCACTGGTTGGGCGCGCTGGCAGTCGCGCCCAACCAAAACGATGCCAACCAAACCGGTGTAGGACCCCGGGTTTACAGCCGGCGAATCATGCGCTTGGGGTCGACGGCCATCAGGACCACCGCGCCGACGAGGGGCAGGATGGACAGCTGCCACATCCCTGCGCCCGACCAGTCGGACAGGGCAACCAAGCGGGCAAAGACCACCCCGGAGAACGCGGCGGCAACATAGTAGGTCAGCATGAACAGTCCCTGGCCCCGGCCCACGTGCTCGGGGCGGACACTGCGCTGCATGGCGGTGGAGCAGTTGGTGAAGAGGAAGCCGCTGGCAAGCGCCCCCATCAGGAAGGACAGGACGTACTGGCCGGTCAGGCTTGAGACGACGGTGTACATCAGGAACGCCACTATCGAGGTTCCAACAAAGGTGCCTGCAAGCAGCCACTTCTGGCTGAACTTGTCCCCGAGCCAGCCGGCCAGGAGCGCAACCATGGCGCCCAGCCCGGACAAGGAGACAGCCACGGCGGCCTGCCCGGCTTCGAAACCGAGCTCTTCGCGAAGGAAGGTGGGGTAGAGCCCGGTGAAGCCATAGAAAACCATGCCACTGATGACGCAGGCAATACCGAAGGCCAGGGTGTTCCGGTTGTAGGCGCTGGCCGGCACATAGCTGTAGTCCGCTTCTGCCGCCGTGCTCCCGGGGCCGCTCTTAGCCTCCGACATCGTCCGGGACACTGTAACCAGGATGAGCAGGGCCATGACGATGCCGAGTCCGCCGAAGAGGTAGAAGGGCGCCCGCCAGGTATCGAACGAGGCAGCGAAAGGGACCCCGATCATGGGTCCGAGGAAAATGCCGCCGCCAAAGGCGACTCCAATGAATCCGGCGGCAAAGGCCCGGCGATGGAAGAAGAAGGAGCCGACGAGAGAGTAAAGCGCGGTGGCCTGTACGCCTTCCCCGATGCCGGAGAAGATGCGGTACGCGGACATGTCCAAAAAGCCTGAAGCCAAGGGGACAGCCAAAGTGCCGAGTGAGTACACCAGGACACTGCCGATAATGACGGTTTTCCGGGAGAACCGGTCTACCACAAACCCGGCAAGGAAGCCCGCAATGGCCAGGCCAAGGGTGAAACCGGTGGCCAACAGGCCGGACTGCTCCAAGGAGAAGCCGAAGTCCTCGCGGATTTCGGGCAGGAGCGGGTAGAACACCTGCCGGTCCATGGCGTTGAGCATCCAAGACAGGCAAAGCACGGCGAAACCTACCGCCACGGCAGCAGGTGCCAGCGAGCCTTGCCTGCCTTCTTTCTCAGGGGTGGGGACTACGTGAGTCGAAGACATTTCTCTCCTTGAAGTATGCGAGTGGTGGGTCCGCGAAAGCCAACGGCGGCTTTACTGCCGGATCGAAGACGAAACCCGTGGGGAAGAAGAATCCTGAGGGTGACTCAGGATGAAACGGTGCGCCCGCGGCGCACCAGCATTGCGAACGGAAGAGCGGACGCCAGCGCCAGCAGGGGTATGGCCAGCGCGTGGATCCAGAAGGGTTCGAGCCAGGTGGCCAGGTTGGGCCAGCGGTCTGTCAGCAGCCGATCGACGGAATACCGCCCTCCACCGAGGATTCCCACAGCTGCAGAAAACGCGAAGAGGACGTAGGGATATTCACCGCCTCCGGCTGCATTCCAGAATTTCCCGGATGCCGTCTGCATGGTCAGGCCGGCAACGAGCATGGTGCCGCTGCCGATCAGGGCACCCAGCGGAGTAGCAAGCCCCAGGACCAGGAGCGAAGCCGCCGCCAGTTCCATGGCCCCCGCCATTGCCACCATCACTTGGCCCGGCTTGAGGCCCAGGGCCTCAAACACGATGGCCTGTCGCTTGAATCCGTTGCCGCCAAACCAGCCAAAGAGTTTCTGGCCCGCATGGGCAAGCAGGATGGCGCCAAGAATGAAGCGGAGAATGATGACCCCGATATCCATCATGTTGTTGCCTTCCTGCTCTTCGGCTCGTTACTCGGCAAGGCGACCTCGATTGATATCTGTCCGCCAAGCGGACAGATGTCCGCAGGTGTTTTGCTGCTCATAGAATGACTCCCCTGCAGAAATGTGTCAAGCGTCACATTGACCTGACCCGCCTATTCGGCCCCGTGCAGCAGAGCACCACCGTTCATTAGGCGCCCCGCCGGAACCGGGAGGAGCAAAAATGGCGGACGGCCCGGTTACGAAGAACCGAGCCCCGCCCGTCACGCTGTTCGGGTCCGCCGTGGCGCGGGGTGATGCTCAGCGTGGATCGTAGTCCCGCGCCCCGGCGATCACGTCGGGTGTAAAGGCACGGACGAGCGGGGTCTCCTGGATGAAAGAAAAGGGAGACCCAGTCCGAATTGAACTGGTCCCCGGAAGTTGGACTGGCCAAATAAAAGGCTAGGCCGCGAGGGCCTGAGCACGGTATTGCACCGGACTCAGGCCCTCGAGCTTTGTCGAGATGCGTTCAGTGTTGTACCAGCGGATGTACTCACAGAGCTGTGCTGTCAGGGCATCGGTGTTCAGGAACCGGACCCGGTGGAAGAGTTCCTCCTTGAGGTGTCCGAAGAAGTCCTCCATCACCGCGTTGTCGTAGCAGTTGCCCTTGCAGGACATTGATTGGACCGCGCCGGCATTCTTCAGCAGCGTCCGCCACAAGACGTGCTGGTATTGGAATCCCTGATCCGAATGCACGAGCGGCTGCGCCCCAGGTTCAAGGACGGCGAGGGCTCTGCGCAGCGAGGAGTTAGTGGCTCCAGATTCGGGGATAACCCGATCGAGTACGAAATGATTTGCCGGTTGAAGAGGTACATCACCGGGGAGAGATAGAGCTTGCGGTCACCGACGCTGAACTCGGTCACGTCGGTAACCCGCTTTTGGTTCGGTGCAGCAGCTTCGAACTGCGGGTTCAGCAGGTTCGGGGCCACCACTCCCTGTTCGCCGCGGTAGAACCCTTCGGCTTCGGTCGCAGTCCGTCTTCACCCGCTGTCCGGTACTGCCGCGTCCACTTATCGATCAGCTGCGGAGAGGAAAGCTGGAGTTCCTTGGGCAGGTCTGCCCTCGTCTGGCCGGAGAGATAACGCTGCACTGCAGCGAGCTTGAACTCAAAGGAGAACACTCTCTTGGTTGGCTTGGCCACCAGCGTCGTACCTCCTCGAACTAACCATCGGTCTCATAACCGGGCTATAGCGGAGCGGCTCACCCCTAGTGTCGTTGACACGGCTCTGGCGCTCCATCCGGCTTCGAACAACGCTACCGCGCTCTGGCGTTGCGCCTCGGACGATGAACTGCCAGCAGACATAAAACTGCTCCCCGAAAGTTAGAACTGATTTCTCAGTCCAACTTTCGGGGAGCCTCCGTTTGGAGGCTCCTGCTTCATTTAAGCGGCCGAAAAATATCAGCACCTCTCCCGCCAGTCAATGGTTGGTCACAAAAATCGCGCCCTGCGACACCAACCTATGCACCTCGGGGTTGCTCCTCTAGGGTGAGCCCAACGGCTGCAACGCAATGGGGGCCGCCAAGTGCATGCTGACGCTCCATACGGGGGTGTGGAGGCACGACGGAAAAGCTGCCGCAGTGTGTCAGCAGCCGGTAGGCATGTCTGTGGGACATGGCCCGGTAGCGCTCGGTGGAATGTTCAAGGAGCGTTATGAAAAGGTCCATTCATCACAGATCCGGCGCGGTCGTCACTGCCGCGCTAGCAGGGCTCGCACTCACGGCGTCCCTGGGCGTACCCGCCCAGGCCACCGAAGGCACCACCGGCGACGGGCTTGCTGCCGGCGTCGCCGTCCAGAAATTCGCCACCCAGAAGGTGTCGTCAAGCCTGCGGGAGGCCTCCGGCCAGGTCTCCGTCTATGTCCAGTTCACCGGCGAGGGCGCCTTTGAACAGACGCAGCCTGAAGCGGTCAAGGAGGGCAAGGCAGACCCGGTCCTCAACCAGCCGCTGGTCGAGGAGATCCGCAGCAACATCTCCTCCCAGGCCGAGTCCGTGGCCGCCGAAGCCGACGCCAGCACGCTCTACACCACCACCAACACCCTTCCCGGCGTGGCCATCGTCGGCGACGCCGAGGCGATCCGCGGTCTCGCTGGACGCGCGGACGTCGCCCGGATCACCAAGATCGTGCCGAAAACCATCGACAACAAGGGCGCCGACATCGACACCCGCGCCCTGAACACCTGGGTGGAGCGGAACCAGACCGGCAAGGGCATCACCATCGCCGTGCTGGATACCGGCATCGACTACACCCACAGCGATTTCGGCGGCCCGGGAACCGCCGAGGCCTACAAGGCAGCCCAGGCATCCCCGGGCATCCCCGCCGCCGACAGCGGCCTCATTGACTCCGCGAAATTCATTGGCGGCTACGACCTGGTCGGCGACGACTACGACGCCGACCCGTCCTCCCCCACGTACCAGCCGGTCCCGAAGCCGGACCTCAATCCGCTGGACTGCGGCGGACACGGCACCCATGTGGCGGGAACCGCAGCCGGTTACGGCACCAACGGCGACGGCTCCACCTTCGGCGGCGACTACTCCACCCTCACGGCTGAGCAGGTCAACACCATGCGGATCGGCCCCGGTTCCGCTCCCGAGGCACAGCTCGTCGGCATCCGCGTCTTCGGTTGCGCCGGCTCCTCGGAAGTTGTCGGACAGGCCCTGGACTACGTGCTGGATCCCAACGGCGACGGCGATTTCTCCGACCGTGCACAGGTAGTGAACATGTCGCTGGGCTCGGACTACGCCCCGGCGGACGACCCCGAGAACGACATCGTCAACAAGCTCACCGAGCAGGGCATCCTCTCGGTAGTGGCCTCGGGCAACGCCGGAGACGTCTACGACATCGGCGGCTCCCCCGGCAACGCCAAGTCCGCATTGACCGTCGCCAGCACCATCGGCTCCCAGGTGACCCTGGACCGCGCCGATGTCCTGGCCCCGGCCGAACTGGCAGGCAGCGTTGCCGGCCAGTACTCCTCCAGCTTCAACTACGCCGACCCGGCACTCACTCCCGAACGGCTCACCGGCAGCGTCGTCATGGCTCCGGCCGACAACGCCTTCGGCTGCAACCCCTTCCCCGCCGGTTCCCTCACCGGCAAGTGGGTCTGGATCCAGTGGGAAGAGAACAACGCCTTCCCCTGCGGCTCCGGCGTGCGCTTCAACAACGCCCAGGCGGCCGGTGCCACCGGCGTCGTGCTGGACTCTCCGCGTTCGGTGTTTGACGCCGGCATCGGCGGCAACGCCACCATCCCGGGCATCCAGCTCAATGCCGCGTCCTCGGACCGGCTCCGGCCGGCCGCCCAGGCCGGAACACTGACGCTGCGCCTGGATCCGTCCTACCGCGCCACGGCTACCGGTCCCTCCGGTGCCGGCGACACCATCAGCTCCTTCTCCTCCCGCGGCCTGCACGGCTCCAACGGTGTGGTGAAGCCCGACGTCGCTGCTCCCGGTTCGTCCATCGGCTCAGCTGCCGTGGGCTCGGGAACCGGAGCATCCGTCAGCAGCGGCACCTCCATGGCCACCCCGCATGTGGCCGGCATTGCCGCCCTGGTCTACGCCGCTACGGATCTCAACCCCTATGAGGTCAAGACCGCCATCATGAACACCGCCACCCACGACCTGCTCACCGCAGAAGGCAACGTGCATGCTCCGAACCGCGTCGGTTCCGGCCGCGTGGACGCCCTCGACGCCCTGAACACCAAGGTCCTGGCCTATGCGGCGGACGACCAGGCCCTGACCAGCGTCAACTTCGGCGTGCTGGAACTGGGCAAGGAAGCACTGCTCCAGACCAAGCAGGTCACGGTCGAGAACAAGTCCGACAAGCCCGTGTCCTATGACGTGAGCTACTTGGAAGCGTCCACCATGCCCGGCGTCGTCGTGAGCACCACCCCCAAGGTAAGTGTTCCCGCCAACGGCAAGGCCACTGTGGACGTCACGCTGAGCATCTCCGATCCGGCCGCATTGGCCAAGACCATGGATCCGGCTGCAGCCGCCTCGCAACTTGGCCTGGCCCGGCAGTTCATCGCTGACGTCTCCGGCCGGGTGCAGTTTGCCGGCGCCGGAACCCCCACCCTGCGCGTTCCCGTCTACTCGGCCCCGAAGCCGACCTCGGAGATGACCGCAGGCACGGAGATCGCCTTCGCTGATTCCGAAGCACTGAAGAGCACCGTTACGCTTCAGGGCCGCGGCCTGGACCAGGGCACCGGGGCATCCCGCTACCTGTCCCTGGTGGCTCCGCTGGTGCTCGGTGCACAGAGTCCGCGTCTGGACTCCGTGAAGATGGATTCCATGTACGCCATGGACCTGCAGTCCGTCGGTGCCTCCTCCACCGTTCCCACCATCAAGGCAGCCGGCGGCGACGTCCAGGGAGCCGTGGTGAACTTCGGCGTCAGCACCTGGGCCAACTGGCCCATCCTGGGCGGTGCGACGGAAATCGATGTGGAGATCGACACCAACGGAGACTCCGTGCCGGACTTCGTCACCTTCACCACGCGTGCCGATGACCTGGACCTGGTCCTGGCCTCGACCTACCAGCTGAACGCTGATGGAACCGCCAGCATGGTGGACCAGACGGGCGCCAACGGGCTGCTCGGCGACACGGATTCCAACCCGTTCGACACCAACGCCGTCACGCTGCCAGTTTCGGCCGCGGCCTTGGGCCTGGACCTCAACGCCGCGAGCGCTCCGCTGCAGTACCGGGTCACCACCTGGAGCCCGTACAACGTGGACGATTCCGGTAACAGCGTTCCGGTGGACACCACGGAGTACATCCCGTTCGACGCCGCCAACCCGGCGCTGAGCTTCTCCGGAGCCACTCCGGACGCCCTCTTTGCCGACGTCGACGGCGGCAAGCTGGACGTTACCCGCACCGCGGGCAACACCGACGCCAAGGCACTCTTCCTGCACCTGCACAACGCCACCGGCGACCTGAGCGGTGCAAACGGTGACGGCGGCCGGGCGGAAGTACTGCCCATCAAGGTACCCGCCAAGGTGGTTCCGCCGGTGACCCCGGTCAGCCCCGTCAGTGCGGTCAGCAAGTGCACTGCCAACAAGGCCGAGATCACAGTGACCGTCAAGAACCCCGGCACCCGCCAGGCGGATGTCGAGGTGACGTCCAAGTACGGTTCGGCGAAGGTCAACAAGCTGAACCCGGGCCAGTCCAAGACCGTGGTCATCAAGACCAAGGAGTCCTCGATCAAGGCCGGCGAAGTCACCGTGAACCTCACCTACACCGGCAAGGGCAAGCCCGAGAAGGCCAGCTACAAGGCGGCCTTCGACGCGCAGGACTGCGCCAAGCCGGGCAAGGGTGATGACAAGCCCGGCAAAGGTGACGACAAGCCCGACAAGCCCGGCAAAGGTGACGACAAGCCCGACAAGCCCGGCAAGGGCGACGACAAGCCCGGCAAGCCCGGCAACGGCAACGACGGCCGCGGCTGATTCCGGAACGTGAACCGGGCACCTTGAGCAGTACCTGCCTGACCTATAGCTGAATGTAAGTAACCGGCTGAGCCGGCTCCCGATCTCCGGGGGCCGGTTCAGTCTTTTTCCGGATGTTCCACCCCCGGCCTACTTCAGCAGCTTCGACAGCCTCCGGTCAGCCAGCAGCTTGCCGCTGGTCTGGCAGGTGGGGCAGTACTGGAGCGAGGAGTCCGCGAAGGAGACCTCCCGCACGGTGTCACCGCAGACGGGGCACGGCTCCCCCGTGCGGGCATGAACGCGCAGAGCCCGGCGCTTGGAATCCTTGAGCTCAGCCGCCGGACGCCCGGCGGCATTCTCGATGGCGGACTCCAGCACCACACGCATAGCCTGGAACAGCCGTTCCACCTCCGCCGGGTTCAGCTTTGAGGCGTTGGCGAAGGGTGAGAGATGCGCAGCGTGCAGGATTTCGTCGCTGTACGCGTTGCCGATTCCGGCGATCACCGACTGGTCCCGCAGCAGGCCCTTAATCTGGCCCCGGTGCCCGGCCACCAGCGCCGCAAACGTCTCAGAGTCGACGTCGAATGCCTCCGGACCCAGCCGGGCCACACCCGGCACCTCCGCCGGGTCCCGCACCAGATACACGGCCAGGGACTTCTTGGTTCCTGCTTCGGTGAGATCGAAACCCGGTTCATCACCGTCCGCCTCCCGGGCGGCAAACCGCACCCGCAGCGCCATCCGTCCCTTGCCGGGCCGCAGCTTTCCGGGTTTGAGGGCATCGGACCAGCGCAGCCAGCCTGCCTTAGCCAGATGCATCACCAGGTGCACTCCTCCGGCCGTGATGATGAGGTACTTGCCACGGCGTTCAACGGCAGTCACGGGACCGGCCTGCAGCGCGTCCAGCGGGACGCCGGCAGTTTTCAGCGCCGCAAATGAAAGCACTTCAAAATCGGCCACCCGGGCCGGCGGTGCGTCCTCGGGCAGCAGCTTGGTGCGCAAAAAATCGGCCAGTCCCTGCACTTCCGGCATCTCAGGCATGCCTACACCCTAGACGGTCTGCCAGACTGCAGAACAGATGAAATTTTCCACCGCCCAAGGAAGGCACCACATGATCGAAATCCTGAACCCGGCTGAAATAGCGAAGGCACGGGTCACCGGCAGATTGGTCGCAGACATCCTGCAGACCCTGAAACAGCGGACCACCGTTGGCACCAACCTGCTGGAGATCGACCAGTGGACAGCCCGGATGATCCAGGATGCCGGAGCGGAATCCTGCTACGTGGACTATGCCCCGTCCTTCGGCCGGGGACCGTTTGGGCATTACATCTGCACGGGCGTCAACGATGCCGTGCTGCACGGACTGCCGTGCGACTACGACCTGCAGGACGGAGACCTGCTGAGCCTGGATCTGGCCGTTTCCAAGGCAGGGATCGCCGCCGACTCCGCCATCAGCTTCATTGTGGGCGACACCAAACCGGCAGAGAGCCTCGAGCTGATCAACGCCACCGAGCGGGCGCTGGCAGCCGGAATCGCCGTTGCCGGGCCGGGGGCACGGATTGGAGACATCTCGCACGCGATCGGAACGGCCCTGATTAATTCCGGGTACGAGGTGAATACAGAGTTCGGCGGCCACGGCATCGGATCCACCATGCATCAGGACCCGCACGTCCCGAACACGGGCCGGGCAGGCCGCGGTTACACCCTCAGGCCGGGCCTGATGCTGGCCCTCGAGCCGTGGGTCATGGCAGACACCGCCCGGCTCACCTTCGATGCGGACGGCTGGACGCTTCGAAGCGCCACCGGCGCCCGCAGCGCGCACAGCGAACACACCATTGTCATTACGGATGACGGCGCCGACATCCTCACGCTGCCCTCGTCGTCGTAATTCCCGGCACCGAAGCAGCGGTTAGTCCTCGGCATGTGCCTGCAGGAACGAATAAACCTCTGTCTCATCAACTCCGGGAAAAGCGCCCGGAGGCAGTGCAGCCAGCAGGTGTGAGTGCGCCCGCGCGCTGGGCCAGGCAAACCCGGACCATTGGGAAGCCAGCTCACCCGGCGGCGTGCGGCAGCAGTCCGGATCCGGGCAGCGGGATTTGGAGCGCTCCGAGGTGTCGCGGCCGCGGAACCATTTCACGTGCTGGTACGGCACTCCGATGCTGAGCGAGAACTTGCCGGCCGATCCCCGCTCCACCCGTGCCGTGCACCAGTAGGTGCCGGCCGGAGTGTCGGTGTACTGGTTGAACGCGCTGAACTGGTCCGGCACGTTGAACACTTCCCGCGACGTCCAGTAGCGGCAGATCGGCTGGCCCTCGATGGCGCCGGTGTGGTCCGCGGGGAAGGTCACGCCGTCGTTCTCATAGGCCTTGTAAACGATGCCGGACTCGTGGACCTTCTGGAAATGCGTGGGAATGCCCAGGTGCTCCGTGGCCAGGTTGGTGAAGCGGTGTGCCGCAGTTTCATAGGACACCGCGAACGCGTCCCGGATGTCCTCCACCGCAATCTCCTTGGCAGACTTGGCGCGCTGCAGGAAATCAACGGTGGCGTTCTGCGGAAGCAGCAAGGCGGCGGCAAAATAGTTGGTCGCGACGCGCTGGCTCAGAAACTCGCCGTAGCTGCTCGGCGTCTTGTGCTCAAGCACGTAATGGCCCAGGGCCTGCAGCAGCACGGAGCGCGGATCATGGTCCGACCGCTGGGACTGGGTGAGATAAATCCGCCGGTTCTTCAGGTCGGTGACGGAACGGGTGGAGTGCGGCAGGTCCGACACGTGGTGCAGCGCAAAGCCCAGGTGGGCTGCAATGTCCGCGATGACGTGCTGGGACAGCGGACCGGAGGTGTGCCCCACCGAGTTCAGCACCTGCTGGGCAGCCTCCTCGTATTCGGGAAAGTAGTTGTTGCGCTCGCGCATCATCCGCCGCAGCTCGCCGTTGGCCCGGCGTGCTTCCTCGGGTGTGGCCACCTGCTCGTTGAGCCGGCGCTCCAGCTCGGCCTGCAGCCCCACCAAGGACTCCAGGACGTCGATGGGCAGCCGTGATCCGATCCGCACCTTCGGCAGGCCGAGGGACGAATAGAGGGGTCCGCGCTGGGCCCGTTCCAGTTCAATCTCCAAGGCAGCACGCCTGCTGGGCGGCTCCGAGCCCAGCAGTTGGTCAATGCTGACGTCCAGCGCTGCAGCAAGGGCCTGCATCATGCCCAGCTTCGGTTCGCGCTTGCCGTTCTCGATCAGGGACAGCTGTGAGGCGACGGTTCCCACGGCAGCACCCAAATCATCGAGCGTCATTGCCTTGGCTTTGCGCAGGTGCCGGATCCGCCGTCCCAGGCTGATGACGTCCAGCGTGCGCTCCGCTTCGGAGCCGGGAACGGTCTTTCGGGATGCCGGAGCGGGCCGGTTCCATGTTGTGTCGGTCACAAATTCACGATATGCGAAGAACTGCGTTTCTTGCCAGAGAAAAGTCCTAGAAAGGGGGTTGTTATTGCCGGAGAGTTGGTTCCACAGAAGAAATCACCGGTTGAAGCGGCCGGAGATGCAGCAGGATTACAAGGAGACGTTGGTTATGACACAGGAACAGAACACGGCCCCCACCGCCGAGCAGCTCGCCTCCGAATGGGCCACCGACCCCCGCTGGGCCGGCATCGAGCGCGACTACACGGCCGACGACGTCGTGAAGCTGCGCGGACGGGTCCAGGAGGAGCACACGCTGGCACGCCGCGGTTCTGAAAAACTCTGGGACCAGCTCCGCAACGCCGGCGACGAAGGCTACACCAACGCACTGGGCGCCCTCACCGGCAACCAGGCCGTCCAGCAGGTCAAGGCCGGCCTGAAGGCCATCTACCTCTCCGGCTGGCAGGTTGCCGCCGACGCCAACAATGCCGGCCAGACCTACCCGGACCAGTCCCTCTACCCGGCCAACTCGGTGCCCACCGTGGTCCGCCGCATCAACAACGCCCTGCTGCGCGCCGACCAGATCGAGTTCGCCGAAGGCATCCAGAGCGTGGATGACTACATGGTGCCGATCGTGGCTGACGCCGAGGCCGGCTTCGGCGGCCCGCTGAACGCGTACGAGCTGATGAAGTCCATGATCCAGTCCGGCGCCTCGGGCGTGCACTGGGAAGACCAGCTCGCCTCGGAGAAGAAGTGCGGCCACCTCGGCGGCAAGGTCCTGATCCCCACCGGCCAGCACATCCGCACCCTCAACGCTGCCCGCCTCGCGGCCGACGTCGCCGGCACCCCCACCGTGGTGATCGCCCGCACCGACGCCGAGGCTGCCACCCTGATCACGTCCGACGTCGACGAGCGCGACCAGGAGTTCATCACCGGCGAGCGCACACCCGAAGGTTTCTACAAGGTCCGCAACGGCATCGAACCCTGCATCGCCCGGGCCAAGGCCTACGCCCCGTACTCGGACCTCATCTGGATGGAGACCGGAACCCCGGACCTGGAACTTGCCCGCAAGTTCTCCGAGGCCGTCCGCTCCGAGTTCCCCGACCAGATGCTGGCCTACAACTGCTCGCCGTCCTTCAACTGGAAGAAGCACCTGGACGATGACACCATCGCCAAGTTCCAGCGCGAACTCGGCGCCATGGGCTTCAAGTTCCAGTTCATTACCCTGGCCGGCTTCCACGCCCTGAACTACTCCATGTTCGACCTCGCCCACGGTTACGCCCGCAACGGCATGAGCGCCTACGTGGAACTGCAGGAGAAGGAATTCGCTTCCGAATCCCGCGGCTACACCGCCACCAAGCACCAGCGCGAGGTTGGCACCGGCTACTTCGACGCCATCGCCACGGCGCTGAACCCGACCGGCAGCACCCTGGCGCTGGCCGGCTCCACGGAGTCCGCCCAGTTCCACTAAACCCCGGCTCTGCGAAGCCAGATGCGGCGGGGGCGACGGCAAAAGCCGCGCTCCCGCCGCAACACCGCCACAGCTTTGAATCACCCCAAGGAGAACGCCATGAATGACCCGATCACCCTGAACGGTATTTCCCTCACCGCTCCCGCTGTGCGGCGGCAGGAAGAAATCCTCACCCCGCAGGCGCTGGATTTCGTCAAGGCACTGCATCGGGCCACCGCCTCGCGCCGGCAGGAACTCCTCCAGCAGCGCCAGACGCGCCGCCAGCAGATCTCCAACGGGGCTGATCCTTCCTTCCTGGCCGAGACCAGGTCCATCCGCGCCGACGACTCCTGGCGCGTGGCACCCACGGCTCCCGGACTGGAGGACCGCCGTGTGGAAATCACCGGTCCGGTGGACCGCAAAATGACCATCAACGCCCTGAACTCCGGTGCCAAGGTGTGGCTAGCCGACATGGAAGACTCTTCCACGCCGTCGTGGTCCAACGTCATCAACGGACAGCTGAACCTGCGCGACGCCCTGGACCGCCGGATAGACTTCACCTCTGCCGAGGGCAAGGAATACAAGGTGCAGGGCTCGTCCCTGACGGAGCTGCCCACCATCGTTGTCCGTCCCCGCGGCTGGCACCTGCCGGAGAAGCACATGCTGGTCGACAACACTCCGATCGCCGGCGGGATCGTGGACTTCGGCCTGTACTTCTTCCACAACGCCCAGCGCCTGATCTCACAGGGCCGCGGCCCCTACTTCTACCTGCCCAAGATCGAAAACCACCTCGAAGCACGGCTGTGGAATGACATCTTTGTCCTTGCACAGGACCTGATGGGCATCCCGCAGGGAACCATCCGCGCCACTGTGCTGATCGAAACGATCACCGCTGCGTTCGAGATGGAGGAAATCCTCTACGAACTGCGGGACCATGCCGCTGGCCTGAACGCCGGCCGCTGGGACTACATCTTCTCGGTGATCAAGAACTTCCGCACCCGCGGACCCCGGTTCGTGCTGCCGGACCGCAACATGGTGACGATGACCGCTCCGTTCATGCGTGCCTACACCGAGCAACTGGTGCGTGCCTGCCACCGCCGCGGCGCCCACGCCATCGGCGGCATGGCTGCCTTCATTCCGAACCGCAAGGACGCAGCCGCCAACGACGTCGCCATGGAGAAGGTGCGCGCAGACAAGACCCGCGAGGCGAACGACGGCTTTGACGGTTCCTGGGTGGCCCACCCTGATCTGGTGCCGGTGGCCATGGAGGTGTTCGACGGCGTGCTCGGCGAGCGCCCGAACCAGCTGGAGCGGACCCGCGGGGACGTGGTTCCCAACGACAAGGCGCTGCTGGACATCGCCGCCACCCCCGGGGTCATCACTGAGGCCGGCATCCGCAGCAACATCGAGGTGGGTATCCGCTACATCGAGTCCTGGCTGCGGGGCAACGGTGCGGCCGCCATCAACAACCTGATGGAGGACGCAGCCACGGCCGAAATCTCCCGCTCGCAGATCTGGCAGTGGATCCATGCCTCCGCCGTCACCGACGAGGGCGAGATCATCACGCACCACTGGGTGGAGGAACTCCTGGACGAAGAGTTCGCCAACCTGCAGCGCTTCGACGGCGACCGTTTCGATGACGCCCGCGAGCTCTTTGAAGAGGTGGCGTGCGGCGAGCAGTTCCCGACGTTCCTGACCGTTCCTGCCTACGCCCGGTTCCTGCACGAGGCAAGGGAACTGGCGCCGGCCTAACCCGCGGGGGATGCGGATACGCTTTCATATCCGCAAAAGCCGGGGCCGGGAGCCGTTTGCGCAGTGTTTTCTTCACTGCGGGAATGGCTCCCGGCCCTTTCTGCGTTGCAGCGGATATGAAGATTGATATTTGGTCCGACATTGCCTGCCCGTGGTGCTACATCGGCAAACGCCGCTTCGAAGCCGCGCTGGCCTCCTTCCCGCACCGGGACGAGGTTCAGGTGCACTGGCGCAGCTACCAGCTCGATCCGTCCCTCCCCGAACACTACGACGGCACCGAAGTCCAGTACCTCAGCGAACGCAAGGGCATCGATCCGGTGCAGCTGGCCGGAATGCTGGAGCAGGTAACGGCCCAGGCCGCCGGCGAGGGCCTGGCCTACGATTTCGACTCGCTGGTGGTGGCCAACAGCTTCTCGGCCCACCGCCTGATCCATCTGGCCCGTGCCGAGGGCGGCATCAAAGCGGCCGACGCCGTCAAGGAGGCGCTGCTTTCGGCCCACTTCGAGAAGGGGCAGGACATCGGGTCCACGGAGGTGCTGACCGGGATCGGTGCCGCTGCGGGCGTTGACCCGGACAGGATCCGGTCCATGCTGGCCACCGATGAGTATGCCGACGCCGTAAACGCCGACATTTCGCAGGCCCGGTCTTTGGGGGTCAGCGGCGTACCGTTCTTCGTGCTCGATGAGAAGTACGGGATTTCGGGCGCCCAGCCCGTCGAGCTCTTCTCCTCCGCCCTGGAACAGGCGTGGAAGGAATCCCATCCGCTGGTGAACCTCACGCCGGCATCCGCCTCCGCCGACGGTCCTGCCTGCGGTCCGGACGGCTGCTAGGGACTTGGCCGGCAGGTCCAAGGGCTGAAAACCCCGGTCCGCACGCACCGGCGTAATATGGATAGGCCGACTATTCGGCCTATCCCCCAATATCCAAGGTGCGTTCTCTTTGAAGTCCTCCTTTACCCAGGCGCTGGCCCGGGGCCTGAATGTCAGGCACATCCGCTTCATGGCGCTCGGCTCGGCCATCGGCACCGGTCTCTTCTATGGGTCCGCGTCCGCCATCCAGTCCGCTGGGCCGGCGGTCCTGCTGGCCTACATGATCGGCGGCGCCGCTGTGTTCCTGGTCATGCGGGCGCTGGGCGAGATGGCGGTGCGGCATCCGGTCTCCGGCTCGTTCGGCGACTATGCCAGCCGCTATCTGGGTCCGTTTGCCGGCTTCATCACCGGATGGACCTTCGCCTTCGAAATGGCGGTGGTGGCCATTGCCGATGTCACCGCCTTCGGCATTTACATGGGCTTCTGGTTCCCGGACGTGCCGCGCTGGATCTGGATCCTGGCGGTGGTGTTGCTCATCGCGGCGCTGAACCTGATGCGGGTCAAGGTGTTTGGCGAAACCGAATTCTGGCTCTCCATCCTGAAGGTCAGTGCCATCATCGCCATGATTGTGGGCGGCATTGCGATCATCGTGTTCGGTTTCGGGCTCGACGACGGCGCCAACCCGGGCATGGACACCCTCCTGGGTTCCGGCGGCTTATTCGCCAACGGCGTGTGGGGTCTGCTGGCATCCTTCTCCATCGTGATGTTTGCCTTCGGCGGCATTGAGACCATCGGCATCACCGCCGGCGAGGCGGAGAACCCGAAGAAAGCCATCCCCGCTGCGGTGAATACCGTGCCGTTCCGAATCCTTCTGTTCTACGTCTGCACCCTGGCCGTCCTGATGATGATCTTCCCGTGGCAGGATATCGACGGCTCCACCAGCCCCTTTGTGCAGATCTTCGATTCCCTCGGCATTACCGCCGCAGCGCACATCCTCAACGCCGTGGTCATCACCGCCGCCCTCTCCGCCATCAACGCCGACATCTTTGGTGCCGGCCGGATGATGTACGGGCTGGCCCGGCAGGGCCAGGCACCGGCGTCGTTCGCGAAAGTCTCCCGAAACGGCGTGCCCTGGATGACCGTGGCCACCATGGCGGGAGTCCTGCTGGCCGGCGTCGTGCTCAATGCACTGCTGCCCGAATCCCTGTTCACCATCATCGCCTCAATTGCCACGTTCGCCACCGTGTGGGTGTGGCTGATGATCCTGCTGTCGCACATCTCGATGAAGCGCGACATCGCCCGCCGCAACCTGCCCGCCTCGGAATTCGGGGTGCCGTTCTGGCCGGTGGCGTCCTACGCGGCGCTGGCCTTCATGGTCTTCATCGTGGTGCTGCTCGGCGTCATGCCGGGCACACGGGTGGCGCTCATTGTGGGTGCCGTCTGGATTGGCCTGCTGTTCGTTGCCTACCGCCTGTGGGTGCGCGGCGATGGAAGGGTGCGCGCCGATCTGGCCGATGAAACCCTCGATCCCCGGGCGGATTCCGCGGCCGACACCAGTGCAGCCACCCCCGCGGCGGCCGGAGAACCCGGCCGCTGAAGTCCTGATCGGGCTGGGCCACAGCGAGCCGGCGTCGAGTAATTCCGGGGCTGGCAAATACCGTCGCGTTGGGCTCATAAACGCTCCCGGCTATCTGTACAGCGGATACTAGGTATCCCATTTCTTCGGTTCCTCAAATAGTTCCTCCACCGCACACTGAGTTAACGTGACCGACGTCACGTTTCCCCTTTGACTGTCGATGGAGACCCGATGAGAAGCATGACGCCGAGATTCAAGGCCCGGGGCGCCCTCAGCGCCTTACTACTTGCCAGCCTCGCACTGGCATCCTGCAGTTCAGCAACCGCCGAAAATGAGCCAGCCGCCGATTCCTCCGCCGGCTCCTCCGCTTCGGCATCCGCAACCCCCGCCGGCACAGACGCTCTGGCGGCCGCTTATGAAGGCACGGTCGGCGTTCCGCCCGTGGACGCGGTTCCGGTTCCGGAGGATCTGATGGTCTGGATCGTCTCCTGCGGCCAGTCCCAGGTGACGTGCTCGACACCGTCCCAGGCGGCGGCGGATGCAGCCGAAGCCATCGGCTGGCAAAACAGTGTGTGCGACGGCCAGCTCAATCCCAATGGCTGGGCCAACTGCATCCGGCAGGGCGTAGCCGCTGATGCGGACGTCATCCTCGTCATGGGCCAGGATTGCTCCAGCTTCCAAGGCCCGCTGGAGGAAGCCCGCGCAGCGGGGATCACCACGGTGGGGGTTGGCGCCAACGACTGTGACATCGACGGGGGCGAGCCGCTGTACACCGGCATCACACAGAAACTCGAAGGCCTGGACAACGAGCAGTGGTGGAACAAGATCGGCGAGCTGCAGGCGGCCTGGCTGATGGGCCAGACCGACGGCAACGTGAAACTGCTGGAGGTGACCTTTGCGGATGCCCGCTTTGGCCCCTGGATCAGTGACGGCCTGAATGCAGGGCTTGCGGACTGCGATTCCTGTGAAGTTGTTGGCACGCTCCAGCTCAGCAACCAGGACGCGGCTAGCGGGGCCATGGGCCAGAAGCTCTCCACCGCCCTGCTTCAAGCCCCTGACGCCAACGCCATCGCCGTCCCTCTCGACGGTTGGTTCATGGCGGGTCTGTCGCAGGCAATCGTGTCCTCACAGCGCTCGGACGACCTCGCCGTCATCGGCACCTTCGGGCAGCGCAGCAATCTGGACCTGATTGCCTCCGGCCAGGGACAGGACGCTTCTGTGGCATTCAGCCTCGAATGGGACGGATGGGCCGGCATGGACGCCGCCCTCCGACTGCTGGCCGATCAGCCGATCGTGCCGTCCGGCGTCGGGCTTCAGGTGGTGGATGCCACGACCAACATGCCCGCCGACGGCGAATCATTCGCCTACGATCCGGAGATTGACTTCAGGCAGTCGTACCTGGAGGCATGGGGCAAGTAGTGGCTGCTCATGACGAACTGCATCGTTCCGTGCCCGCGGCTCCCGCGGGCACGGAAGGTGCGGATAACCACACGCGGTCCATCACCCTGGGTGCACACGGACTGATGAAATCGTTTGCCGGCGCCGCTGCCCTCTCGGGCGTGGACCTGACGGTCGACGGCGGCACCATCCACGCGCTGCTCGGCGGAAACGGTTCCGGCAAATCCACACTGATCAAGTGCCTCGCCGGGGTGTACCAGGCCGACGCCGGCACCATCACCGTGCGCGGAGAAAGCGTTCCGGCCCGGCAGATGACGCCGCGCCGGGCGCGCGCCGCGGGGCTGAGATTTGTTCATCAGGACCTCGGTTTGTTCGACGCCCTGACCGTTGCAGAGAACTTCGCCCTGGACTCCGGCTTCCCCACCAATCCGCTGCAGGGCATCCGCTGGAAGGAACTGCGGGACCGCGCGGATGAACTGCTGGCGTCCTACGGCATAACGGCCCGTGCCACCGACCCGCTGGGCTCGCTGCGTCCCAGCCAGAAAACCATGGTGGCCGTAGCACGCGCCCTTGCCGACCAGCAGGAAAGCGAGTTTACGCTGCTGCTGGACGAGCCGACGGCGTCCTTGCCGGAGCAGGAAACCCGTGAGCTGATGACGGCCCTGCGCACCCGGGCTGACCTGGGTCAGACAATCGTGCTGGTGACCCACCGTTTCCGCGAGGTCGCCGAAGTTGCCGACTACGTCACGGTGTTGCGCGACGGCATCGTTGCCGGCGGCGGACCGGCAGCCAAGCTGACCACCCCCGACATTGTGGCGATGATGTCCGGTCCGGCCCGGCCCGGGACGAACGCCGTCGGCGACGGCGGTCCCCGGGTCAGCCCGAAGGCGGCCCTGATCGATGACGGGGGCACCGCCACGAACACCGACACACGCGTCCCGGTGCTGGAAGGCCGGAATCTCTCCCGGCCGCCGCTGGCAGAGGTGAGTCTGTCCGTGGCTCCCGGAGAGATCGTGGGCCTGGCCGGACTGGCAGGATCAGGACGCTCCACGGTGCTGCGGGCCATTTTTGGCGACACGCCCCTCGCCGCCGGCGAGATGCTCTTGAACGGAACACCGCACACGCCGTCCTCTCCGGCTGATGCCGTCCGTTCCGGAATCGCCTTTGTGCCGGAAGACCGGCACCGGGACGCTGCCTTTCTGGATCTCGCAGTGCGGGAAAACACCTCTGCCGCCGTCATTGGGCGCTACTGGCGCAAATTGGTGATGAACCTGCGCCTGGAACGTGCTGAAACACACCAACTCGTTGAGGAACATTCCGTTCGTACGGATGGAATCGAAATCCCGATCGGCAGGCTCTCCGGCGGCAACCAGCAGAAGGTGATCCTTGCCCGCTGGCTGCGCCGGAAGCCCCGGCTTCTCCTGCTCGACGAACCCACGCAAGGCGTCGATGTGATGTCCAGGCGGGACATCTACCAGTCCCTGCGGAGCAGTGCGGCGGAGGGCTGCGGCGTGCTGGTGGCCTCCAGCGACCTCGATGAACTTGCCGAACTGTGCGACCGGATCCTGGTCCTGGTAGACGGCCGGATTGTCGCTGAATTCAATCCCGCAGAATCCGGGCGCGGCGCGCTGGCCGCTGCCGTCATGTCCGCGGGTTCCGCCCACCCTGCCTCTCACGAAGGATTCCAAGACTAATGGACGCCACCCACACGCCCCCGGCCGATTCCTCCGACACCCGGCAGGTTCCGGTTTCCGCCACAGCGGATCCGGCTGCCTCCAGCCCGGCGGAGGCTGCTCCCCAACGGCACCGCACACCTCTGGGCACCCGGCTGGAGCGGTTTGCGCTGCCGCTGCTGCTGGTCCTCATTATTGTCTTTTTCGGAGTGTTCCCGGCCAGCTCGTCGGTCTTCCTAAGCGGAGCGAACGTTTCAGTGGTGCTGGCAAACCAGTCCGTTGTCACGCTTGTCGCCATCGCGTTGATTTTTCCTCTCGTCGCCGGCCACTTCGACTTCTCAGTGGGCGGTATCGCGGTCCTGAGCAGCGTGGTGACCGCCGCGTCCATGGCTCATTTTTCGCTGCCGCTGTGGCTGTCCTGCCTGCTCGGCGTGGCCGCAGCCGCCGCGGTGGGCCTCGTCAACGGGCTGCTGGTGGCACGCTTTGAGATGAACGCCTTCGTGTCCACCCTGGGCATGGCCACCCTGCTGGGCGGGCTCATCCAGTGGTACACCGGAGGCCTGGCCATTATCGGCGTCGCCCCCTCCTTCACGGCATTCGGCAGCAGCACCTGGCTGGGGCTTCCGCGCGTGGTGTTCGTGGTGGCGGTCCTGGTCTTTCTGGCCTGGTACCTGCTCACCCACACCCCGTTCGGCCGCTCCCTCTACGCCATTGGCTCCAACAACCGGGCGGCGGTTCTGGTGGGCCTTCCGCTCCGCCGCTATACGCACACCGCGTTCCTCCTCTCCGGCACACTGGCCGGACTCGCGGGAGTGATCCTGGCAGCACGCACCGGCGGGGCAAACGCCGACAACGGAACCTACCTGCTGTTCCCGGCGCTGGCTGCGGTCTTCCTGGGCGCGACGGCAATCCTGCCCGGGCGCTTCAATGTCATTGGCACCGTTTTTGGAGTCTTGTTTGTGGCGGTCAGCGTCAGTGGCCTGACGCTGAGCGGCGCCGCAAACTGGGTGGACCAGGTCTTCAACGGCGTGGCGCTGCTCGTCGCCGTCGGGCTCTCCAGCTATCTGGGCCGCCGCCGCTCCGGCCAGACGACGTAGGGGCAGGCATGGCTGCGACCCGCGGAGTGACCGCTCCGGAGCAGGAACATTTGGCCTCCCGCCTAAGCTGGCACGCATGAAGTCCATCGATCTGAATTTGCTGCCAACGCTTCAGACGCTTCTTCGGCTGCGGAATGTCTCACGGACGGCGGACCATCTGCAGCTGAGCCAGCCGGCAACGAGCGCCGCCCTCGCCCGGCTGCGCCGCTATTTTGACGACGAGCTGCTCGTACGGGCAGGACGGCAGTTCGAGCTCACGCCGCTGGCCCAGGAATTGGTCCCGCTGGTGGATGACGCGATCCAGAACCTGGACCGCGTCACCGGAATCCGCAGCAGGTTTGATCCGCTCACCAGCGACCGTGAATTTGCCATCGCCGCGTCGGACTATGCAACGACCATGGCAGTGGAACCGCTGCGCCGGATCCTGCAGGTGGAGGCGCCCGGCGTCAGCGTGAACTTTGTTCCCACGTCGATGATGCCGTTTCACCAGGCAGATTTCACCCGCTGCGACCTGATCGTAGGTCCGGCCGGGTATGCGCTGCCCGGCGAAAGCAAGCCCGTCTTCCGGGACAGCTTCGTAGCAGTGGTGGATTCCGGGAACCCCGTCCTGGCCGGGGACCTGATCCGTGCCGAGGATCTGGGCAGCCTCCACCATGCGGTGGGTTCCTTCGGCGAATCAATCAAAACCCCGGCAGACCTCTTCTGGGAATCGCTGGGGATTGAACGCAAGGTTGCGGCCAGCGTGTCCGGGCTGCTGGCTCTCCCGCTTCTCGTTGAAGGTACGGATCTGGTGGCGCTGGTTCCCAAAATGCTGGCCCAGAGGGCTCAACGGGGTGCGGGTATTTCCATTATCGAGTTTCCGGTGGAAGCCGAACCCATGCTGGTCGAGGCGATGTTCTGGCACACCACCCGCTCAGAGGACCCCGCGAGCCGCTGGCTCCGGTCCGTAGTCCAACGTGCCTGCGCGCAGCTGCACGGGAATTTGGCGGGGGGCGAAGCCACACGAGTGGCCGTCATGGGGGACGCACGGCCAGCGGTGCAGCGAGGCTGACCCCCGCTGCACCGTCCCGCAGCAGAAACACTGCGGCGTCCGCCGCCGCACGGGGTTCGCTCCCCTCCCGCACGGGGTTTCAGCCCCCGGCCACTCCAGCAATTCCCGCGGCCCCCGCGATCCCGGCACCGTCATGGGCCCGGGGCAACCGCGGCCGCGGCCGGGCACGCACCAAGGTCTGAGCCTCGCGGCGGAGGCCGATGGTGTTGGTGATGGTGCCGATGCCCTCGACCGTCATGCTGACGGTGTCCCCCGTCTGCAGGGGAGGCGGCGTCACCGATCCGTGGCGGCCCCACAGTTCGGCAAGGCACCCGCTGCCGCAGGTCCCGGAGCCCAACACGTCACCGGGCAGCACCCGGGAGTCCTGGGAGGCGTAGGCCACCAGCTCGGCGAACGGCCAGCCCATGTTGGACAGCAGGTCCTCCCCCACCCGTTCCCCGTTGACGTCAACGCTCATCGCCAGGCCCAGGAAACCTTCGGGATCATGCTTGGCGGCAAATTCGTCAGCAGTCACAATCCATGGACCAAGAGTGCCGGCGAAGTCCTTCCCCTTGCACGGACCCAGGCTGACTTTCATCTCACGGCGCTGCAGGTCCCGGGCGGACCAGTCGTTAAAAACGGTGTAACCAAAGATGTGCCGGTGCGCTTCCTCCGCGCTCAGGTTGGCGCCGCTGCTCCCGGGGACCCTGCCGATCACGGCCGCGACCTCCGTCTCGAAGTCCAACTGGCTGCAGCCTGCCGGAATGCCGATTTCCTCACCCGTGGCACGGATCGTGTGCGGGTTGGTGAAATAGAACGTGGGAGCTTCGTACCACTCCTCCATCACGCCGCCGGCGCCCTCGATAGTCTTCCGGATGCCTTCCACGTGTTCTTCAAAGGCGACAAAGTCGCGCATGGAGGCGGGAACCAGCGGGGCCAGGAGTACGACGTCGGACAATGGGCTGGGAGCACCCGCACCCGACTCCCCTGCTCCTTCGATGGTTCGTTCCGCGATCTGCAGGGTTTCTTCCAGCCCGGCGTCCAACAGGTGGTTGGTGGTCTGTCCGGCCGGCAGCCGGTAGGCCAGGTCCTCCTGGATAAAGCCGGAGTGGACCTCCCCGCCGTTTGTCCAGCGTGCAATCTTAACCATCGTCTCCGGTTCCTTCCCCGCTCATGGCCTTGGAATGTGCTGCGTGTCCGGGGCGGATTCCGAGCGCTGCAGCATTTTCGGTGAGGATCCCCTGTTCGTCCTCCGGTGAAAGACCGGCGGCGCGCACTTCGCCCGTGGGGTCTTCGGACCCCATGTCGAACGGATAGTCGGAGCCCATCAGGATCCGGTCGGCTCCGGCCGCCGCGACCAGGGCACGCAGTTCAGCCGGGCTGTGGGTGAGCGAATCGAACCACATCCGCTTCATGTAGGACGACGGAGGTTCGGCGGACCCGCGCGCCTCCGGGCGGACCCGCCAGGCATGGTCGGACCGTCCCAGCGTGGTGGGAAGGTAGCCGCCGCCGTGCGCCGCAATCAATCGCAGGCCGGGGTAGCGGTCCAGCACCCCGGCGAAGATCAGGTGGGACAGGGCGACTGCGTTCTCTGCCGGCTGCGACACCGTGTTGGCGAGGTAGAACCGGTCCAGCCGTTCATCCAGGGAACAGCCGAAGGGGTGCAGGAAGATGATCGCACCCAATTCTTCGGCGCGCGCCCAGAACGGTTCAAGCCGGACGTCGGACAGTTCCACGGTCCCCTCGTTCGGCCCCTGGCCGGCGATGCGGTCCCGGCCGGGGGCATAGGAACCGATTTCCACCCCGTACAGGCCGCACTCCTGCACCGCATGCTCCAGTGCGGCCACCATGAGGTCCGGGTGCTGCAGCGGAACCAGCCCCAGTCCGGCCAGGCGGTCCGGCGCCGATTCCACCAGCTCCATCATCGCGGTGTTGGCCCGGCGGGCGATCTCCGCTCCGACGTCCGGCTCCGCGAAGTAGTAGTAGTGCGACGGCGACGGCGAAACCAGCTGCACGTCGATGCCGGCGGCGTCCATGTCCGCGAGCCGCCGGGAAAGGTCCACCAGCCGCGGCCAGCGTTCCCGGATCATGGCACCGGAGTGTTCCGCGGACACGGGTCCCTGCCGCCTGGCATCAAGTTCCTGCGCGGCAGCAAATTCCGCCGGAGCGGAAGCCGCCACAAACCCTTGGAGCTCGGGCAGCACCACGTGGGCATGGACATCGACCAGAGGGGCCGCGGCCGGGCGCTGGGCCTGGGCCTGGGCCTGGGGTACGCTCATGCGGGCTGGGTCACGGTTGCTGCCACGGAGCCGATCAGACCCGGAACGTCCGCGTTCCGGATCTCGCCGTCGAGCATCCACTGCCCCAGCTGGACAGATCCCCGGACCACGGTCCGGGCGCGCGCCAGCCGGCGTTCCGTAAACGCTTCCCACAGGGCGTCGTTCAGTTCTTCGCCGTTGGTCAGCAGTTCGGCAAGGACTGCAGCGTCTTCGACCGCCATGGCCGCGCCCTGGGCAATGGTGGGTGGGCAGCTGTGGGCAGCATCGCCGATGATCACCACCCGGCCGCGGTTCCACGGACCATCCACCAGGTGGGCCGTGAACCGGGTGTAGTTGACCCGCGCGCTGTGGTCCAGGCTGGCTGTGATCTCCTTCCAGGGCCCGCCGTAGGCCGCGGCGAGGCCGGCCATGATCTTCGGGCCGTCCTCGACGCTGCGCTCCTGTGCATCTTCGACCAGGTAGGCGTACATGGTGTCCTCGCCGGTGGGGCAGTAGCCGGCAATGTAGCAGGGCCCGCCATAGGTGAGATCCGTGCGGACCACCTCGGCGGGGCGCTCCACGAACGCCCGCCAGATGCCCATCCCGGTGGGTTCCGGTTCGGTTTTGATCCCGATCGCTGTACGCACCGCGGAGTGGAGTCCGTCGGCGCCGATCAGCAGGTCATAGCTGAGCCGGTCGCCGTCGTCGGTAATGACAGTGACTGAACTGCCGTCCTGTTCCACGCCCTTGACCTTCGTGCCGTAGCTGATGCGTGCGCCGGCGTTGACGGCGCGGCGCCGGAGGGCGTCGGCGAGGTCCGGCCGGTACATCCCCAGCGTTGCCGGCAGGTCCGCTCCGCCGGTCCGGGCATCGTCCGTCACGGAGAGGACGGTTCCCGCCGGATCCGGTGCGCGGAAACCCAGCTCGCTGAAGGCAAAGCCCTTCGCCGCGATTTCGTCCCAGATGCCGAGCTGCCGGAAGATCCTCAGGGCGTTGCCCTGGAGCGTGATGCCGGACCCCAGCGAAGAGGGGCCCGTTTCCTTCTCCAGGATTTCCACGTCGATGCCTGCATCGGCCAGCAGAACCGCAGCCGTCAATCCGGCTGCCCCCGAACCGACAATTCCTACTTTGCTCACAGCTGCCATGGTGCAAACTCCTTTGTTTTCAGTCAGGCGCGGATGGGAGGGGTTACTTTACAGCGATGGGGTTGACCGGTGATCCGACCGCACCGGTGATGGGCAGGGGCGCGGCCGTAAGCAGGAAGTCGTACTGACCGTCCGCGGCACAGGACTCTGCGAGCTGCTCCGGATCCCACATTTCCCCCAGGTACAGGCCAAGGTTGGGAATGGCAATCTGGTGCAGCGGCTGGAACGCCGTGTCAAATTCGTTGGGCCGGACCTCGAAGCCCCAGGTGTCGGTGGCGATACCGGCAATCTCGCTCCGGTGCAGCCAGGGCGCGGTGCCGAAGGACAGTCCCGGGGCCGGTCCCCCTGCATAGTCGCCCCATCCCAGGCGCAGGGTCCGGGCGTACTGGCCGGTCCGCAGCACCACAATGTCGCCGCGGCGAACCACGGAACTCGGACCCTGTTTCGCGATGGTGGCCTCGAGGTGTTCGGCCGTGATGGCAAACCCGTCCGGCAGTTCGCCGGCGTCCTCGCCCAGCTCGGGACCCAGTGCCCGCCCGACGTCGAGCAGCACACCCCGGGTGACGATTTTCGCCGCTGCCGTCTGGATCCCGGTTACCTGGTCGCCGTCGCTGGTCACCACCTTCCCCGCGCGGCGGCCGTTCCAAGCTTTTCCACGATCGAAGATATGCCCAAGGCCGTCCCACTGGGTGGAGCACTGCAGCGGCATGGTGATGTAGTCGTCCGCACCGCCAATGCCATGCGGAAAGCCCTGGTTCCCTAATTCCGCATCCGTGCCGGTGTCCGTCATGGTGTGCACCGGATTGATGCGGCGGCGCCAACCCTTCTGCGGACCATCGGTGTTGAACGGCTGGGACAGGGAAAAGGCCTGCCCGGTCCGGACCAGGCCGGCTGCCTCAACCCGCTTCGCCTCGTCAATGAAATTCAGCGTCCCAAGGACGTCGTCCGAACCCCAGCGGCCCCAGTTGTTGTGCGCGGCAGCCATGGCCTCGATGCTGCCCAGTGCGTCCGAGCGGCGAATCATCCCCTGGTCTTCAGCATTAACCTCGATCACGGTGCCACCTCATCCCTGCAGTGCACCAGCTGCGTGCCCAGCCCGGTGATCGTGCCTTCCATGACGTCCCCGTCGCGCAGCATGCGGCCCCAGTGTGCCCCGTTGCCGGACGGGCTGCCGGTCAGGATCAGGTCCCCGGGCAGCAGCGGCATCTGCTGGGAGGCGTGTGAAATGAGCTGGGCCACGGTGAAGATCATGTCCGCCGTCGATTCCTTTTGCATGGTCTCGCCATTGAGCCGGAGCGTGACCATCAGGTCCTGCGGGTCCTCGACGAACTTCGCCGGCAGTACCAGAGGCCCGGTGGGCAGGAATCCGGGGGCGTTCTTGGCACGGAACCAATCACTGCCGATGGCCGGCATGTCCTTGCGGAAAACCAGCTCCCTGGTGGTGATGTCATTGACCATCGTGTAACCGAAGACATGGTCCAGCGCTTCCTCGGGACTCACGCGGAAGGCCCGTTTGCCGATGACGGCGGCCAGTTCCAGTTCCCAGTCATGGGTTTTGCTGTAGCTCGGAAGCACCAGGTCCTCAGTGGCGGAGGCCATCGCCGTCGGGAGCCCGATGAAAAAGTACGGTGTACCCTCGGCCCGCCGGTCCATGGTGGCAGTGATCCGGGCACGGATCTCCTCCTCGGTGCCGCCGCCGTCACGGTGCGCCACGGCCAGATCAATGACGTGCTGGCGATAGTTGGCGCCGGCCTGCAGGACCTGCCGCGGCTGGAGCGGGGCGAGCACGGTCAGCTCTTCGGAGTTGAGCCAGCCGGGGGCGTCGGAGGATTGTTCTGTGGAGGATTGTTCGGCAAGCAGGTCCAGCTGGGGTTCCGCCTTGTCCCAGTGCTCGATCACGGCCTCCATGGTGATGCTGCCGTCCCCGGGCAGGTCCAGGTTGGCGTCCGTCAGCGGCAGGACCTGGCCTCCGGTCTCCAGCCCGGTCCGGGGCTCACCCGTGTTCGGATCCGTGAACGTGATCAGCGAGTACGTCACCGGTTCAGCCCCTGCCATGCTCGGCGTAGGGGTTGAGCAGCGCCTGTTTCATTTCCTCCGAGGCGCCTTCCTCGGTGGCCGTGAATCCGTCCGCCAGCGGGAAGGACTCCGTCATGGAATGCGGCATGGCCCCGTTGCGGTAGAAGTTGTTGGACCCGAGGGACGGCTTCCATGACCGCGCCTCCCAGTCCGGCACATAGTTCCGGTAGCCGCCCGAGTTCAGCTCCACCCGCAGGCCGCTGGGTTCCCGGAAGTAGAGGAAATTCTGCTCGCCGATACCGTGGATGGACGGGCCGTATTCCATGGCGGTCCCGTTCTCCATCAACACGTCCGCCGTGCGCAGCAGGTCCTCATGGGTGTCCACCCAGAAGGCGATGTGGTTGACGCGGCCGGCGCAGTCCGATGTGTCCATGACGACGCCCAGGTCGTGAGACTTTTCGTTGGTGGTGAGGACCGAGAAGACGGTGATCGGAGCCTCGTCCAGAGTTGTGAAAGCCATGATGCGGAAGCCCAGGGCCCGGTTGTACCACTCGGCGAAACCGCGCACGTCGCTGGCCGCTATGGTGACATGGTCCAGGAAACGGGGGGCAGCGGCATGGCTGCTGCGGCGTTCGGGACGGTCCGGGTAGGACGACTCGAAACCCGGCTCCGCCACGTAGTTTTCCACCTCGTAGAACAGCTTCATCGGGTGCCCGTAAGGTCCGGTGAACTGATAGGCCTTGCCGTGGGCGTGTCCGCCCGAAACCCATTCGCCCTGCACTCCCGCGGCTTCGATGCTTGCTGCCGCTGCCCCAAGTGCCTCTTCGGATGCAGTGCGCCAGGCCATGTTCGCCAGCGAAGGCTCGGCGCCGGGACGCACCACCAGGCTGTAGCGGTAGTAGTCGCCCCAGCAGCGAAGATAGGAAACACCGTCAATGGAATCAACCAGCCGCATGCCGAACTTCTCCACGTAGAAACGGGTCGAGGCGTCAACGTCGGGGCTGGTGATTTCCAGATGTGCCAAATGGGAGAGGAGTCGATCCACGGGCTTACTCGCCTTCAATAGTTGCTGATGTTCAGTCCAACTGTGAGGCGCATCATATATTTGGAGAAGACGTAATTCCCTATGTCAGGTATTCATGAAACAGATGCCTGACTGCCCGCGCGACGGATTGGCGCAGGGCCGCGAACCGCTAAGCGGGCAGAGCTGCTCCGGAGCTGACCTGCTGGTCGGACGCAGGAAAATTTCGCAGCGCCAGCACGACGACGGCGGCTCCCACCGCAGCGAAAATTGCCTCCAGCGGCTGGTATTCGATGAACGCCACTTCCCACGCTTCCAGCCCAACCAGCGCGGTTCCGGCGGCAATGGACACCAGGCGTGCGGCCCGGTGCCGCCGCAGGGTCAGCAGCCCCGCAAGCAGGTAACCGCCGCCGCAACCGGCGGCCAAAAGAAGTCCCGGAACCCGCCAGTCCGTAAACGGAGTACGCCGCAGGACTGCCGGGCTGGCGTGCAAAAAGGCGCCGTCCGGTCGCAGCGACAGGAGGATGCCTCCTCCCAGGGCAGCCGCAGCCGTACCGAACTCCAGTCCGATCAGGGTTCGTTCTTCCGGCGTGCGCCTCATGCTTAGCCCGCCGGAGCCGGAGGTGCCGCGGTCTCGGTCATCGACGGGCAGCTCATCGGCCCGGTGGCGGTGGTCGAAACGTTTTCCGCAGGCACCAGCGCTGTATACCCGGACCCCAGAACCACGTCCACCGTGGCATCGGCTCGGGCGTCCTGGGAGTACTGGGTTTCCGGAATCTGCTGCTGCAGGGTGAAGGCCGCGGCTTCTCCTTCCGGTCCGGAGATGATGATGGCGGTCATGCCCTGACGGTTGACCGAGCTGTTGCCGACGGTCCCCTTCTGGAAACCACGTTCAGCCAGGGCTTCGGAAACCTGCGTGGCCAGCCCCGCCGTCGGCGTCGTGTTGTACACGTTGACCGTTATGGTGTCCGGCGGTTGATACGAGAATGGCCCCACGGGGCATTCCTTGGAGGCCACCGGCTTTTCCACGGGTTCAGAGAGGACGATCCATCCCCTCAGGACTGCGACGGCAAACAGCGCCCCGGCCAGCAGCACGGCCGCAAGCAGGCCAATGACAATCCGGTGCCGCAGCTTCCGCCGGCGGGCCAGCCGCACCCGCTCCGCTTCATTCGCCTCCGCGTCAAAGACGGCACCGAGATCGTCCTCAGTGACAATCCGGTGGCCGTGCCACTCGGTGGGGTCACTCTTGGCTGCCCTGTTCCGATGCTGCGCACCGGAGGGCCTGTCAGTCATCGATCACCAGGACGCGGGCATGCAGGATGGTCCGCTGGTGCAGGGCCGTCCGCACCGCCCGGTGCAGTCCGTCTTCCAGGTACATGGTGTCCTTCCATTGCACAACGTGCGGAAACAGGTCTCCGAAGAAGGTGGAATCCTCAGCCAGCAGGGCGCCCAGGTCAAGGGTGCTCTTGGTGGTGACCAGCTCATCGAGCCGGACCTGCCGGGGAGGCACCGCCGCCCAGTCCTTGGGCGTTACGTATCCATGGTCGGGGTAAGGGCGCCCGTCGCCAACAGCTTTGAAGATCACTAATACAGAGTAAAGAACATCTGCACCCTTTGAAACAGGGCACCCCGGCGGGGCGTTCGCATTCGGTTACAAATAGGCCACTGACGAGCCGTTTTCACCCCATCCGACCTCTCACCAGTACAAACGCGCCGCGTCGCCGGACAGCAGACAGTTTTCCGGGACCTGCGCCACGGTGGAATACTGGCACGGTGATTTCCTCCCGCTTTGGACTCCTGCTCGACGTCGACGGCCCCGTGGCCAGCCCGGTCACCCGATCCGTGCCCGCCGGAATTATTGCCGATCTCGTGGCCCTGGCAACCGCCGGATGGCCCGTCATCTTCAACACCGGCCGGTCCGACGAGTTCATCCGGGAGCAGGTAATGCTCCCGATGATCGCGGCGGGCCTTTCCTCGGACACCATGCTGCACGCCGTTTGTGAAAAAGGAGCCGTCTGGTTCTCCTTCACCGGCTCCGGTCCCGGCGAGCCGCAGGTTGATTCCACGCTGGCCCTTCCCCGAAACTACGCCGACGCCGTCCGGGAGTTGGTGGCCGAGAAGTACAGCGGTCACATGTTCTACGACGAAACCAAGCGCGCCATGGTGTCGGTCGAACAGCACGTGGACGTGGCCAACGCCGACTACCTGGCCGAGCAGCAGCAGTTCGACGCTGACGCACTGGCGCTGATGGGGACGTTCGATCTGGGCGTGTGCCGCCTGGATCACCATGCCCCGGACAGCGACGATTCCATTGACTACCGCATTGATCCCACGATCATTTCCACCGATATTGAAGCGCTGGGCGTGGGGAAGGACCTCGGCGCCCGCCGCGCCCTCGCACTGTTGGACGCTGCCGGCACGGAGATTCCCCGAGTCTGGCGCACCGTGGGAGATTCCCGCACGGACTACGCGATGGCGGATGAGCTGCACGCACTGGGTTACGACGTCGCGCACGTGGACGTCCGCCCGGCCGACGGAGTTCCGGCCAAGCCCTATCCGGTGCTGACCGCCGGGGACCGCATCCATGAAGACGCCGGCGGCGCGTACTTTGCCCGCTGGGCGGCCATGGCCGCGGGCAGGGCAACCGACGACGACGGCGTGAGCTAATTCTTCAGCTGAGCTAGCTTCTCAACTGCCGGGCTGCCCGGCGGACCGCCGCCGTCAGCCGGTCCAGGCGCTGTGACTGGAGGGACCAGAACTGCCAGTACAGTACGACGTCGTGGTGATCCCGCGCGTCGAGCAGCACCAGGCTGCCGTTGTCGAAGTCCGAGCCAACCTGCAGTTCCGGCACCATTCCCCACCCCAGCCCGGCACGTACGGCGGCCACGAAGGCCTCGGACGACGGCACGGTGTGCATGGGCGGCGCGCCGGCCCTGCAGCGGGTGGCAAGGAAACCGCGCTGCAGGTCGTCCTTGGCGTTGAACTGCAACACCGGCATGGCGTCCCAGTCCGGGCCGCCTGCACCGGCAAACCGGTCCCGCAGCCCGGGAGCGGCGGCAGGGACATAACGCATTGCTCCCAGCCGCACTGCCCGGCAGCCATTCGCCGGAGTCCGATCCGACGTCACCGCTCCCATCACGTCGCCCTGCCGCAGCAGGCGGCTGCTGTAGTCCTGGTCCTCAACATGCAGGTCAAGGGTGGTATCCGCCCAGCCTGCGGCCTCCGCGAGCACGGGCAGGAACCACGTGGCCAGGGAATCGGCGTTTACAGCCAGCCGGGTGGAGGTCAATGCCGATGCCTGGGGTCCCAGAGCCTCCCGGGCGTCGGCCTCCAGCAGTTGCACCTGCCGGGCCATCCGCAGCAGGACGGCTCCGGGTTCCGTGGGGCTGCACGGCACGCCGCGGCGGATCATGATCTGACCCTCCGCGTTTTCCAGGGCCTTGATTCGCTGGCTGACCGCTGAGGGGCTGATGTGCAGCCGGTCTGCCGCCGCTTCGAAAGTACCCTCGTCCACGACGGCGGCAAGTGCCCTCAAGTGCTCAAAGTTCATGAAGCAAAGCTAATGCATCCTGAAAATCATTCGTTGGATTGAATCAACGCGGCTGGCTACGGTGAAGACATGTTAAGCATCGCGGCAACCGGCCTGGTCACCGGTCTGGGACTGATTATGGCTATCGGAGCCCAAAACGCTTTTGTGCTGCGGCAGGGTTTGAGGCGCGAGCACCTCTCGGTGGTAGTCACGCTCTGCATTGTCAGTGACGTGCTGCTGATTTTCGGCGGCACCGCGGGAATTGGCGCACTGGTGGCCCGCTTTCCCGCCGCACTGGAGATACTCCGGTGGGGCGGGGCCGCCTATTTGGCCTGGTGGGGCATCCGCTCGCTGATCTCTGCGCTGCGCCCCTCGGCCTTAACCGCCCAGGGGCCGCGTGCCAGGGGGACCGTCATCCTGACCACCCTCGCCCTGACCTTCCTGAATCCGCATGTCTATCTGGATACGGTGGTGCTGCTGGGCAGCCTGGCGAACCAGTACGGTCCGGACGCCCGCTGGCTTTTTGCGGCCGGCGCCGCCGTCGGCAGTTGCCTCTGGTTCACAGCGCTGGGTTACGGCGCCCGCTCGCTGTCCGGCGTGCTGAACCGGCCTCGGACCTGGCAGATACTGGACCTGCTCATCGGCGTCGTGATGCTGGTTCTGGCCGTGCGGCTGGCCCTGGGCTGACGCTCATTCTGGATGGGGGCTGGTCCTAAGCTGTGCTGGATTGGGGCTGGTGCTGTGCTGCGCCTGATCCTGTGCTGGATTGGGCCTGATCCGGTGCTGAGCTGGTCCTGAGCTGAGCTGGACCTGCCGATGGGTCGAAGAATCCCTCCGGTTTGGGAAATCCCCACCGTTTTGGGAAATCCCTGCCGGTTTAAAACGGCAGGGATTTCCCAAAGTGGAGGGAAACTCACAAAGTGGTCGATTTACCGCCGGCGGAGACGAACGCTTGGCGACTCGGAACGTGCGTGGCCGTAACCCAGCGCAGCAGTGAGTACAGCAGCTGGGAGGCTCCGGGCATGAACCCCGAGCCGTGGTGGTACACCGGGTCCATGGTGGTCACCATCAGGCAGGCCGGCTGGTTCACCTCGTCCACATACAGCAGGGCGCCGGAGTCTGTGCCGTTCTCTTCCATGACCACCAGGGACCGGGCACCGGCGGGCGGATGGAGCAGCCCGTGATGGTGCCAGGACACCGCCCGCGGCGTGAAGAATTCCCACATCGGGTCCTCGGGCAGCCGCAGCCGCGTGCCGTTGTCCTCGCCGGTGCGCCAGGTCCAGAACACGGTGGGCCGGAAGGTGTAGCCGACGCCGGGGAGCCAGTTCTCCACCTTGTTCTCGCCGAGGACGATCACGGTCTTGGCCGGGTCCTGCAGTGCGGCACGGATGGCCGGGGCAAAACGGCCCAGCTGCCCCTGGTGCAGGCGGTCCCCCACAATGATCACGTCCAGGCCGGCGAGCACCGACGGATCCGCGTCCGGCAGGTGGACGGACTCCGGCCGGTACGGGGCCAGGGCCGGATCAGCCAGCGTGCGCAGCGGCGGGAAGGTGCCGCAGTGCAGCAGTCCGATGCGCGGGGTGTCACCGGGTGCGGACTGCGTGCCGGCGGGACGCGCGGAGGCGGGCCGGGTGGCGGCATGACGTGCCGTCGGACTGGCCTCAATTGAGGATGACGGCGCCGTGCCCGTCTCCGCTCCCCGGCTTCCGCCCTCGAGCCAGTCCACGAGGTTGGGACCGATCCGGCCGGTGGAGTACCTGTCGTCGCTGAAACTCTCCAGGTCGTTGCCGCCGTGGACCAGCACTTCGCCGTCGCCCAGCGGGTAGCTGTAGTCCAGCGGCAGCGAATACTGTCCGATGCCGGTGACTACGGTGGCGCCCTCGGGCAGCTCCAGATGGTATCCGCGGCCGTAGAAACCGGAAACTCCGATTTCTGTCAGCTTTTCGTAGCTGTGCGTTCCGGGCACACCGGTGCGGTAGTGCAGGTCCCGGTAATCAACGCCGTTCCAGACCGGATGCGCGGTGACGGCGTGCGGGTGTACGTCCTGCGCGCCGCTGAATTCCAGCTTGCGCCAGACCGCGAGTCCGTCAATAAACGGCTTAACCACTTGGGCGTTGACCAGCACCCGGCCGCCGGAGCGGACAAAATCGCTGAGCGCTTCGCGGTGACGGCACAGCAGCAGGTGGTCTGCACCGCCGCCGATCACCAGTCCGTCGGAGGAAAGGATCCGGGCGCGGGCGGCGTCGTCGTCGAGGTCGTAGGCGTCAATGTCTTCCAGCGCTCCGCGCCAGGAGGGGTCGCGCTGGCCGCGCATCGGCGTGCTGCCGATGAGCCGGAAAATCATGAGAGGTCCTTTCGAAGGGGCACGGAGGTGAGGCGTGCGGAGGCGACGGGCGCAGCGTCGGACGGCGCAGTGGCAAAGGGCACGCCGCAGTCCTTGCGGCAGGAGGGGCCGAAGTCCGGCACCGCGATCACGCGGTTGCCGGAGTCAGTGCCGACGGTGGGGGTGCAGATGGGCAGTCCGTAGACCGCCGAGAGGGCGGAGCTGGTCAGCATTTGGTCGGTGGGCCCCCAGCGGGTGTCGTCGCTGCCGACAAAAAGCAGGGCGTTGCGTGAGACGTGCAGGGCGTGGTCCGGATGGTGGGTGGTCATGATGACGCCCATGCCGTCGGCCGCCAGTCCGGCCAGGACACCAAGCACCCGGGACTGATTGTGCAGGTCCAGCGCCGACGCCGGTTCGTCCAAGACCAGCAGTTCGGAGCCGGAGGCCACGGCGCGGGCGATGAGGACCAGCTGGCGCTGCCCGCCGGAAAGCTCGGAGTAAGGGCGGTTGGCCCAGCCGGCCACGCCCACCCGTTCCATGGCGGCGTCCGCCGCGTCATGGTCCTCACGGCGCGGAGTCTGGTAGGCGCGCAGGTGCCGGCTGCGGCCCATGAGCACCATTTCGGCGACGGTGAAGGACGTACCGCCTGCACCGTGGTCCTGCGGGACATAGCCGACGGCGGCCGCAGAGGTGACCTGCCCCTCTCGCGGGGTGAGCAGCCCGGACAGGCATTTGAGCAGCGTGGTTTTGCCGCGCGCGTTGGGGCCGAGGATGGAGAGGATTTCTCCGCGCTCCAGGGTGAACCCCAGGTTCCGGAACAGCCACGGCCGCACGCGGGAGTAGCGGAAACCGAGTCCGGAGACCTGCAGCAGGGTTTCTTCCGATGTGGCCGAAGCTGCGGCGGGCGCGGCATTCGCGGCAGCCGCGGGAGTCAGGGCGGAATGGAAGGTCACGAAATCTCGCCTTTTTTCTGGGAACGGGCCAGCAGCGCCACAAATACGGGGGCGCCGATGACCGCGGTGAGAATGCCCAGCGGCAGTTCGCTGCTGGTCATGGAACGGCTGAGGGTGTCGATCAGCATCAGATAGGTGCCGCCAAGGAGCAGCGAAGCGGGCAGGAGCACCCGGTGATCCGGTCCCACCCAGAGCCGGGCCAGATGCGGAACCACCAGACCCACCCACCCGACGGCACCGGCCACGGCCACGGTGCCGGCGGTCATGAGGGCCACGGCGCACAGCAGCACCACGCGGGAGCGGTGCGGATTGACACCCAGGGCGGCGGCATCGTCGTCCCCCAGCGAGAGCACGTTCAGCCGCCACCGCATGGCCAGGACCACGGCCGCACCGATGGCAATCGGAACAAGGGCTGTGAGCACCTTGTCGTAGCCGGCCGCGGCGATGGAGCCCAGCAGCCAGTGCACGATCGACGGCAGCTCGGAGTACGGGTCGGCGGTGTAGGTGATGAAGGAGACCAAGGCATTGAAGAACGCCGCCACCACAATTCCGCCGAGCACAATCATCAGCATCGGTCCGCCGCTGCCGCCAAGCCGGCCCAGCAGAAGCACGACGGCGAGTGCGGCCAGGCCGAAGCCGAAGGCACCGCCCACCATTGCGCCGCCGGACAGGCCCAGGGTCAGCACCAGCACGCCGCCGAAGGACGCTCCGGCGGTGACGCCGATGATGTCCGGGCTGACGAGCGGATTGCGGAACAGCGCCTGGAGGCAGGCGCCGCCCAGGGACAGGGCACCGCCCACCAGGAAGGCCAGGAGAACCCGCGGCAGGCGCACATCCAGCACCACGGTGGCCTCCTGTTCGGTCCAGGTGCGGCGCAGGACCCCTTCGCCGCCGCCTGCCCCAAAGAGCGCAGTGGATTCGTTGGCCAGGATGCGCAGGATTTCATTCGGCGGCACCCAGTACCGGCCGGCCGCCATCGAGATCAGGGCGACGGCGCAGAGAATCAGGACGCACAGCAGCAGCGGCACCCGGCGGCTGCGTGCCGGCGAACCTGCGAAACCCGCCGCCGTCGTCGTCGTGCCGGGCTTAACCGCGGAAGACGTCATAGCCGGCGCTTTCACTGTTGAGTTCCAGCCGGAGCGCGGCGTCGATCTGAGCCTCGGAAATCTCGTAGTTGTACAGGTAGGCGATCTTCTCGGCCATCGCGGCGCGCAGCGTGTGGCCCGTGAGCTGCGGGTGGTAAAGCTCGGCTGCCCACTGCCACATCAGCGGAGATTCGGCGCAGGGAACTTCCCAGCGGTAGCCGCCCAGCGGAGCCTTGTAGACGCGGCGGTTGCGCACGGCGGAAACCGAGGCCAGCGACTTGTCGGCGTAGACCTCCGCGGGGGTGCGGGCGTCAAAACCGCCCAGCGTGATGATCTCCGGATCCCAGGTGATGAGCTGTTCTGCGCTGACCACGTTTTCCGCTGACATGTTGTCGGCCGCCATGTTCCTCCCGCCGGCCAGTTCCATCCAGTAGTGCATGTAGGAGGACTTGTTGGAGGCCGAATAGCCGTCGCCGGACTGGCCCAGGTGGACTACGCGGACCGGAGTCTTCACGCCGGAGAGTTCCTTCTTCAGACGGGCAATCTCCGCGTGCATCCAGTCCACAATCTCGGTGCCGCGCTCCGGCTTGCCGAGGATCGTGGAGAAGAGGGAAACCCAGGTCTCCAGGTACTTCTGCGTGCCGTAGAGCAGACAGACCGTCTTGAAGCCGGCGTTTTCCAGCGGTTCCACGAGCCCGTCCCCCTGATCCGCCCACTGGAACACGACGTCGGGCTGCAGTTTGGTGATGGTTTCAATGTTGGGCGTGAAGCTCGACGGGGAAATGGTGGTGGTGCTCTTTGACTCGGGGTACATCTCACCGAACAGGCCCTGCTTGTTGGCCTGGAGGGTCGATTCGTTGATGCCCACAATGCGCCCGTAGCCGCCGTCCACTGCGGCGAGCATGGACGGCGACGGGATGACCGTCGTCGCAATCCGCTGCACGGGAGCGTCGAAGGAGACCTCTATGCCGCGCATGTCGGTGACGGTGAAGCCGCCGGAACCCGCCGCGCCGCCCGCGGCCGCAACGGTTTCACGGGAGGAGCAGGCGCCAAGGGCCAGGGCAAGAAGGCCCAGGCCGGCACCGCCGAGAACATGGCGGCGGGTGGTTCCGCGGGGAGGGTGGGAGGAGCTCAACGACGTTCCTATCGGGTTGGTAGGTTAGGCATACCTAAAGACTTATGTACATATCAGAACATATGAAATGGATTAGCGCACATTTTTGTGAACTAATTGCTTTCGGAGCGTTCGGGTGGGCCTGCTGCACATCGGCGACCCGGCACGGGCTCCGACTGCCGCTGCACCGCCCGACGGCGGATCATGTCGCCACAAGACGCCGTGTTACACCCCGATCCGCGGAGTGCCGAATAAAGGCGCAGGTCAGGATGGGGTATGGGACTGCCGTCGTAACATTTGCTGCTTACTTGACAGTCGGCGGTGGTAGCTTCGCCCTATGACTGAGATCCCCACCTCGATTCCCGTCCTTGACCTGAGCACCGCCCGCAACGCGGATGGTTCATTCAACGCAGAGTTCATTGACCAGCTTCGTGATGCAACGCACCGCATCGGCTTCTTCCAGCTGGTGGGGTACGGCGAAGGGGAGGCGAAGGTGGATGACCTGTTTGACGTCACCAAACGTTTCTTCGACCTGCCGCTGGAGGACCGGTTGGAGCTGGACAACCGGAAGTCTCCGCACTTCCGCGGGTACACCCGGCTCGGAACCGAGCTGACGCAGGGACGGCCGGACGCGCGTGAACAGGTGGACTTCGGCCCGGAACGCGAGTCCGTGACGGACTACCCCAAGGATCAGCCGTTTTGGCTGGTGCAGGGACCCAACCTGTTCCCCGATGAGGTGCTGCCCGAGCTGCGGCAGAAGTCGATGGAGTGGGCGGAGCTGATGTCGGAAGTGGGTGCCGAGCTGCTCAGTGCAATCGCCGTGTCCCTGGAACTGCCGGAGGACCACTTCACCGAACCGTTCGAGGGCACTCCCGCCTGGATGGCCAAGCTCATCCACTACGTGGGCGGCGTGGTCAAGGAAGCCGGGTCTCAGGGAGTCGGGTCGCACGCGGACTACGGTTTCGTGACCCTGCTGCTGCAGGATTCGGTGGGCGGCCTGGAGGTACGGCCGCATGAATCGGACACCTGGATTCCGGTGGAGCCGATTCACGGTGCCCTCGTCGTGAACCTGGGCGAGATGCTTGAGGTTGCCACGCAGGGGTACCTCTCGGCCACCATTCACCGGGTCACGGCACCGGCACCCGGCGTGGACCGCTACGCCATCCCGTTCTTCTGGTCCCCGCGGCTGGACTCGGTCATCGATTCGGTGGAACTTCCCGCGGAGCTGGCGGCGCAGTCCCGCGGCATCTCCGATGATCCGGAAAACCCGATGCTGGCCTCGTACGGTTCCAACGTCCTCAAGGGGTGGCTCCGCGCACATCCGCAGGTCGCCCAGCTGCATCACCCGGAGCTGGTTGCCGCGAAGAAGTAAGGCCGGCCAGGGACCGTCAAGTAGTATCTCGGAAAGCCCGCACTCCGTCCGAAAGAATTTCTCCTTGACTTCCACAGCCAGCCCCCAGGTCCAGTCCGCTGCAGACATCGCAGCACGCATGCAGGATCCGCACTGGTGGCGGCAGGCCGCCGTCTACCAGATCTATCCGCGCAGTTTCGCGGATTCCAACGGTGACGGGATCGGCGACCTGCCCGGCATCACGTCAAGGATTCCGTACCTGTTGTCCCTGGGGGTCGACGCCGTCTGGCTCAGCCCGTTCTATCCCTCGGCGCTGGCGGACGGCGGTTATGACGTGGATGATTACCGCAACGTCGATCCCAAGCTCGGCACGCTCGCGGACTTCGACGAGATGATTGCGGCCCTCCACGCGGCCGGCATCAAGCTGATCGCCGACATTGTGCCGAACCATACGTCCAACCGCCACGTCTGGTTCCAGGAGGCGCTGGCGTCCCCGAAGGGATCGGCCGCCCGGAACCGGTACATCTTCCGCGACGGCTTGGGCCCCAACGGTGACGAGCCGCCGTCGGACTGGGACTCCGTCTTTGGCGGCCCGGCCTGGGAACGGACCGAAGACGGCCAGTGGTACATGCACATTTTCGCCAAGGAACAGCCGGACCTGAACTGGGACAACCGCGAGGTCCGGGATGATTTTCTCACCACGTTGCGCTTCTGGTCCGACCGGGGCGTGGACGGCTTCCGGGTGGATGTTGCCCATGCCCTGACCAAGGACATGACTGAGCCGCTCGCATCCAAGGCGGATCTGGGCGCCGAAAATGACAACAACAACGGCAAGCACCCGTTCTGGGACCGCGACGAGGTCCACGAGGTGTTCGCCGAGTGGCGCCGGGTGTTCAACGAATACACCCCGCCGCGTACCGCCGTGGCCGAAGCCTGGGTGCACGCCGACCGCCGCGCCCGCTATGCCAGCCCCGAAGGATTGGGCCAGGCCTTCAACTTCGACCTGCTGAAGGCTGACTGGAACCACGGCCAGTTCCGAGACATCATCACCAAGAACCTCGCCGAGGCGAAGCTCTCCGGTGCGTCGTCAACATGGGTCTTTTCAAACCACGACGTCGTTCGGCATGCCACCCGCTACGGCCTGCCCGTCTCCGCTCCCGCCGATCCGGACAGCCAGGACGGCTCCGCCTGGCTGATGAGCGGCGGTAGGGAACCGGTGCTGGACCACACGCTCGGCGAGCGCCGCGCCCGTGCCGTGTCCCAGCTGATGCTGGCACTGCCGGGCTCCGCCTACTTGTATCAGGGCGAGGAACTGGGGCTGCACGAGGTGGCCGACATTGCTGACGAGCATCGCCAGGATCCCACCTTCTTCCGCAACAAGGGCGTGGACATCGGCCGCGACGGATGCCGCGTGCCGCTGCCCTGGACCATGGAGGGCAGTTCCTTCGGCTTTGGCTCCGGTGGGGCCCACTTGCCGCAGCCCGAGTGGTTCGGTGGATACGCCGTCGAAGCCCAGGAAGAGGACCCCGCCTCTTCCCTCAGCTTTTACCGGCGCGCCCTCGGACTTCGCCGCGAACTGCAGACCGAGGAGGGCTTCGAGTGGATCGCGGCGGCCTCCCCCGAGGTGCTGCACTTCACCCGGCCCAACGGCTGGCACTGCGTCACCAACTTCGGTTCCACCCCGGCAAACCTGCCCGCAGGCAAAGTGCTGCTGAGCAGTTCACCTCTCCAGGACGGCATGCTTCCGGGCGCTGCAACGGTCTGGCTGATCTGACACTGCCGGTTATGACCCTGCCCCCTCGGATGCCCCTCACTCGTTGCCTCCGAGCAGGTAATCCGCATAGTCGGGCAGCCCGCGCAGGTGGGTGCCGCCGTCGACCAGCAGGTTGATTCCCGTGATCCAGGCGGCATAGTCAGAGGCCAAAAAGACCACGGCCTTGGCCACGTCTGCCGGCTCGCCCATCCGGTCGATGGCGAAGCTGCGGTGCCAAGCGGCCTCGAAGTCGGGGCTGAAGGTCCCGGCGTTCTCCGGGGTCACGATCACCCCCGGCGACACCGTGTTGACCCGGATGCCGTGGCGACCGGCCTCCAGCGCGGCCACTTCCGTGAACTTCGCGATGCCGGCCTTCGCTGCCGCGTAGTGGGCTGTGCCGCGCGTCGTTGCGACGGCGTCCACCGCGCCGAGATTGATGATCGCTCCGGCCGTACCGCTGGCCCGCATGTGCGCCAGAGCCGCTTTGGTCCCGAGGAAGGTGCCTTTGAGGTGGGAGTCCACCACACCGTTCCAGTCGTCTTCGGACAGATGGGCGATGGTTTCATAGGAGTGGATGCCGGCGTTGTTCACCACGATTGCCACTGGGGCAAGTTTGGCCTCCGCGCGCGCGAAGAGGCGTTCGACGTCGGCGGCGCTGGTCACGTCCGCGGCCACCGGAAGGGCGCGCCCGCCCTGATGGGCGGCTTCCAGGGTTGCCGCCGCCTTCGCCGCCTCTTTATCGTGCCGCGAGGTGATCACGACGTCGGCCCCGTGGGCCATGAGTGCACCGGCCACCGCGTAGCCGATGCCCTTTGACCCGCCGGTGACGATTGCTGTGTTGCCGACAAGTTCCATGGCCTGCCCTTACGAGAGAACTGAAACGGTCTCTCCGAAGGCTAGCGGCGGATCCGGAACGCCGCCACAGTGAAGGTGGAACGCGTCAGTCGCGGCCGAAAACCGCCACCAGGAAGTCGGAATCCGGTTCGAACGGGCGCAGGTCCCAGGTGGAAAACTTCTGCTGGCACTTCAGTCCCGCTACGGCGGCGTCCTCGAGGAAGGTTCCGAAGTCATAGCCGCGGCCGGCGCCGAACCCGGTGACCAGGCGGCCGCCGTCGGCCAGGTGGTTCCGCAGCCGGGTCAGGACGTCGACGGCGGTCCCGGGCGCCAGGAATGCCATCACGTTGCCCGCGCAGACGATCGCGTCGAAGGGCTCGGTGATGCCGGCCGCCGGAAGGTCCAGTTCCGACAGGTCTTCCACCAGCCAGGGAAGGTCCGGGAAATCCTGCTTCGCGGCCTCGATCAGTTCCGGATCAATATCGACGCCGACGACGTCGTGCCCGCGGGCGGCCAGCTCGCCGCCCACCCGGCCCGGGCCGCAACCGGCGTCCAGGATCCGCGCGCCCCGCGGCACCATGGCATCGATCAGACGCGCCTCACCATGCAGATCCGCGCCCTGCTCGCGCATTTGGGCGAACCGCGAGATGTACCAGGCAGAGTGGCCCGGTGATGACCGTTTTTGAGCTTCCCAGAGGGTTTCTTTTCGCACGGTTCCAGCCTACGCGGCGGATGACGAGGGTGCTGGCTCTCCGGGGCCGGTGCGTCTGTTCCAACCGGACAGTGCCTGTTTTTCCTCCCGGGAGGTAGGTTGTTCGACATGACCTCGAACCGCCCCTCACGTGCGCAAACGTGGGCTGCGCGTGCCGATGCCCTGGCCGGACGCGCAACGTACAAGTGGGCGGCCGGGTGTGCAGCGGTTTCTCTGGCTGCCTTCCTCCTGGCCGCGGGCATCCTACTGACCGGGGCTCTTTACTGGCCGGGGGCCGACATCGTCCGCATCCTGGCCTCACTGTTCCTCGGACCCTTGGCGTTGACGGGTTCCCTTGTGGTGCTGAGCCACCGGTCCGGCCGGCTGTCAGCTCCGGAAGCCCTGTTTACTGTGGCGGCAGCCGTGCCGGCGTGGGGTTTGGCGGCGACGGCGGCTGTCAGTTGGTCCGCCGGCTTCACCGCCGCTGATGCGGGCGTACCCCTGAGCTGGTTTGAGGCGGCAGCCTTGCCGCTTCTGGCGTTAGCCGTGGTTGCCGGTGCCGCGGCGCTCCTCCCTACCGTCAACTCTCTGTGGAGTCCGCGCCGTTCCCTCGCGTACCGCTCGGCACAGAGCCTGCTGCTCGCGGCGCCGGCGGCGTTGGCCCTTCTCGTCCTGTTCCTTGTGGCTTACCTGCTGGCTCCGCTTGCCGCAGCCGGGCTGCTGTTTGTGGCGCTAAAGGAGGGAAGCGCGGAACGGTCCCTTGCAGGGTATCCGTCGAAGAATCCGGCGGACCCGCACCCGCGCGGACCGTGGCCAACCGGTAGGCGTCCGGCTGATGCGCGTCCTGCAGAACCCGTCACGCGCTTCCCCACCTCCCGGAGCTCACGCACCGCCGTCGTAGTCATTGCGGGCGGAACGCTCATTTTTGGTCTGCTCTGCATTGTATTCGCGGTGTCCGGCAGCACCTGGTCCGATCTTGCGACGGATTCCACGGCGGCGATGAACCTCGGCCTGGCTGCCGGGGCGCTCAACGCCGTCGTGCTGACCGCAGCGGTGGGCATGGTGCTTCTCCCGCGGGTTGGCGGCGTGCTCCACTGGACCGTGCTGCTGGTTTCCGGGGGCCTCCTGTCCGAAGCGGCAGCCCAGTTTGCCGGCGTCGGGCATCCCTGGCAGTGGCCGCTGACGCTGATCGGCGGAATTCTGCTGGGCTTCGGGTTTGTCCTTCCCCTCGCGCAGTTGGTTCCGGGACCTCCGCTGCTGCGTCTCAGCGCAGCCCTGGGCGGCGGGCTCGCTGCAGCGTTCATCGGCGTGATCGTTGTTTCGGGGGCCGGGTTCATTGCGCCGCTGGTGTCCGCTGCCCTGCTGGTGTGGTGCTTCTGGCCGCAGGATCGACAGCCTGCCGTGCTCCGTCCAGCCTGATGACACGCGATGCAGGAGCCCCGCGCCATCCGCAGCCAACCTCATAGAATTTAACGGCTGGATCAATCCGCATCACAAAGGAGTACCTGCTCGATGGTCATGCCCCGGAACCTTTTCCTTGTCCGCCACGGACAGAGCGAAGCGAACGTCATGCAGAAGGCCTCCAAAGCCGGCGATCAGAGCCTCTACACCGAAGAGACCATGACCGTCCCGGACCGTTCCTGGCGTCTGACCGAACTCGGAGTGCAGCAGGCGAAGGTGGCCGGGGCCTGGAATGCCGAGCAGCAGATTGAGTTCGACCGCGCCATTGTCTCCACTTACACCCGGGCCCGCGAAACGGCCGCAATACTCGGATTGGACGTGTCCTGGGAAGAGAGCCGTGTCATCCGTGAGCGCTCCTGGGGTGAGATCGGTTCCATGTCGAAGCAGGATTTTGCGCGAAAGTACTCACAGAATGCGGCCTACCGCGACAATGATCCGCTCTATTGGGCTCCTCCCGCCGGCGAATCCATCGCGAACGTTGCCGAAAACCGGGTGCGCAACATTCTCAGCACCCTGCACCGCGAAAACCCCCGCGAGAACGTCCTGATGGTCACCCACGGGGAATTCATGTGGGCGACTCGTCTGGTCCTGGAACGCTGGAGCGATGAAGAATTCCTGGACCGCGATGCCGACAAGGCCGAAACAATCCACAACTGCACCGTCCTGCAGTACACCTCCGCTGACCCGGACAATCCGGAAAAGGTCGGTGAAAAGCTCCACCGGGTACGCCGCAGCTGGCCGGTCCAGGTGGACGGGGAATGGACCATGTTCGTTGGAGACTGGGAAGAGTTCGACCGCAGATATTTGACCGGCGGCCAGCTCCTGCAGAAGGTGGACACAAACCGGCATTTCTTCCAGGACACGTTCGGGAACTAAGCCGTTCCACGGCAGGGACGGGGTCAGGGGCAGGGAATAGAACACTGACCGCGGCTCTTGTACCGCCCATGAAAGCAATCGTGTACTCCGCCACAGGCCCCTCGTCCGTCCTCACACCCGTCGACCGGGACATTGCCGCCCCGGGTCCCGGCGAAGTGCGCGTCCGCGTCGCCGTCTCGGGCGTGAACCCCACGGACTGGAAAGCCCGCGCCGCCGGCGATCTTGCCTTCCCCGAGGTGGTTCCGAACCAGGACGGCGCCGGTGTCATCGACGCGGTCGGCGACGGCGTCACAGACCTTCAGCCCGGCGACCGGGTGTGGATCTACCTCGCAGCCCACGGCCGGCCGACCGGCACGGCCCAGGAATTCACCATCCTCCCCGCCGACCGCGCAGTGAAGCTTCCCGAGGGCATCGGGTTCGACGTCGCCGCCAGCCTGGGCGTGCCGGCCATGACCGCGCACCGCGCCCTGACCGTCCACGAATTTGGGCCGTCACGGCTGGCTCCGGGCACCCTCGCCGGACGCATGGTCCTGGTTCAGGGCGGCGCCGGAGCCGTGGGCCACGCCGCGATCCAGCTCGCCGTCTGGGCCGGCGCCACCGTCATCGCGACAGTCAGCAACGATGCCAAGGCGGAGCTCGCCCGCTCCGCCGGAGCCCACCACATTGTCCGCTACCCGGACGACGCCGAGGCGGACCGCATCCGCGAGATCGCACCCGACGGCGTGGACCAGATTGTGGAGGTCTCCCCCGCCCAGAACGCTGCGCTGGACGTGGCCGTCATTGCCAACCACGGCAGCGTCGCCTACTACGCGAACAACAACGGCGAAGAATTCACGGCACCCATCGTGGCCAGCTTTGCGAAGAACGTCCGCTGGCAGGGCGTACTCATCTACACGGTCGGGGAAGCGGCCCAGCATGCCGCGGCGGAGGACATCACGGCTGCACTGCACGACGGCGTCCTGCCCGTTGGCGAATCCGCCGGACTGCCGCTGACCTGGTTCCCGCTGGAGGAAACCGCTGCCGCGCATGACGCCGTCGAAAACGGCACCACCGGCAAGATCCTGATCCGCGTCGCCGACGAGATCGTCTAACACCCGCGTTGGTTCAGCCCTGTTGTTTGAAGGCTGAACCGTCCGGGGTTCCACCGATGACTGTCAGGACCGTTTGGGGCACACTGGTCGCGTGAGCGGAAACCCGTGGGTGCTGCACGTTGACCTCGACCAATTCATTGCGGCGGTCGAGGTGCTGCGGCGCCCGGAACTGGCGGGCCTGCCGGTGATCGTGGGCGGGCGGGGTGACCCGACGGAACGGGCCGTGGTGTCCACTGCCTCCTATGAGGCACGGGCTTTCGGCGTGGGATCGGGCATGCCGCTGCGGGTTGCGGCCCGGAAGGTGCCCGACGCAGTGTTCCTGCCAGTGGACCGCGACGCCTATTTGGCGGCGTCCGACGTCGTAATGGCCACCCTGCGCGGCCAGCCCGGCGCCGTCGTGCAGGTCCTGGGCTGGGATGAAGCGTTCGTCGGCGTGGAAACCGGGGATCCGGGCGCCTACGCCCGAAACCTTCAGGCCGCCGTCCTGGAGCAGACCCAGCTGCACTGCAGCGTGGGCATCGGTGACACCCTGATCCGGGCCAAGAACGCCACCGACCTCGGCAAGCCGGCCGGCGTATTTAGCCTTACTGCGGAGAACTGGCTGGACGTCATGGGCAACCGGCCCACCAAGGAGCTGTGGGGCGTCGGGTCTAAGATCTCGGGCCGGTTGGCGAAGCTGGGCATTGGCACTGTTGCCGAGCTTGCGGCAACCGACCCCCAGTCGCTGGTCCCGGAGTTCGGCCCCAAAATGGGCCCCTGGTATGCAGAACTTGGCCGCGGAGACGGGTCCGCCGAGGTGGATGACACCCCGTGGGTGGCCCGCGGACACAGCCGGGAGACCACCTTCCAGCAGAACCTGACCACCCCCGCAGAGGTGGACGACGCCATCCGGGAACTGGCCGCGAACGTCCTCCTGGACGTGGCTGCCGAGGGGCGGCCGGTCATCGGGCTCACCCTCAAGGTCCGGTACGCGCCGTTCACCACCAAGACCCACGCACGGAAAATCCCCGAAACGTTCGACGGCAACGAAGTCCTGGCCCGGGCCTTGGACCTGGCGGGTGCCATCGAGGCCGGCCGGCCCATCCGCCTATTGGGACTCCGCGCCGAAATGGCCATGCCCGACGACGCACGGAAGGGCCATACACCCACCCGCGGCGGGTGGTGACTGGAGCCCCGCAGTGCGTGTGCAACTGGTTACTTACGGGTCATCGTGGTTGAACGGGCAGCGCATCGGTACTAGTCTTCTATGGACCCGAACACGGGTGTTTGTCAAGAGTGCCCGGCATAAACGCGGGGCATCGGGAAATCGAAGGGAGTGCCATGTCTGACCGGGTACGTTCTGTCAGCCGACGCGTCGGCGTCGTCGTCGGACACATCCTGGTCTACGTCCTGATCTGGGCGGGCCTTGCGCTCCTTATCGCCGCTGCCGGCATCCGCTTCTACTGGGGCAACATCTCCGTGGGCCAGATGCTCCTGAACCTCGTTTCCGTGGAAACCGACGGCGGCGGCGGATCCCTCGTCTGGACGGGCATCCTGGCAGTCGGCGTCGCGCCTCTGCTCATCACCCTTTTGATTGCCCTGTGGCGGCATATGCGGCACCGTAAACGCCGCATCTCCGGCGAGGGGATGCCTACCCGCCGCAAGCAATGGATTATGCGCAGCGTTTCCACGCTGCTGGTGTCCGCCGTCGTCGTCGGCGGCACCACCTCCTTCGCCACCACGGTGGGCATGGGAGATTACATCAAGGCGGGGAAGTCCGCGTACGACGTCGACGATTTTTATGCGGCGCCAACCGTCACCGGCGACTCGGGCAAGAACAACCTGGTGCTGATCTATCTGGAGTCCGGCGAGGCGACCCTCGAGGATGACCAGCTGTTCGAGAAGGACGCCTTCATTCCGCTCAAGGCAGCCACCGCAGCCGAAGAGGGTTGGCAGAGCGTCGACAACCTGCAGCAGTACAAGGGCGGGGGCTGGACCATGGCAGGTCTGGCGTCGACGCAGTGCGGCGTTCCCTTGAAAGGCGCCGGTTTCGGTGCGGACAGCGGATCCTCAACCGCAGTCGACGAAGACGCCGACACCTATCTGGGAGGAATAACCTGCCTGGGTGATGTCCTGGACGGGCAGGGCTACACCAGTGTCTTCATGGGCGGCGCAAGTTCCTCCTTCGCCGCGAAAGACACCTTCCTGACCAGCCACGGTTACTCCGAAGTGAAGGGGCTCGCTGACTGGCGCGACGCCGGCGAACCGGAGGAGAACTTCCGGCCCGACTGGGGCCTTAGCGACGAACGCCTCATGGCCAATGCCAAGGACAAGGTCGATGAGCTGCACGCGGAGGCGGAAACCACGGGTCAGCCGTTCAACCTCTCCGTGCTGACGCTGGACACCCACGAGCCGGTGCACGTGTACGACTACTGCAACGTAGATACCCAGGAGCGGGTCACGTCCGTCTTTGACTGCTCCATGACCCAGGTGGCCGGCTTCGTGAACCACATGAAGGATATGGGTTACCTCGAGGACACCGCCGTGGTGATCATGGGCGACCACCTCAAGCACATGAGCGCCGGCGACGCGTTCCACGAGCAGCTGGATTTCCACGAGAACCGCACCATCTTCAACCGGATCTGGGTTCCGGGCCAGGACAAGACCATTGCCCAGCGGCCCGGCACGGACCAGCTGAGCATGTTTCCCACCATTCTGGAAGCGGCAGGTTTGACGCTGCAGGATTCCCAGGCCGGACTGGGTGTATCCGCCTTCGCGCCCGGGATACCGGCCGATTCGGCCCAGGCTTTGGACCCCGGCGCCTATGGCGAACTGCTGGACTCGAACTCCCCGCTGTTCTACGCCCAGGCGTGGGCGGGCAAGGTCGACGCGCAGTAGCGTTCGTTCGCTGCGCTTCACCGGAACCATCATCACGTGCCGGGTTGCCGGCTTGCTGCGCACGCAGTTGCGCCGGAGATGAGCTGCGCGCCGGAGCCCCTTGAAGAGATAGCCCGACGGGGGTGGTACTCGACGCTCCCCGGGTGGAGGATGGGGCGTGTCAGACCGAGGCCGCTCACTGTGCTGCCTTGGACCTCGAAGGAAAGGCAAAATCTCATGGCTGATTTGGGCGGAATGGCAGACAAGGCGAAGGACGCGGCCAAGGATCACCCGGAGCAGGTTGATCAGGCCAAGGACAAGGTCAAAGACAAAATGGACGGCAACAAAGACGACGACCAGAAGTAGCGAACACGCAAAAGCGGGCCATCCCCGTTGAGGGATGGCCCGCTTTGTCTTCCGCGGATTAGCCGCCTGCTGGCGCGTCAGGCCCGACTAAGCGTCCTGTCCTTCCGGTACTGTCCGCGCGACTTGAAGTAGGCTCCCGCCTGCGGCAGGAAGAGCAAAACCGTGGCTGCGAGCATCAGCAGGACCGCAGCAAGCGTCACCCACGCTGCAGCCATGACCACCGGCTCCTGCGTGAACTGCACGCGCATGTTCAGCGCCGTCAGGACGGTAACCACGATGAGCACAAACCGGGGCCAGCCAAGCCCCATGCGGACCAGGACGGCAATCGCTGCAAGGACTACGGCGGTGATGATGCCGGACCACACATACCCTGAGCTTTCCGAGGAAATCCAGTTGGGCACGATGACGTACGCGCCGAAAGTTTCCTCAAGCCTGGTCTTGAACTCGTCTGTGTTCAGGACACTGATTGCCACCGGGATCCGGATCAGTACGGCAGCTGCCGAAGCAAGCAGCAGCCAAAAGGCAATCTCCACGGTCTTGGCGCGTGCCGGTGCGGCTAAAGCCGTCCCCGGACCGCCGGGTGCATTGGAACTGTGGTTGGCGTTCTGCGCCGTTTTCTCGGACATGCTTCCCCCAAAAAGCTAAAACTATTGCGCGCGGCGGGTTCGCCGCGGCCTCAGGTAGCTTAGCTGACCGGAGAAGGACAGCCTACTTGGATTCCTTGGAACGCCGATTGCTGTAACCGCGCACCGGCAGCACCAACAGACCGGCGGCGCAAACCATGGCGATCCACTCGCCCGTGGCCAGACTTACCCACAGTCCAAGGCCGATGATGATCAGGCAGTACACCGCCGGCACTGCCAAGCTGGGCTGTGTTTTGCGTGTCTGGTCTGATTTAGTCCCCATGAAGGGAGCCTAACCGGGGAGTTTTGGGGCGTCCAGCAACGCGGTCTCATCTATTTGGAGATCGTCGAATCTCAAACCTCTTACCTTCAGAGGCGGGTGGATATTTGCCTGAGTTGGTTTTCTTGAACCTATTCAGGAGCAAAAGTGCCACAACAACAAATGCAATCGTCGCGACCATAACAATAAAAAGAGCGGTTCCCGGTTCCACAAAGCTCCTCTGATCCGTAGGTCAACAATCTGACGGCTGCGCGGTTAGCTGAGGCTTTCGAACACCATTGTTGCCTGAATGCGGTCACCTCCTCCGAATCCCTTGCTCCCGCTGCTGGAGGTGGTAATCGTATGGAGCCGGTAACCCTTCTCAGCCTGGTCATTGATGGCCTTCTCAAGGGAGGTCAGGTTGCCCGACCCCGTTCCCAGAAGTTTCTCTTTGAGGATTACCTGCAAGACGACGTAGTTCGGCATTGACGATTCCTTTCCTTTTTCGGTGGATGGAGCGAAACTCCACTCCGTCAACTAATGAATATATTCGGTCAGACTAATGTTTGCGGCGACATCGGAGCTGACCCAAAACATACGCGCGAAAGCTCCTCAAAGGCTGGCTTTGCAAACCAATAACCCTGGAAGAGGCCGATGCCCGCTGCCCTGAGAACTCTGAACTCCGCCCCGTCTCGATGCCTTAGGCCAGCAGCGTGATGTTGAGTTCCTTGGCCATTCCGATAATTCCGGCCAGAACGGTCGTCGTGTCCCAGGTGGCGGACCGAACCGTGGGCATGCACGGGCTGATCCGCAAAGCTGACTTCAGGTAACGGCCGCTTCCCTGCTCGTAAGTAGAACCAGCGCGTCTGGTCCTACTTAATGCCGAAGTCGAATCCATCGCGCTGATGGTGGCCAAACCGCTCTCTCAGGAAGTTACCCGTGCTTGTCAGCTCGGCTGAGGTATGGCTGTGGCGGCTGGAATGAAGCGCCTCTGCTTGTCCTGACAGGAGCTGCAATTGCTCAACCAGTTCCTCGTTGGGGGTTCTTCCGTTCGGCTGTCGGTTGCCCACCATGCTTGGCGGAATGGCAAGGTAACCGCGAAGAACAGCCGGCAGATACTCTCGCACTACAGCCGCCAACTCATATTCAAACCGGGCGTCCCCCGAGGGCTGCCGCGTTTCCGCGTCGATAACCGCGTCAAGCGTCTGACAAGTTTCCAAAACGATCACGTACGCATCAGCCGGAAGCTGGTTCTTACTGTGCTTGGCAAGCGAGGCTACCCACGCCAAAGCGGATGACAGATCGTCTCTTGCCGGCACCGTCGGCGCTGCGTACGACGGGTCAACAGGTTGGCTGGGCACATTGGCCTGAACCGTAATGTCAGGCTGCCGCCCCCGGCCTCTCCGGTGCAACCACAGGTCACGAAGCATATAGCCCCGCACGGCTGATACGGCCATAGTCCCGAGACCTATAAAAGCCGCTGCGGTGGAGAACCCACTGTCGCTGGGGATGGAGAAGGCAGCAATAAAGAGCGCAACGTAAAGGGCCCCCTCCAGGATGACTTTCGGTTTCTTCCTGCGTATTCCGATCAGAAGCACCAAGAGAACGACGAAGTAAAAAAACAGCACCACAAGCGTCACTTTGACGACGTTGCCCAGCGTGAGACGTGACATCGCTATCCCTTCAGGGTTTGGGTGGCGGAAGCATCAGAGGAGTGACTGCGCTCCAGCTGTAGCTGGGCGCGACTGACCTGCCCCTGAAGCACCTGCACCGTCTGCTTCATGGACTGGGCCGCTTCTGCCCTGTACCGGTCAACCTCATCCATGGCCTGGAACACATTGTCGAAAGCCTGTTGCAGCTTGGCGGGGTCGAGGGTCGCCTTGGATGCGTTCTGGTGAATGGCGGTGCCCTGGGAACGCAGGAGCTCTGAAGTGGAGACAATCATGTCTGCCGTCGTCGAGTTGAGGGCATCGATCTGGGCCAGCACGATCTTCTGCTGCGCCAGTGCCTGGGCGACTATCACAGCGACCCGCAAAGCCGCCAGGGTAGTTCCGAGCGCGCGGTCCACACCCTTGATAAGCTCCGAATTGTTCTTCCGGACCACGTCGAGAGCCAGATAGCCCTGGATGGATACTGCCATCTGGGTTAAAAGGTCCTGATGCCGCTGGCGGACGTAAAAGAGAGCATCAGCTTCCAACGTGCCTGCTTCATCCGTTTTGCCTTGGTTTCTGAGGTCCGAGATTCGCTGCTCAAGACCGTCCCCGAGGTGGTTCGCCAGTACGGCATAATTCGCGAGGTGCCCCATTGCTTCCCAGAGGGCGTCGCGCTCTGTCTGGATGGCCGCGTTGTCCTGCCGCAGGTCATCCTGCCCACCCTTAAGTGCTTTGGTGATGGCATCGAGCTGCGCCTGAGCGGACTCATACTTCATGAAGTACCGCTGGATGGCGTCGCCCCCGGGGAGAAACCTCAAGATGCGCTTCTTCCCGGTCAGATCGTGGCGCTTTGGATCCAACTCCGTCACGATTTGCCGGAGTTCCACAAGGGTCTTGCCCGTCCGCGATGCGGGGTCATCGCCAGTCGCCGCGAGCGCCGCTGCGGGCCTTTTCAGCATACGGTTGGACGCAGTGCTGGCCTGTTGCATCGTGCCCTCACCCAGACGAATCAGCTGTGCCAGCTTTGTCTGGAAGTCTGGGCTTTGCAGCGGCGTAGCCAGCAGGTCATCAAGGAAGCTTTTGGCGGTCGCAGCATGCTTCTTCTGGGCCTCGGCGTCGACTAGAACCATGCCGCCAACCTTTTCCGGCTCGTGAACCACGACCTCAACCACAGGCTTTGGCGGCTCCAACACCAGAGGGCTTTCCACCTCTGCGTATTGGGCGTTGCTGAGGTCCAGCGGATTAGACACGTTTACTCCTTGGGGTTTGGGAAGAATTGCAGTCTAGCTGTGCTGCCTATAGTTTGCGTCGGAATGGTCATTGTTTATCCCGACGTCCGGGATGATCCCAGCTGTCCGCCATTTCCAACCGTGCGCGTTGCGGCGATTCAGGCAAATTCTGCCGCAAATTTCAGGGACCGAACAGCACCATTCAGGCTCTCAACTCCCTACCGGTGTCGAACCTCAAACCACTTGCCCTTGGTTGCCGGTGGGTGTTTTCCGGCATTGGACTTGCTAAACCGGCGCACGAGAACCAGAACCACAATGTGATTGTCGCGGCGACAACAACAAGAGAGGCTGCTCAGGTGGCATAAAGTTCCTTCCGTCCATTTACAGGTCGGTAGTCCGGTACAGGCCAGTAGTCCGACAACCTATCGTTGGCCCCTGACCTCCGGGCCGATAGCGTCGCTGTACTGGCCTGACCAGTTACATTGAAAGCGTCTGGACCGTCCGCATAGTCCCCTACGCACGGGAGGGCGCAATTCCAAGCCTCGGGACCACTCCGGCCCGGAATCGAGGACCAGGGTTACTACGCCACCACAGGAGTGGGACCCGACCTTCTTGAAGCAGCCCGAAACGCACTCCGGCACATATTGAGCACCTGTGTTTCACCTACGGCATCGAACCGTATTTGCTGTCCTCGGTCATCGTGGCCCTGAAAATCAGCGAGGTTGTGGACGCTCCCAATCGAATCGTCAGCGCATACCTCCCGCTGTCCATGATGAATCGGTGAAACGAGGACGACGACGTCGGCCCCAGCCGCCTTGGCTGGGGCTCCGGGGGCTGATGATGACGTCGTCGTTCAGAACGGGGGCCGCACATCCCGTTCATCCGCCTGAAACAGCGCTGAAACTCCGGCTGACTAGCTTGATGGCACGAGCTACAGGAGGACACGATGAACAGAATGCTGATCGGCCGCGAAGCCGCCGAAGTGCTGACCAAAGGGCTGGGCCGCAGAGGATTCCTCGGAGCTGCGGCTGGTCTTGGCGCTCTGGCCGTCACCACCGGATGCACGAACCAGGCCACGGCGGGTTCCACCGCGGGGACTTCCGGCACGGGTGGGGTTGCCGGCACAGCCACTGCCAGCCCCTCCGACGCTCAGCCGGGGCAGATCCTGCAGCCGAATACCGGAGACATCCCCGGCGACCACTACCTTGCCTCCACACCCGGGGACGTGTTGTGGGGCTACGTTCCAACGGTGCATGCGACGCCGGTCATGCGGATGAAGTCAGGCCAAACCATCACCATCGATGCCCTCTCGCACGAAGGAATTCTGGAAGACCAGGGACGGGATCCGCTGTCCTTCTTCGCCGGTCACGGTGTGGACAAGGACGGGGTGCTGCAGGACGCCGTCGACATCGCCGCGGACTACAGCCGCACCCCGCGGAACTTTGACACCGACGGACCGCACGTGGTCACCGGCCCTGTCTCGGTGGAAGGGGCGGAACCCGGCGACGTGCTGAAAATCGAGACCCTCGCCGCCGTGCCCCGGGTGCCGTACGGCGTCGTGTCCAGCCGGCACGGCAAGGGTTCCCTGGCCGTGCAGAAAGGTCCGGCGGCGCCGGAGGGCATCACGCTGGAGGAAGTCATGCCGCCGGCAGCCCTGGACAACCGCGCCTCCGGCATCCCGACGGATTATCACAATGTCTCCGTCTTCACCGCGATCGAGGACGGCAAAGGTGTGATGACCAGCGGCGACATGAAGGTGCGTTTTCCGCTGCGCCCGTTCATGGGCATGATGGGCGTGGCCTTCGCAGAAAGCAGCGGACTAACCGATCCGGAAGCCAACTCGGTACCGCCCACCCTCGGCGGCGGCAACATCGACATCCGCCACCTCGGGCCGGGGTCCACGTTCTACCTGCCGGTGAAGGCAGACGGCGCCCTCTTCTATGTGGGCGATCCGCACATGGGCATGGGCGACGGCGAGGTGGCCCTGACCGCGATGGAAGGGTCACTGCGCGGCACCTTCCGGCTGACCGTATGCAAGCCCGGGGCAGGTGACGCTCCGGAACTGGCCCACCGGTATCCGTTCGGGGAAACGGCGGAGGCATGGATTCCCATCGGGCTGTCCGACCCCGACGGTCTGGGCGACGGCGGCGTGAGCAGCGACCTGAATGTGGCCATGCGGCGCGCCGTGGTGAATGCGCTGGACTTCCTCGAGCAGGAAAAAGGCATGGACCGGGCCGTTGCTTACGCCTATCTGTCGGCGGCCGCCGATTTCGCCGTATCCCAGGTGGTGGACCGGACCGTGGGTGTCCACGGGCTGATCCGCAAGGCGGACTTCAACTGACGGTTCCGGCGAAGTGTTAGACCACCACAAGGTCCGTTCCGTCGGCCGCATGGTCGGCCATTGCCACGCTGTGAACCGCCGGGTCATCGTAGGTGTTCCAGTAGTAGGTCATCGTTCGGGAGGAAAAGAGCCCGGTGTAGGTGGTCTTCTCATACTCGCCCGATCCCATGGCCGCGCTGCCTTCCACCATGGCCACCTGCTGCAGGGTATGGAAGGCGCGGCTGACATTCTCTTCCTCGGTCGTCTTGTCCGGATAGTGCGCGTGGACGTAGGCCGCCCGCACAAACCGCGACGGCGAGTAATAGTCACCGGGAATCCCCCGCATCAGTGACCCGGAGCCGAACGGGACCAGGTCCGCCCGGTTGAGCACAATTTTTTCGGGGAAGTCGGGTGATGCATTGAGGTAGTTGCGCAGGTTTTCGTGGTGCCAGCCGAAGCCGGGCTGGTTGGCCAGGACGTCGACGTCATCGTCGAAGACGTGCATGCCGTCGCTCGTGTACTCCACGACGATGGCGCGTTTCGAGTCGCCAATGATCCAGTGCAGCAGCGAGCTTGGGTACTTTTCGTTAATTGGTTTGTCGACAATAACAACGTTGGCGAGCGCTGCCTCGACCTCGTCAACGCTGGCGAACTGCGAGGCCACCCAAAGCGGGAACTCGAACGCGGCAACGTTCAACGCACCCTCAACCGCCTCCGGCGCGTACTCCGCGTAGCCCGGGAAGTTGAGGCCGGCAACAGCCAGGCCCGCGTCGTTGCCGCAGTCGAAATAGAGCGGCGTGTCCTCCTGCACGATGCCCATGCCAATCACCGCGTGCCGGATACTCGGCACCGCGCCGAACGGCGATTTTGTGGCGTATCCGGTGGGCGTCACCACCACCCGCTCCCCAAAGTCGGAGGTCCAGTCGAGGTTGCGGGCCAGATAGAGGTTGCCGCTGCCGTCCGAAAATCTGATGCCTGTGCACATATTTGATGCTCCCTCTGCTGTCGAAAAGCCCTCCGTTTCAGGTTAGGCCGGGCCCGGGAACGACGGCAGTGTCTTCCCGCTAAACCGGACTCAGTGCGCGCAAATGAGGCAGTGCCTGCGGCACGCACCGCCCGGCAGGCAGCCCGTCTGATGCCGGACGTCCCGCTCCCTAGTGTTTGACGTCCGTTGACAGCTCTAACTGGGTCCAGTCTGCAGGGTCTTCCCGCTCCGCCTCGACGTCATAGTACGTGGCGCTGGTGCCGTACCGGGGGTCGTACTTGGACCGCACCAAGACGTGATCCTCTGGGTGTTTGACGCAGTCCGTCACCACACTGAACGCCACCTCGTGGTACCAATCGGAGGGTTTCGCCGACTCGTAGTTGGCGCCGTTCCCTACGCGATGGCTACGCAAGCCATGGGCTTAACCTTGAGCACCGTGGGTGCATCCTCTCCTCAATGGACTAAGGAAGCAGGCCGCTAAAATATTCGTGCCTGCCTTGGGCTCCAACGATACGTTCAGGTGGACCTACACCACGCTCGTCAGCACGCCTCCGTCCACGCGCACGGCGGATCCGTTCGTCGCGGATGCATGCGGGCTGGCCAGGAAGGTCACCATAGCGGCGATCTCTTCGGGCTCGATGAACCGCTCCAGCAGCGAGGTCTGGTTGGCCCCGATAATGGCCTGCTTCATGTCGGCGACGGACTGCCCGGTGGCAGCGGCGATGCCTTCCACTGTGGCGGCGACGCCGTCGGAATACGTGGGTCCGCCCAGCACCGAGTTCACTGTCACGCCGGTCCCCCGGGTGAGCTTCGCCAGGCCGTTGCCCACCGCCATCATGGCCGCCTTGGACGCACCGTAGTGGATCATGTCAGCGGGCACGTTGACGCCGGATTCACTGCTGATAAAGACGATCCGGCCCCAGCCCCGTGCCAGCATGGCCGGCATCAGCCGTTGGGCGAGCAGTGCCCCGCTGAGGGTGTTCACCTCAAAATACCGGCGCCATTCCTCGGCTGAGATGTCCTCAAACGGCTTCAGCTCGAACAGGCCAACATTGTTGATGAGGATGTCGACGTCGGCCAGTTCCGCGCACAGCCGCTCCACCTGCTCGGGCACCGCGAAGTCAGCTGCGATGCCGTCCACAGAGGATCCCGGCACCTCCCGCCGCAGCGTCTCGACGGCGGCGGCAAGCTTCGCGGCATCCCGGCCGTGAAGTGTCACGGTTACGCCCTCGCGGGCCAGCATGGTGGCCACGGCGTAGCCGATTCCCTGCGTGGAACCGCTGATGAATGCCGTTTTCCCGATGAGCTGCAGATCCATGGTGCTGCCTTTCCTGCCGCGCGGAACGCGGCCGTTGCCGGCGTCGGGCCTTCCGGCGCGGCTTCGCATGACGATTCCACAGCCGGATCAGCGCCCGATCAGCGCACTAGAATCAGCAGGTGAATAAACTGCGGATCCGCGTTCTTGGCCCTGTCGGCGCCGAGCACGCGGGCACCCCGCTCCGCCTGTCCAAGGCACGGCAACGCGAGCTTCTCGGCATCCTCGTCGCCGCCCGCGGCAGGACGGTGTCCACCCGGCGGCTGATCGACGAGTTGTGGGAGGACGCCCCGCCCGGAGCCGTGGGCGCCGTCCGCACCTTCATCGGCGAGCTGCGCCGTCTCCTCGAACCGGACCGCCCGCCCCGCACTCCCCCGGCAGTCCTGCTCACCACCAGTGACGGCTATGCGCTCCGCCTCCCGGACGACGACGTCGATCTCTGGCGGGTGGAACAACGTCTCCAGAGCGCGGCGGGACTGGGCCTTGACGCCCGCGAGCGCGCCCTGACCGCCGCCCTCGAGGAGTGGCGCGGCAGTCCGTTCGAGGAATTCAGCACCCGCTCCTGGGCCACAGCCGAAAGGGCGCGGCTTGCCGAACTCCGGGCGGCCACGGTTGAGCAGCTAGCCTCCGCCCGGTTGGAACTCGGCCGCCCGCAGGATGTCCTGGCTCTGCTCGACGCCCATATCGGCGAGCACCCGTGGCGGGAGGAAGGCTGGCGACTGCTCGCCCTGGCCCTCTACCGCTGCGCACGCCAGGCCGATGCCCTCGCTCTGCTGTCCCGGGCCCGCTCCACTCTGCGGCACGATCTGGGCCTCGATCCCGGGGCCCCGCTGGCCAAGCTCGAGCAGCGCATCCTGAGCCACGATCCCTCGCTGGATCTTGGGCCCGACGACGGCGCCTCCCTCCTGGCGCGGACCGTCGCCGCCGCTGGGCGAACCGGCGAGCGTGCCCAGCTCGAGGGAGTGGCGCAGCTGCTTCCCGTGCTGGCGGTATCCGGGTCGGTCCAGCTGGCGGCCGAGCAGCGGATGGCTGCAATCGCTGCGGCGGAGCAGTTCGGCGATCCGGAGCTGGCGGCGCGGGTCATCGGCGGCTTTGAGGTACCGGGGAGTTGGACCCGCTCGGATGATCCGGTCCAGTCGGCGGCGATTGTGGACGCCGCCGTGCGGACCTTGAAGGTCCTGCCGCCGCGGACGTCGGCACGGGTGCGGGCAAGGCTGCTAGCCACTATTGCCATGGAGTCCCGGGGCACCGCGGACCGGCTAGCGGAAGCGGCCGAGGCCGAACGGATTGCCCGGAAGCTGAACGATCCCGCTCTGCTGTGTTTTGCCCTCAGCGCTAAGTACCAGCAGACGTTCTCGACAGCCGGGCTGGCTGGTGCACGGGAGGCCCTTGGGACTGAGATCGTTGCGCTGGCTGTGGAAGCGGAGTTGCCGACGTTCGAGATCCAGGGCCGGCTAATCCGGATGCAGGCGCTCTGCGCGCTGGACGACATTGATGCTGCCTCCCGCGAAGCGGACCTTATAGATGCCCTCGCCGCCCGCTACGACCGACACCTGGCAACCGTCTTCACCGCCTGGTTCCGGTGGACCTTCCTGCAGGGCCCTCTTCCGCCCGCCGGAGACGAGATGCCCGGGTTTCGGACGGGTCTGCCCGCCCTGGCGGAGCTGACCGCTGCGGTGCGGAACGGCACGGAGCTTCCGGACGGGAACTTCGGCCCCGTTGAACCGTGGGTACGGCCGCTGCTCCTGGCGCGCGGAGGCCGGCTGGTGGAGGCAAGTGCGGCTGTCGACGTGGTGCCGGAGCCTCCGCGGGACCTGTTGTTTGAAGTGTCGTGGTCCCTCATCGGGCTGGCTGCGATCGAATCCGGTAACCCCACCATGGCCCGCCGCGCGCACGCCGCCCTTCTGCCGGCGGCGGGCGAGCGCGCCGCCGGCAGCGCCGCCGTCGACCTTGGATCGATTCGGCTGATGCTGGCTTAGGTCAGAGGGCGTGAAGGGCGTGGCTGATGAACATCCCGATCGAGAACGCGACCGACACACCAGAGACCCACAAGGCCGCCTTCTGCAGCGTCCGGTTCCCGCTGGTGCGCCTGATTCTCAGGATCGCCCAGATGAGCATCGCGATGCCAAACAAGGGGAAAACATAGAACAGAAGACTCACGATGGAGCCCACGAGCAGCCAGATGTCGCTCCAGGAACGCGTCGGGGCCGGTGCGGACGCCGGGGCGGGCGTGGAAGTGGCGGCGGCGGCAATCTGCTCCACGGGCCCGAAGTCGCCGATCACGCGTTCAGCGGTCTTCTCCGAGACTCCATGCCGGTGGAGCATCTCGGCCGCGTGCTCGCGCATCGCTTGGACCGTCTCGGCGCGTTCCCGCTCATCGGTTCCGATCAGCGCCCGATCGAGGTCGGCGAAGTACGCCTCCAAGAGGGCCGGCATCGGTTCAGTGGTATTCATGAAGTCTCCTTGATCATGGTGGTGACATCCGCGGCAAACAGGTTCCACGTCTGGGTAAAGACCTGCAGAGCGCTCTCGCCCTCATTGGTGAGGTGGTAATAGCGGCGGGGCGGTCCCACCGGCGATGGCTCCAGCGTTGTGGTTACCCACCCCTGCTGCCGTAGACGTGAAAGCAGTGGGTAGAGGGTGCCGCCGCTGGCGAACAGGACTTTCCCTTCCCCGAGCCGCTCGGCAATCTCCAGCCCATACGCGGCCCCGGAACGCAGACACGCAAGAACGCAATAGTCCACGGTGCCCTTGCGAAGCTGCGTCAGAACCGATTCAGTAGTAGGTGCCATGCACTGCACGCTACCGGTAGCTTGCAGTGCATGCAACCCCTCGTGGATTCCCCTGGTCCACCCCGACGCGGTGTTGGCGGGGAAACCGCCGAAGGGCCCCGCTGATCGGCGAGGCCCTTCGGAGGTGGTGCTGCTGTGAGTGAGAAGCTACAGATCCTTGCGGGTCCGGTTCACAACCTTGGACCGCACATAGCCTCGATACGGGTCGTGGGAGAAAACATCAACTGCACTGTAGGAATGCGCTTTCATATCGCCACTTTATTTTCCTAGAGCAGCAGGTAGACGCCGCTGTGTGCGATGGCACAGGCATCGGTTCGGCGCTCAATATGCTGTTTAAAGAGCGCCACTTCAGCGGAACGATCCTGATCGGCGAGCCGGGAACCGGCCGCGATGAAAGCCGTGCCAAGGCGGGTCAGGGCACGGGAGGTGAAGCCTGCTTGGATGCTGGTGGGGGCGGGCTGGTAGTACCCGCGGGCGGAAGAACTCATGTCGGCTCCTGTGTATCGATGAGTGGGAAAGCGTTGAAATGCAGTTGAACGGGGAGGGCGCCGGGTGTCTTTGGATCACTGCGGTAGGTCTCGAGCTTCTCGCGCAGGACCGTTTCCATGTCCCGGGTGAACGTCTCAAGTTGATCTGCCGTGAAGTGGGCGTTAAACGTGCTGATTACCGGGGCCTCAGCCCACTCTGGCGGCATGGCGGACAGGTCGCTTGCCATGAACGCGGCCAGCAATTCTGCTCGTCCGCATTCAAAGGTCCGGCTGACCTGCCGGACCGCTTCCCGGACGGCGGGGTCCTGCTTCGCGGGTGAGTTGATGGTCAGGGCGCCTCGCGTGCGTTCCCACCAGCGTTCCCGTCCCGTACCTCGATCCGTGATTTCACGAACCAGGCCGTGCCGGGCCAATTGCCGGAGGTGGTAGCTCGTTGCACCGCTCGACTCCCCCACCCGCTTGCCGATGCTGCTCGCCGTTTGGGGCCCGTACTGAGAGAGGATCTGGAGCAGCTGCACACGGAGGGGGTGGGCGAGTGCCTTGAGGACGGGGCCTTCGAGAATGCGGTCGCCGCCCTGGGGTGGACTCGGTTCAGGCTGTGAATCTGCGGTCATGGACCCAGCATGCCACCGCAAAGGTTTATTTGCAAACATTTCTTTGCATAAGGGACGTCGACTTCGTCGTAGGGATTCGGCAAGAGGTAGCCGAGGGAAAAAGCGGCGGCAACGCGGCGACGCGGGACGGAATGCCGCGCTCGGCCAGGACACGGATCGCGCTCTCACACTGTCGCCTCCGGGAATCCGCAGGTCCATCCGAACGAGACGGACTAGGCCTCAGAAGCGTGACCAGCCTTTGAATCGGGGCATTACGCCCTGTCTAGGAAGCGGATGACTCCTTGGCGTCGAGTTCAACGGTCAATTCCATGCAGCGCAGGCGGGCCGGGGAGTAGTCGTAGGGCATCATTCCAATGGCCTCGCTGAGGCTCACGCGATTGTCCCCTCCGCCAGCGACCTGACAGGCTTCGCCCTCACTTCCGGGGACAGCGGGGTGCAGAGAATCCCAGGAGTCGAGGAGCGCTTCGTCCCTCTGCGCCTGACCGGAATCCTCGATGGCGGCACTCAACCTTCGTTCGAAGGCGTGCCGTTCGGCAGCCACCTGTGCCACGCGGGGGTCGTCAACAGGCACCGTGTCATCGAGCGCTTCCTCGGCGGCATCAACACGGTCGGATTCCTCCCGCAGACCCGGGTGAGCGGCCAGCGCAAGGTAACGGCCGGCGCCCATGGCCGCGCCGAGCGACCCGAAGATCCGCTCCATGACCAGCAGGCCATCCAGATCCGTCTGGCGCAGGAAACCCTCGGGCAGACCCTCGAGCCGGCCGGTGACGAAGTCGGAGAGCAGACCCATCCTGCCCTTCACTGTGCGCAGGCGCTGCACGACGGCGGCATTGTGGCCGCTGTCCGCACCAGCAGGAGCCGTGTCGGCAAAGACTTCACGGATGTCCTCCAGGGCAATCCCGGCGTCGACCATCTTCTGGATCCACAGCAGCCGGATCATGGATTCGTAGCCGTATCGGCGCGGGCCGTCGCCGCCCTGTTCGGGCTCGGGGAGCAGGCCCATCTCGTGGTAGCTGCGGATCGCTTCCGAGGTGGTACCGACGAACGACGCTGCATCACCGATCGCGACTTGACGCGGCGGAACAAGGGACAAATGCATGAGCGGAGCCTTCCTTAACAGCCCGGGACAAACGTCCATCGAGCCTTATAACGCTTCGGACGGTACAACGTCGCCTAGCCTACCGCTCACCTCACCGGCGGACAGCAGCGCGGAGACGCGGAGCCCGCCGGCGGGCCTTCCCCCAATAGTGAGCGTTCCATCGTGGGCCTGGACGATGCTCCCAACGATGGTCAGCCCAAGGCCGACGCCGGCCTGATCCGAGCGCACCCGTTCCGTGCCACGCTGGAACGGCTCGGCAAGCGTGGAGACCAGTTCGGGGTGTTACTCGACGCGGTCCGAGCAGCGGCGGTGGATGCTGCGGCCGAGGAGATCGCCGTCGTCCGGTACGGTTCCGGGGCGGAGGCAGCCCGTTGGGTGGCCACCGCACAGACGTCGACGCATGTGCACGGGGGCGCGGTCGACGTCGCGCCCGGCGCCGTCACCGACTGGCTGTCTGCACACGGCGCCGGGTACGGGCTCTGCCTGGTGTACGGCAACGAGCCCTCGCATTTCGAATACCTGCCCGACGCCGGCACTGCCGGCTGTCCGTGCATGTACCCGAACCCGACCGAGGACCCGCGGATGAACCCAGCCTGACGTCAGCCGTACCGCTGTCGGCCCGACATCCCGGGAGCGCGGCGCAGTAAATCCTGCTTGAGGCCAAGGCTCCGGTGATCTCGGTTAGGACCCGGCGCCTCTAAGGACGACGGGAGAGGGCCCCCACGGGCGGTCCTTTGAACCGACTATTTCCCACATGCCCTGATCCACACAAATCGGGACAGGCTCCCATTGCGCGCCTTTCCGACGCTGCGCAAAAAACAAGCTCAGCGGCACTGCCCAGGCGGTCTGCTTGACGCGATTGCCCGCGACGGTGCGCTCGGCTCGTTGTCAGTTTGACCGGACACTTAGTCTGTGAATTTCCGCCTACTTATTCTTCATTCACTGCTTAGCTCCGGGCGAATTTATCTAAGCGGTCGAAGATACGTGGCGTCAACCGCCCCGATACCCGCTTGGTTCAGGACATCCAAAGCCATGGACTGGACTGTTTCCTGCAGATCCTGAAAACTACCTCCATTGAAGAATGAGTCCACAGGGGCAAAACCATGAATCGGAGTGAGTCTTTCCCTGTCCTTGGGATGGCCGTACTCAAAAGTCCGGATGTAGAGGGGATGGCTGTCGTCGGCACCGTGCATCATCAACTGCACCAGGTATCCGCCAGAGATATCTAGGCGGTCGAGCGCAGAATTGAGAAGCTGCACGACATAGACCGGAAAATGATGCGCGAACATAACGTGAAGGTCCTGCCCGGCGTCAAAACCGTCACCTGGCCTGGGCGCCCAGGCCAGGCCTGTGGCACCGCGGTCATGCACTTCCACTACTCCCACATCCCCGTTCGTAGGAACAGCGGCCCTCCATTTCCTCAGCCCAGGCCGGGGGTTGGGATCCAGATAGCCGAAATAGTGTTCATTATCGGGAGACAACAATGGGCTCTGTATACGAATATCTCGAAAAATGTCTAGGGCGATCTCCCGGGAAAGGCGACCCAGATGAGCCGGACGCGGGTTGACCGGAACTGCCGCAGCCGTCAGCCACACCCTGCCCTCTCGGGGAACGCCTGCTAAAAGCCTGCTGGCTAATTCATTGAGCGTGTCGTCCTTTGCCCGGCGGTCCTCAAAGCGCGCTCGGTAGGCCTGTTCAATATCACGTTCCGCCATGTCTACGGTCTGTGCGCCAAAACGACGCGGAGCCCGAAGCGACCCCTGTCGGACCTGAAAATGCGGCGTATCGACACTGGACGGCACTTGAACGATAACCACGGTCGCCGCTCCACTGCTGACAGCCTCGAACACCAGGTCCTGTATAGCCGGCTGGATTGCCGAATAGACTATCGATCGCAGGCGCCTCGCTTCCCCATCGGTAAAAGCACCCGTGTCGACGATTTCCTCAGCGGCCGAGGTGGCAGGGTTTTCCCGCACTCCGAACACGATCAGACCGCCGCCGCTATTCACCATGGCTGTTACGTCCTTGACAAATTCCTCTTTTGCCGCTTGGTCACGGCTGTCCGGTAGCTTTTCCTTCCAATCCAGATCCGCCTGTTCGCGAACCGCTGCAGCAACGGCTGCGACCACGAGGTCCATGGAGAGTTCGGATGGCGACATCCCGAGAACGCGGTGCAGTGCTGTAAAGGCCATAGGAGGATTGTTACATGTGCCTCAGGTGGGACTCGCTGCATTCTTTTGGGGAGTGTAAAGCTGTTCTCCGATCCAAGGAGATACCGTGATGGTCTCTTGCCTGTTGCTGCAATTCATGACGCTTCGCCACCGGGACAGGACTTTGTGTGAAGAACACAACCCGGTCCATGTGTTCCCCCTGTGTGCATATGGAACGCAGATCTCTTCGAATCTTCGTGGGAACGTCCGCCAGCCGGATCGCGCAAGCCAGGACAACGTTCTTTTGGGTCGCACCTAGCGCAAAAGATGAAGCTCCTGCGACCTCCGAGGCAAGGTTGGTCCAAAAGCTCTCAGCGTCTCACCTTTGTCCCCTCCAGCGCTGACTGGCCCAGTCGCAGGCATAAGATTCGTCGCGATGCGTTTGTGAGCAAGACCCAAGCAGATAGCTTCGAAATCATGGTGAGCGTTGCTCTCAGCCAACGTACTGAGTTCGTATCGTATTCGTTTTTCGAGCGCGAGGCGGCTGGTCCTGCTTTCATCATCACCCACAGACCCCGGGGACACGGCATAGACGACGTGGTGGTTCATCAAAGACACAGAAACAACGGAGTCGCACCTGCGAGGTAGATGTCGCATTAGACATCAGGACCGGGCGTCAGGATACGAGCCGGAAGATCCTTTGCGTCCTATCCTAACAATGTGCATATGACGGGACGCCCAACCATGGTCAAATAGACCATGCAGATGAAGCTGAGCGACTTTAGTGGCGACCTCGAATCCCTCAACGAGGCGTACAACGAAGTCACCGACCAGTTGAGGATGGAAGACTCTGAGGCAAACGCGGCTATCAGCGATGTCTTGATGATCTGGTGGGAAGCTCTCAGCCCGGACTATGACTTTCTTCCTACTTATGAAGAATCAGTACTCTGGGACCGTAAATCCATCGATGCCCACAGGGCCACGGTCGAGCAACTGGTAAAGGCCCTCAGGCAGCGTGACTCGAGGAATATTGAAATCTCGAGTGTGTACCTATTGGACATCCTCCAGAAATATGTTGCCACAGCGGCGCAGACGGCCCGGGACAAAGCTGCAAGATTCGAAGGCACTCAGGAGAAGTCCGAGGCATCAGCAGCGCGGATCGATTACCGCAAAGCATCGTTGCTTTCAACACGGGTTGAACAAGCGAAGCTATCCCAGTATCTTCGTATTGCCGTCAAGAAGGCACGGATAACCGTCCAAGAAGTCGAGGCGGCAGCAGCCAGCGCCCAGACAGCTGCCGGCTTTGTGTCCGGTGCACAGTTAACAAAAAGGTTCGAAGAACTATCCAAGGATCACCTCAGGTCCGCATGTATATTCCGCTGGTTAACGGCTATCTGTGTCATGGCAGGCATCACGGGCACATACTTCCTCGCCTTCGTACCGGGCGTTTCGCATGGCGGAGCGACGACAATAGGAGATGGGATCCTCAGAGTCTCCCTTTTGGCAGCTGTCCTCGGGTTGGCGACCTACTTCGGCAAGCAAGCCGGTTACCATCGAGACCTAGGCACTTGGGCGAGAACCATCAAGGAGCAGCTACTGACCTTTGACGGCTACGTGGAACCTCTGCACGATGAGTCTCTTCGCGACCAGATGCGGGCAGCCTTCGCTGCCCGAGTCTTCGGTTCGTCGCCCGAATCCAAGGAAGATTCTGGCGTTGCTCTGACCGCTTCCTTGATGAGCGAACTCCTGGCGGCCGCTGGGAAATCCGTGGCAACTACTACAAAGTAGCCGTCTCAAGGAAAAAGCTGTCACCAACGGTGGCACCGGCCCTTTCCCAGCTGTTCCGGACTAACGTGATAGTCCTCCCTTGTTTCGCGGGTACTTGATACCGTTCCATTTCCGGCGCGAGTTTCGCGGCTCGGGCGTGGAGTTCTTCGGCGCGGGCGGCCTCTACGAGGTGCATGGCATTCTCGTGGTCGGTATCCGCTTTGCTTTTCTTCCTGTCCGTGCGCCCTGCTCGTTCCGGGAGGACTGGTTCAGCGATCACGCCAACGGGTACCTCCACGACTACCCAGCCGGCCGATGAAAGCCGTGCGTCGTGACGCACATCCGTGCACGACATTAGTGTAGTGAGCATGGCGACCATCTACCTCGAAACCACCAAGAGCCAGGCACACAAGCTACTCGACTCGCGCATCGAATCGGTCACCGATCTGGTGATCACACGTAAGCGCGTGGACGAGCTGCGCGAGCAGCTTGCCGAGGCTGAACGCCAGGACGAGAAGGCCTACGTCCGGGCGACCGAGGACGGGTGGAGTGAGGACGAACTGAAGAAGCTCGGACTGGACCTCTCTGCTGCGCGAACTCGCCGTGTCTCAAGACGAGCCTCATCGTCGAAGTGAGCGGGAAGAGAGCTCGAGTGAAGCGGAAAGCTACCAACTCGCGGCGCACGAAAGCGATTTCAAGCCCATTGGGCGAACTCATCAGTTCGACGGAGGTGCCTTTGGCTCTCTGGTACTTCGCCTTGCCACACCCGATTCCTTTCCCGGACGGCCTGCAAATGAGCGAGCAGGTTGCTAACCGCCCCGACGACCCAGGTCAGCCGGACGATCCCGACGTCAGCCTGGTATTTCATCAGTTGGAGTACACGCATGGCCGCATGTCAGGAGTTAGCAAAGCTGTCATGGAGGCAGCCGAGCGATCAGGAACAGCGAAGCCAGTCGCATCTGATTACAAGGAGTATGAAAGCTCGGTGAAGACGGCCTATACGGTGGTGGAGGCTTTGACTCCTGTTGAGTCCCCCGACAAGCCAGATCAAGCATCGATCGAGACCGCGCAGGATGCAGAGCCGCGTTCCGATGAGTTCATGCGATGCCTGCGTCTCGTCACCGATCTTGTGCGAGCCTACCGACTCCAAAGCGGCAAGGGCGTAACGCTCCCTCATTACGAGCGGATTCCGTTCCCTGTTCTACGGTTCACCGCTCCCGGAATACGTGAGGTGTACCAACAGGACCAAGGGCTATTGAAGGTGCTGGGGCCCACTGCTGCGTGGGAAGGACCTGAACTTGTGCTGCTAGAACACGAGAACTTTGCTGATCCACTTAAAGGTGACGCTCTATCAGACGAACAGGTCTCCGAGTTTCATCAGTGGATGCGATATATCCGGCAGGGCAATCCGGTCGTTTTGTGGCGCGAGCGAATCATTGAAGCGGATGAAGCAATCAACGGCCTAGGCGACAGATCCGGAGGTGTGATTCTTGCTAATACGGCGACAGAGACACTCATGGACGTCATTCTCAGCATGCTCCTTTGGGAGGAGGGGGTAGATCCGAGGGACGCCGAGAAGCTGTTTGTCGAGGGTAGGGTCTTGCAGCGCATCACCGGTCAACTGTCTACCCGATTAGGCGCGTCTTGGTCGACGGCCAGTGGGCCAGTTGGTGAGTGGTTCGAGGCGTCATACCTCTTACGCCACCGCATAGTGCATGGAGGGTACTGGCCAACTCATCCTGAATCGGTCCGAGCACTACGCGCGGCCCAGGACATGCACACCTTCGCGTTCGATCGAATCGCAGCCAAACGGAACGTGTATCCCAGGTCCGCTCTTCTCACCGTCGCTCGCAGCGGATTGGAGAAGCGCGACCTTTGGGGAGGCAAGATCAAGATTTTTGCGGAGCAGAATGCTCCTACAGAGTCAGACTGGAGCGCCTCCTTCCGGGACTTCCATAAGGAAATCTCAGCCTTACGTCTGGCTCGGCGATCCAGCGCCTAGCGTCCGCGAATTCTTTGGAATAAGCCAGATCGTTCGATGAAAATTGTCGCAGGAGGCAATTCACTAGGTAGATGAGAATACTGGGCTTGTCCACGAACGCCATGACAGGTGGATGCCGGGATCACAGCGCGTGAGCTTGAATCAGACAGAAGTTGAAGTTTGGTATCCGCACGCAGCGCACCAGCTGGAACCACCAAATGCCACCTTCCCCGCCGTCGACAGCTAAAATCGACAAGGCCCGTTTGTCCTGTTCCCGGTCCGGAAAGCGCAGAATGTCCTTTATCGAAAACGCAGTGGCCCATTGGGCGGAACTGCAGCGGCTCCAAGCCACACCGGGCTGGAAACTCACCACCGCAAACCCCTGGGTGCTGGCCCTCTTCCGGGAAGCCTTCAGCCGCACCCGGCCCCGGATTCCGCTCGAGGAATTCCACAACATGACCGACGGATTCCTGCGCCAGCTGCGCATCTCCGGAGTGACCCTGCGCGAGGACTGGACCGGCAAGAACTATGCCGATGATTGGGTGGCCCGCCGCTTCCTGGCCCGCCCCCGCGTCGACGGCCGGTTCGTGTACGAACTCACCGAATCCTCCGTCCGCTACCTCTCCTACCTGGACGGCTTCACCTCGGACAAAACCAGCCTGAACTCCTCCCGGCTGGCCACCCTGCTGGACCGGGTGGAAAACCTGGCCCACGAAACCAACCCGGACCCCGCAGCCCGCATCGCGGTGCTGAAAGAGGAAGTCGCCCGCCGCGAAGACATGATCCGCGCCCTCGAGGCCGGCGAGGCGCCCGCCCCGGTGGACGGGGAAACCGCCGTCGAAGCGGCGCAGGACATCCTGGACCTCGCGGCAGCACTGCCTGCGGACTTCAAGCGGATGCGCGACGGCCTGGAGAAAATGCTGCACGCCCTGCGCCAGGAAATGGTGGAATCCAACGCCGCCAAGGGCCTGACCATGGGCGAAATCCTCGAGGCGGACCGCAAGCTGCGCAACACCAGCGAAGGCCGCACCTACGAGGGCTTCACCGCGTTCCTAAACGACGCCGAACAGCAGGACCGCTTCCGCGCCGCCATCGCCGAGGTGCTGGAACGGGACTTCGCCGAGGACATGAGTCCCGAGGACCGGCAGAGCCTCCACCGGCTGATCAGCGACATGCGCGGCCAGGCCACCGAAATCCACCGCATCTACGGCCGGCTCTCCGAATCCATGCACACCTACGTGCAGAGCGACGAGTACCGCGAATCGGTCCAGCTGCGTCAGCTGATCCGCACCGCGGAAACCGCAATCCACAAGGCGCCGCGCAGCAAACGCCGCACCGCCGTCGTTCCGGCACCCCAGCTGTACGGCGCGGTCTTTGAATCCCTGGGCATGGTGCACCTGTTCAACCCCGAAGACCACGCACCGCCGCCCAAGCTGCCGGCACCGCCGTCGTTCAGCGAAGCGGACATCCACCGTTCCGCGCGCACGCCCAAGGCCAACCGCCGGGCACTGCGCGACGCCGTCACCCGCGCCGCCGGAAAACGCGGCACCGCCACGGTGGGCGAGATCTTCGCCGAACTCGCCCCCGAGGACCGGCACCTGAACAGCATCCGCGCCCTGCTCTCGGCAGCCCTGGAAGCCGGCTCCGCTGACTTCTCCCCCGGCTCCCGCGGCGGCAGCACCCCCGCCGGACTGGCCGCATCGCCCGAATCCGTCACCTTCACCCAGATCGACGGCAGCGAGCGCACCGCGCTGCTGCCCGCCGTCGCCGTCGCGAAAGCCCCCACCCATGAGTGAAACCAGCCTCGATCCGACCAGCACCGCCGGTCCCGCCGACCATAACGACGACGATCCCTACGCGGACGATTACGCCGCAGCCCCCGCGGAACGGGACGTCCTCGTGGACGGACCCGAACTGTTCCCCGGTGACACCGGAACCCTGCCGCTGAAGCTGCGCCAGGCCCTGATCCGGCTGCTGCGCGGCCCGTATCTGGACGCAACCAGCTCGGACAACGTCTACAACACGGTGGTGGACAACCAGGCCGAACTGCGCACCCGGCTCAGTGAACTGTTCCTGACCCTGGTCATCGACGAGGACCGCAAGGTCGCCCTGCTGCGCCCGGTGGACATGCCCGAACCGCACACCGCCGTGCTGCAGCGCCAGCGCGAAATGACCCGCGAGGAAACCTTGCTGCTGCTGCGCATGCGCCTGCTGCTGGACCGGCACGCCGGCACCGGCAACGACGCCGTGATTGCACGCAGCGACATCCTGGAAATCATCGAGGGCTACGTCGATCCGGGCCAGCGCGACGCCAAGTCGGTCGAGGACGTGGCCGACGCCGCCATCCGCAAGCTGGTGCAGGAACGCCGGCTGCTGCTGCCCACCGAGGTGGAGAACGTCTGGGTCATTTCCGGTGCCCTGCCGCTGGCGCTGCCCTACGAACACATCGGTGACATTGTCACCTTCATGCAGGCTCTGGCGGACGCCTCCGGCGAACTGCCCGAGCCCACACTGCCCGACCCCGCACCGGCCGAACCGACCACAGCCAACGACGGCGAGGACATCGCGTGAGCATCGAAACCACCCTTCCCATGGGCGACCTGATCAACCCCGGCCAGAACCGGCTGTCCTCCGTGCAGATCGTGAACTGGGGAACGTTCGACGGCGCGCACACCATTTACGTGGACCGCGCCGGAACCCTGCTCACCGGCGACTCCGGCGTGGGCAAGTCCACCATCTTCGACGCCATGCTCCAGGTCATGGACGCCCGGCCGAAAATGAACGAGGCCGCGCAGAACAACGGCGGCAGCCTGGCCGAGGAAAAGCGCACCGCGTTCTCCTACATGCGCGGCCGCCTGGGCACCCAGGGCTCCGGCAACGGCACCGGGTCCGACGACGGCGGCACGGCAGGCGCCGACGGCACCGCCTACCAGCGCCCCGGCGCCACCTGGTCCGCCGTATGCCTGACCTTCGACAACGGACTCGGGCAGATCACCTCGCTCTCCGTCCTCATGGACCTGCCCGCCAACGGCACCGAGCACCACGTGGGCCGCTTCTACGCCGTGCACAACCGGCCGCTGGATATCCGCACCCTGGAAACCGAAATGCGCGGCCGCTTCACCAAGGGCAGCCTCGAAGCGCTGCTGCCCGGCGCCGCCATCTTCGATTCCCACAAGATGTTCGCCGAACGCTTCCGCACCGCCCTGGGCGTGGAGGACGAGAAGGCCTTCGGGTTGCTGCGCATCCTGCAGACCGGCAAGGGACTGGGCGGAACGGTCAACGACTTCTTCCGCACCAACGTGCTGGACACCCCCAAAACCCTGGCCGCCGCCGATGAAGCGGTGGAGGACTTCAGCCACCTGCGCAGCATCCGCCGGCAGCTCGAGCGCGCACGCCAGCAGCGCGACCATCTCGCCGACGTTCCGGACCTGCACCGGCTCTACACCGCCACCGACACCGAACTACGGCACAACCGCGCCCTCACCAAGGACGGACTGCCCGCCTACCGGCAGCGCCTGACCCTGGCCAGCCACGAGCGCGACGTCGCACGGCTCACCGCGCAGGAGCAGACCGGCGCCCGGGAACTCACTGCCGCGGAAAGCCGGCGGAACGAGCTGAAGAAGAAGCTGAACGCCCTCACCGCCCGGTACAGCGAAGAGGGCGGCGGCACCATCGCCACGCTCGAGCGCGAACTGGCGGCCGCCGTCGTGCAGCTGAACTCCCGCGTCGCGCTGGAGGAAACCGCCCGCGGCGAACTGGCCGCAGCCGGCATCGAGGTGGACTTCTCCCCCGCCGGTCTGGTCACCGCCCGCAGCCGCGCCGCCGAGCTGGTGAAGTCCCTGACCCTGGAGGTGGAGGCAGCCCGCGAACGCAGCTCCGACGCGCACGGGCAGGCCTGGCAGCTCAAGGGGCAGATCGCCAAGCTGGAAAACGACATCGGCTCGTTCCGCCGCCGCACCTCCAACATCCGGCAGGAATCCCTGGACCAGCGCGCCAAGATCTGCGCCGCCACCGGCCTGGACGAGGCGGACCTGCCGTTCGCCGCCGAACTGATCGACCTGGAGCCGGAACAGCAGCAGTGGCGTCCGGCCGCGGAACGCACGCTGCGCTCCCTGGCCACCGCGCTGCTGGTGCCCGGCGAGCACATGCGCGCCGTCACCCGCTACCTCTCCGAGACCAAACTCAACGGGTTCCTGCGCTGCATTGACGTCAGCGTTCCGGTGGAGGGGCCGTCCGAGCCCGGACCGCGGGACCTGATCACCAAGCTGGTTACCCAGGACTCCGAGATGGGCCGCTGGGTGGCCCGCAAGATCACCGCGCACTATGACTTTGTCTGCGTGGAGGATCCGGATGAGCTCGCCGGACTGTCCCGCGGCGTGAGCCTGGGTGGCGCGGTCAAGCGCAACTCCTCCACCACGGAGAAGGATGACCGGCACGCCAAGGCCTCGGACAACGTCCTGGGCTTCGACAACAAGGACACCGTTGCCGCCCTCGGCAATGAACTGCTGGCCCTGCGGGACCGGTTCACCGAAGCCGACACCCGCTCCCAGGCGCAGGCCCAGACCCAGGCCGAGCTGGTCAGCCGGCTCGCCGCGGTCCGCCGCGTCGCAGCGGACACCCGCACCTGGGAGGAGCTGTCCGCCTCCGCGCAGCGCGACGCCGTTGCTGCCGCCACCGATGCCCTCGATTCCGCCCGGGACGCGAACACGGACCTGGACCAGATCCGCTTCGAGCTGGACACCGCGGAGCTGGACCACACCGCCGCGATCGAGAAGATCGGCGTGCTCAAGGGCGATCTGGCCCGCACCCGGGAACAGCTTGCCGCCGCCACCGCCCGCCGGGACACCCTGGCCGCCAAGGCTCTGGGTGCCCTGGATGAGTCCCTGCAGGAGGCGCTGGAGGAACTCTTCGCCCCCTTCGGCGAGATCACCGACGTCGTGCGCCTGCAGGAGGCAGCCTCCGAAGTGGAGCGGACGCTGATCACCGAGGGCGCCCGGCTGGAGAAGACGCTGCTGGAAACGAAGAACCGGCTCGAGCGGACCTTCGAGACGTTCACGGACAAGTGGGGCTCGGACTTCGGCACCTCGGTGGACGCCGCCGGCGCGTATGCGGAGCGATTCGAGAGCATCGTGTCCGAGGGCCTGCCGCAGCATGAAACCGAATTCCGCGAATACTTCAACAACCGCACCTATGAGCGGTTCAGCGACCTGCTCGCCCTGCTGGATGAGGAACGGCGCAGCATTTCCTCGCGCCTGCTGCCGCTGAACTCGGTGCTGCAGCGGGTGGAATACCACGTGGACAGCCACCTGGAGATCGAGGTCAAAACCACGGTTCCCGACGCCGCGCACAAGTTCCGCACCGAACTGAAGAATGCACTGCCGATGATGGGGATGCGGCAGAACAAGGCGGATATGGACGCCCGGTACACCGCGCTGGAGAACCTGGTGGACCGGCTAAAGGATCCGGAGGAACGCCGCTGGCGGGCCGAGGTCCTCGACGTGCGCTCCCACGTGACCATCACCTGCACGCACCGCCTCGCCAACGGCCAGGCGTACACCAACCTGCAGGCGTCGCTGATGTCCGGCGGCGAGGGGCAGCGGTTCACCGCGTTCATCATGGCGTCGGCGCTGGCGTACCAGCTGGGCATCGTCTCGCAGGGTTTCAGCACCTACGGCACGGTAATGATGGATGAGGCGTTTGTGAAGTCGTCGCTCTCATTTGCCGAGGCGTCCATCAACGCGCTGCACGAGTTCGGCTTCCAGCTGCTGCTCGCCGCCCCGGAGGACAAGGTGGACCTGTCCCGCTTCCTGGGCTCGGTCACCGAAATCCTGCGCGACGACGCCGCCAACCGGTCCGGCGTGCTGGAACGGGACATCCGCCGCGGCTCCGGCTCGGTGCCGGTGAACATCCTGCTGCGTTAGGCGGCCCGCGGCGGCCCGGCGGCGGGCCCGCTGCCGGCTGCTGGCCCGCTCACCGCCATGCTCGCTGCCAGTTCACGTTCAGCGGCACGGGCCATACTGGGACGATGGCCAACCTATTCTCCACCTGGCGCCGGCAGCTGATCGGCACCTTCAGCAACAACGCGACCGAGGTTCCGCAGTGGGAGCTGGAGTTGGCGAAGGGCGACGACGTCGGGCACTTTGGTCCGGAATCCGCCGTCTGGGCGGTGCACGGGTCCATGACCCCGATCATCGCTGGCATCCGCGCACTGCTGCTGCAGGCGCTTCATCCCGGCGCTATGGCGGGGGTCCACGACTTCTCCGACTACAAGAACGATCCGCTGGGCCGGCTCGCCGGCACCATCCGCTGGATCTTCACGGTCACCTACGGGGGTACGACGGCGGCGAAGTCCGGCTCCGACTGGGTGCTGCGGCTGCACGAACGCGTCCACGGCACCTATGAGGACGCCGCCGGACAGGAACGGCCCTACTCGGCCAACGATCCTGAAATTGCCCGCTGGGTGCATCTGGCGTTCACCGATGCCTTCCTGAGTTCCCATCAGCGGTTTGGCGGCCCCATCCCGGGCGGCCCGGACGCCTACGTGAACGAGTGGGCGGTGGCCGGAGAGCTGATGCGCATCGAGGATCCGCCCCGCTCCGAAAAGGAATTGCGGGCACAAATGGCAACGTACGACGGCGAACTGCGGAACAGCGACTACGTCCGGGAAGCCGTGGGCTTCCTCCGCCACCCTCCCCTGCCGCGATCCCAGCTCATGGGCTACCGGGTGCTCTTCGCCGGCGCCGTCGCATCCCTGGAACCAAAGCACCGGGAACTGCTGGGATTGAAGGAACCCCGGCTGGGACCGTTCCGGGTACCAATGCGGCTGCCGGTCAAGGCGGTGCTGGGCGTCATCCGGTTCGGGCTCGGCCCGATGGGCCCCAGCGAGCGCTCCGCCCGCGAGCGCATTGAGCGGGTGAACGGGCTGGACAGGCAGGACGGCTGAGCCTGCGGGCGGCAGTCCGCTCCCGAAACAGTGCAGCAGTGAGCGGTTCATCTTGAAGGGCGGCCCGGCATCGGATGTACTGTTCGCACACAACGCGGGTTGCGTGACCCCGCGGCAACCCTGGAGGCGGGCATGGCACAGGCACACGTCATCAAACCACTCACCCCGGAGACCTATCCGGCGTGGCTTGCCCTCGCGCAGAAGCACAACGGGGTGTGGGGCGGGTGCTACTGCTCGTACTTCCACGGCGACACGCAGGACACCGTCAAGAATGAGTACGACGGGCCTACCTTCAAGCAGCGGCTCGTGGGCGAGGGTGCAGCACACGCGGCTCTGGTGTTCGACGGCGACGCGGCGATTGCCTGGTGCCAGTACGGCAGTCCGGACGAGCTTCCGGGGATCTACCACCGCAAGCAGTACGACGCGGGCGAAAAGAGACCGGCACCGTGGCGCATCACGTGCTTCTTCGTAGACCGCGACCACCGGCGCTCCGGTGTGGCCCGGGAGGCACTGGACGGTGCGCTTGAGCTGATCGCCCGGGCCGGCGGCGGCGAGGTGGTCTCGTTCCCCAACGAACTCGTCCCCGGCAAGAGAACCTCGTCCTCGTTCCTCCACAACGGCACGAGGGCCATGTTCGAGAAGGCCGGATTCACCTTCGAGCGGCACATCGGCAAGCGCAAGACCGTCATGCGCATCAGCATCGAGCCACGGTAACCGGCGTGGTCACGGGGTCACTGCCACCGTCACTGTCACTGTCATGTGAGCCACAGGCCAAGCTGATCAAGATCACAAGAAGCGGGCGGAAAGCCCCCTTCCAATCCCCCCGGGCACGGTGGAACCATTTAAAGGACAGCAACTCCCAACCCGTATCCGGCGCGCATCGGCGCGCGCTCCCCATGCAGGAAAGGAACTATGCACAAAGCTGTACCGTCACTGATCATCGCCGGCCTGCTGGTAAGCGGCGGCGTCGTGTCCTGCGGAACCTCCGGAGATTCTTCCTCCCCCGATACCTCGGTCAGCGCCTCTGCTTCCCCCTCCCCGGAAGTCACCGTACCGGCGGACCAGATGGACCAGCTGGTTCCCGCGGACGCCCGGGCCATTACCAACCCGGCGGACCCGCAGGCCACCCTGGTGCTCTTCACCGATTACCAGTGCCCCTACTGCGCCATGATGGACCCCTTGATCCAGCAGGCCAAGGCCGACTACGGAGACGAGGTCCGCATCGTCGTCCGGAACTACCCGCTCCCCAAGCACAAGAACGCCGAGCCGTCCGCCCGCGCCGTCGAAGCCGCTGCGGAGCAGGGCAAGTTGGAGACCATGGCCGCCAAGGTCTTCGAACACCAGGAAGACTGGAAGAACGAGTCCAACGTGGATGACCTGTTCGCCTCCTACGCCGAGGACCTTGGCCTGGACATGGAGCAGTTCCGGTACGACTATTCCTCCGATGCCATCAAGGAGCGCGTAGCCAGGGATCTGCAGGACGCCCAGGATCTGGAGGTCAAAGGCACCCCCACGCTGTACCTGGACGGAACGGCCGTGCAGATGCAGGCCGGCGACTACAGCGAGATTTCCGGCCCGCTGGACAACGCACTCGGCAAATAAGTACTTGCGCCTAATAGGCGGCCCACACGCCCGGCTGGACCGGCACGAACGCCGCACAGACAAAGAAACACCCCGGCCCAAGGGACCGGGGTGTTTCTTATTGGCGGAGGATGGGGGATTTGAACCCCCGAGGGCGTTAACCCAACACGCGTTCCAGGCGTGCGCCATAGGCCGCTAGGCGAATCCTCCAGGCTTTGCTCCCGAAGAAGCAGATATAAGACTACCCGACAAAGAGTCAAACCAACGAATCGTGTGCTTCAGTCGTCTGCTTGCACGGCGTCCGGGAGCTTACTGCCCCATAACCGCAGACCCATGTCGACCAGTGGAATGGCCAGCCAAGTGACGATGCCTGCAACCGGGTTGATGAACGCCACAGGGATGGAAACGAGGAAAACAGCGGGAGTTACCGGTGCGCGCACACGGGCATAGGTGATCAGCCGCGGATCCACGTCTTCCTTGAACATTCGACGACGGCCCGCATAGAGCCACAGCGACGTGTTGGCTGCGCCGATGAACCCAAGCGTGGCCGCGTAGATGACGACGCCGATCGCCCGGTCGGAATGGAAAGCCAACATGTCGGTGGCATAACCGAGCAGGCCGATAAAGAAGAGCAGCACCAGGTTCAGTCGCTGGAGCCCGGCGGTGAACCCCTTGAGCAGCCGAAAGAGCCGATGATGGCTGAGCCAGTACGTGCCGGCGACGGCGAAGGACAGCAGATAGGCAGCGAATTCCGGCCACTGTTCAGCGACCGCCCGTCCCATTTCGTTGCCCGGAACCTGCGGAATCTTGATGTCCACGGCCACCAGCGTCATGGCAATGGCAAAGACGGCGTCGCTGAAGAAGGTGGTGCGTTCGATATCGGAGCCGGAAGTAATACGGCGGGTATAGGACTGATGCATATTCCCTGGCACAGGTCCATCCTTGCCGGTGCCCCGGCAGGCGTCACTCCGGGACGGCCGGATCAACCTCAGCGGAGGGGAATACGCATGCAATGGCTTATGTTCGGCCAGCGGACATTTTCTGCCTGGCTGCCGGGCTGGTTATCCACTGTCCCTCACGCATGACGGCCCGCACCATCAGGTTTGGGTCCAGAACAACAAGATCAGCGCGCTTGCCGGCTTCGATTCGTCCCACATGGCTGAGATTAAGCATCGCCGCCGGGTTCTCGGTCAGCGACCTGACCGCAAGCGGTAAAGGTATGCCTGCCCTCTTCACTGCATAGCGGAGAGCGGCGTCGAGAGTCAGGGTACTCCCGGCAATGCTTCCGCTGTCGACTGCTCTTGCCTGCCCATCCTGAACATCCACCGCGACCCCGCCAAGATAATAACGACCTTCCGATGCGCATGCAGCGGCCATGGCGTCAGTCACGAGAACCGTCTTGCATGGGCTGTTAAAGACTGCGCGAATAGCTACTGGGTGTAGATGCACGCCGTCAGCTATGACTTCGCAAAATACAGCGCTGTTTTCCAAGAGTGCCCCCACAGGTCCGGGTTCACGGTGGTGAATGGGGCGCATTCCGTTAAACACATGTGTACCGACACGCGCGCCCGCATCGATAGCGGCGCGGGTCTGGTCGTAACTCGCACCTGTGTGGCCAATGGCCGCAACTGCTCCGTGGTCTCTGATTTCACGAATAGCCTCGTGGCTGCCCTCCAGTTCGGGCGCCAGCGTCACCATGCGAATTGCACCTGCACCGGCTTCAAGAATCTCCATTACATCCCCAATTCTTGGGTTCTTCAAGAATTGGGGATCATGTGCGCCCCGATGGTCAACGCTTAACCACGGGCCTTCAAGGTGGATTCCAACAATTACCCCTTGCAGTACTTTTCCTGAAAGCCGTCGGACGCTGGCAACAAGTTCTTCATGGGGGCGTGTAACAAGGCTCGCCATCATCGACGTTGTCCCGTGCAGGAGGTGGATCGCGGCAACATGATCGGCAGCATGTGCATCCTGATCGGTGAAGGAGTATCCACCTCCGCCATGGACGTGCGCGTCTATGAATCCCGGGACGACTGTGGCTTCGAGACTGTATTCAGCCGGGCGGGGAGGCTCACCGGAACCCACACAGATGATGTCCTTGCCCTTTACCTCGATCCAGCCTGGCTTGTACTCGACGTCGGGGGTGAGGACTGTTGAAGCTTCGATGATCATAAACAACATCCGATTCTGGTGGCCGCCGTTTGGTCACGAGGGTACACCGGTTGTCACCAGCAAATCCCGCGCGTTCAGAGCCGCCCCGATGAAGCCGGCATCCTGCCCCAGTTTGGCGGGCAGGATCTCAGGGCGCCGATAACACATGAGCAAGTTGTCCACACGATCGCGAAGGGGCGCAAGGAGTTCATCACCGGCCTGGGATAGCCCACCACCGATGATGAACGCTTCTGTTCCGATAATGTTGACGCACTGCGCGATGCTGAACGCAAGCGCATCCAGAGCCTCGTTCCAGACCTGCTTAGCAGTCGCATCCCCGTCACGGGCACGGGCCAGGACCTCTCTGGAGCCGTCCACTTGGTTTCCTGACCGCACTGCATACCTGTGTGTGATTGCGGCTGCGGACGCAATGGATTCAAGAACTGCAGTGCCGTTCCCTGAGGCGGCCGGAACGAGGGCCTGCCCGATTTCGCCTGCATAGCCACCAGCGGTGACTCGTTTACCCTCGCAGAAAACAGCTGCGGCAATGCCGGTTCCGATGATCACAACCACAACGTCCCGGAAACCTTTTGCCCCTCCCACCCAAAGTTCAGCGTCCCCTGCCGCAGAGACATCGTGGCCGAAAGCCACCGGCATCCCCAAGCGCCGTTCCGTTTCCTTGGCAAAGGGGAAGTCCCGCCATCCGAGGTTGGCGGAGTAGACAGCTGTTCCCGTTGCCGGGTCAACAATCCCGGGAACGATGAGTCCCACAGCACCTATTCGGACTTGTGGGAGCTCCAAAGTGAAATCGCGGGCCAGCGCAGCGATTCGATCCAACACTGCTTCTGCGGGCTTGGCCTTGTCCACGGGAGTCGGGACACGGCAGAACTCCAGCACCTTGCCGGAGTCATCGACCACTCCGGCCTTGATGTATGTTCCGCCGACATCGAAAGCCAGAACTGCTGATGAGCACACACCCAGTGATATTACTGGCACTGACATGGTTCTAGTCCGTTCCACTGAGAGTCATGAAGTCCATCGCCTGTTGTTCCCCATATTGATCTTCATGCACCGGCTAATTTCCGTCACGAGCGAGGTCGCAGAGCACTGTGTTCGGTGACCGTTAGTTATGCTGCATCAACCTACGCCGATACATCAGGATTGCACTGCCAAGCAGAACAGATAGGAGGGCAACAGATCCCAAACCGATTGCAGTGGCGGGCGTCAGATCACCACCCGTAGCTGCAAGAGCACCTGTGTGGGTTGGAGATGCCGACGGCTCGGTGGGGACCGTCGTGGGGGCTGCGCTTGGCGTTGGTGACACCGACGGCTCGGGATCCCGTGGAGTGGGGGCTGCGCTTGGCGTTGGCGACACCGACGGCACGGGCTCAACCTCCCCCGGACTGACGTCTCTGGCGCCAATCATCACAGTCTGCTCAAGCGAGTTCGTACCCTCAGACTCGTTCCATGTCCCCGCATTCGCCGTCCGCACAGAGAACCGGGTATCCGAGGCTGTACCCGCGTCAGATGAGGGCAACGCAACCGAGAGCTCATAGCTGCCTTCCGTAAGGGAAGCCAGCGCCGGATCGGACAAATTAAGAGTGGTCGACAACGTGGTTGTCGTTCCGGGGAGCCAGCGGCGGACATCAGCGTTCGATGTAAACGGAACTGAGAGTGTTGCCCCGTCACTGCCCGTCAGCTTGAGCATTGCTTCTCGAGGGACATAGGGAGCTGCCCACCCATCATTGCGCACATCTACGGAGACCGTGACGGACTCGTCAGCCGGCGCTACCGATGAAGACTCCATAACGAACCGATAGCCGAGCCTCTTCGCTGTCTCAGCGAGCCCTGCTTCTCCCCAGGAATTCAGCACGTCTCGGTTGTAGTCACTGTTGAGATAGCTGTAGTGATAGCGAGCCAACTCCGCCGAGGCGCTGTCCCACTCTGACCGCGGCGGGTTCACGTTACAAGTCTCGCCGCCGATCGGAACGTACAGGCTGTCGGCCTCCAGATACTCCTGATCCAAGGTAATCGGGTCTGAGAGGAAGGTTCCCCAATCATCCGGAGCAGCGAGCAGGCAATCATTGTGGTGTCCCACACGGGCGAGCGCTGTATCCGTGAACGCTTCGGCGCCCGTTACTGCACTCGACGCTGCAGCGGGCACGCCTAGCATTTGCTGTTTCGATGCCATCGTGCGCACCTGCACACCACGGTCGGCAGGGAGCTCCTCAAGGAGTGCCTGCGTAACGGCAGAACGCTTAGCCCAGTCCTGCGGCGTCACAACGCCAGGATTCGCCGGGTCTGTAACGAAGTGGTCCGTGTAGTAGCCCTCTCCCCACAAACCGATGAGTCCGTTCTGCACCACGGGAATCACATCGGCATTCTCGCGCAGCACCGGCCCAAGCTGTTTCACATGCGCAAGAACAACGTCAACGGGAGCGTCTCCGTAGGGCGGTTCGTACGGCCACGCGCCACCTTGCAGGTAGGCAAACCGCGTAATTACTGAGACTCCAGCGGCTCGCGCCGTGTCGAAGTCTGCCTGCACCAGCGACAGAAACTCGTCATCGAGAATCGGATTCGCCGCGAACTTCTCCAAATAGAAGACACGCAGGATCTGGGTAATGCCCTCCGACCGGAATCCTGCCAGAGCCGTTCCGTCGAGCGGAACGTAGCCCGAGCCATCATCGCGGTAGTGTGTCTCAGTGTGGTGGTAAAAACCGCGCTGCGGGTTCGCGATCACCTCATCGCTGGGTTCGTACGCCACGCTGGCGACCGTGTCTCCCGGCACAAAGATGGATGGCGCAGGAACGTCCGAGGGTGCAGATTCAAGGGCGACGGCGGACGCAGGCAGCCCTGAAACGGCAACCACGCCTGCCAGAAGAAGAGCCGTTATTGGTCTTTTCATGATTCTCCAGGTGTCGAGGTTTATTTGAGTCCGCTTGAGGCCAGGCCGTCGATAACCCGGCGCTGCAACAAGATGAACAAGAGAAGCACCGGGGCCATGGCGAGCAAGCTCGCTGCCATAACAACGGGGTAGTCAGTGGTGCGGTCACCGATCAGGGTAGCCAGCCCCGCAGACAAAGGCATCCGGTCGCTGTAGGTGGTGACCACCAACGGCCAGAGCAACTCATTCCATGACCACAACACTGTCGTTATGGCCAAGACACTCATCGTGGGCCTAGCCAGCGGCAGCATGATCCGCCAGAAGATCTGAAATGGGTTCGCTCCGTCGAGCCGAGCCGCTTCCTCCAACTCCGCGGGCATGGCCAGAAAAGCCGTCCGCATCAAATAAGTGCCGAAGGCGCTGAAAAGACCCGGCAAAACGAGACCGCCCAGGCTGTCGAGCAGACCCAGGCCCTGCACAATTTGATACTGAGAAAGCAGATACACCTGCGAGGGCACCATCAGGATTGACAGGACAAGCGCGAGCAGGACCGACCGACCACGGAAGCGCATCCGGGCAAAAGCGTAACCAGCAAGCGTGCAGAACAGGATCTGCGCCAAGGTCCGGACCACTGTGATGATCACGGAATTCTGCAGCTGGCCCAGGAACGGCAGCCGCTCGAAGACCTCGACGTAGTTCGACCACTGCAGCTCAGCCGGCCAGAACACTGGCGCAACGCTCTGAACTTCGGCATTCGTCGACAGCGACATGATGATTTGCCAAACGAAGGGAAAGGCCATGACCATGGCGCCGAATCCAAGCACGATATGTGCGACCAGATGCGAGCCACCCCGCCTTGGCGCCCGCGCTCTCGCACTGGAACGGGGCTGCCTCATTGCCGAGCGCAGTTCCACACCAAGTGCGGGGCCGGTGCTGGCTATGGGCGCTCGCACTGGCGTTATCGGGTCAATCACTCTGCACCCACTTCTTCTGGAATCGGAACTGCAGCAGCGTGACAATGCCAATGATCACGAGGATCACCATGGCGATCGCCGCTGCGAAGCCCTTGTCGTTGTTGACGAATCCTTCTCTGTAGAAGAAGTAGACGAGTGACATGCTCTTCGGCAGCACGGGATTGCTGCTGCCCAGGATCGCGTAGAGCAGATCGAAAAGCTGGAAACTTGAAATGACCGTTACGATCGTGACGAAGAAAACGCTGGGCGAGAGCAGCGGAACCGTGATGAATCGGAACTGTCCCCAGCGGGTTGCGCCATCAAGCTCAGCGGCTTCGTAGAGCTCCGGGGGAATGTTCTTAAGCCCAGCCGCCAGCACGATCAGGCTAAACCCGAGCGACGACCACAGCCCCACGATCGCCACCGCCACCATGGCAAACACAGGCGTGCTGATCCAGTAGGGTCCGTCGATGCCAAGAAATCCCAGACCGTAGTTCAACAGCCCGAAATCGCCGTTAAAGATAAGTCGCCACACCATCGCCACCGCAGTGGGCATAGCAACGTAGGGGAGGAAGAAAAGCACCCGGTAAAGAGATGCGAATCGAAGACCCGGCAGGTTCAGCAGACTCGCGAGGTAAACCGCGATGGGGATACCCAGCATGACAATTGCCGTGTAGAGCAGGGTGTTGCCTAAAGAGCGGTACAACTGGGGGTCGGTGAACAACTCGACGTAATTCTCGATGCCTGAGAAAGTTGACCCGCCGAACGGACCTGTCTCCGTGAAAGACGTCGCCACGGTCTGCACAATCGGCCAAAGATAGAAAACTGCGATCCCGAGCACCAGGGGGGCGATAAAGAGCCAGGGCCACAGGCCGTCTCCGCCACGGCGTCTGTTGTTTTTTGCGGGGGAGGGCGGCAGGATCGGTCTGACCCGCCCGGGCCCGCCCGCAAAGGGCGGCGCGGGCGGGCCCGAAGGATGTTCAGCTGTCGTCATTGCATCATTCCTCAGCGAGGGCCGCGTCCATGTTGTTCGCGAGCTCATCCACTATCTCCTTCACGGGCTTCTCCCCCGAGAAGGCCTGTGGCAGCAGATCGGCCTCAAAGGCGTTCCATACAGCAGAGTTCTTGCTCACCGGCAGCGGCTCCGCGTATTCAAGCGCATCGAGGAATACCTGGAGATTTGCCTCCGGCATTGAGCCCGTGAATGCGCTCTGGGTTCCGTCGAATGCGGGAATAACCGCTCCGGCGTCGCCCTGTTGCTGTTGCGCATCTTTGCTGGCGAGGAATGCCTGCAGCGCCTGCGCCGCTTGCTTTTCCTTGGACGCGGCCGATACAACATTGGCAACCCCGTGGATTACGGTGGCTTGCTTTTCCCCCTGCGGCAGCGGCAACACAACTACGTCACTCTCAAGCTCCGTGTCGGTCAGCGCCGAGCGGAACCAGCTGCCGCCCCAATACATCGCAAGCTTGCCGGAAGTGAACCATTGATCCGCTGTGGTATCAGTGAGCTGTTGGATGGAGGGTGAACCGCCGTTGGCAATGAGGTCAGTCCAAAACTGGATTCCTGCCTGTGCTTCCGGAGAGGAATAGCCCGATGTACCCTCGTCCACCACATCGCCGCCGGCCTGGAAGATCGTGTTGTAGTAGGTTGTCTGTCCATCCATGCCGGCTGCACCGCCATACGCGCCGTCAGCTGCGAGCGCCGTTGAGATGTCGGACGCCGTCTTCTGGAACTCGGCCCAGGTCCAGTCACCATCGGGCAGCTCTACGCCCGCCTTCGTGAAAAGTGCTTTGTTGGCCCAAATGCCTATCGTGTCGAAGTCCTTGGGCACCCCATATGGCACGTCGTCGATGGTGTACAGGTCCACAAGCGCCTCCGGATAGTTCGCCGGATCGATGTCGCCTGCATCCATGGCACCCGTGATCGGCTCAAGCTTGCCATTTGAGGCGTAGAGGCCAATATTCGGACCATTCATCCAGAAGAGGTCCGGAAGAGTGTCGCTCGAAGCCTGTGTTTGCAACTTCGTCCAGTACTCCGCAAAGGGAGTGACGTTGACGGTCACATCAATGTTCGGGTACTCCTCATTGAAAGCAGCGATGTTCTCGTCGATCGCCGCCACCTGGTTCTGGTCCCAGACGCCATAAGTGATGTTTGCTGCGAGGTCCTTGTCACCGGTCGCGTACTCAGCAGGCTCGGCAGATCCTGTATCCGAGCCACATCCAGCGGCCACCATAGCCAATCCGACGCTCAGCGCGAGCCCGGCGGCCATGCGTCGGGTTGGTTTGCGCCGGCCGGCGGCGGGCCGAGCGGGAGAAGGGGACATGTTTCTCATGAAGAGGTCCTTCCAAGGGTTGATTGCGAGGTTTGAATGGAGGCAGTCGACTGGGAGTCCGTCGGTGTCGAGGGAGAATGCGAGAGTTGCAGGGCTACGTGCGCCGGCAACTTGGGTACGTCGAATGGCCGCGAGCCGTTACGGAGGGACTCGACGGCAAGGTAGCCTGCAGCGACCGCCTCCCGGGCAGCGAGAGGGCTGACGAGTGTCGGCGTACCGTCGACCAAGCTGTTGAAGAACTCAGTCATAGTGAGCAGGTCAGCGTCTTCGTGACCGCTGGTTACGCCCTCGATGGGATACTCGAGGTCACCGGCCACCTGCCATTCGTGGCGCCTGTTCCAGACTTTGATAACCCCTCCGGCAGTGTCACCGATGTTCTCAAGCCGTCCCAGGGTCCCGATCACCGTGTAGTTGCGCCAGTAGTCAGGGGTGAAATGACACTGCTGATAGCTGGCCATCACTCCGTTATCGAGTGTCATCAGCATCATTGATATGTCTTCCACATCCACCACGGGGTTCAGCCCGGTTTGCTCGGCCGGAGGCCAGTTATCATATGAGAACCAGTCGGGCATGGTCTCGCCCTTGCGGTGGCGACGGTCAGTGATGTTGCCGTAGACCATCAGATCTCCCATGGCTACTACCCGACGGGTGTATCCCGAGGCGAGATAGTGGACAACGTCGATGTCATGGCTGGCCTTCTGGAGCAACAGAGTGCCGGTCTTCGAACGGTCGGCGTGCCAGTCCTTGTAGTAGTAGTCGCCACCGTTGCCAACGAAATGCCGAACCCACACGGCTTTGACTTCTCCGATCTCACCTCGATCGATAATGTCGCGCATTGCCCGCACCACGCCGGAGTGTCGGAAGTTGTGGCCGACGTACAGCGGCGTTCCTGTCTTGGCCGCGGTGGTGAGAACGCGGTCGGCCCCATCGAGCGTGATGGCCAGCGGTTTCTCGAGATAGGTTGCGATACCTGCGTTCAGCAGTCCCACCGCTATCTCTTCGTGGGTGTTGTCCGGTGTGGTCACTATCGCGGCGTCAATGCCGCTTTCATGTATCAGACTGTTGAGCTCCGAATAGACCGTGGCATCGGGGTATACGCGCCGGGCCCGGTCCCGGCCGGCGGGGTCTGGGTCCACGATGGCGACGACCCGAGCACCCGTGCGGGCACGGGCCACGTTCTCAGCAATCGAGGCGCGAGCTCCGAAGCCAACTACGGCAACGCGAAGCGAGTCGGCATTGGCGGCGGGGCCTGTCATGCTTTGGGTGTCCACAACTTTGTGCATGACGCCATCCTGCAGCACTTGCACGTATTTGTCACTAACTTATGGAAAATGAGCATGTTGTGACAATAAGGCAGGAGACTCCAGGCTCAAAGCGATATCGAAATTGTTAATATCCTCGTAACCTGACTTGGACGCAGGTGGCTCACTCGTCCCGGCGCGGTAAGCCCAGACCGGCCCGGATTTACCGGGAACTTGCGACTATGACGTCCACTCCCGCATTTGAAAACTCGTTGGCGAGTTCAGGTGAGAGCGGTTGGTCAGTGACGAGAACGTCAATGCTCTTGAGCTGGCAAATACGAGCAAAGGTGCTGCGGCCGAGCTTGGTGGCGTCCGCGGCGATAACGAGCCGCCGCGCAACCGCGGCGATTGCCCGGCTTGCCTCCGCCTCACCCTCATGCAGTGTGGTCGCACCAAAAGCTGCACTTAAACCGTCGACCCCAAGAACCGCCGTATCGATGGTGAAGTCCCTCAACGAAGCAGCCACAAGGGGTCCTATCAGCTCATAGGACTGGCGTCGAGGAACCCCTCCCGTCACAACTATCTTGATGTGTTCGCGTACTGACATCTCGTAAGCGATATTGAGCGCGTTGGTCACGATCGTGACACCGGGGGCATCGCCTGCCGGACGCAGCTGCTCACTACGACCCAGCACCCGTGCGACTTCACTGGTAGTGGTTCCGCCGTTCAGGCCTACGGACTCGCCTGGATGGATCAGCTCCGCTACAGCCTTGGCGATCGCCATCTTTGCGTCGGCCTGACGCGCAATCTTGTACTGCAACGGCAGCTCATAGCCCGACCCCAAGGCCGATGCGCCCCCATGGGTGCGAGTGACGAGCCGCTGTTCAGCGAGGGTGTTGAGGTCGCGCCGCACAGTAGCCGTGGAAACTCCGAGTGCTTCGCTCACCTCTGCGATGGAAATGCTTCCCCGTTCACTCACGAGGTCGAGTACCACATTTAGGCGCTGTTGCTGGGTCATTGGTCGGTCAACCTTTCGATATACGCTCATTTTCGCACACGCACCCTTGCTTACGATGATCAGTTCTGCTCAAATACAGGTAGATCAATCAAAACCAATCTAACTTTGTTCAGACCTCAAGTGACCGAAAGAAGCCAATGCCTTCCACCTTCGTCGAAGCAGAAATTGCCTCCCAGCCCGACACCTGGAGGCTTGCCGCCCAGTTGGTTCCCGACATCGCCAGCTGGCTTCCATGCAGAGGCGAGCGCGTCGCTGTCATCGGATGTGGAACCAGCTGGTTCATTGCCATGTCTTACGCAGTCCTTCGAGAGAGTGCAGGCCACGGCTTGACCGATGCCTTCGCAGGTAGCGAGTATCCCTCCAGCCGGGATTATGACCGCGTGATCGCCATTTCTCGCTCCGGCACCACCACAGAGATCATTAACCTTCTGAGGGATCTTGAATCGACCCCCACCACGCTCATCACTGCAGTGGCTGACTCGCCCGCGGCGGCCTTAGCCAGTGAAACCATCGCCATGCCCTTCGCAGACGAGCAGTCGGTTGTCCAGACACGCTTTGCCACTTCAGTACTGACGGTGCTGCGTGTCCATCTCGGCGGAGACGTCCAATCACTCATCACAGAAGTGCAGGCTGCTCTTGAAATACCTGTTGACGATTTGCTCACTGCGGATCAGTGCACTTTCGTTGGACGCGGCTTCGCCGTTGGGCTCTCGTTCGAGGCAGCCCTTAAGACGCGTGAGGCTGCTCAGTTCTGGTCGGAGTCTTACCCTGCCATGGATTACCGCCATGGTCCGATCTCAATCGCAGAGCCTGGCAGATTGGTCTGGAGTCTGGGAGAGCCTCCCGCAGGGCTCGCAGAAGAAGTCAGCGCCACGGGTGCCCGGTTCGTCCATCACGACTTGGACCCGCAGGCTGCGCTTGTCGTAGCGCAACGCTTCGCTGTAGGCCTGGCGAAGTCGCGCGGTCTTGATCCCGACCATCCCCGTTCCCTGACACGCTCCGTCGTCTTGGCATGACCATGTTGAGCGGCTTGCTCTTCACGGCATCCAGTGCCACCCAAGTTGCAGTATGGGGAATCGGAAATGCGCGTCTGCGGAAGTCCAGCTCATGGCTCGCGTAGTCGTTCTGACTCCCAACCCAGCTGTCGACGTCACCTACCGTGTCGCACAGCAGCTGGTCGGCGCAACGGTACGCGTTCTCGGCGTGCAGCGCCGCGCGGGCGGCAAGGGCATCAACGTTGTGCGGGTGCTTCGCTCACTCGATGTCGACGCCCTTGCTGTTCAGCCTCTTGGCGGTGCCACGGGTGAGGCAATACGTAATCAACTCGCCGAGGATGAAATTGCGGCAGTGAACATCGATGCTGGCCAGGAGACCCGCACAACAGTCGCGGTTGTCGACGATATGGAGCATCCAACGCTTTACGCAGAACCTGGAGGCAAGCTCAGCTCTCGGGTCTGGGTCCAGCTCCTCGACGCGATCGCTAACCATTGCGAACCAGGAGGCTTTCTCGTAATCGCAGGATCTTACCCACCCGGCACCACCTCCAACCAGATCGGTTCACTTGTCGCCGAGGGGAGGGCAGCCGGTGCATTCGTCGTTGTTGATGCAAGCGGGCCAGCGCTCATCGCCGCCGCCAACGCCGCAGCGCACTTGGTTAAGTCCAACGAGGAGGAACTGCTCGAAGCCTCTGGGTCAGTGAATCTGGAGTCCGGGATCTCCCAGCTGCTGACGCTGGGCGCAGGCGCTGTTCTCATATCACGGGGACCGGCTGGCCTCGAGCTCGTCTCAGCCGATGGGGCCAGGGAATCTCAGATCGGAGTCCCGGGAGTCTTCGGCAACCCGACCGGAGCCGGAGATGCTGCCACTGCGGGCCTTGTGTCAGCGCTCCTTGGCGGTGCGAGCCAGCGAACTGCGCTTAGACGGGCGGCCATTACTGGCGCGGCAGCGGTCCTCTCCCCGACGGCGGGTGAGATCCTTCCATCCGATCTGGCCGTGCTTGACGCACGCCTCGACGCCTTCGCCGATCAGCTTCCAACCCCAAAAGACTCATCACTACATAAAACCTGAGGTATTCATGAATACATCCACCGAGCTCGCACTCGTAACCAACGCCAACGCCGCCCGTCAGGGTATTGGTGCCTTCAATGTGGTTCTGCTTGAGCACGCGGAGGCGATCGTAGCCGGAGCAGAGAGCGCCGGAAAGCCCGTCATTCTTCAGATCAGCCAAAACGCGGCGAGGTACCACGGAGCGTTGGAGCCCATCGCTACAGCGAGTCTCGCGATAGCACGGGCAGCCGGGGTGCCTGCCATCGTCCATCTAGACCACGCCGAAGACCTTGAGCTGGTCTACTCCGCCGTCGAACTCGGTGTACAAAGCGTGATGTTTGATGGTTCAACTCTGGACTATGAAGAGAATGTTGCCACTACTCGAAAGGTTGTGGAGTTCTGTCACGCGCACGGCGTCTTCGTAGAGGCCGAGCTGGGTGAAGTCGGCGGAAAGGACGGGGTACATGCACCCGGGGCTCGCAGCCACCCGGACGAAGTAGCTGCGTTCGTGTCCGCTACCGGTGTCGATGCCCTCGCCGTCGCGGTCGGGACTTCGCACGCTATGACTACCCGTGTTGCAACTGTCGATCGCGAGTTGATCAAGGAACTTGCCGAAAGTGCCGGTGTCCCCCTGGTTCTGCACGGGTCTTCGGGGTTAAGCGACGACGAGCTGCTCGGCGCGGTTCGTTCGGGAATGACAAAGATAAACATATCGACTCATCTCAACGGACTATTCACTTCTGCCGCAAGGCTGGCGCTAAATGCTGATGCCAGCCTCATCGATCCGCGCCGTTATATTGCTCCCGCACGCGCTGCGATGGCGACAGAAGTCGATCGCCTGTTGTGTATGCTCGCGCCGTGAGCGGTTCCTTTCTCCAGCTGCCCGACACCGGTACCGATCGGTGCGCCGACCCGGTCCTCATATCGAATTTGGCACGTGCCATTGATTCTTCAACCAAACATCACGATCTAATCGACGTTCCCTACACGCTTGGCGCGCTGACGGCGGCACTGCGAGAAGTCGAAGCTCTCGCCGTAAACCGCCATAAGTGCCTGGCTATACCGATTGGGGTTACTCAGGCCAGTCTGGCGGATGTCGGCCGCAAGATCAGAGCATACGGTGCTGCCGCCGAACTGTCCTGGCTAGTCGGAGTGCTTCGCGGGGATGTCCTGACTTTAGGTCGCCTCCAGTTCGAGCGCACCTTGACGGCCGGCACTCGGGCAATGCACATTCCCGAAGGGCGCCCGTTGCATCCCGCGGTAGTCGACTCATCCCTCGGATCAGCGAGGACATATTTCGGTGAAGATCCGATTGTGTGCACGTCGTGGCTCTTGGATCCGTCCTTGCAGGCCTTGCCCGCGACGAGCAACATCGTGAACTTCGCCCAGCGATTTGAGATCGGTGCCTTCAACGCTGATGAAGAGGCAGACCTCGCCGTAGCGAAGTTCGTGTTCAAACGCCCACTCCAGGAGATTCTCGACCCAAACAAGTTTGTACCATCAACCAGTGTCCAGCGCTTGGTCATAGCCCGCCTGCGCGCCGGCTTTCATTGGTCGGAGCCCCGCGGCACACTGCGTTGAGAGACCTTCCCCTCAACCGCTGGTCTGGAAACGGCCAGGCCCGTCACAACTGGCGGTTAAACAGGTAAGGCCCCGCCAACCAGGCGGGGCCTTAAACAGTTGAGGCCCGTACCAAAAGGGTACGGGCCTCAACCTCTCAACCAAAATATTGTCCGGCGGTGACCTACTCTCCCACATCCTCCCGGATGCAGTACCATCGGCGCTGTGGGTCTTAGCTTCCGGGTTCGGAATGGGACCGGGCGTTTCCCCCACGCTATGACCGCCGTAACCCTACCACCCGCACCACCAGCCAAACACACCCGGTGGAGGGGAAAACATGGGTCACAACCAAACACACCCTTCACAGGGGTGCCTGTCATGAAAAAGTATTCACGCGTAAGAATGAACACTTCCTTTATTCTACGGCACCAAACCACCCATAACAGATGATTCAGTACCAGTTCCTTCGGTGACAAACCACACAACGGGTTTGTTATCCGGGAACCACATAGTGGACGCAAGCAGCATGATCAACATGATCCTTCTTTGGCGGGAACGTTTGAAGTCGTTTCCTGCCCAGATCATGGTGTGGTGTAAGTTATCGGCCTATTAGTACCGGTCAGCTTCACGGGTCTTTAGTCCCCGCTTCCACATCCGGCCTATCAACCCAGTGGTCTGGCTGGGGGCCTCTCACACACAAGGTGTATGGAAATCTCATCTCGAAGCGGGCTTCCCGCTTAGATGCTTTCAGCGGTTATCCCATCCGAACGTAGCTAATCAGCGGTGCACTTGGCAGTACAACTGACACACCAGAGGTTCGTCCGTCCCGGTCCTCTCGTACTAAGGACAGCCCTTCTCAAATTTCCTGCGCGCGCAGCGGATAGGGACCGAACTGTCTCACGACGTTCTAAACCCAGCTCGCGTACCGCTTTAATGGGCGAACAGCCCAACCCTTGGGACCTACTCCAGCCCCAGGATGCGACGAGCCGACATCGAGGTGCCAAACCATGCCGTCGATATGGACTCTTGGGCAAGATCAGCCTGTTATCCCCGAGGTACCTTTTATCCGTTGAGCGACGGCCATTCCACAATGTACCGCCGGATCACTAGTCCCGACTTTCGTCCCTGCTCGAGATGTCTCTCTCACAGTCAAGCTCCCTTGTGCACTTACACTCGCCACCTGATTGCCAACCAGGCTGAGGGAACCTTTGGGCGCCTCCGTTACTCTTTAGGAGGCAACCGCCCCAGTTAAACTACCCATCAGGCACTGTCCCTGACCCGGATTACGGGCCGAAGTTAGATATCCAGTATGACCAGAGTGGTATTTCAACGATGACTCCACCCGAACTGGCGTCCGGGTCTCACAGTCTCCCACCTATCCTACACAAGCCACACCGAACACCAATACCAAACTATAGTAAAGGTCTCGGGGTCTTTCCGTCCTGCTGCGCGTAACGAGCATCTTTACTCGTACTGCAATTTCGCCGAGTTTATGGTTGAGACAGCGGGGAAGTCGTTACTCCATTCGTGCAGGTCGGAACTTACCCGACAAGGAATTTCGCTACCTTAGGATGGTTATAGTTACCACCGCCGTTTACTGGGGCTTAAATTCCCAGCTTCGCCCGTAAGGGCTAACCGGTCCTCTTAACCTTCCAGCACCGGGCAGGAGTCAGTCCGTATACATCGTCTTGCGACTTCGCACGGACCTGTGTTTTTAGTAAACAGTCGCTTCCCCCTGGTCTCTGCGGCCCCGATCCCCTCCGGACAGCAAGTGTCCATCAAGGTTGGGGCCCCCCTTCTCCCGAAGTTACGGGGGCATTTTGCCGAGTTCCTTAACCATAATTCTCTCGATCGCCTTAGTATTCTCTACCTGATCACCTGTGTCGGTTTGGGGTACGGGCGGCTAAAACCTCGCGCCGATGCTTTTCTAGGCAGCATAGGATCACCGGATTCCCCCCTAAAGGGGTCCCATCAGATCTCAGGATCGTCATCAAAGACACAGCAACGGATTTACCTATCGCTGACCCTACATCCTTAGACCAGGACAACCATCGCCCGGCCCGGCTACCTTCCTGCGTCACACCTGTTAATACGCTTACCTCCCAGGTTACGGTCCCGCGCTCCACCAAAAACCGGGTCGCCACAAGGGCGGCCGGTCAGGTATTGGGCGGTTAGTATCCCCCGCTTGGTATTGGCGGTTTTTCGCCGGTACGGGAATATCAACCCGTTGTCCATCGACTACGCCTGTCGGCCTCGCCTTAGGTCCCGACTTACCCAGGGCAGATTAGCTTGACCCTGGAACCCTTGATCATTCGGCGGACGGGTTTCTCACCCGTCTTTCGCTACTCATGCCTGCATTCTCACTCGTGTAGGCTCCACCGCTGGTTTACACCGCGACTTCACTGCCCACACGACGCTCCCCTACCCATCCAAACGCTTGAACGAAAATGGATAAACCATCCGCTTGGCTAATATTTGAATGCCACAACTTCGGCGGTGTACTTGAGCCCCGCTACATTGTCGGCGCGGAATCACTTGACCAGTGAGCTATTACGCACTCTTTCAAGGATGGCTGCTTCTAAGCCAACCTCCTGGTTGTCTGAGCAACTCCACATCCTTTCCCACTTAGCACACGCTTAGGGGCCTTAGTTGGTGGTCTGGGCTGTTTCCCTCTCGACTATGAAGCTTATCCCCCACAGTCTCACTGCTGCGCTCTCACTTACCGGCATTCGGAGTTTGGCTGACGTCAGTAACCTTGTAGGGCCCATTAGCCATCCAGTAGCTCTACCTCCGGTAAGAAACACGCAACGCTGCACCTAAATGCATTTCGGGGAGAACCAGCTATCACGGAGTTTGATTGGCCTTTCACCCCTACCCACAGCTCATCCCCTCCATTTTCAACTGAAGTGGGTTCGGTCCTCCACGCGCTCTTACACGCGCTTCAACCTGGCCATGGGTAGATCACTCCGCTTCGGGTCTAGATCACGCCACTGCATCGCCCTGTTCAGACTCGCTTTCGCTACGGCTTCCCCTCACGGGTTAACCTCGCGACGTAACACTAACTCGCAGGCTCATTCTTCAAAAGGCACGCTGTCACAAGCACAACACCACAAGTGGCATCGCCCTGCTCCAACGGATTGTAGGCACACGGTTTCAGGTACTGTTTCACTCCCCTCCCGGGGTACTTTTCACCTTTCCCTCACGGTACTTGTCCGCTATCGGTCATCAGGGAGTATTTAGGCTTACCAGGTGGTCCTGGCAGATTCGCACGGGATTTCTCGGGCCCCGTGCTACTTGGGATCCTCTCCAAGCGGCAGCATACATTCCGGTTACGGGGCTAACACCCTCTACGGCCGGGCTTTCAAACCCGTTCACCTATGCACCTGCACTCACTTCACCGATCCGGCAGAATCGATACGGAAAGTCCCGCAACCCCAGTGATGCAACGCCCGCCGGCTATCACACACCACTGGTTTAGCCTCTTCCGCGTTCGCTCGCCACTACTAACGGAATCACTGTTGTTTTCTCTTCCTGTGGGTACTGAGATGTTTCACTTCCCCACGTTCCCTCCACGCACCCTATGTGTTCAGATGCGGGTCACCCGGTCACTCGCGCGCCGGGCGGGGTTTCCCCATTCGGACATCCTGGGATCAACGCTCGGTTATCAACTCCCCCAGGCTTATCGCAGATTCCTACGTCCTTCTTCGGCTCCTGATGCCAAGGCATCCACCGTGTGCCCTTAAAAACTTGACCACAAAGATCAATATATTATCGCTATCGAGAAAACCATGGAGGCCGGAAACAAATCCGGTCACCAGGTTTATCTGAAATTGCACTTAATAATTTAAGATGCTCGCGTCCACTATGTAGTTCTCAAACAACAACCCCGTCACACCCCTCCACCACCACGTATTCACCGTGGATGACTTCAGGCCTGCGCAGGAACAATCAGAAACAACACGGAACCCGTGCCCTTCCCAACCCTTCCAAAAAAGGCTTGAAAATTCTTCGGTCCTGTTATTTCAGGACCCAACAGTGTGCCAAACGGAAAAACCCGGTACTTGAAGACACCGGACACCATTTCCAACCATCCCCCGTGGACCGCCCTTTTCCGAAGAAAAAGAAGACCAGGAGTACGGCGTACTCTGCTGCCGGGCTCAACGCCGGGCACCTGCCTATTGATATTCCACCCTTGAGCACCCACCGGAAAACAAACGTTTCCGACATGGGCATCTCCTGCAAAGCACACATCCAACACTGTGGAAGGACGGGCCACTTTGAGGTGCTCCTTAGAAAGGAGGTGATCCAGCCGCACCTTCCGGTACGGCTACCTTGTTACGACTTAGTCCCAATCGCCGGTCCCACCTTCGACGGCTCCCTCCCACAAGGGGTTAGGCCACCGGCTTCGGGTGTTACCAACTTTCGTGACTTGACGGGCGGTGTGTACAAGGCCCGGGAACGTATTCACCGCAGCGTTGCTGATCTGCGATTACTAGCGACTCCAACTTCATGAGGTCGAGTTGCAGACCTCAATCCGAACTGAGACCGGCTTTTTGGGATTAGCTCCACCTCACAGTATCGCAACCCTTTGTACCGGCCATTGTAGCATGCGTGAAGCCCAAGACATAAGGGGCATGATGATTTGACGTCGTCCCCACCTTCCTCCGAGTTGACCCCGGCAGTCTCCTATGAGTCCCCGGCATAACCCGCTGGCAACATAGAACGAGGGTTGCGCTCGTTGCGGGACTTAACCCAACATCTCACGACACGAGCTGACGACAACCATGCACCACCTGTAAACCGGCCACAAGTGGGGGACCTGTTTCCAGGTCTTTCCGGTTCATGTCAAGCCTTGGTAAGGTTCTTCGCGTTGCATCGAATTAATCCGCATGCTCCGCCGCTTGTGCGGGCCCCCGTCAATTCCTTTGAGTTTTAGCCTTGCGGCCGTACTCCCCAGGCGGGGCACTTAATGCGTTAGCTACGGCGCGGAAAACGTGGAATGTCCCCCACACCTAGTGCCCAACGTTTACGGCATGGACTACCAGGGTATCTAATCCTGTTCGCTCCCCATGCTTTCGCTCCTCAGCGTCAGTTACAGCCCAGAGACCTGCCTTCGCCATCGGTGTTCCTCCTGATATCTGCGCATTTCACCGCTACACCAGGAATTCCAGTCTCCCCTACTGCACTCTAGTCTGCCCGTACCCACTGCAGACCCGGGGTTGAGCCCCGGGCTTTCACAGCAGACGCGACAAACCGCCTACGAGCTCTTTACGCCCAATAATTCCGGATAACGCTTGCGCCCTACGTATTACCGCGGCTGCTGGCACGTAGTTAGCCGGCGCTTCTTCTGCAGGTACCGTCACTTTCGCTTCTTCCCTGCTGAAAGAGGTTTACAACCCGAAGGCCTTCGTCCCTCACGCGGCGTCGCTGCATCAGGCTTTCGCCCATTGTGCAATATTCCCCACTGCTGCCTCCCGTAGGAGTCTGGGCCGTGTCTCAGTCCCAGTGTGGCCGGTCACCCTCTCAGGCCGGCTACCCGTCGTCGCCTTGGTGGGCCATTACCCCAACCAACTAGCTGATAGGCCGCGAGTCCATCCAAAACCGCATCAAGCTTTCCACGAACCCCCATGCGGGGATCCGTCGTATCCGGTATTAGACCCGGTTTCCCAGGCTTATCCCGAAGTTAAGGGCAGGTTACTCACGTGTTACTCACCCGTTCGCCACTAATCATTTTGTGCAAGCACAAAAGTCATCGTTCGACTTGCATGTGTTAAGCACGCCGCCAGCGTTCATCCTGAGCCAGGATCAAACTCTCCGTAAATGTGTTACAGACACAGCACCGGAGCCAAGGAAAATTGGCTGCACAGTCCTGCACTAAATTCGAAACCAGCTAAAAAAGCTGTCCCATACCCACGGGGTGGGCGGTAACAACCAGTTCAACCAATTAAAATAATTGGTATCAATAAACTTGGCACACTATTGAGTTCTCAAACAACAGATGCATCCGAAATACTCGGAAAAACAAACAATGTTTTTCTTTTCTCTTCGCTGCAGTGTTTCTTTATTCTATTTCATCCGGACCCTATTTGGCAATTCGGGATAATTCCCGAAGTCTGCTTCATTTTGTCCGGCTGAGCCCGCGCAAAAGCCCCGGCTTTCCGTGTCCGTGCACTCGGCACAGGCAGGATCACCAGAATGTTTTTGGTGGGGTTTGGCCGCCCTGCTCGGTAAGTTTTCCAACTCCCGGCCGCGGCGACTTAGAAGACTCTACACAGGTTTCAGCCCACCTGCAAATCGCCTCCTGGTCGTCCTGAGGACATCTCCCGAACCACTCCGAACCTGATTCCCGAGACTGCGGCGGGGTACTCGAGGTGAGACCTGAGCACTGCACTATAGGTAGGAACACGTGGGCAGAAACGGGTGCGCATGTGAACGTCCCATAAAAGGAGGAGCGCCATGCCGTCGTCCCATAAGCGAGCACTGAGCCTTCCCCTCGAACTCCCTCTTCTTACGACCCCCTCCCACACTGCCGGCACCCGGGTGACGCTGCGTGCTTTCACAGCCGCCGACGTCGGAATTATCCAATCTGCATCCCGGGATCCCCTGATTCCCCTGATCACTTCCGTTCCCACCACAGCGGGACGGCCCGAAGCACTGGCGTTCATTGAGCGTCAGCATCAGCGGCTAATCAGCGGAGCCGGCTGGTCCTTCGCCATTACCGATGCCGCCTCCGATGCTGCCGTGGGTCAGATCGGCTTGTGGCCGGGGCAATCCTCCCGTCGGACCAGCAACCCGGACACCATCGGATATTGGATCGGCCCGAACCACCGGAAACAGGGCTATGCCGGTGCCGCACTGGACCTGCTGACGGAGTGGGCCCTGACCGAAGCGAACATGCGCCGAATCCACCTGTATATAGAGCCATGGAATGAGGGGTCCTGGCGTGCGGCGGAACGAGCCGGCTACAGAAGGGACGCACTGCTGCCCTCCTGGCAGAAGGTGGGGGCACAGTGGAAGGACATGTACCGCTACATACGGACACCGTTCTGACCCCGGATCCGCCTCCTCTGCGGCTCTCCTATATACAGGGCGCATTCAGGGGCAAACAAGGGCCTCGGAGCGCAGGCAGAACCTCTTGAAACCCACCCCCGCAAAAGCACTCCAAAAATCGGGTAGACTGGTTCGCGGCCCCTCATGTGGTGTCATCCTGTGAACTCCCCCAGGACCGGAAGGTAGCAAGGGTAAGCGGGCTCTGGCAGGTGCATGGGGGGTCTTTAATTTTTTCAGGACCAACAGGTTTTCCCCGCCCCTGGCGCCGGGATGCAAACCGTCAGTGCCAACCGATAGGGTTCTATCTGTGAGTACAGCCCTTTACCGCCGCTACCGTCCCGAGAGCTTCGCGGATGTGATCGGGCAGGAGCACGTCACTGAGCCGCTGATGGCGGCGCTCTCCAAAAACCGCGTGAATCACGCCTATCTCTTCTCCGGTCCCCGCGGCTGCGGAAAAACCACCTCCGCGCGCATCCTCGCGCGCTGCCTGAACTGCGCCGAAGGCCCGACGCCGGTCCCCTGCGGCAAGTGCGACAGCTGCGTTGAACTGGCCCGCAACGGATCCGGCAGCCTGGACGTCATCGAGATTGACGCCGCCAGCCACGGTGGTGTGGACGATGCCCGCGACCTGCGCGAACGCGCCACCTTTGCCCCGGTCCGCGACCGCTACAAGATCTTCATCATTGACGAAGCCCACATGGTCACCTCGGCCGGCTTCAACGCCCTGCTCAAGATCGTGGAAGAGCCCCCGGAGCACATCAAGTTCATCTTCGCCACCACGGAGCCGGACAAGGTGATCGGCACCATCCGGTCCCGCACCCACCACTATCCGTTCCGCCTGGTTCCGCCTGAACCGCTCCTGGCCTACTTGGACAAGCTCTGCCAGCAGGAAAACGTTCCGGTTGCCCCCGGCGTCCTGTCTCTGGTGATCCGTGCCGGCGGCGGATCTGTGCGTGACTCGCTGTCCGTGCTGGACCAGCTGATGGCCGGCGCCGGAGAATCCGGATTGGACTACGAGCTGGCCGTCAACCTCCTGGGCTACACGCCCATCTCACTGCTCGACGACGTCGTTGACGCCTTTGCAGCCGGAGACGCCGCAACCGTCTTTCGTGCCGTGGACCGCGTTATCCAGACCGGCCAGGACCCCCGCCGGTTTGTCGAGGACCTGCTGGAACGCTTCCGCGACCTGATCGTTGTCCACGCCATGCCGGACAGCGCCGCCGCGGTGCTGCGCGGGATGCCGGAAGACCAGATCAACCGGATGAGCACGCAGGCAACCCAGCTCGGCGGCGCCGAGCTCTCCCGCGCCGCGGACATCACCAACACCGCGCTGACGGAAATGACCGGCGCCACTTCCCCGCGGCTGCACCTGGAGCTGTTGTGTGCACGCATCCTGCTGCCGGCCTCGGACCAGACCGAACGCGGCACTGCCGCACGTGTTGACCGGATCGAACGGCGTCTGAGCTACGCCGGGGACAGCACCGAGGCCGTGGGCCGGGCTGCAGCGGCGTCGTCGCCGGTGGAATCCATCCCCGCGGCACGCCCGACGGCGGCACCGGAGACACCCGCCGTGGTTGCGGATGCACCGGCGGCGCCGGCTGAACCCCGGCCGGACGCCGTCCCGGCAGCCGCTGCTTCAGGTGCTTCAGGTGCTTCAGGTGCTTCGGACAGTTCCCCCCTGGACTGGGGCGGAACCTGGGCCACCGCACCGGAACCGCAGGGTGCAACAAACACGTCAAACGGATCCGCGGGGACCGCCCCGTCCGGATTTGCCGGCAACGGTGCAACTCCTCCGGCCACGGCTGCCGGTCCGGCCGCATCCCCAGCTGCGGAACAGGATCACCGGCGGGCGCCTTCCCCGGCACAGGACTCTCGGGCAACATCCGCTCCCGGCTCTGCCGCTCCAGCTTCTGCAGCCCCTGTATCTGCAACCTCCGCACCGGCAACACCGGCTCCTGCCGCGCCGCAGACGGGCGTCGCCGGCGCCGGCGATGCCCCGGGCGGCCAGATCGAAATGATCCGCCGCGCGTGGCCTGAAATCATGGACGCCCTCACGGGAATCCGCCGCGCTACGTGGCTGAACGTCAGCAAGAATGCCAGCCCCAAGTCCTTCGACGGGCGAATCCTGCAGCTGGCGTTCAGCAACCAGGGCGCAGCCACCAACTTCAACCGCCCGGATCATCTGGAGAACCTCCGAAAGGCGGTCAGCCAGGTCCTTGGAGTGGATTGCCAGGTCAATGTGGTGCACGACAGTTCGGCGGGTGAGTCGGGCCCAAAAGCAGGTAGCCGGTTAACCCCGGCGCCGGCTCCCGCGCAGGTCCAGGCTCCGTCCCCACAACACGCCGCGCCTTCGGCATTGGCAACGGCTTCGGCCGCCGCTCCAGCATCGAGGGCGGCGAAGGCCACTGTCCCGACGGCAACCGACGCGCCGGCAGCAGCGTCGGAGACACCGGCTCCAGCAACTCCGGTTGCTCAGGCGACCCCGGATGCTTCGGCGGCCCCTGCTGCAGCAGCCCCGGGAAGCCCTGCTCTGCAGACCGGCCCGGCAGCGTCGGCGCAGCGGCCGAGTGCCAACGGATCATCAGCTGTGGTGTCCGGTCCCGCGGCAGCAGCCGCGCTGAACCGTCGCCGCGGACAAACTCCCCAGCAGGGTTCGAACGATCAGTCCGCACCCGCGCAGCAGGGCCCGTCCTCTTCACGGTCCCAGCCGCGCAGCAGCCGAAACAGCGGTGCCGCAGCTCCCGGTCCCCTACCGGAAGACTGGCAGCAGGAGCCGCCCGAGGACCCCTACGCCGGCGGACCGGAAAGCAACGCCTGGGAACAGGCCGAGCCGCCGACCGATGTCTACTCGGCCGGGAACCTGTCCGATAGCGAGTGGGCTGCCACCAACTGGGCGGGAACCGATTCTTCCCCTGCCCGCACGGCCGACGGCCGCGGCGACAATGCACCAGCGTCCTCGGCAGCGACAGGAGGACGGGCAGCAAACCCGGCAGCCGACTCATCCGCACAACCGGCAGCACGGACCGCAGTTCCCTCCCGGCCTGCTGCGGCAGCGCCGGCTCCCGCGCCGTCGTCGGCCGCACCGACTCGGCCGCAGGCACAGGCGGCGGCACCACACGGGTCCGGCCCCGGCGGCAATGATGGCCGGCCGCTGAGCCGTTACCAAAAACTGCTCAATGAAGCTGCCGCGCGCAGCGGGTCGGCAACCGCAGCAGCCGGACGCAGCAACGTAAACTTGGTGGAGGACATCCCCAGCGCGGATGACATCAGGCTTGAAGATTCCGGGCTGGTGGGCAGGAAAGCCATCGAGCGGATCCTGGGCGGCCGGCTGATCGAGGAACGCAGCGTCGACGGCCGATAACCGTTCCGTTCCGACAACCTCACTCCGGCGCCTCGGCCGGCGCACCTTCACCGGCAGGTTCGGCCGGCACCGGAATTACCAGCGCAGCCCCCGCGGCGGCGCACAGTCAACCAGCAGAGAAGGTCACGTGTACGAAGGCGCCGTTCAGGAACTGATTGATGAGCTGGGCAGACTTCCGGGGATTGGCCCCAAGTCCGCCCAGCGCATTGCCTTCCACATCCTGGAAGCCGACCCCGAGGATATGCGGAAACTGGCGTCCTCCATCGTCACCGTCAAGGACAAGGTGAAGTTCTGCAGCATCTGCGGCAACGTCACCGAGCAGGAAACCTGCACCATCTGCCGCGACAGCCGCCGCGATCCGACCATGATCTGCGTGGTCGAGGAGTCCAAGGATGTGATCGCGGTGGAACGTACCCGTTCCTTCCGCGGCCGCTACCACGTGCTGGGCGGCGCCATTAATCCCATTGCCGGGATCGGCCCGGACCAGCTGCGCATCAGGGAACTGCTGAGCCGGCTCTCGGACGAGCAGATCTCGGAAATCATCATCGCCACGGACCCCAACCTCGAAGGCGAAGCCACCGCCACCTACCTGTCGCGGATGCTCAAGACGCTGGGCATCAATGTCACCAGGCTGGCCTCCGGGCTGCCGGTGGGCGGAGATCTGGAATACGCCGACGAAATTACGCTGGGACGGGCCTTCGAGGGCCGCCGGAGCATGTCCTAAGCGGCAACCCGGATAAAACCTGCCCAGACTGGCGGCGGGACAAATTTGCCTCATGCGGGTTCGGGGCATGTCCGGACATAAGAGTGACGTTAAGTGCATATGTCCCTTCTATTTCGGTGCGTTCAGGCCGCAACGCTAGACTTTTGATGATTGGCCACAGTATCCGTGGCCCGGCTTCCCCGGACTGCCGGGGATGACATCAGATGCACCGCGCCGAGGACGTCGCCGGGCAGCAAACCGGAAGTGATTCAGAGAGCGTGTACGCATGAGCCTGATTGTTCAGAAATTCGGCGGTTCCTCCGTGTCGGACGCCGAAGGAATCAAGCGCGTTGCCAAGCGGGTGGTGGATACGCACGCCGCAGGCAACGAGGTGGTGGTGGTGGTTTCCGCCATGGGCGACAGCACCGATGAACTGCTGGATTTGGCAGCACAGATTACCTCCGGCGGAAATGCCCGTGAGATGGACATGCTGCTGAGCGCAGGCGAACGCATTTCCATGGCGCTGCTGGCCATGGCCATCAATGAACGCGGCGGATCGGCCCAGTCCTTCACCGGCAGCCAGGCCGGCATGATTACCGATGCCATCCACGGCAAGGCCCGCATCATCGACGTTTCACCGCACCGGATCAAGACCGCCATCGAAAAGGGCGACGTCGCCATTGTTGCCGGGTTCCAGGGCATGAGCCGGGACAGCCACGACATCACCACCCTGGGCCGCGGCGGCTCGGACACCACCGCCGTCGCACTGGCCGCCGCCCTGGGCGCGGATGTCTGTGAGATCTATACCGACGTGGACGGCATCTACACCGCCGATCCCCGCGTGGCGCCGACCGCGCAGAAAATAGACACCATCTCCAGCGAGGAAATGCTGGAAATGGCTGCCTCCGGTGCCAAAATCCTGCACCTTCGCTGCGTGGAGTACGCCCGCCGGTTCGGCGTTCCGCTGCACGTACGCTCCTCCTTCAGCCAAAAAGAGGGAACCTGGGTGCTGCCCAGCCCCGATGACAAGATCAAGATTCAAGAGGGAGAACCCTTGGAACAGCCCATCATTTCCGGCGTTGCACATGACCGCTCCGAAGCCAAGGTCACGGTGATCGGCGTTCCGGACATTCCCGGCAAGGCCGCGGAGATCTTCGGCATCGTGGCCGGGGCCAACTCCAACATCGACATGATCGTCCAGAACGTCTCCACCCAGGGCTCGGGCAAGACGGACATCTCCTTCACGTTGCCGATCATTGACGGCAAGGACGCCATTGATGCGTTGAACGCCGCGAAGGAAACCGTGGGCTTCGACAGCATCGATTACGACGAGCAGATCGGCAAGCTTTCCCTGATCGGCGCCGGCATGCGCTCCAACCCGGGAGTTTCGCACCGCTTCTTCCAGGCGCTGCACGAGGCCGGGGTGAACATCGACATGATTTCCACCTCGGAGATCCGCATCTCGGTGGTCACAGACGCCGCGCTTCTGGACACTGCTGTCCGCGCCGTCCATGCGGCCTTCGGGCTCGACGGCGATGCCGAGGCCACCGTGTACGGCGGCACCGGCCGCTAGCGGCTTCTGCCGCTTTCCCTGCCGGGATCCCTTGGCTGCCCGGCAGGGCGCTGTCAGTCGTCCGGACGCAGGGGCGGCCGGAGTGAATAGTTCCGGTAGGACAGGGGCGGTCCCGGTGGATCAGGTTCCGCCGGGGCAGTAATCCGAACGGCATAGTGGTTGCCCGCTTTATCCGTCAGTACTCGGATTGCCCCCAGCTGCGCGTCGATCTCGTTTTCCAGATCATCGTGCAAATGCCGGACCGGCTCGGTCACCCGATCACGTGCGGCGTCGCCGTAGAACACCGAGACCAGGTTGGCGAGCCGCCCCAACGTGCCGCCACCGTGGGAAAAAGGTGCCGGCCGGCGAGGGATTTCATCGCTCATGGAAAGTTCCTTGTGCGGTTGAAGGCCGGAATTCCGTCCAGGCGCTGGTCACCTGGATTCCGGGTTAATCAACCCTACGTGCCACCCCCGCGTTGCTGGTGGACAACGCAAAACATTGACGTCGAACCGGCGGGAGATGCTACTCCGACTTGCGCGAAACGATGTAGCTGCTGCCGTCGGCGCGCGTGACGGTTTCCCAGAGGGCCTTCTCCTGGGCCTGCTGCTCCTTGAGCAGCTTCTGGTTTTCATCAGTCATGGGATGGTCCAGGGAACTGGTCTGTGCCGGACCGAAAATCTTCCGGACCCTCCCGGTGGTCCGCATGAATTTCGAGGTAAAACTCTCTTTGTTCTCCATGTCCTGCACCTTTCCGCGACATCTTCGCCTGCAGCCCATAGTACGCTAATCATTAGTGCACTAATGATTTCGCGAAGGGATGAGGACATGAGCCGGGCCGATGAGGACCTCCTGCTGGAACATCAGCTGTGCTTTGCCCTGTCCGTAGCTTCCCGAAGCGTCGTCGGCGCCTACAAGCCGGTGCTGGAGAAACTGGGCCTGACCCATCCGCAGTATCTGGTCATGCTTGCCCTCTGGGAGCAGAGCCCGCGCAGCGTCCGCAGCCTCGGCGCGGCCTTGGCGATGGAGCCGGCCACACTGTCTCCGATGCTCAAACGACTGGAGACTGCCGGGCTCCTCACCCGCAACCGCGCGCCGGAAGATGACCGCTCCCTGGCCGTGGAACTGACGGAAGCCGGCCGTTCGCTGCGCCGGGAAGCCGCCGAAGTTCCGGGCACCATGATGGAACGGCTGGACCTGACCCGGGAGCAGGTGCAGGAGCTCAATGAAGCCATGCGCCGCCTCATTGCCGCAGCCCAGATGGCTGTAGCATCGGACGCGCGCTGATCCGGGACACCGGTGCCGCAGGGAACAACACTGCGCCCGGCTGCCCGAAGCGGGATAATGGTGTGGTGACTTCTTCCGGTTTCTCCGCCGTCCTCTCAGAGGATCAGTGGCTGCCGCTTGCCCGGAAACACCGCGAGCGCGTACAGCCATTCGTGGAGGGCTTCCTTGCCCGCCGGTCGGCGGGGCACAAACACCCGGTGGAGGACTTCCTCTTCACCTACTATTCCCAGAAGCCCGGACAGTTGCTGCGCTGGCATCCGGGAGCCGGCGTCGTCCTCAGCGGAGCGGCAGCCGGCGAGCGCAGGGACTGGAAGTTTTACCGCACCCTCAGCAAACCGGAGCTTGCTGCGGCAGGGCTCGACGGCGGCACGACGGCGGTGACCGTGGACCTGCCCGCCTTTGCGGCGGCGCGGGGAGAGGCTGCCGCCTTCACCTCCATGCTGCTGTCGCGCACTGCCGCCAGGAAGCCGACGCTGGGCTGCTTCGGCATGCATGAGTGGGCGATGGCCTACAAGTCGGACACCAACGGCATCCGGCACGAATACCTGCAGCTCCGCCTTGGCCCAGAGGGGACCGATGAGCTGGTGGAGCGCAGCAAAATCCGTTGCACCCACTTTGACGCCTTCCGCTTCTATGCACCGCAGGCCACTCCCCTGAACGAGCTTCAGCCCACCCGCAAGAACCAGCCCGACCTGGAGCAGCCGGGCTGCCTGCACGCCAACATGGACCTGTACAAATGGGCTTACAAGTTGGTGCCGCTGCTGCCCAGCGAGCTGGTCATGGACTGTTTTGAGCTGTCCTGGCGTATCCGGACCATGGATATGCGCGCTTCTCCCTATGATCTGCAGGATTGGGGCTATTCTCCGATTCCAGTGGAGACTCCGGCAGGCCGCAGTGAGTATGCTGCTGCCCAGCGGCAGTTCAGCGAAGAGTCGCAACAGCTGCGGGCCGGCATCCTCGGCCTGCTGGAACCCTTTCAGGAGCAGCGATGGAGCCAGAGCCCACCGGCAGAATCATCCGCACCGGACCGGAATCCTACGACCTGACCCTTACCCGCACGTTTCCCGAACCACCGGCCGCCGTCTGGTCCAGTTTCACGGATTCATCCCAGGCAGCCTCCTGGTTTGGCCGCTGGGAGGGGGCACCCGTCCGAGGGCAAAGCACCGATCTGCAGATGCTCTATGAGGATGGATCGCCGTGGAGTCGGCTGCAGGTTTCCGAATGCACCGCCCCTGAACTGCTTCGCCTGCTGGTGGAGGATGAGTACGGCAGCTGGGACCTGGAGATCCGCTTCCGGTCCAGTGCAGGCGGCACTCGGCTGGATTTCACTCAGCATCTGGATGATCCGCTGGCCGCAGAAGGCGTAGGCCCCGGCTGGGAATACTATCTGGACCGGCTTGCGGCAGTCCGCAGCGGCGGCACGGTTCCTGAGTTTGGCGACTATTACCCAGGCCAGGGAGCATATTTTCTGGCTCAGGCGCGGGCCGCGGCCGAGGCGGACGAAACCGGCCGAGGAATTGGCTAGGCTGAGGCAACCCTATCCGGAGGTCTCACTCATGTTCCGTCCATTTCGAGGACTGCTGGTCCTTGGTGTTGCAGCCCTTGTCCTGTCGGCGTGCGGCGGCTCCGCCGGCACTCCGCCCGACGATCCTTCGTCAGCCTCTGCTTCTGCTTCTCCGTCCGCCTCTGAATCGGCGTCTCCGTCAGCCGCCGGAACGCCGGCACCGGCTCCTTCGTCAGCCGGGACGTCGCTGACCGTGGATTACCGGGAGGACGGAGAAAGCACAAGCACAACCTGGACGCTGCAGTGCGACGGCGCCACCCCCGAGGGGAGCTCCGATGCCCCGGATCCGGCTGCGGCCTGCGCCGCACTGGCGGACCGGGGAACCGCACTGTTCGCAGCACCGGACGCGAACCTGATGTGCACCCAGATAATCAAGGGGCAGCAGCGCGCCCGCGTCACCGGCACCGTGAACGGCGAAGCCGTGGACCAGACCTTCTCCCTGCGCGACGGCTGCCAGATCGGCCGCTGGGAGAGCCTTACCGCCCTGCTGGGCCCGGCGGAGGGAAACCTGTAGCGGCCCGGTCCTGCTTCCGGTCCGCCTGCTTGCGCCGCCGATGCAGGAGCATCAGCGTTAGGACCGAACCCAGCAGGGGAAGGCACAGGCAGACCAGCAGCAGACCCAACCGCTCCCGCCCGGTCACGACCCGAGACCAGGCCAGCATCAGAACGGCGACTACGAGCGGAACCAGCAGCGCCGCCCAGATGCCGTAGACCAGCAGCTCGTTCGACGTCGGGATCAGCGGATTCGCTGCGTCATCCATGGGCCTGCCCTTCCTTTGCTGCCTTGGTCCGCTCCGGCTTGCGGCGGACGTACACCTGCTTGCGCACCCGCGCCACCACGCCGCCGTCGGCGTCCACCACGTCCACGGAGAACCACTCCAGGACCTTGTCTCCGCCGGCGGCCAGCTTCCTGAGGCGCTCCACGTCGGCCGGCGCGAGGACGAAGCGCGCCGTGACATCGCCGCGGCCCGGCTTGATGAAGTCGATTTCCGCCGCCCGGTCCCACACCACGTGGTCCGCACCCAGATGGCGCAGCAGGAGCATCATCCAAAACGGATCCGTCATGGCGAAAAGTGAACCGCCGAAATGCACCCCCGCCACATTGCGGTTCCACCAGTGCAACCGCAGCCGCACCTCTGCGGACAGGGAGTCGGCGCCCAGATGCGTGATGTGAATGCCGGCGAAAACAAAGGGCGGCCAGAGATTTATGCACCGGCGCATCACGCCCGGCTTCACGGTAAGAGCTTTCACGCACCCACTCTAACGACTGTGACGCAGCCCACCTTCCGCCCGCCTACCTCCGGAGACTTGTTGCCTGCCCCTTCGCTACGTAAAATCATTAAGCATGCTTAGTATCCTCTCCGGGCGGTGACTTCCGGCCCGGACCTTCTTTGGAGGCACAATTGTCAACGCAGGCCAGACCCGAAGACGAAGCCGACCCTGCCCAGGAACCCTTCGTTCCGTGGTGCACGTACTGCGGAACGGATGACTACCTCATCATTGAATCCGTGGAACCGGCCATCGGCGAAGATGCTGCGGAGTTCCTGGAAATCAGCTACACCTGCTCGGAATGCGACCGTTTCTACGGGCATCCGGTGCGGCACTCCTCCGTTCGGGCACGGCAACTGAATGCGGAAAGCACCACCGCCCAGTACCTGCACTGCGGAGAGCCGATGCAGCCGAAGGACACTTCCACATCGTCCATTTATGAACCGGTCTTTACCGATCCGGACGGAGCACCCGTTCCGGAAGTCCAGATCGACACCACAGTGCTGCGGTGCCGGTGCGGCTTCCAGATCAGCGTTCCGGCCTGACCCGGCCAGCTCTCCCCCGTGGCTCTTCACCGTCCGCAAAAGACACGAAAGGACGGGCGCGAAAAACGCCGCTAGACTGAACAGTGCAAGCTCGCGGAGCGCTGAATCAGCGTGAGACGGCAGGGTCCGCGGCCACCCATTTTTCTCTCACAGGAGTTGCCCGGATGCCCCGGATCGTTGTTGACGTTATGCCCAAACCCGAAATCCTCGATCCGCAGGGAAAGGCCATCGCCGGCGCCCTCCCGCGCCTGGGCCTGACCGGATTTACCGGCGTCCGCCAGGGCAAGCGCTTCGAACTGACCGTGGACGGCGACGTGACTGAAGAAGTCCTCGAGCAGGCCCGCACGGCAGCCGCCACGCTGCTGTCCAACCCCGTCATCGAGGACGTCACCCGCGTTGAAGTAATCCCGGAGGCCTGATTTTGAGTACTCCCCTGATTGGCGACTTCTCAGTCGCCCCCGAAAATGATGCCCTGCGGGCCGTCCGGATCGGCATCATCACCTTCCCCGGCACCCTCGACGACCGCGACGCCGCCCGTGCGGTCACCCTCGCCGGCGGCACCGCCGTCGGCCTCTGGCACAACGAAGCGAACCTGCAAAGCGTTGACGCCGTCATTATTCCCGGCGGTTTCTCCTACGGGGACTACCTCCGCGCCGGCGCCATTGCCCGCTTCGCGCCGCTGATGGACAAAGTGGTGGATGCTTCCAAGGGCGGCATGCCCGTGCTGGGCATCTGCAACGGTTTCCAGATCCTCACCGAGGCACATCTGCTGCCCGGCTCCATGATCAAAAACAACCACCTCAAGTTCTCCTGCGCGGACCAGCTGCTGCGCGTGGAAAACAACACCACGGCCTGGACCGGTTCCTACGAAAAGAACTCCGGCATGGTCATTCCCCTGAAAAACCAGGACGGCCAGTACGTCGCCGATGAAAAGACACTGGACGAGCTCGAGGGTGAAGGCCGCGTGGTGTTCCGCTACGACGGCGCCAACCCCAACGGTTCCCGCCGGAACATTGCCGGCATCACCAACGCCGCCGGCAACGTCGTCGGCCTCATGCCGCACCCCGAACACGCAGTGGAGCCGGGTTTCGGCCCGGACTCCTCCGCCTACGGCGAGGTCGGGCTGGGCTACGGCACCGACGGCCTGGGCATCTTCACCTCAGTTCTCACCTCGCTCGTTGCCGGAGGCAAATAATGACAGTGTCCGCAGACTCCACCGCCGGCGCGAAGAAATTCCGCATCGACACCGTCGAGCACGCCGCCGCCACCCCGGACACCGACCTTCCCTGGGCCGAACTCGGCCTGAAGGAAGACGAATTCAACCGCGTCGTTGAGATCCTGGGCCGCCGCCCCACCGCCGCAGAACTGGCCATGTACTCGGTCATGTGGTCCGAGCACTGCTCCTACAAGTCCTCCAAGGTGCACCTCTCGCAGTTCGGCGAGAAGGTCACCGAGAAAATGAAGGAACACCTGCTGGTCGGCATCGGCGAAAACGCCGGCGTCGTCGACATCGGCGAGGGCTGGGCCGTGACCTTCAAGGTGGAATCCCACAACCACCCCTCCTTCGTGGAGCCCTACCAGGGTGCCGCGACCGGCGTCGGCGGCATTGTCCGCGACATCATTTCCATGGGCGCCCGCCCGGTGGCCGTGATGGACCCGCTGCGCTTCGGCGCCATCGACCACCCCGACACCGCCCGCCTGGTGCACGGCATCGTCTCCGGCATCGGCGGCTACGGCAACTCCCTGGGCCTGCCGAACATCGGCGGGGAACTCGTTTTCGACTCCGTCTACCAGGGCAACCCGCTGGTCAACGCCCTGGCCGTGGGCGTCATGCGGCACGAGGACATCCGGCTGGCCAACGCCTCCGGCGCCGGTAACAAGGTGGTGCTCTTCGGAGCCCGCACCGGCGGCGACGGCATCGGCGGCGCCTCAGTGCTGGCCTCGGAATCCTTCGACGCGGACAAGCCCTCGAAGCGGCCCGCCGTCCAGGTGGGCGATCCGTTCGCCGAAAAGGTGCTCATTGAGTGCTGTCTGGAACTGTTCAAGTCCTCAGTGGTGGAGGGCATCCAGGACCTGGGTGCGGCCGGCATCTCCTGCGCGACGTCGGAACTGGCATCCAACGGCGACGGCGGCATGCACGTAGAACTGACCAAGGTGCTGCTGCGCGATCCCACCCTGACCCCGGGCGAAATCCTGATGTCCGAGTCGCAGGAACGCATGATGGCCGTGGTCACGCCGGAGAACGTTGAGGCGTTCGAAGCCATCATGGACAAGTGGAACGTGGAATACTCCTGGCTCGGCGAGGTCACCGGCACCGGCCGGCTGATCATCGACTGGGACGGCGAAACGATCGTCGACGTCGATCCGAAGACCGTGGCGCACGAGGGACCGGTGTACAACCGCCCCTTCCACCGCCCCGAGTGGCAGGATCAGCTGCAGTCGGATTCCTTCGCGGCGGAGCGCCCGTTCGGAGCCGAAGCCATCAAGAAGTCCATCCTGGAACTGATGGCTTCGCCGAACATGTGCGACAAGTCCTGGGTCACCAACCAGTTTGACCGCTACGTGCAGGGCAACACCGCGCTGGCGATGCCCGACGACGCCGGCGTCATCCGCGTGGATGAAACCACCGGTCTGGGTGTGGCCATCTCCACCGACGCCAACGGCCGGTACGCCTACCTCAATCCGTATGAGGGTGCCCGCCTGGCCTTGGCCGAGTCCTACCGCAACGTGGCCACCTCCGGGGCCACCCCGCTGGCAGTCACCGACTGCCTGAACTTCGGTTCCCCCGAGGATCCCGAGGTCATGTGGCAGTTTGCCGAGGCCGTCCGCGGCCTGGCTGACGGCTGCCGGGAGTTGGGCATTCCGGTCACCGGAGGCAACGTCTCGCTGTACAACCAGACCGGCGGCGTTGCCATCCACCCCACCCCCGTGGTGGGTGTCCTGGGCGTGTTCGACGACGTCGCCCGCCGCACGCCGTCGGGCTGGCGCGAGGACGGCCAAGCCATCTACCTGATGGGCGTCACGAAGGACGAGTTGGACGGCTCGGAATTCGCGAACCTGCACGGCCACCTCGGCGGACAGCCGCCCGCGGTGGACCTGAAGACGGAGAAACTGCTCGGCGAACTGCTGGTCAATGCCTCCCGCGACGGCATGATCGACGCCGCGCATGACTTGTCCGAGGGCGGACTGGCAGCCGCGCTGTCCGAAATGGCGCTGCGCTTCGGCGTCGGAGCCCGGATTGGGCTGGACGAAGTCTGCGAGCGGGACGGTGTGGACCTGTTCACGATGCTGTTCTCCGAATCCCAGTCCCGTGCCCTGGTGGCCGTGGCCCGCAGCGAAGAGGTCCGGTTCAAGGACATGTGCTCGGCGCGCGGTTACGCGCACATGCGCATTGGCGTGGTGGACACCGAGATTGAGGCGCTGGACTTCCAGGGCCGCTTCTCGCTGCCGTTGTCGGAACTGAAGGAAGCCTACGAGGGAACCCTGCCGAAGCACTTCGGCTAAGGCCCCCCACCCTCGAAATAGCAGAAGGTGCATGTCTCAGCCCTGAGACGTGCACCTTCTGTCATCTCGCGGCGTTTAGGCGGGGGAAGGACCGGGCCGCCAGCCAGCGGCGGCTAGCGCTGCCCGGACTTTGTTGACCGCGGCACGGGCGTCCCCCAGCATGTGCCGGCGCGAGATCCGGACCTCCGTCCAGCCGAGGCCGCGGATCCGCTCCTCCCGTCCGATGTCCCGCTCCACCTGATCTGTTCGACTGTGCCCGGCGCCCTCATATTCCACCGCAACCCGGTACAGCGGATAGGAGAGATCGGGCTGGTGGTGGAGGCCGCCGTCGTCATCCTGAATTGGCTCGTTCACCTGCGGCTCAGGCAGGCTCGCCTCCGCCAGGGCGAGCCGAAGCCGGGTTTCCGGCGGTGAGTCCGCGCCAACCCGGCTCAGCTCCAGCGCCAGCCGGGCCTTGCGAATCCCCCGTTTTCCGCCGTGCCGGGAGATTATGGCCTGCAGTGACGACTTCGTGGCATAAGGCGCCACCCTCTGGTCGTATTCGGGCCGGGGCACCCGGATCAGGAAATCGGCAATCACCGTCAAGTCGACAATGCTGAGCCGGTGGGCCAGATCCAGCCAAGTCTTTTCCCTTGAGGTGAGGGCAAGCCCGTCCACAACGCAGACCTCGCCGCTGAACAGTCGGCCGGTATGCCCGCATACCCCCTCGCGCCGCTGTGGTGCCATCCCGGCCGGACGAAGGATGTGCAGCAGCCCATCGTTCTGCGCGGCCGGCAGGGGGAAACCCCACACCTCGGCGGCCGTGCGGTGGGAGGCCACCGAATACAGAGTCACGCGGGTGTAGGCCCGGTAGCGGCGGTGCGGCGGCAACTGCTGCTGATCCGCCAGGTCCAGGGCGTCCACGCACTTGATGGACCGGCTCAACCGAACAATCCGGCCGTGCCGGAGCCGGCCGCGGCTGACACCGTAGGCATCGGCCTCGTCGACGGTGAACGGTTCGAAGCTTAAGGGAGCAGGCAACGGCTCGGGGATTCGCATGCGGCAAGAATGGCCCTTTCCCCGTGCCGCTGCAAAAGATATCCACAGTCCCGCCGAGATGACAAACGATGCACGTCTCAGCGCTGGGAAGGACACCTTCTGCTAGTTCGCGAGTAGGGGTAGGTGTCCCATGAAATGGGGGAAATCGCCGCCGACCGTGCACAATTGTGCTGTGACTCTAACTCCCGACCTCCCGGCACCGGCTTCCGGCGTCATCACTGACCGCCTGAGCCTGGACCCCGTGTCCCCAGCGGAGATGGATGCCCTCATCTCCCACTCCCGACTGCCCGGCTGGGCTGAGGACTTTCCCCAGCCCACCGACCTCGACGCCGCCCGCCAGTTTTTTGAGCAGGGAATTCACACCGCTGCGCCTGCTGCTCTGGCGACGCGACTTATCCGCGAGCAAGAGACGGGTGAGGTGGTGGGGACCGTCGGTTTCCTGCTGCTGCCCGAAGACGGTGACGTGGAAGTGAGTTACAGCGTGGTTCCTTCCCGCAGGAACCGTGGCTACGCCACTGAGGCACTGATTTCGCTCGCCCGGGTGGCCCTGGACGAGCCCGTAGTCTCCCGGGTCATTGCCCACACGGAGGAGGAGAACACCGCCTCGCAGGAACTCCTGCTCACCGCCGGTTTTATGCCGGAGGAAGTTCCCGGTTTGGGACTGGCGTTTGTCCTGCTCCGCGATCAGCTGCCGGCAGCCAGCACGGAGGCCGCGGCCAAGTAGCGCCGGGTGAAGAACGCCTGCGCACCGCGGTTCGCGAAGTCCCCGGCAGCCATCACCCGGTTGGCGGGGCGGCTGTAGGCGGCGATCCGGAAGATGAGTTTTCCGTCGCCGTCCAGCTCCGCATAAAAACCCTCTTCTCCCCGTTCCGGATGGCCGCGAAGCGTGCCGTAGCCAAAACCTGCCCGCTGGCCGGGAACCGGCATGCCGTCGTCGTCCACTGCCGGTTCCTCAGCCCACAGCACCCGGCAGGGAGCGTAGTAGCGCAGCGGGCCCACGCCGATGCCCGAGGCCACCTCCACTCCCGGAGCCGCACGCGGCGTGCCCGGCACCACCCACAGTCCGGCCTTCCGGTGCAGATCCCAGTTCAGGATCCCGTTCGCCAGCCGCAGGTACCCGGCCGCCGGATCCGGGACATCCAGGCTCTCCCGGCGCAGCACCAGCCGGTAGCCCTCAGGCCACCGGTCAGTCAGCGGCCTCGGATAGGGCCGGCGCGTGTAGCCGCTTTCCGAATAAGTCAGTTCCCGGCTCATCCGCCCGCCAGCCCTTTCCAGGCCAGCGACTCCCGGTCCCGGGCCGGCAGCGACGCCACTACCAAATCGTAGGAATCCTCCACCAAGTCACGCACCAGCCCGTCCTCCAGTCCGTCATCCAGCACCACGGAATTCCAGTGTTTCTTGTTCATGTGCCAGGCTCCGTTGATCTGCGGATGGGCGGCCCGCAGCTGCTGGGCCAGCTCCGGCTCACACTTCAGGCTGATCGTCAGGGGCATGCCGGCCAACGCACACAGGGCAAACATTTTCGCTTTGCCACCGGTTGCCTGCACCTTGAACACAGACGATTCCGGGCCAAACGGGAAATCCTCGTAAGCGCCCGGGAACCCCAGGCATACCCGCCTCACTTCTGCCGCGTCCATCATTCGAGCGTAGTCCGCTGCCACGCCGCAGCGCCACAGGTGACAAAATGGAAACCAGACCAGCAGCAACCCGGCACACACCGCACGTGTGCTCACCTGACGGAGGACAGTTTTGGCTCACACAGGACATGGGGACCGGCTCGCTTCGGCCGCAGAAAAAGCGGCGGATTCACAGGGATTTGAGCGGGCCGCGCGCGTTGGATACGTCGCCAGCGGAGTGCTGCACCTGCTGATCGGCGTGATTGCCCTGCAGATCGCCTCCGGCAGCGGCGGCAGTGCGGATTCCTCCGGAGCCGTCGCTGCCCTGGCTGCCCAGCCCGGCGGACTGATCCTGCTCTGGATCTGTTTCCTGGGCTGCCTTGCCCTCGCATTATTCCAGGCATCGCGCGTCTGGCTGGACGGCCGCGGACTGCAGGGCAAAGACGCCTGGAAAGTGCGCGGCTCCGCGGCCACCCAGGCCATCACCTACGGTGCGATCGGCGTATCCTTCGGCACCGTTGCCTTGGGCGGCGGCACGGACAGCGGCGAGAGTTCCGCAGGCTGGAGCGCCAAGCTGATGGCTCAGCCGGCGGGCGCCGTCCTGCTGGGCCTGGTGGGACTCGGCATCGTCGTTGTTGGCGGATATTTCATTTTCAAGGGCGCCACCGGACGTTTCCGCAAGGATTTGTCGGCGATCCCGGCGGGCACCTGGGACCGCGCCGTCACCATTACCGGCACGCTGGGCTTTGTCGCCAAGGGAGTGTCCCTGGCTATCCTGGGCATCCTGGTGATGGTGGCCGCTTTCACGGCCGCCCCGGAGAAGTCCACCGGGCTCGACGGCGCACTCCACGCCCTGCGCGAGCAGCCCTTCGGCGGGCTGGCGCTGGGAGCCGTGGGCGCGGGAATGATCTGTTACGGGTTGTACACCGGGATCCTGCGCGCCCGGTTCGCCAAGCTGTAGCCGGTTACAGGCCGAAGCCGGGCGCCTCGATGACCGGACAGGTGTCCATGACCACGTCCAATCCGGCGTCGGCCGCACGCTGCGCAGCCGCCTCGTCGATGACGCCCAGCTGCAGCCAGACGGCTTTGGCGCCCGCTTCGATGGCCTGGTCCACGATGTCCCCGACACGGGACGAGTTTACAAAGCAGTCGACCACGTCGATCTGCCCGGGAACCTCGCTGAGCCGCCGGTAACCCGTGTTGCCGTGGACGTCGTCGCCCTTGAGGCTGACCGGAATGATTTCCATGCCCAGGTGGTCCTGGATGTAGCGGGACACCCCGACGGCGGTGCGGCGCGGATTGTTGGACAGTCCCACCACCGCCCAGCGGGCACCCCTGTTGCTCAGGAGGGATTCGACAACTGCGGAGTCATTGACGTGTGGCATCGGCCGTCCTTTGGTGGGGTGCTGGATCGGGCTCCAGCTTACGCCCGCCGCTGTGCCTCGGCTCAGCTCAGGAAAGACTCGATTGCCTCAGCAAGGGCTTCCTCCGGCACACTGACACTGCTTCCTTCCAGCAGCTGGAACTCTCCTTCTTCCAAGGCATCGGCGGCCTGGCGTGCGAGGTCCTGCGTCTCGTCGCCGCTGGCGTTCCCGGCCAGCACCAGCACCGGAACCTGGACGCCGCCGAGTCCTTCCAGTTCAGTCTGCAGGACCAGCATCTCGTCGTCGCCCTCGTTCAGGGCCAGCGTCGGTTCCAGGGCAACGACGCGCGTAATCACCGCGGATTCCTCGGCAGCGCGCAGCGCCAGGAAGGCACCCGAAGCGAAGCCGTAAAGGTCAGCGGTTCCACCGGCCACCTGCACCACCGCCAGCAGGTCATCGACGTCGGATTCCGCCGTGTACTCCTCACCGACGCCGCTTTCACCCAGCCCCCGGCGGTCATAGGTGTAGACGGTGTGATTGCTCGAAAGCAGCTCGGCCAGCGCACGGGTGCTGGAGCTGTTGCGGTCGGCGGTCAACGGATCCACGATCACCAGCGGCGGTCCGTCACCCTGCCGGGACCAGGCAATGCGGGTGCCGTCTGCGGAAAGGGCCATGCCGGTGGCACTGGGTGAGGGTTCCATGGCGGACTCCTGCTCGCTGAAGGGGCGCTGCGCGGACCCTTCAAACGTAAAGAGGCGGTCCGTCCCCGGTCAATGGCTCCGCACCGAACCAGCCTTCTGCAGCCGGAAGGACGCGCCGCGGTGGTTTTCCGGCAGCTTGTCCCCGGCACCGAAGAGCTTATTCCGCAGGGTCCCGGGAGCGTACTCCGTGGGATATGCCCCGCGCTTCTGCAGCTCGGGAACCACGAATTCCACCACATCCTCGAACGTGCCCGGAGTAACGGCGTAGGCCAGGTTAAAGCCGTCGACGTCGGTCTCCTCCACCCAACGGATCAGCTCCTCGGCCACCTCCGCACCGGATCCGACCAGCCTCGGGCCCAGGCCCCCAATGCCGGCGCTCTCGGCGATGTCCCGCACCGTCCAGGGTTCGCCGTCGTCCTTTACTTTCTGGAAGTTGGCGGCCGCGGACTGGATGGCATTGGATTTCACGGCGCCCAGCGGCTGGTCGAGTTCGTAGGTGGAGAGATCAACTCCCATCCAGCCGGACATCAGGGCGAGGGCGCCCTCGTCGCTGATGTAGCTCTGGTAGTCCAGGTGCTTGGCTTCGGCTTCCTCCGTTGTTGCGGCCGTGATGATGGTCAGCAGGGTGTAAATCCGGATGGAGTGCCGGTCCCGGCCGGCGGCCTCGGCGGCGTCGCGGATTTTGGTGACGGTTTCCTTGAGCTTCTCCACCGTGGACGCGCCGACAAACACTGCTTCGGCGTTCCCGGCAGCAAAGGCGATGCCCCTCGGTGAGGCACCGGCCTGGTAGATCACCGGAGTGCGCTGCGGCGAGGGCTCGCTGATGTGAATGCCCGGGACCTTGAAGTACTTGCCCTCGTGGTTGATGTCGTGGACCTTCGCCGGATCGGTGAACACGCCGGTCTCCCGGTCCCGGACAACGGCGTCGTCCTCCCAGGATCCTTCAAGCAGCTTGTAAACCACCTCAAGATATTCATCGGCGTGGTTGTAGCGCTCGTCGTGCTCCAGTTGGTCTTCGGCACCCATGTTGCGTGCCGCCGAGGGCAGATACCCGGTCACCACGTTCCAGCCGACCCGGCCGTTGGTGAGGTGGTCCAGGGTGGAGAGGCGCCGGGCAAACGGGTAGGGGTGCTCATACGCGGTGCCGGCCGTGACGCCGAAGCCGAGGTGTTCGGTGACCAGGGCCATGGCGGAGACCAGCAGCAGCGGGTCATTCACCGGCACCTGGGTGCCCTGGCGAAGGGTGGCATCGTTGGAGGACCCGTAGACGTCATAGGTGCCCAGGACATCGGCAATGAAGATTCCGTCGAACAGGCCGCGTTCGCAGGTCCGGGCCAGATGCGTCCAGTAGCTGAGCTTGGTGTAGTCAGCCGAGCGGTCTTCAGGGTGGCGCCAGAGTCCGGGCGACTGGTGGCCCACGCAGTTCATGTCGAAGGCGTTGAACCGGATCTGCCGCGGGGTGCGCTGGTCGAGCTGTTCGACCGGCTCGGACTGGCTGGACTGGTCGGATTGGCTGGGCAGGCTGGCCACGGGGACATCCTTCGGAAACGGGACGCACCTGCGAAGGAGCGCCGTACTTGCCGTTCGCGGACGCGACACGGCCGGATCCTCATCTGGGGCACCCCGCTACGGAAAGAGGGTTGCCGCCCAACCAGCCAGAGCTTTGCGTTGGGACTCATGATCCTTCGGCTCCAGTATTCGCACAGCGCTGATCAGCGGGCAAGCCGTAGCCGTCACGGAGCGTAACGGCAGACGGCGGCCCAGGTGCCTGCGGTGAAGGCGGCGTCGAAATATTACGCAGGGGACTTGCCGCTTTCCGCAATCGAGCGTTTAGTTGCACTTGACCATCCCGAGCGGCTGAGAGACCTGGATCAGTGAAGCCGCAGCAACCCTGGTTGCCGTCCCTCCTCCTTGAGGAACGGCAATAGCGAGGACAGCACCGCAGGAGGCCCGCAACGGCCCAAGGTGTTATCCGTAGGGTGCTACTGCCAGGACCGATGGAGAGTTAACATGACCGCTCTGGCTTCACAGTCCCCTGCCGCCGCGCCGCCCCACGGGCGCACCGCCGGCTCCGCACTGCCCGTCACCTTTTCCTCGCTGGGCCGCGCCTTCGGCTCCGGCAGTGAAACTCATCAGGTGCTGCGGGACATAACCTTTGACATTCACGCCGGTGAGGTCCTGGCCATTCTGGGCTCCAGCGGCTGCGGAAAGTCCACGCTCCTGCGCGCCGCCGCCGGCCTGGATGCTCCAACGACCGGAGAAGTCCGCATCGACGGAACACCGGTCCGCGGCATCGATGACCGGTGCGCCGTCGCGTTCCAGGAACCGCGGCTGTTGCCTTGGCAAACTCTGCAGGCCAACATTGCCATGGGCCTGCCCAAGAGCATGAGCGCTAAAAACGGTAAGGCCAAAGTGGCCGAACTCCTGGAGCTGGTGGAACTGGCGGCGTTTGCCAAGCACCGGCCGCGGGCAGTCTCCGGAGGTATGGCGCAGCGCGCTTCCCTGGCTCGGGCCCTGGCACGAACCCCCGGGGTGCTGCTGCTGGATGAGCCGTTCGGCGCGCTCGATGCTTTGACCCGACTCAAGATGCAGGACCTGCTGCTCGCGGTGCACCGCGCCAGCCCCACCACGGTACTGCTGGTGACCCATGACGTGGATGAGGCCCTCCAACTGGCCGACCGCATCATCATCCTGGGCAAGGAACCCGGTGTTACCGGGGCCGCCATCACCGAGACCATCACCGTGCCCGGCCCGCGTCCACGAGACCGCGCCTCGGCGGAGCTGGCCCGAATGCGCGGCGAACTCCTGGCCCGCCTCGGCGTCGATCGCCACTAAGCCGCTCCTCCCCGGCGTCGCCCCCTCCTTGCTTGGGGCCGCTCCATCAGCAGTTCTGCGCCCCTTTTGCGCCTGAACCGCGACTATTCGCAGCCAACTCTTCAGAAAGAACTCCCATGAACAGCCGTTCCCACAGTTCCCGCCCCGCCCGCACCACCCTTAGAACCCTGGCCGCCGTTGCCGCCGCGGCTTCCCTGCTGCTGACCGGGTGCGTGGCAGGCGAGGATTCCGATGCCGCCGCCAACGCAGGCGCAGCCGACGGCGGAACCCTCACGCTCGATTTCGCCACCTACAACCCGCTGAGCCTGATCATCAAGGACCAGGGTTGGCTGGAATCCGCCCTGGCCGACGACGGCGTCACGGTGGAGTGGGTGCAGTCCGCCGGCTCCAACAAGGCCAATGAGAACCTGCGCTCCGGGGCAATCGATGTCGGTTCCACCGCAGGGTCCGCAGCCCTGCTGAACCGCGCCAACGGATCCCCGATCAAGGCCATCGACATTTTCTCCCAGCCGGAATGGGCGGCCCTGGCGGTGGGCGCCGACTCCGCCATCACCTCGGTAGCGGACCTCAAGGGCAAGTCGGTCGCCGCAACCAAGGGCACCGACCCCTACTTCTTCCTGGTGCAGGCGCTGGAGGAGGCCGGCCTGACTCTGGAGGACGTCACCGTTGAGCAACTGCAGCACGCGGATGGCCGGAGCGCCCTGGAAAACGGATCAGTGGATGCCTGGGCAGGGCTGGACCCGATCATGGCGGGTGCCGAACAAAACGGTGCCCGGTTGATCCACCGCAACCTGGACTTCAACACCTACGGCATCCTTGCCGCCAACGAATCCTTCCTGACAGAGGATCCGGAACTGGCCCAGGCCGTGGTCAACGCATATGAGAAGGCCCGCGCGTGGGCTGCTGAAAACCCGGAGGAAACGGCGCAGATCCTGGCCGATGTTGCCGGCCTGGACCTGGCAGTGGCCCAGACCGTGGTGCTGGAACGCAGCAACCTCGACGTGGACCCCGCCCCGGGTGAGGCCCAGCGCAGCGTGCTGGAGAAAATCGGCCCCACACTGGTGGAAACCGGAGACGTGGCCGGCCAGGACGCCGTGGACAAGGCACTGGACGGCCTGTTCGATGACTCCTTCGTGAAGTCCGCTGATCCCGAGTCCATTTCGGATGCACAATGAGTTCGGTCCTGAAGACCCCGGCATCCGCGAGCGCCGGTGCCGGGAATACAGCGCCGGCCGGCACCATCCTGACCAGTCGCTGGACCCGCGCGGGTCTGGGCCTGGTGGTTCCCGCCCTGGTACTGGCCGCCTGGCAGATCACCACGGCGGCCGGGATCTTCAGCCCGGTCCAGCTGCCTTCGCCGTCGGCCGTCTACACCGCGGCGGTTGACCTGATCGGCCGTGGACAGCTTGGCCTGCACGTTGCCATTTCCACCCAGCGGGTGCTGGTCGGCTTTGCCATCGGCGCCCTGCTGGGCCTAGCGCTGGGCGCGGTGCTGGGGCTGTCCCGGCTGGCGGAAGTCCTGCTGGGTCCGATGATCGGCGCGCTGCGCGCGGTGCCGTCCCTGGCCTGGGTGCCGCTGCTGATCCTGTGGCTGAAGATCGGCGAGGATTCGAAGATCACCCTGATTGCCATCGGCGCGTTTTTTCCCGTGTTCACCACCGTGTCCCTGGCGCTGCGCCACGTGGACCGGAACCTGGTGGAGGCTGCCCGCGCCTTTGGACTCAACGGGCTGAAGCTACTGAGAACGGTGCAGCTGCCCGCCGTCGTGCCGGCGGTGTTCTCCGGCCTGCGGTTGGCACTGGCACAGGCCTGGCTGTTCCTGGTTGCCGCTGAACTTATTGCATCGTCCATGGGTCTGGGATTCCTGCTGATCGATTCGCAGAACAACGGGCGCACGGACCGTCTGCTGCTGGCCATCGTGCTGCTGGCCGTCATCGGCAAGATCACCGATGCTTTGCTCGGCCTGGCGGAAAAATGGGCGGTGGCAAAATGGGCCTGACATCCACTCTTACTGCGGACCCAACCGCCGAAACCGAGCGGATCGCGTTCTGGGAAGCCGCAGCCAGGCAGCTGCAGTGGGAGCAGCCCTGGCACACCGCGCATACGTTTACCCCGCCGCAGCGGCTGAGCGGACCGGAGATCCCGGAGTCCGACGCCGACTACAGCGTCCCGGCCATCGAGTGGTTCGCCGGCGGAACCCTGAACGTGGCCGTGAACTGCGTGGACCGCCACGTTGCCGCCGGCCGCGGGGACAAGGTGGCCCTGCACTTTGAGGGCGAGCCCGGTGACCGGCGCACCGTCACCTATGCGGATCTGCAGCGCGAGGTCTGCCGCGCCGCGAACGCACTGCTGAACCTGGGCATCGGCAAAGGTGACCGCGTGGTCATCTACCTGCCGGTCATCGTGGAAACCATCGTCATCACGCTGGCGTGTGCCCGGATCGGCGCCGTCCACTCCCTGGTGTTCGGCGGCTTCTCCGCCGAAGCCCTGAAATTCCGGGTCGAGGACACCGGCGCCAAGCTGCTGGTCACCACCGACGGCCAGTTCCGCCGCGGCACCGCCGTGCCGGTCAAGGACAACGCCGATGCCGCGGTCGCCGGGACCAACGCCGTCGAACACGTCCTGGTGGTCCGCCGCACCGGGTGCGACATCGCCTGGACCGAGGGCCGCGACCTCTGGTGGCACGAGACCGTGGACACCGCCTCCGACGTCCACGCAGCCGAGGCCTTCGACGCCGAAACGCCGCTGTTCATCATGTACACGTCCGGAACCACCGGACGTCCCAAAGGCCTCGTACACACCATGGGCGGTTACCTGACCCAGGCGTCCTGGAGCTACGAGTTCCTTTTCGCGAACCCGGACGAACGTGCACGGGAAGCGGACGTTCACTGGTGCACCGCGGACCTGGCCTGGGTCACCGCGCACACCTACGAAATCTACGGGCCGCTCTCCAACGGTGCCACACAGGTGATCTTCGAAGGCACCCCGAACACCCCGCATCCGGGACGCCACTTCGAAATCATCGAACGCTACAAAGTCACCAGCTACTACACCGCTCCCACGCTGGTCCGGTCGCTGATGGGCTGGTTCCCGGACGGCGTGCCGGACACCTGGGATCTCTCCTCCATCCGGCTGCTTGGCACCGTGGGCGAGGCGGTGAATCCCGAGGCGTGGCGGTGGATGCGCGAGCAGCTCGGCCGCGGTGAAGTGCCCGTGATTGACACCTGGTGGCAGTCCGAAACCGGCGCCACCATCCTCTCCCCGCGTCCCACCGACACCGGTTTCAAACCCGGCTGCGCCTCCCGCGCCCTGCCCGGGGTGTCCACCCGGATTGTGGACGAGGGTGGAAACCCCGTGCCCCCAAACACCCAGGGGTTCATCGTGGTGGACAAGACCGGTCCGGCCATGGCCCGCACCGTCTGGGGCGATCAGCAGCGCTACCTGGCTTCCTACTGGCGGCAGTACGCGCGGCAGGGCTGGTTCCTCGCCGGGGACGGCGCCAAATACGACGACGACGGCGACACTTGGATCCTGGGGCGCACCGACGACGTCCTCAACGTCTCCGGGCACCGGCTCTCCACAATCGAGATCGAGTCAGCCCTGGTGTCCCACCCCTGGGTCACCGAAGCCGGTGTCTGCCCGGTCGCGGATCCGAAGACCGGACATGCCATTGCCGCGTTTGTCGTGCTGTCCTCCGCGGCGCCCGCCGCGGGAACTGAACCGACGACCGCACCTGACCCGGATTTCGCCCGGCTGGTCACGGCGGAGCTTCGGCAACATATCGCCCGCCAGATCGGACCGATCGCCAAGCCGGCCGCCGTCGTCGTGGTTCCTGATGTTCCCAAGACCCGGTCCGGGAAAATCATGCGCCGGCTGCTGACCCAGCTCTTCGAGGGCACGCAACTGGGCGACACCACCAGCCTGCAGAATGAACCGTGCATCGCGGACATCGAGAATGTGTGCGAAGCGCGCCGCCGCGGGGCGGGTCAGTGAACGCGGGCCAGAGTCACCCGGTCCAGCACCACCACTCCGCCCATCAGGCGGTGGATGCGCACAAATTCCGTGGCGGAAACCTCCAGCATGGTGGTGTCCGCCTTGGCCGGCAGCAGGTCAGCGTGCATGCCCTCCAGCAGTTCCAGGAACAGCCGGTTCGCCTCCACCTGCGGCATCGGATCTGTTGCGGTGACCTTGTGTGTTGCGGCGGCAACTTTGTAGCCGGTCTCGATGACAACCACGTATTGGTCCATTGGGATCTTGCCCTTCGTCGTGCCGTCCGGCTCCCCCGCCGCTGTCCGTCTCGGATCTGCGGTCCTGCCCAGCCTTGCAGTCCTGTTCCCCATTGTTCGTCCGCCGCCCTCTACTTGCAACGATCCACCCGCCGCTTTGCGGCGGCACACCAGGAAGGAGCACTCATTTCATGAGTGATCGCCAGTTCGGCTTCCGTACCCGTGCCCTGCACGCCGGCGGCACCCCCGACGCCACGCACGGCGCCCGTGCCGTGCCCATCTACCAGTCCACGTCCTTTGTTTTCAAGGACACCGACGACGCCGCAAACCTGTTCTCGCTGCAGAAGTACGGCAACATCTATTCCCGGATCGGCAACCCCACGGTGGCGGCCTTCGAGGAGCGCATCGCGTCTCTGGAGGGCGGCATCGGAGCGGTGGCGACGGCGTCGGGCATGTCCGCGGAATTTGTCACCTTCGCCGCGCTGTGCGGCGCCGGTGACCACATTGTGGCGGCCGCGCAGCTCTACGGCGGCACCGTCACCCAGCTGGACGTGACCCTGCGACGGTTCGGGATCGACACCACCTTCGTGGCCGGCACCGATCCGGCCGACTATGCCGCGGCCATTCGGGAGAATACCAAGGCCGTCTACGCCGAGGTGGTCGCCAACCCCAGCGGCGAGGTCACCGACATTGCCGGGCTGGCCAAAGTGGCGCACGACGCCGGTGTGCCGCTGATCCTGGACGCCACCCTAAGCACGCCGTACCTGGTGCGGCCGTTTGAGCACGGCGCGGACATTGTGATCCACTCCGCCACCAAGTTCCTGGGCGGGCATGGCACCACTCTGGGCGGCGTCGTCGTCGAATCCGGAAAGTTCAACTGGGGCAACGGAAAGTTCCCGGCGATGACCGAACCGGTGGCCAGCTACGGCAACATCTCCTGGTGGGGGAACTTCGGCGAATACGGGTTCCTGACGAAGCTGCGCTCGGAACAGCTCCGGGACATCGGTCCCTCCCTGAGCGCAACCTCGGCATTTGCACTGCTGCAGGGGGTGGAAACCCTCCCGCAGCGCCTGGACGAGCACCTCAAAAACGCGCAGGCCGTGGCTGAATGGCTCGAAGCCGATGAGCGGGTGTCCTGGGTCAGCTATGCGGGCCTGCCCTCCCATCCGCACTTTGACCGTGCCCGGAAGTACCTGCCCAAGGGCCCGGGCTCGGTCTTCAGCTTCGGTGTGCGCGGCGGCCGGGAGGCCGGCAAGACCTTCATTGAGGCCCTGCAGCTGGCCTCGCATCTGGCCAACGTGGGCGATTCACGGACCCTGGTCATTCATCCAGGATCCACCACGCACGGACAGCTCTCTTCGGAGCAGCTCACCGCCGCCGGAGTGGCTGAAGATCTAGTCCGGATTTCGGTTGGCCTCGAGGACCTGGAGGACATTCTCTGGGACCTGGACCAGGCCCTTTCGATTGCCGTTGTACCCGATTCTGTCCGTGAACTTGAGGAGTCCGAACATGTCCGCTGAAGCTGCCGCACCGCGCACCTGGGAGAGCCCGAGCGCTCCGGAGAGGCTGGCGCTGCTGCGCCGGGCAAGGTCGATTGCGATTGTGGGTGCCTCGGATAAACCGTCACGGGCGTCCTATTTCGTGGCAACCTATCTGCTCTCATCGTCGCCGTACACGGTGTACTTTGTGAATCCGGTGGCCAAGGAGATCCTGGGTCGGCCCGTCTACGCGTCGCTGGCTGACCTGCCGGAAGTCCCGGACATCGTGGATGTGTTCCGCCGCCATGATGACCTGCCCTCCGTGCTGCAGGAGAGCATTGCCGTTGGAGCGAAAACGCTGTGGCTGCAGCTGGGGTCCTGGCACGAGGAAGTGGCCCGCGACGCGGAAGCCGCCGGGCTGGACGTGGTGATGGACCGTTGCGTGAAAATCGAGCACGCCCGCTTCCATGGCGGATTGAATCTGGCCGGATTCAACACCGGAGTCATCTCCTCGAAGCGTCAGCTGACCGTTTAGGGCCTGCCGGACGCACGGTTTCCTTCTGAGAACTCCTGGCGGGGGTGGTTGCCGGCGTTCTCGCCACCGCCGTGACGGGGGTCGTCCCCGGTGTCACGACCTGGTTCTCCTCCGCGACCAAATTCTCCAGCGTGACTGCGGTTGGTGTCGCCGGCTCCACGGTCCCGGCCGGGACTTTCCGGAAGTTCGGGCTTTCCGCGGTGTGCTGGAGCACCAGGCTCCCCGTCGCCGTGCTCGCAGTCGGCTTCCTCCGGGTGGACTGGCTGAGGCACAGGATCGGGCGCAGCGCCGGCGGACGGGGCCGGGACGCTGCCGTCCGGAGCTGCCGGACCGGAGAGGTCAGCGGGCGGCGCGGGCGGAGCCGGGAGGTTGGCGTCCGCGTTATCCGGCGCAGTGTCCGCTTCAGTCTGGGGTTCCGACGCGGCGGCCGTCTCCTCGGGAGACACTGTTTCCGGGGAAGCAACCTCCGGAGCGGCCGGAGTTTCGGAGCCGGGAATCATGTCCGATTCCGCGTCCGTTCCGTTGTCTTCCTGCACCGGAGCTGCTTCACGCACCTCGGCCGGGGCGGGGGATTCGCTGGTCAGGCGCAGGCCGGTGGCGGTGCTGGCAGCCACCCCCGTTGCTCCCGCAGCCATGGCAGCAGCCAGCGTAAAGCTCAGGATGAGGCCCCGATGGCGGTGCGGCGGCCGCTTGGACAGGTCCTGCGCTGTTTCCGACAGCAGCTCGGCCAGCTCTCCGACTGGAACCGGCGCCGGGGTGGCGGTGAAGGACCGCAGCCTCCGCAGCCCCTCCAACAGTTCAGGGCTTTCGTCGACTCCCGATTCCTTCAGGAGCCGCCGGATCATGACGTCGTCATGCTCAGGCAATTCGTTCATGATCGGGCACCTCCTCTCGTTCCATCCGGTCCTTCAGGGTTCTCAAAGCCCGGGTCTGCAATTGCTTGACGGCCCCGGCGGTGCTGCCCATGATTTTGGCCGCTTCTTCAATCGAAAGGTCCGCCACGACGCGCAGCAGCAGCACTTCTTTTTGACGGGCAGGCAGGCCGTCGAGCATCGCTGCCACGCCGGGGCCTGATCCCAGGACGGTTTCTTCAGCGGATGAACTCAACCGGGCATCGGCCTGGGGATCGAACTGCGCCAACACGGGTTGCCGCTCCCGCCGCCGGACATCGTCGACCATGCGGGCATGGGCGACGGAAAAAGCAAAGGTCCGCAATCCGCTGATTCCGCCAGTGAGATTCTTCAACTTGCCGAATAGGGTCAGAAAGACCTCTTGGCAAAGCGCTTCCGGATCGTCACAGCCCTTGCCGGTGAGATACGCCAGAATCGAAGGCGCGAGTGACTCGTAAACCTCTCTCAGCGACTGAGGCTCTCCCCCACGCGCAGCGGAAAGGATCTCCTCTGTCAGGGTTGTGGCCAAGGCTCGGTCTTTCCCTCGCGGAAGGATGGGCGTATCACATCCTATCCTGCAGGCACAGCGAAACGGCCGCACCGGGGCTCGTTGGGGGGATAAGCCTCGGTGCGGCCGTTCCAAGAGAGTAATCGCAACGGAGCGACAAAAGGTTACGCCCCACTCGAAACTTTCTTTATTTCTTTTCGGCGTACCTACCCGGCGGAATTTATCTGTTCGTTGGCGGCAAACCGGCGGTTCTTCAACACCGGCAGGAACTCACGCACGTCATCTATTCGTTTTCGGGTGATTTCCGCGGTGACCACGGCCTCGGGTTCGTCATCGAGGAAGGCCTGCGGCACTCCCATGGGGTCGAGGATCACCGAATGCCCCACCGTGTGGCGGCTGGAAGTGCCCGCGGCAGCCACCCACACCGTGTTTTCAATGGCGCGGGCCTTGAGCAGGGTTTCCCAGTGTTCGATCTTGTGCTCACCCTTGAACCACGCGGCCGGAACGGCCAGCAAGTCCGCGCCTTTGTCGGTCAGGGCGCGGGCCAGCTCGGGAAAGCGGATGTCATAGCAGGTCATAAGGCCCACCTTGATGCCGTTGAGGTCAACCACCTTGACGCCGCCGTCGCCCGGTTTGATCCGGGTGGATTCGGAGTAGCTGAACGCGTCGTAGAGGTGCAGCTTGCGGTAGGTGTCCACGATCCGGCCGGTGGAATCGATCAGCACGAGGGTGTTGTAGGGACGCTCTTCGCCGCTGGACTCATAACCGCCGGCAACGACGGCGATGCCCAGTTCCGCTGCCAGCAGCGACAGCTGCTGGACGAAGGTGGACCAGCCGGCGTCCACGGCCGCGGCCAGCGGACCGTCCACCTTGCCCACGCTGAACATGGATTCCTCGGGAAAGACAATCAGCTCGGAACCGTCCTCCTTGGCCGTAGCGGCCAGCGAGCGCATCACCGCGAGGTTCGTCCCGACGTCGCCCGCGGGACTGAACTGACCTACGCTCACCAACATTGTGCGGCACCGCCTTTTTCTGGGCTGAAGTTTCTCCCCCAGCCTAGACCAGGTCTTCGAAGTGCAGCACGGGCTTCAAGACGCTGCCGCTTTTGGCTGCAGCCGCGGCGTCATTGATGTCCTTGAACGAGTACCGGGTGATCATCTTGTCGAGCGGAAACCGGCCCTGCTGCACCAGGTCCACCAGCGCCGGGAGAAAGAGCTGCGGGTTCGAGTCGCCTTCGGTGATGCCCAGAACCTGCCGGCCGTTGAGCATGAAATTCACGTCCAGGCTCATGGTGCTGCCCGCTGCCGGCGCTCCGATCAGGCCGAGCTTGCCCATGGGCGCCAGCACCGACGCAGCGGTTTCAGCCACCCGGACGCTGCCGGTGGTCTCCAGTGCATGCGTCACACCCAGCCCCCCGGTCAGTTCCATCAGCATCTCCGCCGCGTCAGTGCTGCCGGAATTCACTACGTCAGTGGCACCCAGTTCCTTTGCCAGTTCCAGGCGGGAGTCCACCAGATCCATGACCACAATCCTGGTGGCCGGAGACAGTGCTGCCGCCATGACTGCCGCCAGGCCCACGGGTCCGGCTCCGAAGACCGCCAGAACCGATCCGGGTTCGGGCTTCAGGACATTCAGCACCGCTCCGGCACCGGTTTGGATGCCGCAGCCCAGCGGTGCCAGCAGGGAGAGGTCTGCCGCCGGATCCACCTTCGTGACACCGCGCTCGTCGGCCAGCACCAGGTTCGCAAAGGATGACTGCGCGAAAAAATGCCCGTGCAGGTCGGCGCCGTTTTCGGTGATGGTGGTGCTGCCGTCCGCGCGTTCGCCGCCGAGCAGGTTCCGGGGCAGGAACTCCACGCAGTAGGCAGGGTGCCCGCTGCGGCAGTTGCGGCAGATCCCGCAACTGGTGAACGTCAGCAGCACATGGTCTCCGGGCTGGACGGAGGTCACCGCTTCTCCCACCGCTTCCACGATGCCTGCCCCTTCGTGGCCCAGCACTCCGGGCAAGGGAAACGGGATGTGACCTGCCTGCACGCCCAGATCGGTGCCGCAGACGCCGCTGGCGACAACGCGCACCAGGACTTCATCAGGCCGGGGATCGTCGAGTGTCACTTCAGTGAGTTCAAACGGCTGATTGGTGCCGCGCAGGACTGCGGCGGTGGCGGTGGTGCTCATGATCATTGCCTTTCTCTCCGGAACACCACCCACGCTACGCCCGGATCGCGGGACGCGCCCGGGTAGATCTGCAACAGGCTCCGCTGCAGCCGCCTAGACTTGGGCCGCATGGATGAACTCACGCTGCCGACGGACCTCACCACCGCCCGCGGAACCCTCAACCCCGGCGCTGTGGGCTACTCACGCTCTCCCCTGCACCGCACTCCACTGCCGGGCGGCCCTGCGTCCCGGCTGCGGACCAAGCGCTGGGAATACTGGGGCGTGCTCACGCCCGAGCTGGCACTGGGCATGACCATCGTGAACCTCGGCTACGCCGCCAGCCTGCAGATCTACGTCCTGGACCGGGCCACCGGCAAGGAAATCAGCATTGAGCCGCTGAAGATCCTGCCCTCCGCGGCCGACATCCAGCTGCCGGACACCCTCCCGCCGCTGACGGCGCTGGGGTCGGCGGGCGGTGTCTCGCTGCGCTTCCACGACGACGACGGCGGCACCCACCTGCGTGCCCGTTCCCCGCGGGTGGAGGTGGACCTCTATGCACCGGCCGAGGGCGATGTGCTGGGCGTGGTGGTGCCCTGGTCCGAGAACCGCTTCCAGTACACGCTCAAGGACGTGGCCCGCAGCGTTTCCGGCACCGTCACCGTGGACGGCAAGACCTTCACCGTGGGCGAGGGCGCCTTTGCCGTGCTGGACCGCGGCCGCGGCAGGTGGCCGTACCGGACCACCTGGACCTGGGGCGCCGGATCCGGCGTTGTGGACGGCACCCGGATTGGCCTGCAGATCGGCGGTCAATGGACGGCCGGCACCCCGGCCACCGAGAACGCCCTGATCGTGGACGGCCGGCTCCACCATTACGACGGCGAGCTGGAGTTCACTTACGACCTCTCGGACCCGGCGTCCACGTGGACGGTGCACGGCCCGTGGATCGACGCCGTGCTCACGCCCTTCCACCGCAGGGAGTCCGCCACCAAGCTGGGTGTCATTACCTCGGAGATCTGGCAGGCCTTTGGCAGTTGGACGGGCACGGCGCGCACGCCGGACGGCACCAGCTACTCCCTGGACGGACTGGGCGGCTGGATCGAGGAGGCCCGGCACCGCTGGTAGGCGTGTTCCCGCCCGGCCGGATTCGCCCCGTTCCCGCCGCCGTGCCCTGTGTACTGCTTTTTGGGGACTGCTAGGGTCTTTCCAAACTCGTCGCTTCCGAAGGAGCATCCCAATGGCCAACAGGTTTTCTTCGCTGGTTCTCGACGCCGTCGACGTCCCCGCTTCGGCGCGGTTTTGGGCCTCAGCCCTTGGCTATGAGCAGGTTGCCGAGGAGTGGGACGGCTGCCTTACCATCGCCCCTGCGGACGGAGTGGCGGGCCCGCCCATGGACATAGTCCCCGTTGCGGAGAAGAAGCAGGCCAAGAACCCGCTGCACATGGACCTGGTGCCTGATGGCTGTACCCAGGAGGAGGAAGTGGAGCGCCTGCTCGCGCTGGGCGCTGTCCGCGCCGACGTTGGGCAAGGTCCTGATGTGTCCTGGGTGGTGCTCGCTGATCCGGAGGGCAACGAGTTCTGCATTCTCTCTGCCCGGGACTAGCGCCGGGAAAACCAGCGGCTCTGCTTTAGCCTTCGCGGGATCCGTCGCGGCTGTCGCGGTGCGGCACACGGTACTGGCCGGCCGGGGCGCCGCGGCAAAAGTGCCTCCGGGCGCAGGAAAGCCCCGCGGCCGTGGGCTGCGGGGCTTTCCCTCCGGGCAGGACTATTCGGAAATCAGGTCCCGCACCACGATGGTCTGGTCGCGGTCGGGGCCGACGCCGATGGCCGAGAACCGGGTGCCGGACATCTTTTCCAGGGCCAGCACGTAATCGCGGGCGTTCTTGGGCAGGTCATCCAGCGTCCGGGCGCCGGTGATGTCCTCGGTCCAGCCGTCGAAGTACTCGAAGATCGGCTTCGCGTGGTGGAAGTCGGTCTGCGTCATCGGCATTTCATCGAAACGCACGCCGTCGACGTCGTAGGCCACGCACACGGGGATCTGCTCAATGCCGGTGAGGACATCCAGCTTCGTGACGAAGTAGTCCGTGAAGCCGTTCACGCGCGAGGCGTGGCGCGCCAGCACGGCGTCGTACCAGCCGCAGCGGCGGGGACGGCCGGTGTTCACGCCAAACTCGCCGCCGGTCTTCTGCAGGTACAGGCCCATGTCGTCGAAGAGCTCGGTGGGGAACGGACCGGCACCCACGCGGGTGGTGTAGGCCTTGATAATGCCCACGGAGCGGGTGATGCGGGTGGGGCCGATGCCCGAACCCACTGACGCGCCGCCGGCGGTCGGATTGGAGGACGTCACGAACGGGTAGGTGCCGTGGTCCACGTCCAGGAACGTCGCCTGGCCGCCTTCCATCAGGACAACCTTGTTCTCGTCCAGCGCCCGGTTCAGTTCGAAGGTGGAATCAATGACCATGGGGCGCAGCCGGTCCGCGTAGGACAGGAAGTATTCGACAACCTCTTCGACGTCGACGTCGCGGCGGTTGTAGACCTTGACCAGCAGCTGGTTCTTCTGGCGCAGGGAGCCTTCAACCTTCTGGCGCAGGATGGACTCGTCGAAGATGTCCTGGACGCGGATGCCGAGGCGGGCCACCTTGTCCATGTAGGCCGGGCCGATGCCGCGGCCGGTGGTGCCGATCGCACGCTTGCCCAGGAAGCGTTCGGTGACCTTGTCCATCACCTGGTGGAACGGGGCCACCAGGTGGGCGTTGGCGGAGATGCGCAGCTTGGAGGTGTCCGCGCCGCGTGCTTCCAGCCCGTCAATTTCAGTGAAGAGGGCCTCGAGGTTCACCACGCAGCCGTTGCCGATCACCGGAATGGCGTTGGGGCTCAGGATGCCGGCCGGCAGAAGCTTGAGTTCGTATTTTTCACCGCCGACGACGACGGTGTGGCCGGCGTTGTTTCCGCCGTTGGGCTTGACGACGTAGTCGACACGGCCCCCGAGCAGGTCAGTGGCCTTACCTTTACCTTCGTCGCCCCACTGGGCGCCGACGATGACAATTGCGGGCATGGGATCCTCCCCCATTAGTTACGAAAGGGAGAAAACGCCGACGGCGCGATCCGCTTCCGTGCATGAGAACGCCCCTAAACTCCCAAGCCGGACCGGAAATGGCTGTGCGCCGGGTCTGGCCGGAGTCGCGGGGCTCTTACCTACCAAGTTTAGCCGATTGTGGGTCTTCTGCTCTTTTGAAGGCGCCACAAGAGGTATTCTGCCGGGTGATACCCGGGTAGCGTGACCGGATGGACCGTTTTCGGGGCTTCATTGCCGGCATTGGAACATCCTCCGGCACCCGGATGGTGGTGGGCCATTGGCTGGAGTCACCGTTTGGTGCGTTCACGGATGTCATGACGGAGAACGCCGCCGGGTCACGCCTGCTGCTGGCCCCCAGCCAGGAGATTGCGGACTACGTGTCCGGCACCTATTCCTTTGATGCGGTGGACGTGGCAGACGTCGAAGCCCGGCTCACCGCACACCAACTCCTTGTCAGTGCGGGGCCGCTTCGGCTGAGGGCGGATCTGGGTCCGCGCACGCTGCTTGGTCAGCTGCTGGAGCGTGTTCCGCCCGCTGTTGCCGTGCACCCGCGCTGGCTGGGTGCCGTCAGTCCCTTGGCCGGCTTGCTGATGCGCGGTGTCCGGACGTCCGGATCGGCAGGCGGCGGACGCCGTGAGTACTACGGCGTCCGGTCCATCCGGTCCCTCACCGGAGCCCTGGCCAGCTGGGATGGACGGGATCTGGGCGGATTGTCACCCATTGATCCGCCGGTTCGCTTCGGATTCAGCTCGGTGCCGCCGAAACCGCAAATAGTGGCTGTGACTACCAGCATTGTTTCGTGACGGGCTTTTGTCCCGATTTAATGTGCGTGCCGCGGAGGTAAAAACACCGGCTACCCGGGTGACAAAACTACCGTCACCCAGCAAACCTGTTCCCGAAACGCAACCAACCCAGCCACCCACACCGACAGACACCGGGATGCCAATGCCCGAGGGCGGCGTCGATGCCGGTGTGGCGACGGAGAAGGGGACGGACTTCGGTTCAGTCGCCCTGGCCGGAGGCTTCATCCTGGCCGCCGCCGGGGCCGGAACCTACGTCATTCGGCGCCGCAGCGAAAACCATGCCTAGTTCCGAGCGACCAGGATCAGCCGGAATAAGGTTCCATCACTCATGAGCCGACTGACACCTGAGATCGGCGGCGGCAGGAGTCTTCGGGCAACTGCCGCCGCCTGCCTGTTCATTACAGCCGGCTTGCTGCTCCCGGGATGCGGAACCAGCCCCGGCGCCGAAGCGTTGCCGCCGGAACCCTCGGCGTCGTCCTGGCAGCTGCCGCCGTCGCCCGCTCAGACCACCGGTGGCACCGTCACCTCCGAGCCAACAGAAACACCAAGCCCTGAGTCGGCCCGCGAGATCACGGCACGACCCAGAACCCTGACGCTTCCGTCCGTTGCCGCAGGTTCGGACCTGATGCAGGTGGGGCTGAGGGAAGACGGCACATTGGAAGTGCCTCCCGGCAACCCCGGAGCACCCGCTGCCTGGTACCGAGATTCACCAAAACCCGGAGACCCCGGACCGGCAGTGATCCTGGGGCACGTCAACGCCGACGATGGCGGACCGGGGGTCTTCGCGAACCTGCGCGAACTGCAGCCAAATGATGAGATTCAGGTTCAGCGTGAGGACGGTTCCACCGCGGTTTTCACAGTGCTGTACGGAGAGCAGTATCCCAAGGACACCTTCCCCACCGAGAAGGTCTACGGCAACACTGACGGGCCTGAACTCCGTCTGATCACCTGCGACGGTTACGATCCCCAGAACGGAACCTTCGGTGACAACTACGTTGTCTATGCGCGGATTGCCTCCTGAGCTTGCCGAAGCACCCATCCCGAACATCCACAGCTTCGAAGCAAGGGATAACCCGGAACATCCGAGCCCGGGCGGAGCCGGCTGCAGCCGGCAGACGAAAGGTCGATCATGGAACACCACCCTCTGCATCGGGAGCCGGAGCGCACCACGGAATCCGTGTGGGACTATCCCCGGCCACCGCGGGTTGAACCGACGTCGGAGCACATTCAGATTCTTCTGGGCGGGCAGCTGATCGCGGACACCACGTCAGCCGTCCGCGTGCTCGAAACCAGCCATCCCCCGGTGTACTACATCCCCCTGGAGGACTTTGCGCCGGACGCGTTGGTTCCGGTCAGCGGATCCACCTGGTGCGAGTACAAGGGCAAGGCGGCGTACTTCGACGTCACCGGCGGAAAGGCACGGGCAGACCGGGCCGCGTGGACCTATCCCGATCCCGTTTCCGGGTACGGTCAGCTGGCAACCCGGGCAGCGGTGTATCCGGGGAAGATGGAGCGCTGCACGGTGAACGGCGAAGAGGTCCAGGCGCAGGACGGAGACTTCTACGGCGGCTGGATAACCGGACGCATCACCGGCCCATTCAAGGGGGCACCGGGCACCGGCGGCTGGTGACCCGACCTGCCGGGACTCCCAATACTCTCGGACACGCCAAAGGCCGGGCACCAGCCGAAGCTGGCACCCGGCCCCTTGCCGCAGATCACCGCAGGATCAGGACTCGCGTCCCTCAATGGCAATCTTGGCCTGCGGATCCGACTCATTCAGGAACTTGGTGATCCGGTCCACTTCCTCGGCCTCGCCAATGGCCGCCGCCGCCCGGCCCAGGGCGTACAGCGAACGCAGGAAACCCTGGTTCGGCACATGCTCCCACGGGATGGGACCGGCACCGCGCCAGCCCGAGCGCCTCAGGGCGTCCAGACCGCGGTGGTAGCCAACCCGCGCATAGGCGTAGGACTCAATGGTCCGTCCCTCATCGAACGCCTCATCGGCCAAGATGGCCCAGACCTGCGAGGAGGTGGGGTGCTTCGCTGCCAGGTCCACGGCTTCGTCTCCGGCTTCAAGGCGGGCGACGACGTCGGACTCCTCGGGCAGGTACGTGGGCTCGGGGCCGAGCAGGTTCTTGCGGAATTCATCTGACATTAGAGGGACTTGCCTGCCGATCCTAGGTTCTGTGCTGCTTCGATCACGCGGGCGGACATGCCGGCTTCCGCCGACGCACCCCACACGCGGGGGTCGTACTGCTTCTTGTTGCCAACTTCGCCGTCGACCTTCAGGACGCCGTCGTAATTGCGGAACATGTGGTCCACAACGGGGCGGGTGTAGGCGTACTGGGTGTCGGTGTCGATGTTCATCTTCACGACGCCGTAGGAAACGGCGTCCGCGATCTCCTGTGCGGAGGAGCCCGAGCCGCCGTGGAAGACCAGGTCGAAGGGGCGCTCGCGGCCAATGGATTCACCCACGGCGTCCTGGATGTCCTTGAGGATTTCCGGGCGCAGCTTCACGCCGCCCGGCTTGTACACGCCGTGCACGTTGCCGAAGGTGAGAGCCGTGATGTAACGGCCCTTGTCACCGGCGCCGAGGGCCTCGATGGTCTTCATGCCGTCCGCCACCGTGGTGTACAGCTTCTCGTTGATGGCGTTCTCCACGCCGTCTTCCTCACCGCCCACGGTGCCGATTTCCACCTCGAGGATCATCTTGGCGGCATGCGTGCGGGCCAGCAGTTCCTGGGCGATGCGGAGGTTGTCCTCGAGGGTTTCCGCGGAGCCGTCCCACATGTGGGAGTTGAAGATGGGGTCCTCTCCGCGCTTGACCGCAGCTTCGGAGGCTGCGAGGAGGGGGAGCACAAAATCCTCGAGCTTGTCCTTGGGGCAGTGGTCCGTGTGCAGGGCAATGTTCACGTCATAGCTCTTCGCCACTTCGCGGGCATACGCCGCGAAGGCCAGCGAACCGGTGACCATGTTCTTAATCTTGGCACCGGACCAGTAGGCGGCGCCGCCGGTGGACACCTGGACGATGCCGTCCGACCCGGCCTCGGCGAACCCGGCGAGGGCGGCATTCAGCGTCTGGGACGAGGTGACGTTCACTGCCGGATACGCGAATCCCCCGGCCTTTGCACGGTCAATCATCTCGGCATAAATCTCAGGGGTTGCAATAGGCATGCTGACTCCTCGTGAAAGGTCGATCTACGGCAGGGCCAGGGCCCTCATTGGCTTCCTACATCCTAGCCATAAGTATCCTTCCGGCAGCAGGCCGTGTCACTGCATCACGCACCGAGGAGCCGCAACGAGCCGGGTCCTTTCCGGTTATTGGTCAGTTCACCGTCTGGCCGAACACATGCCGCCTGATCCATCCATGCATGGCAATGGCCGCCGCGGAGCCTGCATTGATGGACCGGGTGGAGCCGAACTGGGCAATGGACAGGGTGGCATCGGCGGCGGCATGCACCTCCGGGCTGAGCCCGGGTCCTTCCTGGCCGAACACCAGGACACAGTTCTGAGGCAGCTCGTAGGTTTCCAGGGGCACGGAATCCGGAAAGTTGTCGATCCCGATAATGCGCAGGCCTTCACCGTGAGCCCACTGCACGAAGTCCTCGACGGTGGGGTGGTGCCGCACATGCTGGTACCGGTCGGTGACCATCGCGCCGCGGCGGTTCCAGCGCCGTCGTCCAATGATGTGCACTTCCTTGGCCATGAACGCGTTGGCCGTGCGGACCACGGTGCCTATGTTGAAGTCGTGCTGCCAGTTTTCAATGGCGACATGGAACGGATGCCGCTTGGTGTCCAGATCCGCCACGATTGCGTCGTGTTTCCAGTAGCGGTACTCATCCACGACGTTGCGGACATCGCCGTTGGCCAGCAGTTCCGGATCCCAGTGGTCGCCCTCCGGGAGCGGTCCTTCCCACGGGCCGACGCCCACCTGATGCAACGGTGCGGTGTCGGGTGTTTCAACGGGCAGGTCCGGCAATTGTTCAGCGCTGTCTTTCACCCTTCAAGCTTAAGGTGAAAGACTGGCCCGGAAGATCACGGGCGAGCGGCGGCGGAACCGGGCACACCTGGGGCCCCGCACGGCAAGAAAAGGAACAGCGTGGGCGAAAACGAGAACATTGAGTGCTGGCTGACGGACATGGACGGTGTCCTGGTCCACGAGAATAATCCCATTCCGGGCGCAGCCGAGCTCATTGACCGCTGGGTGGCCACGTCCAAGCGGTTCCTGGTCCTGACCAACAACTCGATCTACACCCCGCGGGACCTCGCCGCACGGCTGCACGCCTCCGGACTGGAAATTCCCGAAGAAAACCTGTGGACGTCCGCGCTGGCCACGGCCGAATTCCTGAAGGACCAGGTCAAAAACGCCGGCGTACCGGGACGCTGCTTCGTGGTGGGAGAGGCCGGGCTTACGACGGCGCTGCATGAGGCCGGAATGATCCTCACGGACACCAATCCGGACTACGTGGTGTTGGGCGAAACCCGCACGTACTCCTTCGGCACCATCACCAAGGCCATCCGCCTGATCATGGGCGGGGCACGCTTCATTGCCACCAACCCGGACGTCACCGGCCCGTCGCCGGAGGGCCCCCTGCCCGCAACCGGCGCGATCGCGGCCCTGATCACCGCCGCCACCAACATGAAGCCCTACATTGTGGGCAAACCCAATCCCATGATGTTCCGCTCCGCGATGCGTAAGATCGACGCCCATTCGGAAACCACCGCCATGATCGGTGACCGGATGGACACGGACATCATTGCCGGCATCGAGGCCGGGCTGACCACGGTCCTGGTCCTCAGCGGCATCACGCAGCGCGAGGACATCAATTCCTATCCGTTCCGTCCCACCCAGATCGTCAACTCGGTCTCGGACCTGATCAGCACGGTTTAAGGCTGTCGCCCGGTTCGGGCGCCTGGGTCAGAACACGGATTTCAGGCCGCCGCCCTGTTCCGGAGGAGAGTATTGCCGCAGCACGTCGCGCACCACCCGCTGGTAAACGCCGGGATTCCACTGCGGGCTGGCATGCGCCGGGCTGGCTCCTTCGGTCACCAGGTCGTTGGAGACGAGGTTGCGCGGGAACACTGCGGCCCATTCATACTTGGCGCCGAAGTAATTGACCGTCTTGTCGTCCGGATTACCGATGAACGCCAGCGAGGTGCCGCCCAGGGCACCGGCATAGCGCGTCGCCTCGTAGTGGAAGATGTAGGACGCTTCGGACTGGATCAGGGTGGTCGACGGCGCCAGCGGCGAAAGCTGCTCCAGGGTCTGGTCCACCACCGTCCGCCAGGTCCGTTCGTCCTTGTGCAGCACCCGCTCCCCCAGTTCATACCCGCCGCGGACCACGCTGGGAATCCGGTAGCCGGCGTCGTACAGGGCCACGACGCCCTCAAACATCGCCCGGTCCAGGACGTCCTGCGGGCCGGCCGGGCTGGAGTCCAGGATGATGAGTTCGACGGCGACGCCGCGCTCCAGCAGCCTGGCCGCCACCTCGACGGCGAGCATCCCGCCGAAACTGTGGCCGTAAAAGTAGATGCGCCGCAGCTGATGATTTCGGATGTAGCGGTACACGGCGGCCACGATGTCATCGACGTCCAGGCCCCGGTTGGAATAACCCACCCCGGCAAGCTGGCCGCGTGAAGCCAGCGCCGGGCGCAGGGAATTGAGGAGCCAGACCGTCTCTTCCCAGCTGGTCTTGTAGCCCGGAAACAGGAACCAGGAAGCCGTGGGGAACCGCCGTTCCGCGGTCTCGTCCCGGACCCGAAGGATTTCCAGATCTTCCCGGTACCGCTGGATTTGGCGGGTCACCAACAAATCCGCGGCCAGGGTCAACCCCAGTGCGCTGCCGGCCAGAAAACGGCGCCGGGAGTACCGTTTGAGGTTTTCTGCGGACCGCAGGAACTCTGCCGGATCCCCGGTCACGGCAGCCCGGGTCCCGCGCCCGGCAATGCAGGTCCCGCCGTTGCCGCCGCGGCCTTAGTCCAGACCCAGCTCATCCTTGCCGAATGCATAGAGATACGGCACTCCGGCTTCAGCTTCAATGCGTTCCTTCGATCCCGTGTTCCGGTCCACGATGACGGCAACGGCCACCACGTTTCCGCCGGCCCGCCGGACGCCTTCCACGGCGGCCAGCGCCGATCCGCCCGTGGTGGAGGTGTCTTCCAGGACCACCACGTTGCGGCCGGCAACATCGGGGCCCTCAACCTGCCGGCCCATGCCGTAGGACTTCTGCGCCTTGCGCACCACGAAGGCGTCGATCGGCCGGCCGGCACGGGCACCGGCATTCATCACAGCGGTGGCCACCGGATCGGCGCCCATGGTCAGCCCGCCGGCGCTCTCAAAGGAAAGGCCGGCTCCGTCAATCAGGTCCAGCATCACATCGCCCACCAGCTGGGAGGCCTCGTGGTGGAGGGTAATGCGGCGAAGGTCAATGTAGTAGTCGGCCTCGGCGCCGGAAGACAGTGTCACCTTTCCCCGGACCACGGCCAGGTCACTGATGAGATCCAAAAGGCGGGCACGGGCAGCAGGCAAAGCGGGCGCAGTCATGGCCTCCATCCTAGCCGAGGGCCCCTTTCCCACACACGGATGTGACGGGGGATATAGGCTGGGATACATGCGCCAATTACAAGCTGAAATCATCGCGGAAATGGGCGTGCAGCCCACCATTGATGCCGGTGCGGAAATCCGCCGGCGCGTGGACTTCCTGAAGGCCTATCGCGCCGCTTCCCATACCGGCGGGTTTGTCCTGGGCATCAGCGGAGGGATCGACTCCACCCTGGCCGGCCGTCTGGCCCAGCTGGCGGTGGATGAGCTCACTGCTGAAGGCACCGAGGCGCAGTTCATTGCCCTCCGCCTGCCCTACCAGGTCCAGCATGACGAAGCGGACGCGCAGGCCGCCCTCGAGTTCATCCGTCCCGACGTCTCCTGGGTCTACAACGTGGCGCCGGCCGTGGACGGCTACGAAGACGAGTACGTCAAGATGACCGGCGAGCGGATCAGCGACTTCAACAAGGGCAACATCAAGGCACGGGCCCGGATGACGGCCCAGTACGCGGTGGCCGGCCAGCACAACCTGCTGGTCATTGGCACGGACCACGGCGCTGAATCCGTCACCGGGTTCTTCACGAAATACGGCGACGGCGGCGCTGACGTCCTGCCGCTGTTCGGCCTGAACAAGCGCCAGAACCGGCAGCTGCTGGCCGAACTCGGCGCCCCGGAATCCCTGGTGCACAAGGCTCCCACCGCGGACCTGTTGGATAATGCCCCGGGCCAGACCGATGAGACGGAGCTGGGCATCTCCTACGACACCATTGACGACTACCTTGAAGGACGCGAGGTCCCGGACGAAGCGGCTGAGAAGATCGAGCGCAGATTCCTGATGACCCGGCACAAGCGGACCGTGCCGGTGAGCATTCTGGACACATGGTGGAAGCCGGAAGTCATGCCGTGAACCGGGCGGACATTCGGTAACGTAGCAAGGGTGAAGATTGCTACGTGGAATGTGAACTCCATCCGTGCCCGTGCCGACCGCGTTGAGGCGTGGCTGCAGCGCTCCGACGTCGATGTCCTGGCCATTCAGGAAACCAAAGCCAAGGACGAAAATTTTCCGTGGGAAATCTTTGAGAACAACGGCTACGAAGTTGCCCACTTCGGCCTGAGCCAGTGGAACGGCGTGGCCATCGCCTCCCGGGTGGGGCTCGACGACGTCGAGCGCACCTTCCCGGGCCAGCCGGCGTTCGGCAAGACCGAGGCCACCACCGCCACCGAGGCCCGCGCCATCGGTGCCACCTGCAACGGCGTGCGGGTGTGGAGCCTGTACGTCCCCAACGGCCGCGCCGTGGGCGATCCCCACATGCCGTACAAGCTGCAGTGGCTGGACATCCTTAAGGATCAGGCCGCAGGCTGGATGAAGGAGAACCCGGACCTGCCGCTGGCACTGATGGGTGACTGGAACATCGCCCCGCAGGATGACGATGTGTGGGACATCGACTGGTTCCGCGCCCAGAATGCCACCCACGTCACCGAACCGGAGCGAGCGGCATTCCAAGCTTTCCTCGACGCCGGGCTCACCGACGTCGTCCGGCCGTACACGCCGGGACCCGGCGTGTACACGTACTGGGACTACACGCAGCTGCGTTTCCCGAAGAAGGAAGGCATGCGCATCGACTTCGTCCTCGGTTCCCCCGCTCTTGCCGCCCGGGTCACCGGCGCCTCCATTGACCGCGAGGAGCGCAAGGGCAAGGGTGCCTCTGACCACGCTCCCGTCATCGTGGAGCTGGACTGACCATGAGCCCGCGGCCTCAGCAGCCCCTGCACCGCACGTTCCCCTACGTGTCGCATCTGCGTGTCTATGAGCCGCTGGACGTGTTTGACGATGGCCAGCAACTGGCCATCTTGGATCAGCGGTCCCGGGGACGCCATGAGACCGAGGTCCTGGAACGCAGTGACGCCGTGCGCCGGCTGGTCCGTGCTGTTTCGGATCCCTTTCCGCACGGTTCCTCCGACCTGGTGAGGGTACTGCATTACCCGGGCCATGAAGGGTCCACCCGCAGACTGTACTGCCCCAACCAGCTGGCGGTCAGGGCCTCACTGGCCGCCGAATCACTGGGCGAAAGCATCCGCGGCCCCCTGGTCGATGTCCTGGTGCCGGAAGTGGCCCGCGAGGCGCACGCCGCCCGGATAGATCCTGATTCGTTTGCCGACTCGCTGGCACGGCTGCACACGCGCTCGGCGACCTGGGGCGTCCCGTTCGGTTGGTTTGTGCTGCTGCACGAGGATGACCACAGCGAGGTGGTGGAGGATGACGGCAAGGTGCAGACCGTCCGGCTCGCGGCACCGGTGGGCCAGTCCCTGGAACGGGCACGCGGCGCCATGGCTTCCCTGGCGCTCGTGGCGCCTGAGCTGGATCTGCTGGATGAACTGGACGAGCTGACGAATTGGCTGGAGGTTTTCTCCGAGGACGCAGTGCTGGAGCTGGACTACGGTCCGGTGGCGGACCTGGTGTTCCCCGACGATTCCCCGTCGGATGTCCGGTTGGGCATCGAATCACTGGCGGAAGGTGACATGACCGGGGCCGCCGCCTCCTACCGCAGGCTGGCCAACCGATGGATTCCCATCCGTCAGCTGGCCCGCGCCAGCTGACGGAGCGCGGACCTAGCGGACCCGGTCCTCGCGGTTGAAGCGCAGTTTGCGGCCGGCATCGATGCTGATCAGCACCGCCGGTTCCCGGCCCAGGGCAGCGTCGAGTGCTTCCACCAGGTGCGTGGCGTCGGCGGCAATCAAGTGCGGTGCCGCTCCCTGCCGGGGATTGATCCGGATCCGAAGCGCAGAACTGCCCCGCACGTCATAGGTGCTGACGGCGGCAGCTGCCACATCGGGGTTTTCCTGCAGGGCCGACCGGAGCGCCTGCTCCGCCACCGCGCCGCTGATCGCCACACGGCCCGGTGCGCCGTCGTCGTCGTATTCCGAGATCAGGGTGCCGGTTCGTCCGCGGCCCTGCGCTGCCGCCCAAAGGACCAGGAACACGATCGCCACGACCATGGCCACCACCAGCAGGGGCCAGATCCAGCTCTGCGACTGCCCCGGCAGGGCAGTGTCAGCCCCAAAAGCCTCGACCCTCTCCAACAGTCCGGGCGCGAAGCCCTGCCAGCGGCGGGCGGCGCCGCTGTCGAGGCTGAGCCAGAGCAAGCCGCCGCCGAGCCCGATGAGGATCAGCCCAAGAAGGCCCAGCAGGAAGCGGTTCAGTGCGCGGGGCGTGCGGTTCACTGTCCGATCACCCCCATCTGGGAGACCTGCACACGGACCTCGGGCCGCGGTTCCAGTCCGGTCAGCTCCAGCTCCTCGGCCACGGCGTTCCGCACCGCATCCTCATCGACCGGGACGCCCGAGGTGGGGCGGATGCGGACGTCGACGCGGGTGCGGCCAACGGTCACCAGCACCTGCTCGGAAGTAACACCGGCGGTGAGACGCGCCCGCCGGGCCAGTGACGACGCCAGCACTTCGGCATCCACCACGACGGCGGCGCGCGGGTTGGGCAGGGCGTAACGCGGGCGCCGGCCCGGCAGAACCGCCTGCAGGAACAGCACGAGGCCCGCCAGGAGGATGAGCAGTCCGCTCAGTCCCAGAATGGCTGAGTCGGCATTCTCCGGCAGCCGTGACAACCAGGCGCCCAGGGCGGCAGGGTCAGTGAGCCAAGCATCCTGGCCCAGGGTTTGAAGGGTTGCTTCCAGCAGGACATAAAGGCAGAAGAGAATGCCCAGGATCACGGCCACCACGGAGGCGGCCGCCCGGCTGGCGTGGGTTTCGCGGCGCACGATCTGGCGCGTGCGGACGTCGTTGCTGCTCACCGGACCCTGCTTCCTTCCTCAAGCTGGACGCCGGTGATGCGCACGTCCACCCTTGAAACCAATGATCCGGTAAGTTCCGTGACCCTGTCCCTGAGCAGGGGTTTGGCCGCGTGGGCGCGGTCCCAGACCGATCCGCCCGCCCGGCTGACCAGGCCCGGGTCAGCCGCAATGCGGTTCAGCGGCGGAAGGGCGACCGGCAGGGCCAGGGACATTGCAAGCATGCCCTGGTCATCGGACCAGGTAACCCTGATCTGTGCCGGCGGAACCCGAAAGAATTCGGCGGCGGCCGCTTTGGCCGTGGAGGTCAGTGCCTGGGTGCTGATCCGGTTATGTCCGGCGAGGCCGGTTCCGGGTTCAGCGAACGGTGCTGCGGGCAGGACTGCGGAGCTCACGAGGATGAACGGCGTCCGGTCAGCGCATCGCGGACCGTGCGGAAATCGACCTTGCCCTCCGCGGCGCGTCCGCACAGGGCTCCCACGGCAATGAACAGTGCCATCAGCAGGAAGCCCCAAAAATCGAAAATCAGGGCGGTGAAGGCCAGAACGGCTCCGATCGCCATGCCCGTAACGGTTGGTTTCATAGTTCCTGCCTCATGACGGTGATCCCGAACTCTTCTTCGACCCTATAACGGATACTGCCGCAGCCCTTCCGCTACGCGGATTCGGGCGCGGAGCCGGGCTTGCCTTCGGCCGCGCCCGGAATCTGGACGTCATTCACGTCTACGTTCACTTCCACCACCCGCAGTCCCACCAGCGATTCCACCGCGGCGTAGACGGCGGCACGAACGTTGTCGGCAATCCGGGTCAGCGGGGTCCCGTAAACAGCCACGAGGGTGACGTCAACCGCCACTTCGGTCTCGCCCACTTCAACGTGGACTCCCTGGGTGGCGCTGGAACCTCCCACCGCGTCGCGGACGGCGCCGAGCGCACGCCCGGAACCGGTGCCCAGTGCGTAAACCCCTGCCACGGATCGGGCGGCAATGGCGGCAACTTTCGCCACTGCCTGCTCGCTGATGGCAGTTTTGCCGCCGATCACGGTGGGGGGAACTTCTGCTGGGACCGCGGCGGAGGCCGCTGACGGCGCCTGCGGGGGAACAGGTGCGTGCACGGGGGCCCGGCGGGCTGCTGCATCCACCGATTCCGGCCGGGCGGGGCCGCCCTGGGCTGCGGACAGGAACTGGTTCTGGGCGTCATCCATGCTGCAAAGCGTATCCTGCGGCTCTGTCCTTTGGGCAGGCAGGGCAGCGGGCGGCACTCAATGCCGTCCCACCCTGCGCCCGGTAAGGAGCCCGGGCTCAATGCCGATGAAGACATCACGCTGCCCGCCGCCCCACGGCTCATCCATGCGGCGCCCCCAGAGTTCGGTCAGCAGGTCGGCGTCCGTGACGGGCTCGGCCCTTCCGCTGAGCAGGACGGACCAGCCGTCCATGCGGCCGGGATCATGGTGGTCAATCTGGAAGGACGCGCTTTGGTGCTCCGGTCCGCCGCCCAGGAACCCGTCGTGTGCGGTCCGGAAATAAACACCTTGGTCGTGGACAACGTAGTTGACCGGATAAACCAGCACCCGGCCGTTGTCCAGATATGCCACCCGCCCGGTCCCCCTGCCGGACAACAGCGTCCAGCACTGCGCTTCCGTCAGGTCCTCGCTCTGGTGCGTGGCAGCACTTTCCCACGCAAAACCCTGTGTATCTTCCGTCGCCATCATTGCCTCCGAAGTAGATTCAGGGACCAGTCAAGCGTCAACGTACGGATTTTGGGAAGAGAGCAGAGCGCTTTTTCCGCGTCGGGGCGGGTTTGGACGGCTGAGACCGCGACGCCGATAAACTGACCTATTTGATGAAGGATATTCTCTGGCTCATCATTGCAAAGGCTCCGGGGCCGCGACCCGGACCGGAGGCGAGGGCAGTTAAAAGAAAAACCCCGGACTCGTAAGTCCGGGGTTTTAGCTGGTGGCTCCGACCGGCGTCGATCCGGTGACCTTTCGATTTTCAGTCGAACGCTCTACCAACTGAGCTACAGAGCCGGGCATCATCGCTACCGATGATCACCGAGATCTTCCAAATCGCTTCAGAAAATCTGAGCGACCCTGACGGGACTCGAACCCGCGACCTCCGCCGTGACAGGGCGGCGCGCTAACCAACTGCGCTACAGGGCCTTGCTTTTCACGAGTGTAAACTCTACCAGCATTTCGCCGGTCCGATTACCACTCCTGAGTACCCCCAACGGGATTCGAACCCGTGCCGCCGCCGTGAAAGGGCGGTGTCCTAGGCCGCTAGACGATGGGGGCCTTTAGAACACACGGGAACGCTTTGAAGCGGAAGTTTCCGTTCGTTTGCGCCCCTGTGGACTCATAAAACTATAGGGCCTGTTGGGGCAAACAGCAAAACGGCTGCGGCGGCGGCCCCGACACACTGTCCCGTTAGAGTGGCTTAGGTGCCCATAGACATGCTTCCCGAAGACTTCGAAACCGCGGTGGATGACGCTCTGGACTCCATCCCCGCGGATCTGGCCGCTGCCATGAACAACGTCGCCATCTTCATCGAGGACGAGTACGTGCCTCTCCCCGGCGAGGATCCTGAGACCGAACTGCTTGGCCTGTACGACGGCACCCCGCTGACAGAACGCGATTCCTGGTGGGACGCCGGTTCGCTGCCGGACCGCATTGTCATTTTCCGCGGACCGCTGATGCGGATGTGTTCCACCCGGGATGAACTGGTGGATGAAATCCGCATCACGGTCATCCACGAGGTGGCCCACCATTTCGGGATCGACGACGAGCGCCTGCATGAACTTGGCTGGGGATAGTTAGCCTTAAGTCATGGGAGATCATCACGGCCACAGTCACGGACTGCCCGCAGGAACCGCAACCGGCAAGCACCGACGCAAACTGCTGATCGTTTTCCTCATCACCATCAGCGTGGTTTTCCTGCAGGTGGTGGGCGCCCTGCTCTCCGGCTCGCTGGCGCTGCTGGCCGATGCAGGGCACATGCTCTCCGACGCCGCCGGCGTTTCCATAGCGCTGGTGGCCGCCTGGATTGCGACCCGGCCAGCCACCAAGCGCCGCACCTACGGCTATCAACGCGCCGAAGTGCTTGCCGCGCTGGCAAATGCGATGCTGCTGATCGTCATTGCCACCGTCATTTTCGTTGAGGCCATCCGCCGCTTCGGAACTGAACCCGAAGTGCACACCGGCCTCATGCTCGGTGCCGCAATTGTGGGCGGACTGGCCAACCTCGCATCGCTGCTGGTGCTGCAAAGCGGCCGCAAGGAAAGCCTGAACGTACGCGGCGCCTATCTGGAAGTCCTGGGCGACCTGCTGGGATCCGCCGCCGTCGTTGTGTCAGCCGTCGTCATCATGCTCACGGGTTACCAGCAGGCGGACACCTGGGCTTCCATCCTGATAGCCCTGATGATCCTGCCCCGCGCGTGGTCACTGCTGAAGGAAGTCATCGATGTCCTCCTCGAAGCCACACCGCAGGGAGTGGACGCCGAGATGATTCGCGACCACATTGTCCGGGTGGACGGCATCTCGGACGCGCATGACATCCACATCTGGACCATCACCTCAGGGGTCCCCGTGTTCTCCGCCCACGTGGTGGTCGACGACGACCACCTCACCTCCGAGCGGATGGACCAGCTGCTGGACCGTCTCACGGCATGCCTCAGCGAGCACTTCGACACGGAGCACTGCACTTTCCAGCTGGAACCCGCCACACACGCCATCCACGAGGGGCAGCACCACGCCTGACCCTGCAGCCGGCCGGCTTCACTCCTGGGGAAGGGAGCCGAAAGCCGCCCGGTCCGCCAGGCGAGGATCCTCGTGATCGGGAACCACCATCACCGGACCCTTGGCGTGGTGCAGAACGCTTTGGCTGGTGGAGCCCATCAGCATGCCGGTGAAGCCGCCTCGTCCGCGCGTGCCCAGGACGAGCAGCTCCACGTCCGCGGTCCGGTCGATCATGATCTCCGCGGGAGGTCCGTCGAGCAGCTGAACGGACATGGGCAGTTCCGGAAAATGGCTCTGCAGCCAGGCTTGGCCCGCGCGCAGCTGCTCGGCAATTTCCTCATGCAGGGCCTCGAGATCCAGCGGTGCCGGCACCCAGGCAAGGGAGCCGCTGAAGGGCGGCAGTGCGCACAGAATCTGCAGCGGCAATCCTCGGCTCGCGGCTTGCTCAGCGGCGACGAGTGACGCCGCACGCCCCTGTTCGGAGCCGTCCACGCCCACCACCACCACGTCTTCGACTGTCTGCACGGTGGGTGCTCCGGACGGAGGCCGGACTCCGGCCTCGGGTAGTCTTCCTGCAGTGCGCAGAGGCACCACCACCGTGGGGCATTTGGCATGTGCCGGCAGCGCGCTGGAGACGGAACCCAGCAGGCGCCCCACGAAGCCGCCCCGGCCGCGGGAACCCACCACCATCAGCTCTGCTTCCTCCGACAATTCCAGCAAAACAGCTGATGCGTCTCCGGTTTCCACCCGCGGAAAGACCTCAATGTTGTACTGGCTGATGCGTTCCAGGGCCTTGTTCAGCACTGACTGGGCGCCTTCACGGATGATGGCGTCATCCATCGTCGTGTAGCCGGCATCCATGGAGGAGGCCGCAAAGATCGGGACGGTGTACGCGGTGACCACATGCAGCGGACTCCTGCGGCGCTGCGCTTCCTTCGCCGCCCACACGAGGGCGCAGAGGCTCTGGTCCGAGCCGTCCACCCCCACGACAATGCCCGGTGACGCCTCAAGTCCGCTGTCTTCGCTCCACATTGAACTGCTCACAATGCCGCACCCCTCTCGCTCCGCCCACGGCCGCCGGCGTCCCCAAAGGAACGCCGCCAAACACGGCTTTAGTGGGTAGCCTACAGTGCCTCGGCCCGGAGCGAGACGGCTTCCGGAACACACCGTAAGAGGCACTACACGGCACCGCGAAAGGCGGATATGCTTCGGGGCATCACAGCCCGAAAACCTGCCCGCATCCGTCCGGGGCGGGCATCTGCGGAACCGGAAGAGGCGCCGGACCCGCAGCCTTGATCTACGTCAGGGGGTTGCCTCGGTGGTTGAAACAGCGGCCCGCAGGGTCAACGGCACGGCAAATACAGTTCTCCCGGAGGCGGGAATCCACACGGAAGTGACCACCGCCGTCGTGATTGGCAGCGGATTGACAGGCCTTGCCGTAGTGAGTGAATTGAACCGCCGGGGTGTTGAGTCCGTTGTCCTGGACGGCCTCCAGCATGACAGCCAACCGGTCCATGTGCCGGTTCCGGATGCCGCAGGCCTGCCGGAGCGGGCCGAACTGCTCCGTCTGCTGCACGGTTACGCGACGGGCCACTCTTTGGACATCCGCCGCGGCACTGCTGTCCAGGCGGTGGGCTTGCTGCGGGGTTCCAAGATTCCCGCGCCGGTGACCCGGGCGGCCGTCAAGTGGGCGGTTCACACCCCCGGCGGCCTGCTGCTGGCCGACGCCGTGGTGCTGGCCGGATGCGGGCGCCCGGCAGTGCTGAAGCTGCTCCGCTCACTCGGATTTACTGCCGGAACGGAACGGCGCAGGGCCCTGCGCAGTGCGGGGCTCTATCTGGTGGGCGCGGGGGAAGCAGTTACTTCGCCCACCCGCGAACTGGTCCGTCAGGCCAAGCGCGCGGGACAGGAAGTGGCTCAGCGCGGCGCGGCTTTCGACTCTGGTTCCGGGGTTCGGGCCGGCAGCGCTTAGTTCCGAATCGGACGGACGCGACGGATCTCACGTTACGAGCTCTCCGCCCCAATGCGTCCTCCCCCCTCATCCGGCCAATGGTGCGCGATAAGATCGAATGGCGGGATTTCCCCTACCAGCCATCACCATCCAGAGGAAGCGTCATGCTCAAACAAGGTTCAAAACTGGACCGGTATTTCGAGATCTCCAAACGGGGTTCGTCCGTCTCCCGCGAAGTCCGGGGTGGTTTGGCCACATTTTTCGCCATGAGCTACATCGTGGTCCTTAACCCGCTGATCCTCGGCGGCCAGGACGGCGTAGGCAACACACTGTCCGGGCCTGCTGTCGCTGCTGCCACCGCCCTCGTGGCCGGCGTTCTGACCATCATCATGGGTGCCTGGGCCAAGCATCCGTTTGCGCTCGCTACCGGGCTGGGCGTCAACGCCTTCGTCGCCGCAACGGTGGCAACCAATCCGGGCCTGACCTGGCCCGACGTCATGGGCCTGGTCCTGCTTTCCGGCGTGACCATGTTCATCCTGGTCCTGACCGGTTTCCGGACCGCGGTCTTCAGGGCCGTTCCGGCCAGCCTGAAAACGGCGATCGTCGTCGGCATCGGCATGTTCATTGCACTGTTGGGCTTTGTGAACGCGGGCTTTGTCCGCCGCATCCCCGACGCGGCCGGCACCACCGTTCCGCTGGAATTGGGCACCGGGGGCCAGTTGCTGGGCTGGCCGAGCCTGGTCTTCGTCTTTGGCCTGCTCGTGACGATCATCCTGATGTCCCGCAACGTCAGGGGCGCCATCCTCATTGGCATCGTGTCCTCCACCGTCCTCGCCGTGATCATCGAGATGGTCGCTGCCCCCGGCTCCCAGGGCGCCGGCATCGAAACCGGCTGGTCGCTGGTCACCCCGAGCATGCCGCAGTGGGCGGCCCCGGATCTTTCCCTGCTGGGCGAAGTCAGCGTCTTTGGTTCCTTCCAGACGCTTGGTGTCGTCGCTGCGTCCCTGCTGACCTTCGTGATCCTGCTGAGCATCTTCTTTGACGCGATGGGCACCATGGTGGGCCTGGCGTCCGCCGCCGGATCCGTCGACAAAGACGGTCACATCCCGAACGTGGACCGCGTCCTCCTGGTCGATGCAGCCGGTGCAGTTGCAGGCGGTGCCGCGGGTGTTTCCTCCAATCAGATCTTCGTGGAATCCGGCTCCGGCATCGCTGAAGGTGCCCGCACCGGGCTGGCCTCCGTGGTGACCGGCCTGCTCTTCATTGTCGCCATGTTCCTGACGCCGCTGATTTATCTGGTGCCGTTTGAGGCTGTCGCCCCCGCACTGGTGGTGGTGGGTTTTCTCATGGTTTCCCAGGTTGGCAAGATCGACTGGAGCGACATTGGGTTGGCCATTCCCTCGTTCCTGACGATTGTCCTGATGCCGTTCACGTACTCCATCGCCACCGGCCTGGGTGCCGGGTTCGTGACTTTCGCCGTGATCCGCCTCTTCCAAGGCCGCGGCAAGGAAGTCCACCCGCTGATGTATGTGGTGGCCGCAGCCTTCGTGGTGTTCTTCTCCGTGGGGGCAATTTCCTCAGCCCTCGGGGTCTAAGTCCCCGTTCCCGAAGCAGCCGGGTTTCGAAGGGCATGAAAAAAGGCCGGCCGTGGTGCACTGTGCATCACGGACGGCCTTTTTGCTGCCAAAAATCCGTCAGGACGCCTCTTCGTCCGTCAGCGGACGCGTGCCCGCGGCAAAGGCGCGCACTTGGGTGTCATCCCACAGATGGGCAGGAACGCCGCCGCCCAGCAGGGTCCGCGGCAGGGACGGGTGCCCGGCAAACGGTGCGTCGCTGCCGGCAATAATCATGTTGCCGTAGCGCCGGCCCTTGAGCATCGCGGGATCCGCGACGACGGCGGTGTGCGCAAACACGCGGCACACCGCGGCGGCTTCGCGGCGGGCTCCGCGCAGATCCGGAGTATCACCGCAGTTGATGATGTAGAGCCCTCCCGGGGCCAGCACCCGCGCCGCCTCGGCCGTGAATTCGAGGGTGGTGAGACGCTCCGGAGTTTTGGCACCGGCGAAGACATCACGTATCACCAGGTCACGGCTGTCGTCGTGCAGGGTTTCCGTGACTTCGCGGGCTTCACCCACGCGCAGCCGCATCAGGGGCGCGCGCGGCAGGTCAAACCAGGCACGCACCAGCTCGGCGAGCCGGCCGTCCAGTTCCACCACCACCTGGCGGGCGTTGGGAAAACCGGCGGCAAAGTAGCGGGCCATGGAGCAGGCGGCGCCACCAAGGTGCAGGGCGCGCAGCTTCGCGTCGGCTTCCCAGTGCGTGTCCACAAGCGCAGCGATCCAGCGCATGTATTCAAAGTCCAGCAGGCGCGGATCGGCGACGTCGATGTGGGAGCTGTGCGCTCCGTTGACCTTCAGGATCCAGCCGTGGGGGTTGAACTGGTCCGGGATCAGTTCACAGGTTCCGGTGTCCACCGGATAGGTTCCGGCCACCGGCCCGCCGGCAGGCGCATTACTTGTTTCTGCAGAGTTGGCGGGAGTCTTTCCGGGCCGCTGGCGGCCCATCAGTCAGTCGTCCGGAGAGCCGGGATGGTCCGGAGACGGCCGGTCGACGTCGTCTCGCTGGGGGTAAGGAGCATGCTCCCAGTTTAAGTCCCCGCAGCGATGCCGACCGACGGAGGAAAGGAACCTCAGGAAAGCGGGCTGCCGCTCCCGGAATCCGTTCCCGGAGAGCGTTCCAGTGCCGCTTCCAGCCGCTCGACCTTGCCAACGAGTTCACCGGTGTGGCCGGGCCGGATGTCCGCTTTGAGCACCAGGGACACGCGGCTGCCGTAGCGGCCCACCGCCTCCGTGGCACGGCGGATCACCTCCATCACCTCGTCCCACTCCCCCTCAAGGGTGGTGAACATGGCGTCGGTCCGGTTGGGCAGGCCGGACTCGCGCACAATTCGGACTGCCGCGGCAACGGCGTCGTGCACTGAGGCATCGGCCGCTGCGGGACCCGCGGGCGTTTCCGGACCGACGCCGGACGGGGCTACTGAGAAGGCAACTAACATGCCACCCAGTCTGCCACCGGCGCGCCGGAACGCAAGCCCGCGGGTCCCGGCCCGTCATCGGGCGGACTCCCTCGAAAAGGGGCCAACCCTCAGGCCGGAGTTGCTCAGGCCTCCGGTGCGGCGGAACGCGCTTCGCGTTCCAGCCGGTCGGCGCGCTCGTCCCGCTCCGCCTGCCGGATGTCGGCAAACTTCTCATTCATCCGCGAATTCCGCTGGCCGTACGCGAAGTAGAGCAGGAAGCCGATCAGGAGCCAACCGGCGAAGTAGAGCCAGGTTTCCACGGCCAGGTTGGCCATCAGATACAGGCACAGCAAAGCCGAGAGAACGGGCAGCACCGGGCCGAAAGGCACACGGAAGGCGGGCTTGAGATCCGGGCGCTTGCGGCGCAGCACCAGAACGCCGAGGCTGACCACCACAAATGCGGACAGCGTGCCGATGTTGATCATTTCCTCCAGCACGTCCACCTGCGTGAACCCTGCCACCAGGGCAACCAAAGTGCCGCAGATTATCTGCAGGCGGGCCGGCGTGGCGTGCTTGTCGCTGGTGCGGGAGAGGGAACGCGGCAGCAGGCCGTCGCGGCTCATGGCCAGCACCACGCGGGCCAGTCCCATAAGGAGCACCATGATCACCGTGGTGAGCCCGATCAGCGAGCCGATGGCAATCACCTGCGCCGCCCATGTGTTGCCCACCAGGCTGAACGCCGTCGCGAGGTTCGGGGCTTCGGCGGCAGCCAGATCGGTGTAGGGGACCATGCCCGTCAGGGCCAGCGATACGCCGATGTAGAGCAGGGTGACCACTGCCAGCCCGGCGAAGATGCCCCGCGGAAGGGTCTTGCCCGGATCCTTCACTTCCTCGGCGGAGGTGGCAACGACGTCGAACCCGATGAAGGCGAAGAACACAATTGCCGCGCCGGCGAAGACACCGAGGGCGCCGTACTGGGCCGGCGCCGCGCCGGTCAGGAAGGAGAACAGGGACTGCTGCATCACGTCTTCAGCTCCGGTGCCCCCGGTCGGTACCGAATCCGGAATGAAGGGCGTGTAGTTCTCAGCCTTGACATAGAAGAAACCGGCGACAATGACGAAGAGCACCACCCCGATCTTGATCAGCGTGAAGACGTTGCTGACCTGCGCGGACAGCTTGGTGCCCATCACCAGCAGCACAGTGAACAGCGCGACGATCAGCAGCGGCCCCCAGGTGAGATCCACCGGGCCAAGGTCGATGGTGGCCGGGATATCCAATCCGAGCAGGCGGAACACCTCGCTGAGGTAGATGCCCCAGTACTTGGCAATCACCGCCGCGGCGGTGAACAGTTCCAGGATCAGGTTCCAGCCGATGATCCAGGCCACCAGTTCGCCCATGGTGGCGTAGGTGAACACATAGGCGGATCCGGCTACCGGGATGGCCGTGGCGAATTCTGCGTAGCACATGATGGCCAGTGCACAGGTGAGTGCGGCGAGGACGAAAGACAGGGTCACTGCCGGGCCGGAGAAGTCGGCGGCCGCCTTGGCGCCAACCGAGAAAATGCCGGCACCCACGGCCACTGCCACGCCCATGATCATCAGATCCCAGGTGGTCAGCGAACGTTTTAGTCTCCGTCCCGGTTCGTCGGCATCCGCTAGGGAATCCTCAATGGGTTTGGTTCGGAAGAGACTCACGGTGGTCCTTGTACTCGGGGTATTCGGTAAAACTGACCGATCAATCGTAGGCCGCCGGCCAATAGTCTCCAGTTTAATCCCACATGGTGAGACGTCCCAGTCCAAGCAGGACAGCGGAAACGGTACTCGGCGGGCTCCGGCGGCCTGCCCGCTAGCCACTGCCCGGTGCTTTTGGGAGGATAAAGTAGTGTCGCTTATCACACCTCGTGCGCTTCCGGTGACTGACGCAGCGGCACGGCCCTGAAGCCCACAGATCGGACAACAACCATGGCCCGCGGAATCTATGTCAGTGCCATGACCCCGGGGTCCGGCAAGTCCCTTGTCACCCTCGGCCTTGCCGACATGCTGCTGCGCCATGCCGACCGCGTAGGGTTTTTCCGGCCAATCGTGGAAGGCTCCGAACCAGCACAGGATCCCATGGTGCGGCTGATGCAGCGCAAGTTCAACCTGACCGCCGAGACGAGCCGGGGCGGGCTCACCCGCCGCGAGGTCCGTTCCCTGCTTGTGGCCGGCGAACGCGGTGAAGTGGATTCCCGGTGCCTGACGATCTACAACGAAGTTGCAGCCCACTGCGACGTGGTGATCATCGAGGGCACCGACCTTTCCGGGCACGACGTCGCCCTTGAGTTTGTCCTGAACGCCCGCCTTGCGAACAACCTGGGCGCCGTGGTGCTGGCGGTTGTCAACGGGCGGGAGATGACAGTGCCGGAAACGGCCGATGCGGTGGACGTGGCCAGGCGCGAGCTGCACGACGCACGCTGTGACCTCCTTGCCATGATGGTCAACCGGGCGGAGCCGGACGACGTAGATGAGGTCCGCACCGCAGTGCGGCCCGGTGCATCCGGGCGGCCCGTGTACGTGATGCCTGAGCTGAACGAGATTTCCCAGCCGTCCATGTCGGAGGTGGCCAAAGCGCTTGACGCACGTCAGGTGGCCGGGAGCTCGTCACTGGAGCGCGACGTCGTGGGCATCAAAGTGGCCGCCATGACCGTGGGAAATTTCGTTTCCCAGTTGGAGCACGGCAACCTGGTCATCGCGCCCAGCGACCGGGCCGATGTCATGGTGGCCGCGCTGGCCTCCGCCGTGTCACCGGAGTTTCCGGTCCCCAGCGGCATGGTCCTGACCGGCGGCCTCCCCATCGATGCGGGGATCCTGGCGCTGCTGTCGCAGGCGCCGTTCCCCGTGTTCGCCGTCGACGACGACACGTACACGGCCGCGCGGAAGGTCAGCCGGGTGCGCGGCGAGATTGCCTCCGGCCAGCGCCGAAAGGTCGCCGCCGCCCTCGGCGTATGGACCCGGCACGTGGACGAGCATGAGCTCCTGGAGCGACTGGAGCTGCCGCGACCGGAGAAAACCACGCCGCTGCGGTTCCTGAACCAACTGATCGTGCGGGCCCGTGCGCAGCGTAAGCACATTGTCCTGCCGGAGGGCCTTGACGCACGGGTGCTCCGCGCCGCGGAAATCCTGCAGCGCCGGGACGTTTGCGCCTTGACCATCCTGGGGCCCGAAGGCCAGGTGAGGGAACTGGCGGCCAGCGAGGGCGTTGACCTCAGCGGCACCACCATCATCAACCCGGCAACCAGTGGACTGCGGGACGACTTTGCCCGCGAATACGCGGCCCTGCGGGCCAAGAAAGGCGTGACCCTAGACGATGCCCGCGAACGTATGCTTCATGGGGCATACTTTGGCACCATGATGGTCCAGCTGGGACGGGTGGACGGGATGGTCTCCGGAGCGGCCCACACCACTGCCAACACCATCCGGCCGGCGCTGGAGTTCATCCGCACCAAGGAGGGGGTGGAGATCGTCTCCTCGGTCTTCCTCATGCTGCTGCAGGACCGGGTGCTGGTGTATGGGGACTGCGCCGTCAACCCGGAGCCGGATGCCAAGCAGCTGGCGGACATCGCCCTGGCCTCCGCGGACACTGCCGCCCGGTTCGGCGTGACACCCCGGGTGGCCATGCTGTCCTATTCCACCGGAGCCTCGGGGCACGGAGAGTCGGTGGAAATGGTCCGCGAGGCCACCGAGCTGGTCCGCAGCCGCCGGCCGGATCTGCCGGTGGAAGGACCCATCCAGTACGACGCCGCAGTGGACGCGACCACTGCCGCCTCGAAACTGCCCGGTTCCAGCGTGGCCGGGCAGGCCACGGTGTTCATCTTTCCTGACCTCAATACCGGCAACAACACCTACAAGGCCGTGCAGCAGTCGGCCGGAGCGGTGGCTGTCGGGCCGATCCTGCAGGGACTGCGGAAACCGGTCAATGACCTTTCCCGCGGCTGCACGGTCGAAGACATTGTCAACACCGTGGCCATCACCGCCGTTCAGGCCCAGGAGGTCTAATGCTGGTACTCGTCATCAATTCCGGTTCCTCATCCCTGAAATACCAGGTGCGGGACACCGCAAACGGTGAGCTCTTGGTCAAGGGCATCATCGACCGGATCGGCGAAGAGGCGGTGCCGGACCACGGCGCTGCGCTGGAGGAACTTGCCCGCCGCCTGCCCGAGGCACTCGGCGGGCGGGAGGTTGACGCCGTCGGGCACCGGGTGGTGCACGGCGGCGAGCGCTTCAGTGAGCCGGTCCTGATCGACAATGAAATTGTCCGGTCCATTGAGCGCCTGAGCCCGCTGGCGCCCCTGCACAATCCGGCCAGCGCCCGCGGGATCCGCGCCGTGCATGACAAGTGGCCCGAAATCCCTCAGGTGGCCGTCTTCGACACCGCCTTCCACCGCACCCTGCCTGAGCACGCCTGGCGCTACGCCCTGCCCAACAGCCTGTACCGCAGGTACGGGATCCGCCGGTACGGCTTTCATGGAACCAGCTACGGCTTTGTGGCTCCGGCGGCGGCACGTTTCCTGGGCATCAACCCGGGAGAGTTCGACGCCGTCATTGCGCACCTGGGCAACGGCGCCTCGGTGGCGGCCATCAAGGACGGCCGGAGCATCGACACCTCCATGGGTTTTACCCCCCTGGAGGGACTGGTGATGGGCACGCGGAGCGGCGACGTTGACCCGTCCATCCTGGTGTTCCTGCTCCGGGAAGGCTACGACGCCGACACGCTCGACAACCTGTTGAACCGAGAATCGGGCCTTCTGGCCCTGGGCGGAGCCTCGGACATGCGGACGCTGGAGGAGGCGGCGGCAGCCGGGAACACAGCCGCAGCCACCGCCCTTGACGTTGCCGCGTACCGGCTCGCCAAGTACATCGGCGCCTACCATGTGGCGGTCGGCGGAGCCCAGGCGGTGGTGTTCACGGCCGGCATCGGAGAGAACTCCTGGGACTTCCGCGAGCTGACCGTGGACAAGCTTGGCGCCCTGGGGATCGAACTGGACCAGGATGCAAACCGGCGGCGGGAATCGGGGGCGCGGCTGATCAGCAGCGCCGCGTCTGCCATTCCTGTCCTGGTGGTGCCCACCGACGAAGAGGAAGCAATTGCCGAAGCTACAGCTGAAACCGTGACCCGGAACAATGCTGCTCCGACAGGCACAACCGCCGTTTAGCGAGTAGTAGGCCCGCAACCACCGTCAGGTGCAGACAGACTCCTCCCACGTGGGCTAACGTCGATTACTCGGTTAAGCAGAGGCCACTGTCACACGCGTGCGGAGAATTCCATGCTCGACGAATCACGGGAACAGTCCTCAACGGACCACGGACTGCGTGTCCTGGTCCGGATCGATACGCAGCTGCGTCTGGCCTGCCTGGAAGTCCGGGGCTGCCTCACCGCTTCGACTTACGCGACGTTGGCAAACATCCTGACCCACACCGGAGCGCTCGGTGCCGCCGTCCGGGTTAATCTCACCCGGGCAGAACACGTGGAAAGTGGCGCGCTGGCGCGTCTGTACGACGGCGCTGACGCCGCCGTCCGTGCCGGCATTGGCTTCCTTCCCGCCGATGGTACGCGGCCTGCGGCCGGCCGGACATTTGAAAAACCGGTGGAGATCATCGTGCCGCCCGCCCTTCCGGTGTGCCGGCTGGGGCCGGAGACGCCCGCACCATCTTTCCAGCCCCCGGGACCTGCACTCACCAATGAGGAAGCCCTGGAAATGGCCTTCCTCCGGCGGGACCCGCGAGCCCTGGTGGAACCTGCCAATGGTCGGCCGCAGCCAACGCGGCCCGGCAGCCGCACCACCTAATCCTTTCTTCCGCTGACCGGGCGCTGATTAGAAGATCCGCCCGTTGGTTTCCGCTGCGCAGGCGCACCTGCCCGCTCCGCCGGATCCTGCATGCCGCAGACGAACGTTTTGTCAGCACCCTTACTATTTGTCACAATGGGTGAACGCACTTCAAGCATCCGCAGCAATTAGCAGGAGGTTGGCACGTGAGAGCAGTTACATGGCAGGGAAAAGAGTCCGTCAGCGTGGAGACGGTTGCGGATCCGGTGATCCAGGAACCCACCGATGCGATTATCCGCGTAACCTCCACCGCAGTCTGCGGTTCGGATCTTCACCTGTACGGCGTCCTGATGCCCTACATGAAGCAAGGCGACATCCTCGGCCATGAGTCCATGGGCATTGTGGAAGAGGTGGGCTCCGCCGTCACGAGCCTCAAGAAGGGCGACCGCGTAGTCATCCCCTTCCAGATAGCCTGTGGCAGCTGCTTCATGTGCCGCCAGGGACTGCAGACGCAGTGCGAGGTCACCCAGGTCCACGAAAAGGGCTCCGGTGCCGCCCTCTTCGGGTTCTCCGAGCTGTACGGTTCCGTTCCCGGCGGACAGGCCGAGTACCTGCGGGTTCCGCTGGCTGACTACAACCCGATCAAGGTGGGCACCGAACTCCCGGACCACCGCTACCTATTCCTCTCCGACATCCTGCCCACCGCCTGGCAGGGAGTCCAGTACGCGAACGTGCCCGACGGCGGCACCCTCGCCGTCTACGGCCTGGGCCCGGTGGGACAGTTCGCGGCCCGCATCGGCACCCATTTGGGCTACCGGGTGATCGGTGTTGACCCCGTGGCGGAACGGCGCAAGCTGGCCTCCCAGTACGGGGTGGAAACACTGGACCTGCACAAGGACGTTGCAGACGAGCTCCGTGAGATGACGGACGGCCGGGGCCCCGACTCGGTGGTGGACGCCGTCGGCATGGAAGCCCATGGTTCCCCCGCCGGCAAGGCCGCCCAGACCGTCGTTGGCCTGCTCCCGGACAAGCTGGCCCAGAAGGCCATGGAAACGGCCGGAACGGACCGGCTTTCAGCCCTTCACGGAGCGCTCGACGCGGTCCGCCGCGGCGGCACCGTTTCCCTGAGCGGTGTCTACGGCGGCACGGCCAGCCCCATGCCGCTGATGAATATGTTCGACAAGCAGCTGACCCTGCGGATGGGCCAGTGCAACGTCAAGCGCTGGACCGATGACCTGATGCCGCTGGTGGAGGATCCCGCCGATCCGCTGGGCGTCACCAACCTGGTCACCCACCAGGCCAGCCTCGAGGAAGCGCCGGAGCTGTACAAGAAGTTCCAGAAGAAGGAAGACGGCTGCATCAAGGTCGTCTTCCAGCCTGGCAGCAACTAGCCGCCTCTGCTGCCCCGCCATCCGCTTTCCGGATCGGCGGGGCAGCAGCCGTTTAAGCCACGGGTAGGCGTGGGGGAAGCCGGACCATTTCCACGGCGACGGTTTTTCCCTCGACTTTCACGTGCATATAGGTGCAGAACGGCTGACGGCGGCGGTCGGTGGGTGATCCGGGATTCAGCAGCCGCATCCCGGCCGGGGTCACGGTGTCCCACGGAATGTGGCTGTGCCCGAAAATCAGCAGATCTGTGTCCGGAAACTGCTCATCCAGGCGTTTTTCCCGCCCGGCGGCAGGACCCGTTTCATGAATGACTGCCAGCCGCACCTGCTCAACCGTGGCCGTGGCAACCAAAGGCAGCCGGGACGGCAGCGCACCGCCGTCGTTGTTGCCGTAGCAGGCAATCAGTTTTCGAGAGCGCTGCAGCATTTCATCCAGTGCGTCTTCGCTGACCCAGTCCCCGGCATGGACCACGGCATCAGCCGCCTCGATGTCCGCCCACAGCTGCGCGGGCAGCTCCCGCGCCCGCTTGGGCAAATGGGTGTCCGACAGCACCAGCAAATTCGTTGCCATGTCCCGCTTCCTAGCCGCGCAGGCTCCAGGCCCAGCGGATCAGGGGCAGCTGCAGGGGCAGCCGGGCCAGGTGGATGGCCTTCTCCCGGTCCGATCCGCGGGGGCCGAAGGCCCGCTGCAGCGCACTGAGGTGTCCGGCGATGAAGGCGATGTACATCAGCGTGGTTCCAGTGGCGGCCGCCCGGCGGGTGGCCGGCAGCAGCAGGCCGGCCGCGGCGGCAAACTCCAGCACCCCGCTCAAGTGCGTCCACTGCCGGCGGGTCAGCACGCCGAACTTGCCGTCCGTGTCCGTGCTGATGCTGCGGGGAACCACCGCGTTGTAGAACTTCGGGTTGCGGAAATGATTGACGGCGCTAACGGACAGCAGCGCCGCCATTGCGGCCGCTGAGTAACTTTGGCGGTTCATCTGCTTCTTTCGGTGGGGTGGAAGTCGCCGGAAGGACCGGCAGGAGCGGCCTCCGGCAGCCGCGCCGCGGTGTTGAGCGCGTCGGCTGCGCGGACCAGGGCAAGGTGGGAAAAGGCCTGTGGAAAGTTTCCAGCCATGGTGTTGTGCACCGGATCGTATTCCTCGCTGAGCAGGCCCAGCTCGTTGGAGTATGCCACCAATTGATCCATGAGGGTGCGTGCCTCCCCTGACCTCCCGGTGGCGGCATACTGCTCGACGAGCCAGAAGCTGCAGGCCAGGAAGGGGTTCTCGCCGGGCTCCAGGCCGTCAATTCCGCTGTGCGTGGCGTAGCGCAGCAGCAGGCCGGAGTCGGTGCGCAGGTCCTGCTCAATCCGGGCCACCGTGCCCAGCATGCGTTCGTCGTCGTAGGCGAGGAAGCCCACTTGGGGAAGCTGCAGCAGGGCCGCGTCCACTTCCCTGCTGCCGTAATACTGGGTGAAGGTATTCAGTTCTTCGTTAAAGCCGCGGTTCAGGATCTCCTCGCGCAGTCCGTCCCTCAAGGCCTCCCACAGCTCCACGGGACCGTCCAGGCCATGGGACCGGACGGCGGCGGCAGCCCGGTCAAACGCCGCCCACATCATGACCCGCGAATGGGTGAAGTGCTGGGGCTCTCCCCGCATTTCCCAGATTCCGTGGTCCTTGTCCTCGAGGTGGCGTTCCAGGAAGGTCATCAGAGCCCGCTGCAGGGGCCAGGAGAAATGATCCTCCGCCACACCCGCATCCCGAAGCTTGGCCAGGGCAACCATCACTTCACCGACGACGTCGGCCTGGTACTGGGAAACCGCCCCGTTCCCCACGCGCACCGGAACGGATCCTCCATACCCGGTGAACTGGGGCAGGATGCGTTCGGGAAGTTCACGGGCACCGTCCACCGCGTACATGATCTGCAGGTCCTCCGGGTCACCGGCCACGGCACGCAGCAGCCAGTTGCGCCAGCGCAGAGCCTCATCCGCGTAGCCGTGACCCAGCATGGCTTCGAGGGTCAGCGCCGCGTCCCGGAGCCAGCAGTAGCGGTAATCCCAGTTGCGTTCCCCGCCCGCAACCTCCGGAAGCGAGGTGGTGGGAGCCGCCACAATGCCGCCGGTGGACTCATGCGTCAGCGCGCGCAGCACCAGCAGCGAGCGCTGGACGGGTCCAACATACTGCGGCGCGGGATCGCAGTGGTCCGCCCACCTTTCCCAATAATCGGTGGTGGACGCCAGCGCGGTGTCGATGTCCGTCAGCGGAGGCACTTCATGGTGGGAGAGATGCCAGGTCAGTTCCATGTCCACGCGCTCGCCGGCAGCCACAGTGAAGCGGCCAACATGCTGGTGGTCCACCGCCCGGGGCAGGTTGTCCCCGCGCAGCACCAGTGCATTCGGTCCAGCTACCGCCAGCAGCCGCTCTCCGTGCGGATCGGGGTCACGGCGCATCCACGGCAGGACGGTTCCGTAGTTGAAGCGAACTTCCAGCTCCTGCCGCATATCCACGGTTCCGCTGATTCCCTCCACCCGGCGCACAATCGAAGCCCGACCGTCACCCACCGGCATGAAATCAGTAACCAGCGCAGCGCCGCTGTCAGTTGCCCAGTGCGTCTGCAGGATAAATGTGGGCCCAAGATAGCTTCGGCTCACGACGGCGGCATCTCCCTCCGGAGCCAGCAGCCACCGGCCGTGGTTTTCGGTTCCCAGCAATGCACCAAAGACCGACGGCGAGTCGAACCGCGGCAGACACAGCCAGTCGATGCTTCCCCGCCGGGAAATCAGCGCACCGGTGTGCAGGTCTGAAACCAGCGCATAATCCTCAATCGGGGAAGCCATGAGCCCCACTCAACCACACGGCCGGCGCCGCTCCCAGCATGTCCCCCAAGGGACGGCGTTTGCCGACACGGCACCTTGCACAGCAGACTGATTACATTGGCTGGACGGTTCCTGCCGCGGCGTCCGACCGGCCCGCGGCACACGAACCGGCACAAGCACGAGGAGCGGTTTTGCTTTTGTCTTCGATTTCATCTTCGGTTCCCCGGCCGGGGAACATGCGTAACGACGGAAACGGAGCGTCGGCATGAGCCTTCCGGTACTGGACGATGCCCAGCGGGCGGCAGGCCTGCGCCGAATGAAAATGGTGGCGACCGGACTGCTGGTGGTGCTCGCCGTCATCTTCGTCATCTCCTTTGCCCTGCAGGACCGCTATCCCTGGCTGCAGTATGTTCGGGCTGCCGCCGAGGGCGGCATGGTGGGCGCCTTGGCGGACTGGTTTGCGGTCACCGCGCTTTTCAAGCACCCCATGGGCGTGAAGATTCCGCACACGGCGATCATTCCGCGCAAGAAGGACCAGATCGGAGCCTCGCTGGGCCAGTTCGTGGAGAGCAACTTCCTCTCCGAAGAGGTCATCACCCAAAAACTCGGTTCCATGGAACTGGCACAGAAGGCCGGCGCCTGGCTGGAACGGCCGGAGAGCGCCGCCCGCGTGGCTACTGAGGGTTCCGCCGCCATCCGCGGAATCCTGCGGGTGCTGGACGACGACGCCGTCAAAACGGTTTTGGAGTCCATGTTCCGCCGGCACGTGGTGGACCCGCCGTGGGGACCGCCCATGGGCCGGGTGGCGGAACGGGTCTTCGACGAGGGGCACCACCACCAGCTCGTGAATCTGGTGGTGGACAGCATCAACGACTGGGTGGAAGCGAACCCCGATGTCATCTCCGAGCTGGTGGCCCAGCGCTCCCCGTCCTGGGTGCCCTCATTTGTGGATGACCTGGTGGGCGACCGCGTGCAGGTGGAAGTGAGGCGCTTCCTGCGGGCCGTGCAGGAAGACGAGAACCATGAGATGCGCCGGGCCCTGGACAACTACCTCAAGGGACTGGCCCGGGACCTGCAGGAGGATCCCGCCGTCATGGCCAAGGCTGACGCGATCAAGGAACAGGTGCTGGATGATCCCCGGGTCCAGCAGCTCATCACCCAGACATGGGCCACCATCAAGAACGCCCTGACCACTGCCGTGGATGACCCGGACAGTGAGCTGACGCGGAACTTCAAGGCCGCGGTGCAGGACTTCGGGCACCGGCTGGCCACCGAACCTGAGCTCGCGGGCAAGGTCAACACCTGGATTTCCGACGCCGCCGGCTATCTGGTCAAGACCTACAGCAGCGACATTGCCGGCGTGATCACCGAGACCGTAGAGCACTGGGACGCGCAGGAGACATCGGAGAAGATCGAACTCCAGGTGGGTAAGGACCTGCAGTTCATCCGGATCAACGGCACCGTGGTGGGATCCCTGGCAGGGTTGGCCATCTTCACCGTCGCGCACGCGGTCTTCGGCTAGGCCGGGCAGCGGGCGCACACGCCCGCCCCGGCCTGTTCCGCTAGGGCTTGTCCGGCGTCTGCCGCAGGTCCTCGGCCAGTTCGCCGCTGATTGTTTCCGGTACCGGGCCAAACGCACGCCGGGCGGCCTTGATGACACCCTTGCCCATGGCGTGGTTGCCCGCTCCGCCCACAACCGCCCCGATCCCCAGGGGCAGCGCGCGGCCAAACAGGGCCGTTCCCTGCCGGGCTATAACGCGTTTCATGAACTGCTTTCGAATGGATGACCCAACGGATCCCATCACGCCGGACGGCATTTTGCCCAGGGAGCTGGCCCAGGGTTTGCCTCCACGCCCGGCAACGGACTGCATCATGGCGGTTCCCTCTTCGCCAAGCATGATGGCCATGACCATGGTCCGCGAACGCTCCGGATCTGAGAGGTGCACCCCGTGCAGTTCGGCGACTGACTGCGCGTAGAGCGCCGTTGCCTCAAGGAAACCCACCGTTGCCGCCGCCGAGAGCCCTAACGCTGCGACAGTGCCGATGGCGGGCACGACTGCGGTGGCGCCCACCGCGGCTCCGCCTCCGGTCACGGTGTTCAGGTAGTGCTTCTCCACGATCGACACCAGTTCCGCCGGTGTCGCCTGGGGATGCTTGCGCTGCAGCCGTCTGATATTTGCGAGCACCAAGGGGCGCTGGACATCCACGGCCCGCTCCATTGCCCGGAGCACCGAAGGTTTGGGTGTCCCGTCCTTTTCAAAGACGGTTCCCCCGGCAGCCTTCCTGGCACGGTTGGATAAAAATCCCACGGCAACGCTCCTTTTCGACACATGTTCCGGTGCAGGGCACCAGCCCGTTTAAGCCTACGTGAGGCAGGTACGTAAAAAGCGGGACCGGCGAACTAATCCGCCGGTCCCGCTTTTTATCTGCAGTCTGCTGCAGAACTCTGCGCCGGAGCGCAGACTCACAAACTAGGCGCGGCTGCTCTTGCGAGTAACGAAGCCGTAGATTGCGAGAACGATGATGGAGCCGATGATGGCAACAAGCCACGTCTGGATGGAGAAGAATTCTTCCAGCTCGACACCGAAGATGGCGCCGCCAATCCAGCCGCCAAGCAGGGCGCCGATGACGCCGAGGACCAGAGTAGCGATCCAGCCGCCGCCCTGACGACCCGGAAGGATTGCCTTAGCGATTGCACCGGCGATAAGACCAAGAATAAGGAAAGCAATGAAACCCATTGTGATTACTCCTTGCTGTGTGAACGAGTGATGATTTCGTTGGTTTACTGAGCGACCTGTGGGCCGCGCTTTCCTCCACTGTACTTCATAAGCATGCTTAGGTAGTAGTCGGCTCGGATTGTTCTTCCGCCCTGAGAGGTGTTAGCCCTCTTTGTTTTCCCTGTCAGCGTGGGCCTTGGACACTACATAGCGCCGGAGAAAGATGCCTATATCGCGCGCTTCCTCAGCCCCGACAGTATGCCCCATCCCGGGGTAAGTGCGGGCGGTCAGCGCAGTATTCTCCGCCAGCCAATTCCGCGTGGCGGCAATGGCGTCTTCATTGATCACCCAGTCGTCCCGGTCCCGCCCCCAGAAGTAGGGAACCGGCTTGGGCAGCGGTTCGGCCATGGCCAGCAGTTCGTTCTCAGCCACGAACCCGGACAGCCCCACGACGGCGTCGAACCCCTGCGGCCGCAGCCGCAGCAGGGTGGTGGCCATCGCCATGCCCTGCGAGAAACCGAGCATCGAGACCCCGGTGAACGCCCCCTCAGCGCGGACCCGGTCCAGCCAGGTGAAAATCCCTGCCGCGGCCTCCAAAACTGCACCGGTGTCGGACTGCAGATACGGATCCAGGAGGAACCAGCCGTGGCTGTCCCCCACGGGAAAGGTGCCTCGCAGCGCCGCCGAAGTGATTCCCGCCGGGATGGACGGAAAGAGGCGGGCCATGCTGTGTTCGTCGGTTCCGTATCCGTGCAGCATCACCAGGAGGTGGGTGCCCGGACGGACTTCGGCCGGGGCAGACCACAGGACGTTTTGCATCCCCTCACCCTAATGCGCAGGGGCCCGTTTGGGCTTCCGGACGGCGCTGGAAACGCTCCCCATTGCAATCAACGATCAACCTAAATAGCGTTGGTTCAGCACACCGGACGTGGCGCACGCCATATCTGAAAGGTGGTGCAGATTGCGGGTGATAATGCTCAAATCCCCATACCTGTCCGTGCCGCCGCAAGGGCGAGTCCCAACAGTTGACCGCTAACGGCAACTGCCTAATGTCAGGATCCGAACATGGTGGTTCAATGATCGTCACCCTCACCGTCAATCCCAGCTTGGACCGAACCGTCGAGCTGCCCGGGACGCTGGTCCGCGGAGCAGTGCAGCGGGCCGCCGCCATCAGCCAGGACCCCGGAGGAAAAGGCGTCAACGTATCCCACGCCCTGACGGCGTCCGGAGTTGAGTCGATAGCCGTGCTGCCCGGCGCCGACAATGACCCGGTGATGGCCGGGTTGCGCAGTGCAGGTGTCAGCTACGCAAATCTTCCCATCGCGGCCGCCCTGCGGAGCAACATTACGCTGACCGAACCCGACGGAACCACAACCAAGATCAACGTTCCCGGCCCGCCTTTGGACGCATCGGAGCAGGAGGCCCTCATCAGCCTGCTGCTCAACACGTGTGCTGCAGGTGACGGCGGTGCCCCTGCTTCGTGGCTGGTGCTTGCCGGTTCCCTTCCTCCCGGGGCCTCCCCGGACCTGTATGCGCTGGTGTCCCACGCCGTCCGGCGGCACTTCGGGAGCACGGCTCCGCGGATTGCCATCGATTCATCCGGACCTCCGCTCCTCGGAGCACTGATGCATGATGCCACCCCTGACCTGCTCAAACCCAATGCAGAGGAACTGGCCGAAGTAACCGGCATCGGGTCGGAAGATGAGCTGGAGGCGGATCCGGTCCTCGCAGTGGTGGCGGCACGAAGCCTCATTGCCAGGGGCGTCGGGGCCGTCCTGGCGACCCTCGGCCCCAAAGGAGCCCTGCTCATCACGGCGGAAGGTGCCTGGCAGGCGACCCGACCGCCGGTCGAGGCACGGTCCACCGTCGGCGCCGGCGATTCCTCGCTTGCCGGGTACTTGCTCGCCAATGTCAGCGGTGCCCCGCCTGCCGGTTGCCTGCGCCAGGCCGTGGCACATGGCGCGGCGGCGGCATCCCTTCCGGGCACCACCATTCCCACGCTTGCACAGACTGACCCCGGCGCCGTGACCGTGACGGAGATAGCCGTCCCTGCCAACGTATCGGGCACCGAATTCACTCGGGCTGCACCCACCAAGGAGGAAGACTAATGTCGGATCTCATTACGCCGGAGCTGGTAACCCTTGACCAGAATCTGGGGAACGAACGGTCCGAGGTGATCCGCCACCTGGTCCAACAAGTAGTTTCAACGGGCCGCGCCACAGGCTTTGACGAGCTGTATTCGGACGCAATGGCACGGGAATCCAAAACGGCAACCGGCGTTCCCGGGGGTATCGCCATTCCGCATTGCCGGTCCTCCGCAGTCACCCAGGCAACGCTCGTCATGGCCCGCATCAACCCACCGGTGGACTGGGGAGCCAAGGACGGTCCGGCGGACATCGTGTTCTTCATCGCGGCCCCTGAGGGCGCCGACCAGGAACACCTGCAGCTGCTGTCAAAGCTGGCACGGTCATTGATCAAGAAGAACTTCACCGGCGCCTTGCGGACAGCAGCCTCCCCACAGGAGATCGTTGACCTCGTGGACGGAGCCCTGGGGCTGGGCCCCGTACCGGAATCACAGGCACCGGGAACAGCATCGGGGGCCGCGAATGCGGCTCCGGCCACCGGAGCCAGTGCCGCAGGCACTGGCGGCACAGGTGCAGGCACCACAGGCGCTCAAGCCGCCGGCTCGACGACAGCGGGAGCTGCGTCCGCCGGTTCAGGCGGAGCCCACTCAGCGGGAGCACCGACATCGGAGCCCACCGCGGATCACGGCAATGCCGGCGGGGCCGGCGACGGCGGAAAAACTCATCGTTTGGTCGCAGTAACCGCCTGCCCCACGGGCATTGCCCATACCTATATGGCCGCTGATTCCCTGGCAGCCGCAGCCGCCGAACGCGGTATCGATCTCCAGGTGGAGACACAGGGGTCGGCCGGCTCCACGCCCCTGGACCCTTCGGTCATCAGCAACGCCGATGCGGTCATTTTCGCCACCGACGTCGATGTGCGGGACAAGGGCCGGTTTGCCGGCCTGCCGGTGGTGGCCGGCCCGGTGAAGCGGGGCATCGACGAACCGGGCGTCATGATCGACGAGGCCCTCGCTGCTGCCAAGGACCCCAACTCCCGCCGTGTTTCCGGCGGCGGAGGCGGCGGCGAAGAACGGGATCCGCAAAGCAGCGGGGAAGGTGAAGGGTTCGGCGGACAGCTCAAGCGGGCCCTGCTCACCGGTGTCAGCTACATGATTCCGTTTGTGGCCGGCGGCGGTCTGCTCATTGCCCTGGGCTTCCTGCTCGGAGGTTACGAACTCTCTCTGTCCGACGACGACGGCACCCTCACCGGCGACATCATCCTGGACGGCGGCACCATCTTTGATCCGGGGGAAGAGGGCCTGCTGACCTATCTGGGCGCCGTCTTCTGGAAAATCGGCAATCTGTCACTGGCATTCCTGGTTCCGGCGCTGGCCGGATACATTGCCTACGCCCTGGCCGACCGGCCGGGCATCGCCCCCGGTTTCACGGCCGGATCGGTGGCACTGTTTATGGACACCGGCTTCATCGGCGGCCTGGTGGGCGGCCTGCTGGCCGGCTACATTGCCCGGTGGGTGGGCGGCTGGAGTGTACCCAGCTGGATGCGCGGGCTGATGCCGGTGGTGATCATCCCGCTTGTCACCTCCCTGATAGCGTCCGGACTCCTCATCCTGGTCCTGGGCGGGCCCATTTCCGCCCTGACCCTTGCCCTCAATGACTGGCTGGCGGGTCTGAGCGGGGCCGCCGCCGTCGTACTGGGCATAGTCCTGGGACTCATGATGGGCTCCGACCTTGGCGGGCCCATCAACAAAGTGGCCTACTCTTTCGCCGTTGCCGGCCTGGGAGCGGGCAGCTTCGAAAACCAGGCGCCTTGGCAGATCATGGCAGCCGTCATGGCCGCCGGCATGGTGCCGCCGCTGGGCATGGCGCTGGCAACCGTACTGGACAAGCAGCAGTTCACCATGGCGCTTCGGGAGAACGGCAAGGCCGCCTGGCTGCTCGGTGCCGCATTCATCTCCGAAGGCGCCATCCCCTTTGCCGCGGCAGACCCCTTCCGAGTCATTCCGTCCTGCATGGTGGGAGGAGCCGTTGCCGGCGCCATCTGCATGGGCACCGGCGTGACCTCACAGGCGCCGCACGGCGGAATCTTCGTGTTCTTCGCCATCGGCAACATCCTGATGTTCATTGTGGCTATCCTCGCTGGAATGGTGGCATCAGGATTGATCTATGTTGCACTCAAGCGTTGGACGGCGCCCAAGCGCGCAGAGGAGCCCGTCATTGCCTAATCCATCGCCCATTCACAGAGAGGCACACTGATGCGGACCATCAAGGGAATCGGAGTCAGCGCCGGGCGGGTGCTTGGCCCTTCACTGCGGATGCCGCCTCCGGTGCCCGAGCCCGATGCCGATGCAACCTTCGGAGCAGGCAGCACGGTGGATGGAGAAAAGGCCCGCCTGAAAGATGCCGCCGAGGAAGTCCGGGCGGACCTGCGGCACCGGGCGGAGACAGCCAGCGGAGACGCCAAGGCGGTGCTGGACGCAACGGCCATGATGGCCACGGACCCCATGCTGCTCAAGGCTGCCGGCAAGCACATCAATGCCGGGATGGCCGCAGACCGGGCCATCTGGGAGGCCGGGCTGGAAGTGGCTGCCATGCTGCAGAGCCTGGGCGGTTACATGGCTGAGCGCACCCAGGATGTCCTGGACGTCCGCGCCCGCATCGTGGCCGAGCTCGACGGGCTGCCGGCACCGGGCATTCCCGCTTCCGACGTTCCGTTCATCCTGGTCGCCGAAGAGCTGGCCCCGGCAGACACCGCCACGCTGGACCCGGCCAAAATCATCGGCCTTGTCACGTCGGGCGGCGGCCCGCAGTCCCACACCGCGATTCTGGCCCGCTCCCTGGGCCTGCCTGCAGTGGTGGGCGCCGCGGGAGCTGATTCGCTGGCCGACGGTGCGGAACTCTACCTCGACGGTGCCACCGGCACCGTGGTGGTGGATCCGGGCGCCTCCGAACGGGAATCGGCGAAGAAATACGCCTCGCGGGTTTCCCTGCCGCCTTTCAACGGCACGGGAACGACGTCGGACGGTCACCGTGTTCCCCTCCTCTCCAATGTGGGCTCCGGCAAGGACGCACAGGCAGCGGCGGCAGCCGGGGCCGAGGGCATTGGCCTGCTGCGCACCGAATTCTGCTTCCTGGGCCGCGATACGGAGCCCACCCAGGAGGAGCAGGTCACGGCTTACGGCGCCGTTTTTGCGGCCTTCCCGGGACGGAAAGTGGTGGTTCGCACGCTGGACGCCGGCGCGGACAAGCCGCTCCCGTTCCTGACCGACGCCACGGAGCCCAATCCGGCCCTTGGCGTTCGGGGATTCCGCACGGACCGGTCCTCCCCCGGCGTCCTTGGCCGCCAGCTGGAAGCGATCGCCATTGCCGCCGGCGCCCATGAGGCCGATGTGTGGGTGATGGCGCCGATGATCTCCACCGCCGAGGAAGCCGCAGACTTTGCGGTTCAGTGCACCGGTGCCGGCCTGGCCATGCCCGGCGTGATGATCGAAGTCCCGGCTGCCGCGCTCATGGCCGAGGCCGTCCTCTCCCGGGTCCGCTTCGCGTCGCTGGGCACCAATGACCTCACGCAGTACACCATGGCCGCCGACCGGCAGCTGGGCACCCTGGCCACCCTCAATGACCCGTGGCAACCGGCGGTGCTGCAGTTGATCAGGCGCACCGTCGAGGGCGCGCGGGCAGCGGAAGCAGCTGCCGAACCGGGGCAGGGGGCACCCGTAACCAAAAATGTGGGGGTCTGCGGTGAGGCGGCGGCGGACCCGGCCCTCGCCGTCGTACTGACGGGTCTCGGAGTCAACACACTGTCCATGACGCCAAGGGCGCTGTCTTCCGTGGGAGCCGTGCTGGCCACCGTCTCCCTCCCTGAGGCGCAGGATCTGGCGTCGCTTGCCCTGAGCGCGCACACTGCAGCTGAGGCACGGTCCACGGTGCGCAGCCGGCTTCCCGTCCTTGAGGAGCTGGGACTGTGACCCGGTTTCCGTGCCCCCTACCCCTGCTTGACTGAGACCAACCGGAAGGAACAACACCATGCCAGAACGCAAAGCGACAATTGCCAGCCGGGTGGGCCTGCACGCTCGTCCCGCGTCCATCTTCGCCGAGGCTGCCGCCGAACAGCCGGTGGACGTCACCATCGCCATGGAGGGCGAGCCTGCTGAGGAAGCGATGGACGCGGCAAGCATGCTCTCGCTGATGAGTCTTGGAGCCTCCAACGGAGACGTGGTGGTGCTGCGCGCCGACGGCGAGGGTGCCGAAGACGCTCTGGACGCTCTCGTCAAGATTCTGGAAACGGACCTCGACGCCTCATAGCCGAACCTTCCGCAATCCTTAAGCAGCGAAGCCAGCGGATGAAATCCGCTGGCTTCGCTCGTAACCTCACGCTGACCCCCCACAGGCAGCGGATGTTACTTAATCATAATTCTGACACAGGATGATGAAACTGTGAACGAACGATGTCAATTCTTTACCTTAAACCGTAAACCGTGGCCAGGGGATTGGGTTTGGGTTTCTTCTTCTCCAGCCTCCGCGCGTTCCACATCAGGGCCAGGCCGATTGATATGACCAGCACCGCCGCATAAGGAAGCGTGCGTTCCCAGGCGCCGGGGTGCACATCCCACAGTGCAAGGCTCAACAACGCGTGAACGATGAAAAGCGACATTCCCAAGGACATGAGTCCGGCACTGAATCGGACGTCGCTCCGATGGCGGGAGTCGGCCGCATACAGGAACATTGCCGGGGCCAGGCAGGCGGCCACATACGTCTGGTAGAGCCGGGCACAGTGCGCATAGGCGACCACTGTGTCCTGGTCTTCATAGGCGCGAAGGGCGGCGGAGGACTCGGGCAGGTCGCTCAGTACAAAGAGAATAATGACGGCGGCTACAGCCAATCCCAAGGCGGTAAACCCCACCGGCCCCGCAATCAGACGGCCCGCGCGGTGGGCTTTGAAGGCTGCGGCGGCCTTCACCCCGAGAATCAGGAAGGCGGCGAAAACGACAAACCGCAGCAGGAGATTCGCGAGGTTTATTCCACCCAGGAGAGCATCGACCGTCTGATAAAAGAAGGGGATGCTCAGGGCCATTCCCAGCGCTATCAGAACAAAAGCCCAGAACGTCCCGCGGTTTTCACCGCGGATCGCTGAAGGAAGCCGCTGGAGTGCAAACAGGGCAGTGACGCCAAAAACAACCCACTGTAATGTCATCCCAATTGCTCCAAGAGTGCAGAGTTGCTGTCTTCATCGTGCTCAAGCTTTTTCACCATTTTGCCCAGCGTGTCCAGCCGGTCCCGGGCAAGAAACACCAGTTCAGGGTCGGAAAGTTCGGCCAGCGCGCGTTCGCGGCCCCCCAGGGGCCACCCGCATTCATCCGGTGTTAGAAGCCCCGTGGCAACCAGTCCGCCGGTCAGGGAGACCCCTGCGAGCCTGGCGGCCTGAACGGCGAGTTCCGGGGCGAGCCGGCCGGCCGTCAGTTGGGCGGAGAGGTTTTGGGGTGCCACGCCTGTCTTGGCACTGAGCCGTTGGCGCAGGTCTCCCGGATCTACGGCTTCGAACCAGGCGCGCACGGAATTGCGGTGCGGGAAGGGGCCCAGTCCCGGCAGATCGGAGGGCGAAGGATTCGGATGCAGGCTTCGCGCCACAAGCAACTGCAAAACACAGACATACGTCACCTGGCTGATCAGCTCAGAGTCGGTGGGCGGACCGGAGCCTGCCAGAAGGTCGTGGTATTCCTCGAAAAAGGACAGCGCTTCAACCGGGTTCTGATCGCATGCCCTCGCCACGCGGACAACAGTGGTTTCCGACACCTTTCCGCGGACGAGCTGCTGTGCCAGGGTGGAACGCTTGATGCCGGCCATGCGGCAAAGATCAGCGGTTGACTCCCTTGGGGCCGTCAGGGAGCGCCAGCTCTGGAAGGCTTTTGCGGACACAGCCACAGGCGACTCCCCCCCAATTGGTTTCTCCGGACTGATGCAACTATACTATTTTCACTGGCTCCCCCTTCTGCGTTCCCCCCATATGCAGAGCGGGGAGCCAGCTTCAATTAAGGGTTCTTCCGTAAAGGGCCTGCAGCCAATTCCGGTTCCCGCGGTCCGGCCGTTTGAGAAATGGTCAGTGAGCTTCCTGCGGCCAGGACACGTGATGACTCAGCTCCCGGTGCTTTCCAAGATATGACGCAGCGTAGGAGCAATACGGCTTGATCCGCCGCCCCGACGCAATAATGTCTTCCGCGGCGAATTTCACCAGTATTGATGAATAGCCCTGATGCCGGAATTGTTCCCGGACCACTGTGTGGGTCAATGCCACCGCATCCGGCGCTTCCTCGTACTCCGCCGTGCCGGCCAATTCACCGCCCACGCGAAGCTCGTAACGGTCATTGTCCTGGTTCTTGGAGACCTCAATGTCATCCCTGATTCGCCCGCTCATGCCCCTGAGCCTGACATCGAAGCCGGGTTTCGTCCAGACCTGCGCGGCTAAGCGGCCTGGCCGCCTCCTGCGGATGCTTCGGCGCTCGTCCAGGCCTCTTCCAACCGGGCAACTGCTGCTCCGTAGTCTTTGATCTCCTCATCGTCGACCAAACCGGCTCCCTCCTCCAGCGGCCGGAGCGCAGCAGCGCTCTTCATCGCACGCATCAGGTCTTTCGTCTCCGGCTTTGCGGTGTCGCTCAATCCGGGCTTTTCCAGTGCCTTCCAGCCGTCCAGTTCGTAGGAACTCCAACTCCGCAGCACTGCATCGTGGCGGCGCTCCAGCGCGGCCACCCGCTGCCGGCGCGCTTTCTGCCTGCGGGCCGCTTGGCGGCGCCGGTGGCGCACCTGCACCCATGCGGCGGCGCCTGACACTCCAATGACCGTGGCCAAGCCAATCCATGGCCCGCTGCCGGGGCTGCCTGCAACCGCCCAGGCAACAGCGAGCAGGGCCGTCAGCGACCCGGTCAAGCCCACCCAGAAGATTTTTTCGCCGTCTGCCCGGGCGAGCGCCGCATCAACCCTGAAGGCCGTCACAGCCAAGGCTGCAATCAGCAGCACCAATGCCGGAATGAGCATGGAAGCTCCTGCATCAATCAGCGGCATGAGTGTCCCTCTTTTCCGCAGCTGTCGTCATCTTCCGCAGTTGTTGTTGGCAGATGTCCTCCTGCGCAATTGTTCGCGCTGCTCCCATCTCACGCCGGATGGGCGGAAAGGTCAATGTCTGCGCATCCGTCCCGCCAGATGCGGATTCCGGGCGAAACAGCTTTACCAAGTATGCTTATGTCCTGGATTTACCGTCCCGTCCACGGAGTCTGCCTGGACCCTTGAACCGGAGTACAAAGGATAAGAATGAAAATCCCCGCACCCCGCGGACCTGTCAGTGCCGCCCTGTTTGACCGGCTCACGGCTCCTGCGGGACCGTCCACCGACGCGCTCACGGCCCTGGCTGAAACCGTTCGCCGCGCCTGCGCGGACACTGCCGACATTCTCCGCGACGAAGACCTTCAGCTGACCCTGTTCTGCCTCTACGAGCTGCACTACAGCGGGCTGGACTCAGTGCCGGACGCACTGGAGTGGCATCCCGGCCTCGTGGGCCTGCGCCTGCAGCTGGAAGAGCCTTTCGAGGCGGCGCTCCGCCGCGCCGTTTCCGTTCCCGAGCTCCCGGAGCCCACGTCCGAGGCAGTCGCCGCGGAGCTGTTCCGGATGGCCGCCGACGACGACGGTCCCAGCGTCTCCCGCTACGTCGCCTCCAAGGCCACCCGCGAACAGCTTCAGGAGTTCCTGATCCTGCGCTCCATCTACCAGCTGAAGGAAGCCGACCCCCACAGCTGGGCCATTCCCCGGCTGCCCGTGGGCCGCGCGAAGGCCGCCCTGATCGAAATCCAGGCGGACGAATACGGCGGCGGACGTCCCGAACGCATGCATTCCCACCTCTTCGCGGTCACCATGAAGGGTCTCGGGCTCGAGACAGAGTACGGCTGGTACCTGGACGCCGTGCCCGCGCTGACCCTGGCCTCCTCCAACGCCATGTCCCTGTTCGGCCTGAACCGCCGGCTGCGCGGGGCCATCTCCGGCCATCTTGCAGCCTTTGAGATGACCTCTTCCATTCCAAACTCCTTCTACGCCCGGGGATTCCGCCGGCTCGGTTTCGACGACACCGTCACCTACTATTTCGATGAGCATGTGGAGGCCGACGCCGTCCACGAACAGATTGCCGCGCGGGACTTGGCCGGCGGACTGGTCGAGGCCGAACCGGATCTGCTGGCCGATGTGATGTTTGGTGCCGCAACGGTGTTGACCCTGGACGCCCTGATGGGCGAAGACCAGCTCGAGGCCTGGCAGCAGGACCGCTCAGCCCTTCGCGGGCAGGCGCCCGCGGGAGCGGCCGCAGCCGCCCTGGACGGCCTTGCCCTCGCAGCAGGGGTCACTCCATGACGAGCTCCGCTGCGCCCGGCACTGACGGCTATGAGTGCGCCGGATGTCCTTCCGGCCAGAGCACCGCGGAGACTGACGCCGCAGCTTCCGGAAACCGGCCCGCGGCAGCGTCCGTGGTCGCCTATCCCAACGGACCGCTGCTGGTGCGCGGAGACTTTGAAATCATTACGCCCGACGGCGTTCCGGTCCCCCGTGACCGGGGCACGGTGGCCCTTTGCAGGTGCGGCGGGTCCGCCATCAAGCCCTACTGCGACGGAACCCACAAGCTCATGAAGTTCGACACCGCCCGCCGCCGGCCGGTTCCCGGCCCGGTGCTCGAACGCAGCCGCGGCGCCGGCGAAAAGGCAGACGGTACGGAGAACAACGGGTCAGCGAAGGACGCCGAAGACACCGGCGGCAGGGCCTCCTCCTGAACGTCAGCGCCTGATCTCCCGGAACCCGGGAATGCCGGCCAGCAATACCGTGGCTTTCCACAGCGTCACCGCATCGGCGGGGGCGGGCATTGCATCCAGCAGGGGGCCAAGAATCGTTTCCCGGCGGCCGTAAGGAGCCGTCAGGGAGAGGATGGGCGAGCCCGCACTGCCCGCCAGACGGCCAACGCCGTCGCTGTGTGAGCTGTGCAGTGCTGTGTCCCGGCCGGCGGAGACACCGTCGGCCAGATCCGGCGGCAGCGCACAGCGGCGAAGTGCGTCGGCGATGCTTCCGATCCCCTCCTGCTCCGTGCCGTCCTGCCCGGTCCACAGCGCGTCGTAAAAGTCCCCAAGCGCCGCGTGGCCGTGCCCGTCCTGAACGGCGGCGGCAACCAGGGCAGGATCCCTGGGCCAAGCTCTGCCTTCCCCGGAACCGTCCCGGCTGTTCCCTTCGTCCTCGTAGAGGAGGGACAGGCTCATCACGCGCCAGTGCACCTGCAGGGGAACGTCTGCGGCCATGGAGGTGAGCCAGCGCGCTGTGCGGCGGGTCAGCGGGCAGGCGGGATCAAGCCAGAAGTCGACGGTCCAAGTGTTGGCACTCACGGCTGCCGCCCGCGGGCGCCGGGGATCCGCTTCGGATTCATCCTGCGATGCTAACGGCACCGCTGCCCGCCGGAAGCCCGGGGGCAAAGAAAAAGCACCCCGGTTCGAAAACCGGGGTGCTGTCGAAGTCCCGGCTCACCGCTGACGGCAAGCCGGCCCATCTTCTGGTGGGCCCTGTGGGGCTCGAACCCACGACCCACGGATTAAAAGTCCGATGCTCTACCAACTGAGCTAAAGGCCCCCAGCCGTATCGGGACGGCGGTTCCGGTCCAAGGTTTCCCTCACCCATACAGCCGTCGACGAATCGACTTCTCCACTTTATCGCACGGGGGACGCATCTCACGAAACTACGGGCCCCAGTGTTTGCGTTTCGCTGCCGGCATGCCCTGCAGCGCCCGCCCTGCCGCACCGGAGGGCCCCTCCTCGACGGCTGTTCCCGGGGCGGAGTATTCTCAAATCATGAGTGAGTCCAATGAAATGCCCCCACGGCATCACAAGCCCAAGCTGTACGCTCCGCTGGACTTCGCCAACATTCCCGGAGGCGCGGATCCGGCCCGAGTATCCGAAGCAGCCCACCTGGCTGCCCAGGCCCTGGTGCACCACGGCAGGGAGAGCTCCGATCCGGAGATCACCCGCCGCCTGGTGAAGCTGGCAGACCGGCAGGGCCTGGAATCCATCGCGGAGATGTGGGCGGAAAGCCCTGCTCGTTCACTGCCCGGTGCCCTGTGGCGTCTCTACGCCCTCCGCGCCGCCACTCAGCAGAATCCGGAGCGGGTTGCCGCTTACTACGCCGCCGGAAAAGACGTTGCCCAGGTCTCCAAGGTGGTGGCCGGGGTGGCCGAGCCGCTGGGTGCGGACGAGGTCAAAGCCATGGCGGACACCATCCTCTCCGGAGCCTTCGAGGGAGAGTTCGACGTCGCGCTGGAACGCTTCGCTGCGTTCTGCCGCGTAGTGGCCCTGGGCCAGACACATCACGCCGACTCGGCAGAGACGGGCAGCGCCGATAAGGCAACGCAGCTGACACTCAAGGCGCGCCAACTGGTGCGCACAGCCGAAGATTTGGAATATGCAGCTGCCGCCTGGCGCCGCGGAGAGCTCGATTAGGGGTCGGCCGGAGCTCGTGTTGACATCTCCGGCGAAGAGTAGAAAACTGAAATTGGTGTCGGACTGCGGAACCCCCGGGCTTCAACTTAGAGCCGCTTCGAGCGGCCTTCCGCCGAGAGGCGCTCCCGGTCCGGCACCGCTTTTGGTTCTTACTGCGCAGCCGATAATCTAGGCTCGTGACCCACATCGCGCAGGGCCCCCTTTCCGGCCGGCAAATCCAGGTTTTCCCGTGAGGCTGCGGCTGTTTCCCCAGGAAAACGCCGGGCTCGAGCTCCTTTCCCAAATGGGGGCCGTGCTTGTGCGCGGCGCGGGGACGCTGTCGGAGGTCCTCGGTGCCGAATCGGCCGATTATGAACGGCTCTCCGAGCACATGCATCAGCTGGAGGCGGAAGCCACGGACCTGCATTTCGCGCTCATGACGCAGATGAGGTCAAGCTTCATCAATCCGCTCCCCCGCGAGGACCTCTACGACCTTTCCCTCACACTGATGTCAGCGACGGAAAACCTCGACGCCGCCGCGGAGATCATCTCGCTGTACCGGCTGACCGGGATCTCCAGGCGTGCCGCCGAACAGCTTGAAGTCATTGGCCGGCAGGCCGAGCTGACGGCAGGCGCCATGCGCCGCCTGGCGTCGCTGGAAGACCTCGACGACTACTGGATCGAGATGCTGCGCCTGTCCAAGCGCTCCGAGCGGACCCACCGCATCTGGGTGTCCGAACTCCTGCGTGACCACAAGCCGCTCATGTATGCCCGGCACCGGGACCTCGCGGACCAGCTGGCCGGAACCACCTCATCGCTGCGCCGGTGTGCCACCGCCGTGGGCGGCATTCTGGTCCGGGAATCCTAGGTGGAGCCGGTTCTGCTGGCCGCCGTGGTGCTCTTCGCAGGTGCCTACGCCTTCATTAACGGCTTCCACGATGTTTCAAACTCCATTGCCACCTCGGTGCGCACCCGCGCGCTGACCCCCACGGTCGCCGTCGTCCTCGCCTCCGTCTTCAACTTGACCGGCGCCCTGCTGAGCACGGCGCTGGCCCTGGTCCTGGCAGATCGATTCATCCAACTCCCGGATGGAACACCGGGTCTGGGCATCCTGATTGCGGGCCTGCTCGCGGCCTGCGGCTGGGGACTGTGGACCTGGTGGCGGCGCATGCCTTCCTCCTCCACACACGCCCTCGTGGGCGGCATAGTCGGCTCGGGGGCCGCGTCCACCTTGGTGGGAGGCCCCAACATCGCCGAGTCCTATCAGGTGCTGCTGCAGCAGATTGTCCTGCCGCTGCTGCTCTCTCCCGTGGTTGCCTTTGTCCTGGCCTACCTGCTGGTTTTTCCCACTACCTGGCTCATGCGCTACAGCTCCCCGCGCCGCGGAGACGCCGGAAACCGGATCGCCCAGTCAGTGTTCACGTCGGCGTTTTCGCTGGGCCACGGCATGCAGGACGGGCAGCGGACCATGGCCGTGATTGTCCTGGCACTGGTGGCTGCCGGATACTCCGGCAGCGCAGGCATCCCGCTCTGGGTACAGGTTTTCTCCGGCGCCGCGCTGGCCGCGGGAAGCCTCTTCGGCGGCTGGCGGATCAGCCGCACGCTCAGCAGCCGCCTGGTGCGCATTGACCCGCTGCGCGGCATGAGCGCGACGGCGGTCAGCTCCACCATGCTCTTCCTGGGCGCCGTGTGGCTGCAGATCCCGCTCTCCAGCACTCAGACCATGACCTCGGCCATTGTGGGCGCCGGCGCGAACCAGCGTTTTTCCACCGTCCGCTTCATTCCGCTGCGGGAAGTCCTGGCCACGTGGCTTGCCACGGCTCCGGTGACAGCCCTGCTGGGCGGCATCCTCTTCCTGGCGATCAGCCCGATGCTCTGAGATTCAGCCGCCCGCAGCGGGTCTGCCCGCGCGGTTTACCCGAAGCGTCCGGAGACGTAATCCTCGGTGGCCTTCTGGGCCGGGTTGTTGAAGATGACCGTGGTGTCGTCGTACTCGATGAGCTTGCCCGGCTTGCCGGTGCCGGCAATGTTGAAGAACGCTGTCTTGTCAGAGACGCGGGCTGCCTGCTGCATGTTGTGGGTCACGATCACCACCGTGTAGTCGCTCTTCAGCTCCTCGATCAGGTCCTCGATGGCCAGGGTGGAGATGGGGTCCAGGGCCGAGCAGGGCTCGTCCATGAGGATGACCTCGGGGGACACTGCGATGGCCCGGGCAATGCACAGGCGCTGCTGCTGGCCGCCGGAGAGGCCGGAGCCGGGCTTCTCCAGCCGGTCCCGGACTTCCTTCCACAGGTTGGCGCCGGTGAGGGACTTCTCCACCAGGTCATCGGCGTCGGACTTTGAGATGCGCTTGTTGTTCAGCTTCACGCCGGCCAGGACGTTGTCCCGGATGGACATGGTGGGGAACGGGTTGGGGCGCTGGAACACCATGCCGATGTGGCTGCGCACGGTGACGGGATCCACGCCGGAGCCGTAGAGGTTCTCGCCGTCCAGCAGGACTTCACCCTCCACGCGGGCGCCCGGAAGAACTTCATGCATGCGGTTCAGCGTCCGCAGGAAGGTGGACTTTCCGCAGCCCGAGGGGCCGATGAACGCCGTGACCGAGCGCGCCTCAATGTTGATGTTGACGTTTTCTACGGCCAGGAAGTCGCCGTAGTAGACGTTGAGGTCCTTGACGTCGATTCGCTTGGACATGTGATTCCTTTTTGTTGAAGTTTCGGGAGCGGCAGGGCGGCGGTGCCTGCCGCAGGGAGTGAGGCTGGTCAGCGTCCGGTCTTGGGCGCGAACATCCGGGCGATCAGGCGGGCACCCAGGTTCAGCAGCATCACCATGATGATCAGCAGCAGCGCCGCCGCCCAGGCACGCTGTGTGCTCGGATCGGTGTTGGTGGGCGAGGTGGGGCTCATCAGCTGCCGGTAAATGTAGGTGGGCAGGGTGCTCATCCAGCCCGCAAACACGTTCATGTTGATCGTGTTCACAAAACCTGCGGTGACCAGCAGCGGCGCCGTTTCGCCGATAACGCGTGCGATGGCCAGGGTGACACCCGAGGCGATGCCCGAAATCGCCGTCGGCACCACCACCTTCAGGATGGTGCGCCATTTGCGCACGCCCAGCGCGTAGGCGGCTTCCCGCAGCTCGTTCGGCACGATCTTGAGCATTTCCTCGGTGGAGCGCACCACCACGGGGATCATCAGGACGGAGAGGGCGACGGCGGCCACAAAGCCGGTGCGCACCCCCGGTCCGAACACCAGGGCGAAGAAGGCTGCAGCGAAGAGACCCGCAACGATCGACGGGATGCCGGTCATGACGTCCACGAAGAAGGTGATGGCCCGGGACAGCGGTCCGCCGTTGCTGTATTCCACCAGGTAGACGGCGGTCAGCAGGCCGATCGGCACCGAAATGATCGTGGCCCACAGGGTAATCAGCAGCGTGCCCACAATGCCGTGGTACGCCCCGCCCAGCACTGGGCCGCCCGTCTCCGCGCTGTTGTTGTCCACGGCCCCGGTCATTCCGCCCATGGAGGTGAACAGGAAGTCCGGGCTCAGGCCTGCCAGGCCTTTGGACAGGACGGTGAAGATCACGGACACCAGGGGAACCAGCGCCAGGAGGAAGGAGCCGCAGATCAGGTAGGTGGCAAAGCGGTCAACCGCTCGTCGGCGTCCCTCCACAGCCCAGGTCAGGGCGGTAGCGCCGATGACGAAAATTACCGCGGTGAAGATGGTGAAGCTTGCGATGCCGAAACCGATCAGGGCGGACAAAGCCGCGCCGAGGATGACTGCCGCTCCCAGAACCACCCACACCGCATAGGGCGGAAGCTGGTTCTTGGTCAGTGTCGAGGGGCGGCGGCTGAGTGTTGGTGTCGTCTGCATCAGTTGGCTCCGGAGAATTCTTTATGGCGGCTGATGATCCAGCGCGCAATCACGTTCACGGCCAGGGTGATCAGGAACAGCACCAGGCCGGCGGCGATCAGCTCGGACAGGCGCAGGCCGTACGCCTCGGGGAAGTTCAGGGCAATTTCCGCAGCGATTGTCTGGTTGCCAGGGCGGATGAGGCTGGCAATCAGGCCGCCGGAGGAGAGCACCAGGGCCACGGCCATGGTTTCACCCAGGGCGCGTCCCAGGCCCAGCATGACGGCGCTGATGACACCCGGGCGGGCAAAGGGAAAGACCGCCATGCGGACCATTTCCCAGCGGGTGGCGCCCATGGCCAGAGCTGCTTCCTCATGCAGTTTCGGAGTCTGCAGGAAGATTTCCCGGGTCAGCGAGGTGATGATCGGCAGCACCATCACGGACAGGACGATTCCCGCCGTCAGCATGGTCTTGCCGGTCTGGCTGGCCGGACCGGAGAAGATCGGGATCCAGCCGGCGTTGTCGGCCAGCCAGGTGTAGGGGCCAACCAGGGCCGGAGCGAGCACCATCATGCCCCAGGCGCCGTAGACCACCGACGGGATGGCCGCCAGCAGGTCAATGAGGTAGCCAAGGCCCTGCGCCATGCGGCGCGGCGCGTAGTGAGAGATAAACAGCGCGACGCCGATGCCCACCGGCGTCGCGATGAGCAGGGCAATGGCCGCAGCGATGACCGTTCCGATGACCAGCGGCCAAATGTAGGTGAAGAAGCCCTCGCCGCCGCTGATGTCGGCGGAATCCGCGGTGAAGGTGGGCAGCGCCTGCCAGAGCAGGAACACAGCCACGGAAAACAGGACAAGAAGGATGAGGCAACCGGCCAAGAGCGTGATTCCGGAGAACACCTTGTCTCCGGCACGGCCGGCACCACCGGTGCCTTCTATGGACTTGCTGGACACTGCACAACCCTTCGGTTCTTCACTGGCAACTTCTTAAACTCTACTGACCCTGCACGGATCCCTTGACGCGGCGCCTCAGTCTGCCGCTGCAATCCCCCCATTTACTGTCCCACGCCCCGGCGGAGGCTGCGAATAGGAGAGCCTGCCGCCGGCGGCGGAACGCTGCAGCTCCGCCGCCCGCACCGGCTATTTCGAGACGCTGATGCTCGCAATGGCCGCTTCGGCCTTCTGGCGAAGCGGCTCCGAAAGCTCCGCGTTGCCTGCTGCATCCGTTGCAGCAGCCTGTCCCTCTTCGCTGACGACATAGGAGCCAAAGGCCTTCACCAGGTCAACGGTTTCAGAGTCCGGGTAACTGGTGCAGTAAATGTGGTACGAGACCAGGACCACAGGATAGGCACCGGACTCGGTGGTGTCGCGGGCCAAATTCATGGCCATGTCTGCAGCGGGCCGGCCTTCGCCGGTCACCGGAGTGGAGGCTTCCACGGCTTTGGCGGCGGCCTCGGAACTGTAGGGGACGTACTCTCCGCCAACCTTTACCGAGACCGTTCCCATGCTGCCGACGGCGGAGGCGTCGGCGTAGGTGATGGCGCCGTCGGTGGCACCGGCAGCGGACACCACGCCGCTGGTGCCCTGCGCGTTCTCCTGGCCGTTCAGGTCGGCCGGCCATTCACCGCTTGCCTCCGTGGTCCACACCGCAGGTGCCGCAGCCGCAAGGTATTCGGTGAAATTTTCGGTGGTTCCCGACTCGTCGGAGCGGTGGACAACGGTGATGGGCGTATCGGGCAACTCGATGCCCTCATTCTGGCCCGCGATGGCCGGATCGTTCCAGCTGCTGATGTCGCCGCGGAAAATGCCGGCAATCGTGTCGGCATCCAAGTTGAGTTCATCCACGCCGTCCAGGTTGAAGGCGATGGCGATGGGCGAGATATAGGCAGGGATGTGCAGCGCGCCGTCGGGCCCGCAGGCCTCAATCGAAGCTTCCACTTCCTCGTCCTTCAGATGGGCGTCCGAACCCGCAAACTGCACGCCCCCGGCCAGCAGCGCCTTGCGTCCGGCACCTGATCCGTCCGGAGAGTACTGCACGGCGGTATTCGGGTTGGCAGCGGTGAACCCCGCGATCCAGGCTTGCATCGCTGAATCCTGGGAGGAGGCGCCGGATCCGGAAAGGGTACCCGTGAGGGTGCTTTCCGATGAGGACGACGGCGTGTTGCCGCTGGCGGGGGCGGTTGCGCTGTCGCTGCCGCACGCCGACAGGGCGAGCGCGGCGGCCGACAGCAGGGCGGTGGAACGGATAATACGAATTACCGACACGTCTGGCCCCTTTCAAGGGCTCGTTTTTCCGTGGAGCTGGCGGTCCGGCATGTGCCGGCACACCGGGACGTCACACCGTCCCTTCACCGATGGTGGAGGGGGAAGGTTAACGAAAGGTGAACGGGGCCAAGCGGCGGAGAGAACTTTGACCCGCCCGGTCATCCCCGCCGGCAGCGGACGTTGCCGGCAGGGATGACCGGCGCTGCCGAGCGTCACAGTGCGCGCCCGGATGGAGGGCACGCCGTGCGGCCCCTAGACTGTTGGCATGCCCCCACGCGACCGCATTGCCCAAAGCCGGGGGTTCCTGCGCAACCGGGTCCGGGTCGGGCTGCGGCGCAGCCGCGATTCGATCATCCCCGCACTGCAGATGACCATCTGCGCCGTGGGTGCCTACGGCTTTGCCGAGTACGTCCTAGGCCATGAGGGGCCGCTCTTCGCCGCCACCGCCGCGCTCATTTCGCTGGGGTTTTCCCGCGAGCCGCGCACGCGGAGGGTGTTGGAGGTGGGCATCGGCTGCACCCTGGGCATCAGCATCGGCGAACTCCTGCTGCACGCGCTGGGCACCGGGCTGTGGCAGGCCGCCGTCGTCCTCTTTATCTCCGTCATGCTGGCCCGTTTCCTGGACCGCGGCGTCATTTTCACCACCCAGCTCGGCCTGCAGTCGCTGCTGGTGGTCCTGCTTCCCGCCCCGGACGGCGGCGTGTTCACGCGCAGCGCAGACGCCCTCGTGGGCGGATTGTTTGCTCTCCTGGCCACCATGCTCGCTCCCCGCGATCCCCGCCGGGAGCCGAAGGCCAATGTCCGCGACCTGCTGCATGAGCTCTCCGCAGTGCTGCGCCAGTGCGCGGAAGCCGTGGCCAAAAGTGACTCGACGATTGCCTGGCACGCCCTGGTCCGGGCGCGCAACACGCAGCCCCAGCTGGACCTGCTCACCCGCAGCGTGCGCGACGCCCGTGAGATCGCCCGGATATCCCCCGCCTACCGGCGACACCTGGCCGAACTCGGGGACCTGCGCGGTTCCATCGGCTATCTGGACCTGGCGGTGCGCAACAGCCGGGTCTTTGCGCGCCGCACGACGTCGGTCATCAACCATGCCGCCCTCAATGACGAGGCCATCGAGCGGGTTACGGAGGTGGTGAATGACACGGCCGACGCCGTCGACGTCCTCGCCCGCGCCTTGGCCGGCGGCGAGTCCGGGGGAACGCGGGAAAGGCACCTTCGCCAGGCACGCAACGAGCTGGCCGCCGTCGGCGCGCAGCTGAACCCCGGCGCCCTGGGCATCACCAATATCCAGGGTGACGCCCTGCTCATGCTCTTCCGGCCCCTGGTGGTGGACCTGCTTGAATCGACGGGCCTCACCCATGAGGAAGCAGTGCGCTGCCTCTCCGCGGTGTGATCGGGCCTCCCCTGCTCCCGTACGGAAGTGTCACTGCGCCGGGATAGCCTGTTTTTATGGCCACCAAGACTGCCCGCGCAAAAACCGCCAACTACCGCTGTGCCGAGTGCGGCTGGACCACGGCCAAATGGGTGGGCCGCTGCGGCGAGTGCCAGGCCTGGGGCACCGTGGAGGAAGCCGGCGAGGTCATAGCCCGCACCACGGCGGCAGCCACTGTTGCCCGTCCCGCCCAGCGCATTGCCGACGTGGATTCCACCACGGCCGCCTATCAGCCCACGGGAGTGGATGAGCTGGACCGCGTCCTGGGCGGCGGACTTGTTCCGGGGGCCGTGATCCTGCTTGCCGGTGAGCCGGGTGTCGGAAAGTCCACGCTGCTGCTGGATGTGGCGGCCAAGGTGGGAAACCTCGGACGGGACGTCCTGTATGTCACCGGAGAGGAATCCACGGCACAGGTGAAGCTGCGGGCCGAGCGCATCGGAGCGGTATCGGATTTCCTGTACCTGAGCGCGGAAACCGATCTGGGCCAGGCACTGGGCCAGGTGGAACAGGTCAAGCCCGGACTGCTGATCGTCGATTCCGTGCAGACCCTGAGCAGTTCCGCCGTGGACGGCAGCGCCGGCGGCGTCAGCCAGGTCCGCGAGGTGGCAGCGTCCCTGATTGCCGCGGCCAAGGAACGGAACATGACCACGTTGCTGGTTGGACATGTCACCAAGGACGGGTCGATTGCCGGGCCGCGCCTGCTGGAACACCTCGTGGATGTGGTCTGCCAGTTCGACGGCGACCGCCACTCCCGCCTGAGGCTGCTGCGGGCGGTCAAGAACCGATACGGCCCCACTGACGAAGTGGGCTGCTTCGACCTCACCGAGGAAGGAATCGTGGGACTCGCGGATCCTTCCGGTCTGTTTGTCTCCCGCACCAAGGAACCGGTCTCAGGGACCTGCATCACCGTCACACTGGAAGGAAAGCGCCCGCTCCTGGCTGAGGTCCAGGCGTTGCTGGCCGAAACCAGCAACTCCCAGGCGAGGCGCGCCACCAGCGGACTGGATTCATCGCGGGTTGCCATGCTGCTTGCCGTGCTGCAGGCGCGGGCGTCCATGAACCTGGCCAAGGATGACAGTTATGTGGCCACCGTGGGCGGGGTCAAGCTCAGCGAACCGGCCACTGACCTTGCCGTGGCTCTTGCCGTGGCGTCCGCCAAGATGAACAAGCCCCTTCCCGCACAGCTGATTGCCTTTGGGGAAGTTGGCCTGGCCGGAGAAGTCCGGCCCATTCCCGGCATTGCCAGGCGCATCCAGGAAGCGGAGCGCCTCGGCTTCACGCACGCGGTGGTCCCGGCATCACCCAACGGTCCGGTGGCGGTTCCGGCCGGGTTCCGGGTCCGGGAGGTGTCCACTCTGACGGAGGCCCTCGAGCTCCTGTTCTAGGACAGCCGGATCCTTCCGCGTCTGATGCAGCACACGTCAGTGCGGTCCGGGCGCAACTCTGCGCGTTGCACGGCACAAAGGTGGCCATTGTCCCGTCCCGGACCACTACTATAGGGAAAGTGTCTGTGCAGTGTCCGCCCAGAACGCCAGTGGGCCCGACGGCCGGAAGGAAGTGACCGTGGCACGAAGTCCCGAAGATTCACTGAAAGCCACCCTTGCCAGGGTAGCCCCGGGAACGGAGCTCCGCGACGGCCTCGAACGCATCCTGCGCGGCCGCACCGGCGCCCTCATCGTCTTGGGCTTTGACCGCACCGTTGACTCCATCTGCTCCGGCGGATTCGACATCGGCATCGATTTTTCCCCCACCCGCCTGCGCGAGCTGGCCAAGATGGATGGCGCCATAGTCTGCGACAAGGACGCCAAGACCATTCTCCGGGCAGCAGTGCAGCTGGTCCCGGACCACACCATTGAGACCCATGAATCGGGCACCCGCCACCGCACCGCGGAGCGGGTGGCCATTGAGACCGGGTTCCCCGTCATCTCGGTCAGCCAGTCCATGCAGATCATCCAGCTTTACGTGGGCGGGCTGCGCCATGTTCTGGAGGGCTCCGAGCCGGTGCTGGCCCGCGCCAACCAGGCCCTGGCCACCCTGGAACGCTACCGTGCGCGCCTGGACCAGGTCACCAATTCCCTCTCCGCCCTGGAAATCGAAGCCATGGTCACGGTCCGGGATGTGGCAGTCACCCTGCAGCGCCAGGAAATGGTCCGCCGGATTTCCGAGGAAATCTCCCAGTATGTCCTCGAACTCGGCGTGGACGGCCGCCTGCTGTCCCTGCAGCTCGAGGAACTCACCGCCGGCCTGGGGCCGGGCAGTGAAATGATCGTCCGGGACTACGCGGACCTGCAGGACGGCACCCAGCGGCCCGAAGACCAGGTGGCCACGCTGCAGAACCTCAGCTCCTCCGACATGATCGACTTGAGCAAGATTGCCGCCGTCGTCGGCTTCCAGCCCGGCCAGGATTCACTCGAGGCCGTGGTGCAGCCGCGAGGTTACCGGCTGCTCAGCAACATCAAGTCAGTGCCGCCGGCGGTCTCCAACCGGCTGGTGGACCATTTCGGCGGCCTGCAGAACCTGATGGCCGCCAACATCGATGACCTGATGACGGTGGACGGCATCGGCGAGCAGCGTGCCCGGACAGTGCGCGAGGGGCTCTCCCGCATTGCGGAGACCAGCCTGCTCGACCGTTTTATGTAACGGGTTGTTACTCGAGTTCGAAGGTGGTTCGTTCGCTGCTGATGTCTCCGAGCCGCGCCGTAAAGGTGTAGGTTCCCGGGTTGGGGTTGCTGGCCACTTCCGAGCAGCCGGGCGCTGAGCGCTGGCGGTCCCAGGTGAACTTGGCCGTCTCCACAGTGTTCGGTTCGATGGTCTTGAAGAGATCCTCGCCGGCCTGCTGGCAGTCCTCCGAGGAGAAGATCCGGTCTGAGCCGCTGGTGACAATGAACTCCATCTGGCTGGTGCCCACATTGACGTCGCAGGGCTCGGCTCCGGTATTGGTGACCGTCATGGTCAGCACCGGCGTCACGCCCGCGGCGTAGCTCAGGGCGTCGGTGGTGGCACTGACTCCCACCGAGGCGGCCGGGCAGAGCGCAGGTGCTGCGGCGGCGCTTTCCGTCGCTGTGGGTTTCGGAGCCGGAGCAGCAGTAGCCGCACCGGATGCGTTGGCGGCACCGGGCTGGTTGCTCTCCGGTCCGGGAATGGTGGCTTCCGAGACCGTGTCCGCGGCCGACGCGCTGTCGTCCCCCCGCAGCCAGCCGGCCACGGCGATGATGCCCGCGATGAGGCCAATGACGACCAGCAGTGCGAGGATGCCGGCGACGATCCTGCGCCGCCGGTAGACAGCCGGGCTGGGCCGCCCTGGTGCCTTGTTTGATGATGCATTCCCAACCATGACTTAAGGCTAGGTACCCTGCTCCGGATTACCGGGAGCACCACGCCGGTTAGTAGAGTATTGCTGGTCATAACCGAGGGAGATTTGCATGGAACCGGGCCTGCAGCAGGCACCGCAGCTGCATACGGAGATCATTAGCTGGTTTACGGCCAATGCGCGCGATCTTCCATGGCGGCGTCCGGAGTGCAGCCCCTGGGGTGTGTTCGTCAGCGAAATCATGCTGCAGCAGACCCCGGTGATCCGGGTCCTGCCGGTGTGGCAGCAGTGGATGGAGCGCTGGCCCGCTCCTGCAGCCCTGGCCGCCGAACCCAGCGGCGAGGCGGTTCGCGCGTGGGGACGGTTGGGCTACCCCCGGCGGGCGCTGCGCCTTCACGCCGCCGCGGCAGCCATGACGGAGCGCTTCAACGGCTCCGTTCCCGGCACCCGGGACGAACTGCTGACCCTGCCCGGTGTGGGGACCTACACCGCTGCGGCGGTGGCCTCGTTTGCCTTCGGCCGCCGGGAGACGGTGGTGGACACCAACATCCGCCGGGTGCACGCCCGCGCACTCTCCGGCAAGGCGCTGCCCGCCCCGGCGCTGAACGCCGCCGAAATGCGGCTGGCCGTGGCACTGCTGCCCGACGACGACGCCGCTTCCGTGGCCTGGAACGCTTCCGTCATGGAGCTCGGCGCCCTGGTATGCACTGCCCGGTCGCCCAAGTGCGCGCTGTGCCCGGTGCAGCGGCGGTGTGCCTGGGTGGCAGCCGGGGAACCCGCACCAGAGTATGTGCCCAAAGGCCAAACCTGGGCCGGCACGGACCGGCAGGTCCGCGGCGCCCTCATGGCCGTGCTGCGCCAGGCCCGGGAGCCGGTGCCGCGGAAACTGCTGGTCGGCCCGCCGGATCTGTTGGCGGCGGACGGCGCAGCGGAGGATGCGGATCCGGAGCCCGCCGCACTGTCCAAACTGCATGCCCTGCGAGCTCCGGCCAGCCAGCTGGAGCGTGCCCTGGCCGGCCTGCTGGCGGACAAGCTGGCGGAGGAGAGCGACGCGGGGCTGCAGCTTCCCGCTTGATCACTGCCGGCTAGATCTCTCCGAAACCGTTCCGCACTTCCAGAGCCATCATGTCCACTGCGCGGGCGGCATCGGGACCGCGTGCCGTCAGGGTCAGGGTTTGACCCTGACCCAGGCCCAGAGTCATCAGCATCATCACGGACTTGGCGTCCACCCCGTTGATGCGGACTTCAGCGTCCAGATCCGCCATTGCCTGTGCCACGGCCGCTGCGGGCCGGGCATGCAGGCCCGCCGGGTTGATGAGCTCCCACGAACCGGTGTGAACATCGTCATCGGCGGGATCGAGGTCATCGGCCCCGTCATCGGGCTCCCCGGCACCCGCAGCAGCATCCGTGCCGGTCCCGGACCCGGCCGGCGGGGTTGCCTGCCCCGGGATTCCCCCGGCGGACTCGGCTTCCTGCAGCACGGCTTGCAGGGTTCTGCCGCTCTGTGCGGCAACTGCCGCCGCCACCGTCCCCTCGACCAGGGGCGCGTTGGCCAACCGGACGCGGGCGCGCTGGTCATCGTCCAGGAATTCCACCGCCGTTTCCGCAGTCATCACGGCCGATCCGAGGTCTGCGAGGAGGAGGGCACCGTCGCCGGTGTCCGCTGCGGCAATGGCAGCGGAAATCTTTTCCAGGCTGGTGCCGATCCCGCCGTCGTCCGTACCTCCGGCCGTCTCGATTTTCACGTCCCGGGCCATCTGCTCCGCCAGTTCCCGAACGCCTTCAGCAAGTTTCGCGCTGTGGGAAACGATGACCAGTCCAACACTCATGCGCCCTCTTCCGCCGTGGATGCCGCGGCCTGCAGGATCAAGACCGTGGAAGCAGCACCGGGATCAAGATGGCCTGCACTGCGCTCTCCGAGGTAGCTGGCCCGTCCCTTGCGCGCGATCAGCGGTTCAGTGCCGGCCAGCCCCGCCCGGGCACCGTTCGCCGCTGCGGCCAGCACCTCGGCCGGTCCGGCCTGGGCCCCTGCTGATGTCTGGGCTGCCTCTACTGCCGGCGTCCAGGCATCCACCATGGTCTTGTCTCCAACTTCGGCTTTTCCGCGGGCCACGATTCCGTCCCGTGCGGCCGTGAGCACAGCAACCAGTGCCTCCGGATCCAGCTCCGCGGCAGTGCCGGCCGCGGTGGAGGCCCGCAGGAAGGCTGTGCCGTACAGCGGCCCGGCGGCCCCGCCGACCTTCGACATCAGGGTCATGGCCGCAAGCTTCATCACGTCTCCCGGTGTGGCAGGCGTTCCGTCCGCGTCCAGCTTCTCCACGACAGCCGAGAAACCTCGGTCCATGTTCTCTCCGTGGTCCGCGTCGCCAATGTCCCGGTCCAGGTCAATAAGGCGCTGCCGGTTCTCCGCCATGGCGGCGGCTGAGGCGCGCATCCATTGTGCCGCCCACTTTGCATCCAATGACATGGTCACATCCCCCATCGCAGGGCCGGCGTGTTGACCGGCGAGTCCCAAAGTTCCGTCAGCTCATTATCCAACCGGAGCACTGTCACCGAAGCGCCCTGCATGTCCAGGGCGGTGATGTAATTCCCCACCAGGGAGCGTTCCACCCGGATGCCACGCTCGGCCAGCACTTCGGCTGCGCGGCGGTACATGATGTACAGCTCGCTCAGCGGGGTTCCGCCCATACCGTTGACGAACAGGAGCACCTCATCGCCGGCAGCAGCCGCCACGTCCTGCAGGACCGGCTCCAGCAGTTGGTCGGTGATGCTGTCGGCGGACGCCATGGGCATCCGGTGCCGTCCGGGCTCACCGTGGATTCCGACGCCCAGCTCGATCTCGTTGTCCGCCAGCGTGAAGCTTGGCTCACCTGCGTGCGGCACGGTGCAGGGTGCAAGTGCCACTCCCATGGACCGGACATTGGCGTTGACACGCTCGGCCACTGCGGCCACCTGCTCCAGCGTGTCTCCCCGCTCTGCAGCACCGCCTGCTATCCGCTCGAGCAGAACTGTTCCGGCGACTCCGCGCCGACCGGCCGTGTACAGCGAATCTTCAACCGCAACGTCGTCATTGACCACCACCGTGACGACGGTGACGCCCTCCGCCTGCGCAAGTTCTGCCGCCGTCTCGAAGTTGAGGATGTCTCCGGTGTAATTCTTGACGATCAGCAGGACCCCGGCTCCGGTGTCGGTTTCTGTGATGGCAGGAAGAATCTGGTCCGGGGTGGGAGACGTGAACACGGCTCCCGGCACTGCCGCGTCAAGCATTCCATGGCCCACGTAGCCGCTGTGCAGCGGCTCGTGCCCGCTGCCGCCGCCCGAAACCAGGGAAACTTTCCCCTGCGAAGGCTCCCGCCGCAGGACCAGGTCCGGGTCGCTGTGCACACGGACCAAATCATGATGGGCCATTCCGAACCCGGCAAGGGATTCCGGAACGACCCGGCGCGGATCATTAATAAGCTTCTTCATGGTTCAGCAGCTCCTTTGGTGCACGTCGTCCCGCGCAGCCGCGGGGGCGCTGCGCAGGTCAGTTCGGGATCGGCAAAGACTTCCGCTTTGCCTTTGACCCTACTCCCGTCACCGATTGCTGGACAGGCACCCGAAGGGATCGCATTAAACAGCTGTGGGAGGGGCCTTAGACCCCTCCCACAGCTGTTGGGACGTGTTATGTCCGCTATGTCCTACTTGCCCTTGAAAGCATCCTTGATGTTCTCGCCGGCCTGCTTGGCACTGCCCTTGGCCTGGTCGCCGTGTCCTTCAGCTTCCATGCTCTCGTTGCCGGTTGCTTTGCCGAGGCCTTCCTTGACCTTGCCGCCAAGCTTTTCGGCTGAATTCTGCACCTTGTCATCTGCGCCCATAATTGGAACCCGCTTTCTGATCGTTGATCCGGCCGGCAGTGACTGCCGTTTCTCCGGACCGTGAATGATGCTAAGTACCCTGAGCTTATCCACCCGTACGGGTGGATGGCCAGCAGCTGCGGGGCAGTTCACCTGTTCGCGAACACGGGGCGGCGGTGCCGGGCGGCAGGGGCGGCCGTGTCTACAGTTTCCGGATCATCCTGGTGTTTCCCAGCGTGTTGGGTTTGACCCTGGCCAGATCCAGGAACTCCGCCACGCCCTCGTCGTGGGACCGCAGCAGCTGTGAGTAGACCTCCGGGTCAACCGCCGACTGGTTGGCCATCACCTCGAACCCGTGGCGGCGGAAGAAATCCACCTCGAAGGTCAGGCAGAAGACCCGTTCCACTCCAATCTCGGCGGCGTCGGCCAGCAGGGTATCCAGCAGAAGGTGGCCGATTCCGCGTCCGCGCCACTGCCGGTCCGCAGCCAGGGTCCGGACCTCGGCCAGGTCTTCCCACATCACGTGCAGCGCGCCGCACCCCACCACCTCGCCGTCGGGCCCTTCCGCAATCCGGAATTCCTGCAGCCCTTCGTAGTAGGCAACCGCTTCCTTCGCCACCAGGATCCGTTCCTCCGCCAGCGGTGCCACGAGCGAACGGATGCGGGGGACGTCGGAGGTGCGGGCACGGCGGACGGTGATGGTGGTCTCGGAAGTCACCGGATCAGTCTAGGACCGCACGGACGGCCGGGCGCAAAACAGCCGTCAACACACGCAACAGAAGGTGACGCGGAAAGACGAAAGGACCCGGCGGGCGCAATGCCCGCCGGGTCCTTTCGTCAGTTCAAGCTGTGCTGCTGTTCAGGCTGCGCGGGGGTTAGTCCCCGACGCCCGCCTCAATTGCAGACGGAGCTTCTTCGAGCGCCTTCGGCACGCCGTGGCCGATGAACGTGAAGGTGGCGTCGTCTCCTTCGCCCTCCACGTCCACAGATACCAGTTCGCCGGGCTTGAGATCTCCGAACAGGATCTTCTCGGAGAGCTGGTCCTCGATCTCGCGCTGGATGGTCCGGCGCAGCGGCCGGGCACCCATGGCGGGATCGTAGCCGCGCGTGGCCAGCAGTTCCTTGGCCGCGGGGGTCAGCTCGATGGTCATTCCCTTGTCTGCCAGGCGCTTGCCGAGGCGTTCCAGGAACAGGTCCACGATCTGAACGATCTCGTCCTGCGTGAGCTGCGGGAACACCACCGTGTCATCGACACGGTTGAGGAATTCGGGGCGGAAGTGCTGGCGCAGCTCTTCCGTGACCCGGGCCCGCATCCGGTCGTAACCGGTCTTGGTGTCCGTGCCGGACTGGAACCCCGTGGAGACGCTCTTGGAGATATCCCGGGTTCCCAGGTTGGTGGTCATGATGATGATGGTGTTCTTGAAGTCCACCACCCGGCCCTGGCTGTCAGTCAGGCGGCCGTCTTCGAGGATCTGCAGCAGCGAGTTGAACAGGTCAGCGTGGGCCTTCTCAACTTCGTCGAACAGCACCACGGAGAACGGACGGCGGCGGACCTTTTCGGTCAGCTGCCCGCCTTCTTCGTAGCCGACATATCCCGGAGGGGCACCGAAGAGCCGGGAAACAGTGTGCTTCTCGGAGTATTCGGACATGTCCAAGGTGATCAGCGCGTCTTCGTCACCGAAGAGGAATTCCGCCAGTGCCTTGGCGAGCTCCGTCTTACCCACACCGGTGGGACCGGCGAAGATGAAGGAACCGCCCGGACGCTTGGGATCCTTGAGGCCGGCCCGCGTGCGGCGCATGGCCTGCGAGATGGACTTGATCGCCTGGTCCTGACCGATAACGCGCTTGTGCAGCTCGTCTTCCATCTTGAGCAGGCGCGTGGATTCTTCCTCGCTGAGCTTGACCACGGGGATGCCGGTGGAATTGGCCAGCACCTCGGCGATGAGTTCCTCATCCACCTCGGCAATGTCATCCAGGCCGCCGGACTTCCACTGACGCTCCTTTTCCGCCCGCTGGTCCTGGAGCTTCTGCTCCTTGTCCCGCAGGGAGGCAGCGCCCTCGAAGTCCTGGGAATCAATCGCTGATTCCTTTTCCAGCTTCAGCGCGGAAATGCGCTCGTCAATTTCCTTGAGCTCCGGCGGCGCGGTCATGCGGCGGATCCTCAGCCGGGCACCGGCTTCATCGATCAGGTCAATGGCCTTGTCCGGAAGGAAGCGGTCGCTGATGTAGCGCTCGGCCAGAGTTGCGGCAGAGGTCAGCGCGGCGTCCGTAATGGACACGCGGTGATGCGCTTCGTAGCGGTCCCGCAGGCCCTTCAGGATTTCGATGGAGTGCGCAACGGAGGGCTCGTTGACCTGAATCGGCTGGAAACGCCGTTCCAGAGCTGCGTCCTTCTCGATGTGCTTGCGGTACTCGTCCAAAGTGGTGGCACCGATGGTCTGCAGTTCCCCGCGGGCCAGCATCGGCTTCAGGATGGAAGCTGCGTCGATGGCGCCTTCAGCGGCACCGGCGCCCACAAGGGTGTGGATCTCATCGATGAAGAGGATGATGTCTCCGCGGGTGCGGATCTCCTTGAGGACCTTCTTCAGGCGTTCCTCAAAGTCACCGCGGTAGCGGGAACCGGCGACGAGCGAACCCAGGTCAAGCGTGTACAGCTGCTTGTCCTTGATGGTTTCGGGAACATCGCCGCGGACAATGGCCTGGGCCAGTCCCTCAACAACTGCCGTCTTGCCGACGCCGGGCTCACCGATCAGAACAGGGTTGTTCTTGGTGCGGCGGGACAGGACCTGCATGACCCGTTCCATCTCATGCTCGCGTCCGATGACCGGATCGAGCTTGGACTCGCGTGCAGCCTGGGTGAGGTTGCGGCCGAACTGGTCCAGGACAACCGAACCTGCCGGCTGGCCTTCCTGCTGCTGTCCGCCGGAGCTGACGGGTTCTTTGCCCTGGTAGCCGGAGAGCAGCTGGATGACCTGCTGGCGCACCCGGTTCAGGTCAGCTCCAAGCTTGACCAGCACCTGTGCTGCAACGCCTTCGCCTTCACGGATCAGTCCGAGCAGGATGTGCTCGGTGCCGATGTAGTTGTGGCCAAGCTGCAGGGCCTCCCGGAGCGAGAGCTCAAGAACCTTCTTGGCGCGGGGGGTGAAGGGGATGTGGCCGGACGGGGCCTGCTGGCCCTGACCGATGATCTCCTGCACCTGCTCACGCACGGCACCGAGTGAAATGCTCAGGGATTCAAGGGCCTTAGCTGCGACACCTTCGCCCTCATGAATGAGCCCGAGCAGGATGTGCTCGGTGCCGATGTAGTTGTGGTTGAGCATGCGAGCCTCTTCTTGGGCAAGCACGACAACGCGACGGGCACGGTCGGTAAATCTTTCAAACATGAGGCACACTCCTAGCTAACGCGTAATTCGATGCTACGTGTCCGGCACGTGCTTAAGGAGCGTGTTCGCCGTAGGCGTGACCCCGGCCCCCGGATAAGGTCCCCGGGAGGCCCCGCCGGACCTTAGCCCTGGGCGGCCCGGTACGCTTCGATAATTTCGCTGTTCACGCGTCCACGCTCCGAGACGGTGTACCCGTTGCTGCGGGCCCATTCACGGATTTGCGCTGCTTCGTTGCTGCGTGCAGAACCGGCAGCGCGGGGGCGGCCCGTACGGGCGCCAACTTTGCGGCCCGCGTCCACGTAGGGCTTCAGGGCCGCACGAAGATTCTTTGCATTGTCCTTGGACAGGTCGATCTCGTACTGGGATCCGTCCAGACCGAACCGCACGGTCTCATCCGCACTTCCAGCATCGAGGTCATCGACCAGAATGATTTTTACCTTTTGCGCCACGACAGGCTCCTAAGCAGTGTTAAACCGGAAAAACGATAATGAGACCACTTAGAGTATGACGCAATTGTGAATGCCCCGTCAAAGCAAACGCAGGATTTTAATTACTTTCTTTTTCCGGGGCTTGACTACTTGCTTCTCTTTCGGCCGCAAGATCGGCTTCGCGTTCCGCTTCAGCCAGTGCCTTTCGCTCCGATCGGTCAACGTTGAGAAGCGCCTTCATCACAAAATAAAAGAGAGCTCCAACACAGACTGAGGGCAGCAGAACTTCTACGTATTCCATGGTCTAACCCATTTCCGGCTTTAGCAGGGGGAACAAAATTGTTTCCCGGATACCTGTGTTCGTGAAAAGCATCACGAGACGGTCAATTCCCAGACCGATGCCGCCCATGGGCGGTGCACCGTATTCAAGGGCACGGAGGAAGTCCTCGTCAAGGGCCATCGCTTCATCGTCGCCTCCGGCAGCCTTGAGGGACTGCGCGGTGAGACGCTCGCGCTGAATGACGGGGTCGATGAGCTCCGAGAAGGCGGTGCCGCGCTCCATGCCCCCGATGATGAGGTCCCAGGCCTCAATGAGGCGGGGGTCATTGCGGTTGGGGCGGGCCAGCGGCTGGGCCGACGGCGGATAGTCATACACGAAGGTCGGCTGGATCAAGGTGGGTTCGACAATTTCACCGAACAGCTCGACCACCAGCTTTTCGGCGTCCCATTTCGGGTCCACCTTGACGTCATGCTTTTCGGCAATTCCGCGCAGGGTCTCGGCGCTGGTATCGGGGGTGATTTCCTCACCGACGGCTTCGGAAAGGCCGGGGTAAACGGACAGCCACTTCCATTCGCCGTCCAAATCAATGGTTCCGGCCTCCGTTTCGATCTGGCGGCTGCCCACCAGGTCGGCGCAGTGCAGGATGATTTCCTTGATGCGGTCCGCCATCACGTACTGGTCCGCGTACGCCTCATAGCATTCCAGCGTGGTGAATTCAGGGCTGTGGGTGGAGTCCACACCCTCATTGCGGAAAATGCGGCCCAGCTCAAAGACCCGTTCAATGCCGCCGACAACCGCCCGCTTTAGGTACAGCTCGGTGGCGATCCGCAGGGTCATTTTCTGGTCAAAGGCGTTAAGGTGCGTTTCAAACGGACGTGCCGCCGCTCCGCCGTGGATCAGCTGCAGCATGGGAGTTTCCACTTCCACGTAACCGTGGTTGTGCAGGGTGTCCCGGACGCCGCGGATGATCGCCGCGCGCTTGTAGACCATGTCGCGGGCTTCCTCGCGGACCATGAGATCCACGTAGCGCTGCCGGACCCGGGTCTCCTCGTTCAATCCGGCGTGCAGCACCGGCAGGGGGCGCAGTGCCTTCGAGGCCATGGACCATGATTCAGCCATGACCGAGAGCTCGCCGCGGCGCGAGGAAATGACTTCGCCGCGGATGAAGACGTGGTCCCCGAGATCCACGAGGGCCTTCCACTCGGCCAGGGCCTCTTCGCCAACGACAGCCAGGCTGAGCATGGCCTGCACGCGGGTGCCGTTTCCCTCCTGGAGGGTGGCGAAGCACAGCTTGCCGGTGTTGCGGATGAAGACGACGCGGCCGGTCACGCCGACAGTCTCGCCGCTGGTCTCATCGGCCTGCAGGTGCCCGAACTTTTCCCGAATCTCTTTAAGGGAGTGCGTGCGTTCCACACCCACCGGGTAGGCCTCTGAACCGCTGGCGATGAGACGAGCCCGCTTCTCTGCGCGGATGCGCATCTGCTCAGACGTGTCGGCTGCTTCGGGAACGGGGTTGGATCCGGGAACGGAGTTAGATGTGGTCACACCCTTAAGTTTACAGAGCCGCGCGGCGCAGGCTTACGGCCCGCACCCAGCTTGTTCACGGCGGCCGCTCAGCCGGGTGGTTTAACCGGTCCTTGGAATCTCCAGCGGCAGGTTGTCGATCAGGCGCACGGGGCCCACCTGCGCCGCCAGAAGTGCCAGCGCGGGTTTTTCCAGCGGACGGTCGGCGGACCCCAGCGGCTGCAGCGTCTGCGGATCCACGATGTCGAAGTAGTCCAGTTCCACCAGCGGTTCCGCTTCCACGAGGGCGACGGCGCCGGCCAGGTCCGGGGGCGAGCCGGCGGAAACGGAGTCCCGCAGGGCAAACAGGGCGCGGGAAAGCACCGCTGCGGCTCGGCGGTGGGCCGGGTCCAGGAAAACATTGCGGCTGGATTCGGCCAGTCCGTCCGCTGACCGGACCACGGGAACGGCTTTGATTTCCGCGTCGAACCCAAGGTCCGCAGCCATCCGCCGGATCAGCGCCAGCTGCTGGGCATCCTTCTGCCCAAAGTACGCACGGTAGCGGACGGGGGACACGGCCGGGGAAGCGGTGGGAGCGGCATAGTGCAGGAGCTTGGCCACCACGGTCAGCACACCGTCGAAATGCCCTGGCCGCGAGGCTCCCTCGTAACGGTTTCCCAGCTCCCCGGAGCTCACCCGAACCAGCGGCGGTCCCCCTGGGTACACTTCCGACTCTTCGGGCGCGAATACGAGGTCCACCCCGGCGTCGCCGAGCAGTTCAAGATCCGCTTCAAGGGTGCGCGGATAACGCCGCAGGTCTTCCGGATCGTTGAACTGCAGGGGATTGACGAACACCGTGGCAACAACGACGTCGTTCTCCGCCCGGGCGGCGTCCATCATCGCGCGATGCCCCGTATGCAGGGCACCCATGGTGGGAACCAGCCCAAGACTGAGCGGGCCGTCCGGCTTCCTGTCCCCGGCGCCGTCGCCACCGGCACTCCTCGCGGCAGCTTTGGCCGCGAGCGTTTCAGCGATGGCAGCCTTCAGTTCCGCTGCCGTGTGCAGCAGCCGCGGCGCGCTCATTGTCCGTCCGCGTCCCGGGTCAGGGCGTCGATGACGGCCTTGCCCCGGGTTTCACTCAACAGCCCGCGGTCGATGGCCCGCAGCGCGGTGGCCAGTGAAAGGGCACGGTAGGTGTCCCGCAGCCCGGCACTGTCCTGGGCTGCCATTTCCTCGAGGTGGGCTGCCACGGTTCCGGCGTCTCCGCGGGCAACGGGGCCGGTCAGGGCATGCTCGCCGGAGGCCAGGGCGTTTTCCAGCGAAGCGCGCATCAGCGGACCCAGCAGGCGGTCCGGGTTTTCCACGCCAATGTCCTTGAGCAGCTGGGTGGATTGGGCCGCGATAGTGACCAGATGGTTGGAGGCATGCGCCAGCGCCAGATGGTAGTTGACCCGGTCCGCCTCGTCGATGACCACCGGCTCGGCACCCATCTCCACCACCAGTGCCTGGGCAATGGGCAGCACGGCAGTGGGTGCCGTCACGCCGAAGGAGCAATCCGCCAGCCGGGTCAGGTCCAGGCTCATGCCGGTGAAGGTCATGGCCGGATGCAGGGCCAGCGGGATGGCGCCGGCCCGGCGGGCCGGCTCGAGGATCTCCGTGCCGAAGCGGCCCGACGTGTGGGCAACAAGCTGTCCTGCCTGCCAGGCGTTGGTTGCCGCCAGTCCGGAAACCAGCGGCCCCAGGGCGTCATCGGGAACGGCCAGGAGCACCAGTTCAGAGCGTTCCACAATGTCGGGAATCTCCAGGATGGGGACGCCGGGCAGCAGGTTGGCGGCGCGTTCACGGCTTTCCTCGCTCACTGCGGAAACGCCGACGACGGCGTGCTCAGCTGCGCGCAGGGCCGCGCCGAGGACGGCTCCAACCCGGCCGGCGCCGATCACGCCGATGCCTAGCCGGCCGCGCCGCCGCTTCTCTGCGGTGCTCGTATCAGAGCTGTTCATGGGGGTACTCCTTGGAAACCGGGTCAGGGGAAAGCGGTGCATCATGCCCCGCGGGTGAACCGACGGTGCCGGCCGCGGTTGACGGCGAAGTTGGTCCGGTGCCGGCGGGGCTGTTCCACCGGATGGTGCGGTCCCGGCGCCGGGCATCGCGTGCCCTGGCGGCCTGCTCCCGGAACAGCCGGCGCGCGTCGTCGTCGTCGATTTTCCGCACATGCGGCCGGACGGGACCGGGAGTGGAATGCAGGATCAGGTCACTGGTGCCAAAGCGCCGGCGCAGCGGACCCTGCTGCAGGGCCATGGACTGGGTCCGTTCGTGCGGGACCACTGACAGGACCCGCCAAAGCGCGCCGCTGCGGATCAGCAATGCCGTGTCAGTCAGGGCAAAACCGTTGCGGCGCCACGCCAGCGGCGCTATCCAGCGGGCGCGGCGCGGCGTCGTCGTGAAACCGTCAACGCTGTCCCGTCCCGTGATTCCGGCAGTGAAGAGGTCCACCGGACGGTCGGTTCCCGGCTGCGGGAGAACCAGGGCAAGGACGGCAAACACTTCGGTGAGCGTGCCGGCAGGCAGCAGCTTGGTGCGGGCCTGGGTGTCGGAGTTGGTGCCGGCGCCGTAACCGGCCACGTTGACCGACACCCGGTACCAGCCGGTCAGCCGCCACAGGGGTGACTGCGTCACGGACACAGCCTGGATCCGGCCCGGAGGCACTGTCTGCGTGCGGGTGTCCAGCAGCCCGTAGCGCAGCCGGATACCGTCCCGGGACACCGCGGCGCGGAAGTTGAAGGAGGTGGAGAACTCGGTCCAGTACCCTCCGACGGTGCCAAACAGGATGGGCAGCAGGATGGCCAGGCTGATTGCTTCGCCTGTGGCGGCGGTGACAATGAGGACAGCAATGACGCCGATGAGCAGGAACAAGGTGGTGCCGGAGAGCAGGGTGGAGGCGATGACCCGGCCCGGGCGCAGCTCCAGGACGGGCTGCTCCGGGGTTTCCCCCGGGGCGCCGCCGGCTCCGGAGTGCGCGTTGCCGCCGGCAGCGGCCCCGGACCCCGGCATACCGTCGGATTCTGTGCCGCCGGACTTTGCTCCCGTAATTCCGGAACCGGTTTCCATCCCGGTTCCCGTGCCTGCACCGGAAGCACGGTCCAGGAGCAGGGCACGAAGGCGGTGAGCATCATCGAGCTTCAGATAGGCAAGCTGGACCGCTGATTCTCCCGCGTCGGCAACCTCGAAACGCAGTTCAGCCAGCCCGAACAGCCGTGCCAGGAGGGGCTGGACAATGTCGATGGCCTGCACCCGGTCCAGGCGTGCCTGCCGCTGTTTGCGGAACACCACGCCGGAATGGACACGGACGTGCTCGTCGGTGACCTGATAACGGGTAAACCACCAGGACAGGAAAAACATGCCGGCAAGGATCACCAGGACCACGGCGAGGATTCCGGCACCGATCAGCAGCGCTGTTCCGTCGAGCGGTTCGCCGGGTCCGGCGCTGTTCCCGCGGAAGCCGGCGACCTCTTCGAACCAGTTCCGGCCAATAACAAAGGCGATCGCGGCCAGCGCGATCCAGCCGCGGACCAGCGGTGACACCGGATGGACACGGGACCACTCCCCGTCCTGCGGAACGCTCACAGTCCGGCCAACTGCGTTTCGCCGCGTTCGGACAGGTGCTCACGCAGGCGTGCACCCTCGGAGGCCGGCAGGCCAGGGAGATCAGCGTTGGTTCCGGGCGCGGCAGTGTGCAGTTTCAGGGAGCACAGGCCGAAGGCACGTTCGAGCGGTCCCACCGTCACGTCCACATACTGCATCCGGCCGTAGGGAACCACGAGAGTTCGCTGGAAGAAGATGCCGCGGCGCAGCAGGAAGTCCTCGTTGCGCTCGGCGTAGCAGACGGCACGCACCTGGCGCGGCAGCAGCACTCCGCGCCAGAGGTATCCGGCGGCGGTCAGCGCTGGAAGGCCCCAGGCCAGCCAGTCCGGAACCCAGGTCCAGATCCCCATGCTCAGAAGAATCAGGGGAACGCAGGTGACGGCCACGGTGAGCAGGGTTTCCACCGCCCAGCCGATGAGGCGGACTGTGAGGTACCTGGGCGAGATGTGCTCCCAGGACAGACCGTCCGGATCGATGGCTTCGCTAGGCATATTCTCCGTCTTCCCGTTCGTCCGGGGCGTCCGGGCGGGCGGCGGTGCCGCGCCCGTTTGAATCACCCGGCGGCAGCCGGCAGAAACGTTCCACCAGCAGACCAACGGAGATCATGAGCACCCCTCCGGCGATCATAGCCAATGACCCCCAGGTGGCAGCATGCCCCGGACGCAGGGACCACAGGGGCAGCTGCTCGAGGAAGATTCCGGCGTGCCAGCCGAACAGGAGCGAACCCGCGTACGCGGTCGCCTGGGCCAGGACCAGCGTGCGGGCGGCAGCAATCGGGTCCAGCTCCCGGTCGCGGCTGCCCTGCTGCCAGCGCCGCACCCGCAGCCCCAGAACGAGGGTGGCTCCCGAAATCAGCAGGACGGTCAGCAGCCCGAAGACGCTCAGGACCGGTGCGGGCAGCGAGTTGCGGGTGGCCCAGTCGTTAACCAGCCAGCCGGCCGCCCCGGACGCCAGGATAATGACGGCGAGCCAGCGGTATCGGATGCTTCCCACGGTGAGGATCAGTCCCCTTCGAAGATTTCCAGGCCGGGAAGGTCTTCGGCCGAGGCAGCGAGTTCGGCAACGGGGGTTCCCGAAAGCACGGCGTCCGGATCCATCCAGGCCCAGGGCTGGAGCACGAAGGCACGGGTGGCGGCGCGCGGATGGGGAAGGGTCAGGGTTTCGTCGTCGAGCACAAGATCGCCGTAGGTGATGATGTCGACGTCGAGTGTCCGCGGCCCCCAGCGGACTTCGCGCACGCGGTGGTGCGCGTTCTCAACTGCCTGGCAGTGCGCCAGAAGTTCGTGCGGTGCCAGGTCCGTCTCCACGGACACCACCAGGTTGAGGTAGTCGGGCTGGTCCGGTCCGCCCACCGGGCGGGTGCGCACCACCGGGGAAACTGCCTGCAGGCGGACGCCGGGATGATCAGCCAGCTGCGCGACGGCGTCGGACAGCGTGTCGCGGCTCTCGCCGAGGTTGCTGCCCAGGGCCAGGACTGCGGTGACGGCGCCGGCGTTCATGCCCGGCTCCGGCGGATCGTCACTGCCACGTCGCCGAAGGGAACCGTAATGGGTGCCTGCGGTTTGTGCACGGTGACCTCCACGGCGTCCACCGTCTCAAAACTGCTGAGGACGGCTTCGGCGATCCGCTCGGCCAGTGCTTCGATCAGGTTCAGCGGATCGCCGGTGATGATGGCCGTCACCTGTTCGGCGAGGATGCCGTAGTGCGCCGTCTTGGTCAGGTCATCGCTGATTCCGGCGGGCTGCAGGTCAGCGTGCAGCACCAGGTCCACGACAAAGGGCTGGCCGTTGCGGCGTTCCTCCTCGAACACGCCGTGGAAGCCCTGCGCGGTGATGCCGGTAAGGGTGATGGTGTCCCGCACGGCGCGGGAGGCGGTGTTGGCGTTGCTGGTGATCTTGGTGTCCAATGTGTCAGCCCTTCCAGGCGGCGGTGGTCTTGACGGCGTCAACGCTGGGGCCGACGTTGTGCACGCGCACGCACCAGGCGTTGGAGAAGGCGGCCAGCGCCGTTACGGCCACTGTGGCGTCGTCGCGTTCCAGGGGCGGGGCCGCCTGTCCGGACCGGGCCAGCAGGGACCCCAGGAAACGTTTCCGGGATGCGCCAATCAGCACCCGGTGACCCAGGGCATTCAGGCGTTCGGTGGCCCGCAGCAGCTCCCAGTTGGAGGAGCCGTTCTTGGAAAACCCCAGTCCGGGATCGATGATGATCTGCTCTGGCGCGACGCCGGCGGCGTAGAACGCGTTCCGGATCCGGGTGAGTTCGGAAAGAACCTCGTCCACCACTGAACCGTACGCGGCGTGCGGATCGCTGCTGCGGACCGCCCCGCGGCTGTGCATCAGCACGTAGTGGACGCCGGTGCGGGCCACCAGCTCCGGCATGGCCGGGTCCACTTCCACGCCGGACACATCGTTGATCAGCACGGCGCCGGCGGCGATGGCTTCTTCCGCCGTTGACACGTTCATGGTGTCCACGCTGACCAGGACGCCGGCTTTCACCAGGGCACGGACCACGGGCAGGATCCGGGCCTGTTCCTCTTCGGGGCTGATGCGGACGGAGTCGGGCCGGGTGGACTCGCCGCCCACATCGATGAGGTCGGCGCCGTCGTAGTGCATCTTTAGGCCGGCATCGACGGCTGCCCCGGTGTCAGCGAAGCGTCCTCCGTCGCTGAAGGAATCCGGGGTGACATTCAGGATTCCCATCACCAGGGTGCGGTCGGACGGCAGGTCCTCGAACCGGCGCGGCGCCCGGGCCGGGCTCAGCAGCCGCAGCGGAGACGTGGCCGGACCGGTGCCGGGTGCGGCGGCGAGTGAATCCATGGGGATGGCGTCCTAACGTCCGAGAATGAGGCTCATGGCCTCGGCACGGGTGGCGGTTTCGCGCAGCTGGCCGCGCACCGCCGAGGTGACGGTCTTGGCTCCAGGCTTGCGTACCCCGCGCATTGACATGCACAGGTGCTCGCACTCGATGACGACTATGGCGCCGCGCGGGCTGAGGTTGGCCATCAGGGCCTCCACGATCTGGGTGGTCAGGCGCTCCTGGACCTGGGGGCGGCGGGCATAGACCTCCACCAGCCGGGCCAGCTTGCTCAGCCCGGTAACCTTGCCGTCCTGGGACGGTATGTAGCCAATGTGCGCGGTGCCGTGGAAGGGCACCAGATGATGTTCGCAGGTGGAGAAGAACGAAATGTCCTTCACCAGGACCATCTCTTCATGCTCAATCGCAAAAGTGGTGGCGAGCAGGTCCGCCGGGTCCTGGTGCAGGCCGGCGAAGATCTCCGCATACGACTTCGCCACGCGTTTGGGCGTGTCCTGCAGCCCTTCGCGGTCGGGGTCCTCGCCGATGGCCAGCAGGATCTCGCGGACCGCCTTCTCGATTCGGGGCTGGTCCACGGGAGCCAGGGGACCGGAGAGATTCTCCTCAGTCAGTTCATCGTCGAAATCCGTCACTGCTTGATCCTACCGTGCGTGTCCGGAACGACGGCGGCCCGGCACTTTCGTGCCGGGCCGCCGTTCGCTGCTAGCTGTTGTTCTGCTCCGGGGTGCCGGTGCCGTCGGTGCGTCCGGCCGTTCCGCCGGCGCCACCCTGGTTGCCGGGATGCCCGGACCCGCTGCCCTCGGGCTGCGGGAGACCGTTGCTGGACACATCGAAGCCCTGGGGCAGGTCGGCATCCGCAATCTGGTCCTGCGGGGAGACGGAATCCGGATCCGGCTGCCCGTTGGCTGCTGCTTCGCGGCGCTCCTTGGCGGAGACCACCGGCGGCAGGCTGTGGACCTGTCGGGTGGGCTTTGACAGCCAGACTTCGCGGACGTCGCGCTTGCGCACGTCGTGGAAGACCTCGGCGATCTCGGCCTGGTTCAGCGTCTCGCGTTCGAGCAGTTCCAGTGCCAGCCGATCCAGGACATCCCGGTTTTCGGTCAGGATCTGGTAGGCCTCGTCGTGGGCGTTATCCAGCAGGCGCCGGATTTCCTCATCGACAACGTAGGCCACCTGGTCGGAGTAGTTCCGTTCCTGGCCCATGTCGCGGCCCAGGAAGGGTTCACCGCCGCCGCTGCCGAGCTTCACGGAACCGATCCGCTCGCTCATGCCGTACTGAGTGACCATCTTGCGGGCCGTGGCGGTGGCCTTCTCGATGTCGTTGGACGCGCCGGTGGACGGATCGTGGAACACGATTTCTTCAGCCACCCGTCCGCCCATGGCGTAGGCGAGCTGGTCCAGCAGTTCGTTGCGCGTGACCGAGTACTTGTCATCCTGCGGCAGCACCATCGTGTAACCCAGGGCGCGGCCGCGGGGCAGGATGGTCACCTTGGTGACGGGGTCGGTGTTGCGCAGCGCCGCTGCCACCAGGGCGTGGCCGCCCTCGTGGTAGGCGGTGATCTTGCGCTCAAGTTCCTTCATCACGCGGCTGCGCTTCTGCGGGCCGGCGATGACGCGGTCGATGGCTTCGTCCAGTGCCCGGTCATCGATGAGCTGGGCGTTGGAGCGCGCGGTGAGCAGCGCAGCTTCGTTGAGCACGTTGGCGAGGTCTGCACCGGTGAAACCGGGGGTCTTGCGTGCCACGGTTTCCAGGTCGACGCCCTCGGCCATCGGCTTACCCTTGGCGTGCACCTGCAGGATGTGCAGGCGTCCCTGCATGTCAGGGGCCTCAACCCCGATCTGGCGGTCGAAGCGGCCCGGGCGCAGCAGGGCGGGGTCCAGCACGTCGGGACGGTTGGTCGCGGCAATCAGGATGACGTTGGTATTGCCGTCAAAGCCGTCCATTTCCACCAGCAGCTGGTTCAGGGTCTGCTCGCGCTCGTCATTTCCGCCGCCCACGCCGGCACCGCGGTGACGGCCGACGGCGTCAATCTCGTCCACGAAGATAATGGCCGGGGAGTTGGTCTTGGCCTGCTCAAACAGGTCGCGGACGCGGGACGCGCCAACGCCGACGAACATCTCGACGAAGTCCGAGCCGGAGATGGAGTAGAAGGGCACTCCGGCCTCGCCGGCCACAGCGCGGGCCAGCAGGGTCTTACCGGTGCCGGGAGGGCCGTACAGCAGCACGCCCTTGGGGATCTTGGCGCCCACGGCCTGGAACTTCGCCGGATCCTGCAGGAACTCCTTGATTTCGTGCAGTTCCTCCACTGCCTCGTCAGCGCCGGCGACGTCGGCGAAGGTTACCTGCGGCATGTCCTTGTTGGTCAGCTTTGCCTTGGACTTTCCGAACTTCATCACCTGCGACCCGCCGCCCTGCATGCGGGAGAGGAGGAACCAGAAGATGACGCCGAGAATGATGAACGGCAGGAACAGGCCCAAGAAGCTGGTGAACCAGTTGGTCTGCACCGGCTGGTCGGTAAAGCCTTCGGCGCCGGACTCATTCACCGCGGTAACAATGTCCTCACCGCGGGCAGTGCCGAAGAAGAACTGGACGTTCTCGCTTTCCTTGCCGCTGCTGTCCTTGTACGGCTCCTCGAGCGTGAGGTCCACGCGCTGCTCGCCGTCGTAAATTTTGGCCTGCTCCACCTTCTGGTCCTTGAGCAGCTGAAGGCCCACGCTCGTGTCCACCTGTGTTGCCCCGCTGGGGGAAAGGGTGGGAAGAATGAGCACAAGAAGGGCCAGCGCCAGGATTATCCAAATAAACGGGCCCTTGAGGAAGTTCTTAGATTTCATTCGTCGTCAGGGCGTGCGCCCCGTCCCTCCTGATCAACAACGCTGATAATGCGCGGAAATATACTTGAACAAGCTATACACCGTTACCTGATGGAACACGTCCGGAATACCGGGAAAGTTCCCTCAGGGCGTAGGAGGCCGGCGTGATGCTGATCGCGGGTGCGGCACCGGAAGCGGCCCGCAGGCTCGTTGTCCGGTGCCGCCCAACTGCGTTGGTGCTTACTCGTAAACGTGCGGAGCCAGGGTTCCGATGAAGTCCAGGTTGCGGTACTTCTCGGCGAAGTCCAGGCCGTACCCGACCACAAACTCGTTGGGGATGTCATAACCGACGTACTTGACGTCGATTTCAACCTTCGCGGCGGTGGGCTTGCGCAGCAGCGTGCAGATCTCGACGCTGGCCGGTCCGCGGGACTGCAGGTTGGTGCGCAGCCAGGACAGGGTAAGGCCGGAGTCGATGATGTCTTCGACGATCAGCACATGCTTGCCCAGAAGGTCGGTTTCAAGGTCCTTGAGGATGCGGACGACGCCGGAGGACTGCGTGCCGGAACCGTAGGAGGAAACTGCCATCCAGTCCATGGTGACGTGGCTGTGCAGGGCACGGGACAGGTCTGCCATGACCATCACGGCACCCTTGAGCACGCCAACCAGCAGGACGTCGCGTCCGGCGTAATCGCGGTCAATCTCTGCCGCGAGTTCGTTAACCCGTGTTTGAATCTGCTCTTTGGTGTAGAGAACGTGCTTGAGGTCTGACTGGACGTCGTGTGAATCCACGAATGGCTCCCGGGTGCGAGATGTTGCAGCTGGATTTTAGGTGCTGCTCTTTTTCCTAAAGACAAGATTGCCATAGCCGGAGGGGCCTTGGGGAACCGGATTGTTGCGGACCTGCCGGTACACGCTGACTTTGCCGACCAGTTCCACGGGCCCGGCGGAGCCTGTGCGGCTCAGCAGCGCCTCCACCGAACGCAGGCGCTCCCAGCTGGGCTGGGCACCTCCGAGTTCGACGGCGGCGAGGGCCAGAACGCGCTGCCGCACCGCCGGAGCCAGCTCCCGCAGCTGCGCCTCGGGCAGCAGGATCATGTCCGGCTGAGCGTCTCCGGCCCCGGATGCGGGTGCCTGCGGCACGCGCAGCTTGGCGAACATGTCGGCGCTCACGGCGTCGAGGTAGTCGGCGTCACCGGCGAGAATACGTGAGGAACGGAACAGTGCTTCGGCAATTCCCGGCCCCAGTTTGTCCTCCAGGAAGGGCAGCACCTCGGCCCGGACCCGTGACCGTGCGAACGCCGGATCCGCATTGCTGGGGTCAAACCACGGGTCCAGTCCTTCGCTGTCGCAAATTTCCTCGGTCTCGCTCCGGCGCAGGCCGAGCAGCGGGCGCAGGTACTTTCCGCGGATGGGGCGCATCCCGGCCAGCGACCGGGTGCCGGATCCGCGGGCCAGGCCCAGGAGCACCTGCTCGGCCTGGTCGTCGAGGGTGTGGCCCAGCAGCACTGCGTCGGCTCCTGTCTCTTCCACGGCCGCATCCAGCGCCGCATAGCGGACAGTCCGGGCCGCGGCCTCGGGTCCCATGCCGGAAGCCGGCACTGAAACGGCGCGGACCTGGACCGGGTCCAGCCCCATGTCCGTTAGCTTCGCTGCGGCTGCCGCGGCCACCTCGGCCGATCCGGGCTGCAGGGCATGGTCCACGACGACGGCACCCACCCGGTAGTCGCCGCGGCGGGCGAAGAACGACGCCGCTTCGGCCAGGGCCAGCGAGTCGGGTCCGCCGCTGCAGGCCACCAGCAGCAGGGGCGGCGGCGCCGAAGCTGTGCCGCGCGGCTCGAGGCCCGCGTCCACCAGGGCGTCGCGGAGCATGTTGCGTGCTTTGCCCAGGGTGGGGTTCAGGCGTTTGCGCGGCCTGCGTGCCGCCATGGAGCCGGAAGCGGGGGCGGGGGCGGGGGCGGGGAAATCAGAATCAGTTGGCATCTGCACGTTCGGTTAGAGCCCCATCCGGGTCATCCAGAGGGACGGGTTGTGGATTTCGGCTTCGGTGGGCAGGTTCTCCGGGCCCTCCCAGACCCGGTTGAACCCTTCCATTCCCGCACGGTCGACCACGGACCGGACAAACTTGGAGCCGTCCTTGTACTGGCGCATCTTCGCGTCCAGGCCCATGATCTGGCGGAAAAAGCGGTCCAGCCAGCCGTGGCTTTTACCCCGGGCGTTGAACCGCTGGCGGATGGTCTTCACGCTGGGAACAATGCTGGCGTCCACGGCGTCCATCACCACGTTGGCGTGCCCCTCCAGCAGGGACATGACCGCGGTCAGGTGCGACATCCGCTTCTTGTCCTCCGGGTCCTGCAGGAGGGACATGATGTCCATCGGGCGGCGGGGAACGCCGTCGTCATTGCTGCCGGTGAGGGCATTCCGCCCCTCAGGGGAGGCAAGGGTCTTGGCTGCCTGGCCCAGGCGCTCGGACAGGGTTTGGGCCTTGTCCATCAAGCCGTCGGTCAGCAGGCCGATCTGTTCGATCATGTGCCCGCGCAGCCAGGGTGCGGCCGCGAACTGCACCCGGTGGGTTTGCTCGTGCAGGCATACCCAGAGCCGGAAGTCCGAGGGATCCACGTTCAGCTCGCGTTCCAGGGTGATGATGTTCGGCGCCACCAGCAGGAGCCTGCCGCCTGCGGGACCGCCGGGGGTCTGGGCAGCGAAGGGATCGTACTGTCCCAGCACCTTCGAGGAGAGGAAGGCCAGCACAGCGCCGAGCTGGGCGCCGGTCAGGGTGCCGCTGAGCGCGGTGTTGGCGCCCTTGAGCTGCTCCGGATGCGTCCGGGCAAGGTTCTCGAGCGCAGGATTCATCAACACGGCAAAGCTGCGCGAATTCGCTTTGGCCCAGGACGCGCGGTCCACCACGAGGACCTCTGAATCCCGCAGGTCGCGTGCGGCGTCCAAACCCGTGATCCGGTGCACGTGGGTCACCGCCTCGTCTGCGCGCGCCCGCAGGTCCGCCACTGCCCCGCGGATCTCCCGGGCGGACATCTTGGGTCCGGCGGACACGAGGGTGGCAGCCGTTCCGGCGGCCAGGTCCCAGTTCACCAGGTCGGGGCCGGCCGGGGCAGGGTGCTGCTGATAGCTCTCCATCCGTCCATCAGACCACACAGGTCCTCCAATGGCAGGAGGGTTCGCTGAACGCCGAACCGCGTCAGCCGCACCCGCAGCCGGCAAGGGCGGCGGCAGCCGCATCCACGGCTTCACGGGCTTGGACAGTGTTGCCCTCCAGCCCGTTGGCCACGAAGGCAAAGGACAGCAGCCGGCCGTCGGCGTCGGTCACGAATCCGGTGAGCGAGGTTGCCGCCAGCAGGGTGCCGGTTTTGGCGCGGACCAGTCCGGCCACCGGAGTTTCCTTATCAGCGGAAGAATCGGTGAAGGCTGCGTCTGTGAACCGCGAGGCCAGGGTTCCGCTCAGTCCGGCCACCGGCAGGGAATAGGGCAGGTCGCGGACGCTGTTGTCCGCGGAAGTCAGTGCGGCATTTACGGTCCGTGCCAGCTGCAGTGCGGTGATTTCCGTTCCGCTGCCGAGTCCTGAGACGTCCGCCAGGACCATCCCGGAGGTGTCCACCCCGAGCCCGGACACTGCCGATTCGACGGCGGCTGCGGCACCGTCGAAGGAGCCTTCGCCGCCCTCCGCGAGCGCCGTCATCCGGCCCAGCGTTTCCGCCAGGTAGTTGTCCGAGGCGAGCAGCATCTGCCGCACCTGCTCCGCTACCGGAGCCGATGACACGGAGGCCAAACGGTCTGCGCCGTCGCCTGCCGTTCCGCGGGTGACCTCGGGATCCACCTCAAAGCCGTAGCCGGCGGCAGCGGTTTCCAGGGCGGCGGCGAAAGCCTCTCCGGCGGTGAGTGCGGCGTCCTCCACCCGGGCACCGGACTGCTGTCCTTCAACAGCCCAGGCCGAGTTGATCGCCAGCGGATACACGGCGGCGGCCTCTCCCGCCTCGATGTCCTCTTCATTCCAGGCCGGTGAGAGCGCCTCACCCGTGAACAGGGTGTCATCCACCAGGATGCTCACCGTTCCGGACACCTCACGCCCGGCCAGGGCAACGGCTGTCCGCTCCGCCAGCGTCTGCAGGCCGGCATGCCCGACGACGGCGTCCTCCTCCGCTTCGCCGGAGCCCAAAAGCACATCTCCCCCGCCGGTCAGGACGACGGTTTCGGGTGTGTTTCCTGCATACACGGAAGTTTCAAACCGGGTGTCGGATCCGAGGACGGACAGGGCAGCGGCGGCAGTGAGGACCTTCAGGCTGGAGGCCGGAGTTGCCGCGGCACCGCCGTCGAGGTCATAGAGGACCTCTCCCGTCAGCGCGTCCACCACGGCCCCGTGGAACTCACCGCTGCCGGAAACCTCCAGCTCAGCGTCCAGGCGGGCCGCCAGCTCTTCCGCGTCCGGCAGGGGCGCACCCGGGCCGGCCGGCGCCGGAAACTCCCCGCTCCCGGAGGACAGGACCGCCGGGGCCTCCTCGTGGGACGGCACCACCAGCTCCCGCTGCGGGTGGTCCCGCGCAAGCGCGGCCAGGACCGGGGGACCCGCATACAGGCACAACGGAACCACGAGGACCGCCAGCACCAGGGTCAGCAGGAGGCCGGACAACACCCGAGCCATGGCCTCACCGCTGCCTTTCGCAATCTTTTTCAGGGTTTTCCAAGGACTGTCCAACCGCCCCATTCACTGCGTCAGGCAGTGATTGCGGACCAAGACATATATCTTTAAGACTAGACCGGCGCCGCAGCCCGCACTGACGCGGACAAACACGCGGCTGTTGGCGCTTTTATCAGCCTGTTCCGTTTTGTGGTGCCATGCCGGTGCCACGCCAGAGGAGTATCCATGAAGCTCGACGTCACCATCGAGATCCCCAAGGGATCCCGGGTCAAGTACGAAATCGACCACGAAACCCACCGCCTGCGCCTGGACCGCATCCTCTTCACGTCCATGGCCTACCCCACCCACTACGGGTACTTTGAGAACACCCTCGGCGAAGACGGCGATCCGCTGGACGCCCTGGTGATGCTCCAGGACTTCGACCTGATGCCCGGCGTGCTGGTGGAATCCCGCCCCATCGGCGTCTTCAACATGGTGGACGACGGCGGCGGAGACGCCAAGGTCCTGTGCGTGCCGGTTGATCCCCGTTTTGACCACATCAAGGACATCTCGGACGTTTCCGATTTCCTGCTTGACGAGATCAAGCACTTCTTCACCAAGTACAAGGATCTGGAGCCCGGCAAGTGGGTTGAAGCCGCCGACTGGGCCGGCCGTGAGGAAGCCGAGGCCGAGGTGGAAGCTTCCCTGGCCCGTTTCGCCGCTCTCGGCGAAGGCAGCGAAGAGGACGAGCCCCAGGGCCGCGACGTCGACGCCGACCCCCAGAACAACTAGCGCGTTCCCGGAGCCGTTACAGGGTCCGGATCAAGCAGGTGCCCGATGGCGGCCGTTCCCTTTCCGGGGGACGGCCGCCGTCGTCGTTTGGACTCCTACTCGTTCACCTGCCCTCCCGGGCCCGCCGCCGCGCCCAAGTGCGCACATCTCCGCCATAGGTGCGGGCGGGCAGGACCGCAACGGCAACGGCAACCGCGAGCAACACCCAGCTGCCGGTTACCCATGCAGCCCAAAGGCCCAGCAGAATGACCCCGAGCGCAAAGAACAGCGGAATCAGGGAGACGGGTCTTGGGTTGGGCGGCTGCCCGCTGGAATTCTTCATCTGCCGACTCTAGGCGATGCATCCGGGGCGCGCCGCAACCGATCCCGGTTGTCTTTGGGGTCCTCTGGCATGCTGAACCCATGCATTACGTGCTGACGATCAACCAGCGGGATTCGCGCGAATCGGGGGACCTGGTTCCGGAACTCATCCGTTCGCTCCGCCATCTGCCCGCAGCCGTTCCGTTTCAGCGCTCCGTGGGCGACGAAGCGCAGGGCGTGCTGGCCGATGCCTCCACGGCGGTCGATGCCGCACTGGCTGCGATCCGGCAGCGGCGCTGGAACGTGGGAATCGGCATCGGCGAGGTGCATCCGCCGCTGCAGCAGAACATCCTGGACAATGACGGGTTTGGGCTTGTGTATGCCCGCCGCGCCGTGGTCCGGGCGCAGAAGACCGGCGAACGCATTCCGCTGGCCGTGGACGGACCGGACGCGGACATCGCCGCAGAAGCCCAGGCCGTGCTGCGGCTGCTCGGCCAGATCGTGGCCAGCCGCACCGACGCCGAGTGGAAAGTGCTGGACCTTATGACTCCCGGCGCCCGCGGGCAGCAAAAATACGTTGCGGAAATCCTGGGCATCACCACGCAGGCGGTCAGCAAGGCCGTGGTGCGTTCCCATTGGCAGGAGGAGTGGGCCACCCGGCCCGCGGCGGCACGGCTGCTCGCGCTGAGCGCCGGACCTGCAGCACTTTCGGTTGCAGCTTCGGTCTTCGAACCAGCGGCGCAGGGAGCCTGAAACAGGCTGCCCGCGGGACGGTTAGCTGTCGGCGAGACCGCGGAGGATGGTGGCGGCGCCGTCTTCATAGACAGTGCCGGTAACTTCGGTGGCTGCCTCCAGCACTTCCTGCGGAGCCTGGCCCATGGCCACGCCGCGGGCCGCCCAGCCCAGCATTTCAATGTCGTTGCGGCCGTCTCCCATGGCCAGCGTGTGCTTCCGCTCAATGCCCAGCGCGCTGCGCACGTTTTCCAGTGCGCTGGCCTTGGTGACACCTTCGGCGGCGATGTCCAGCCAGGCGGTCCAACCCACGGAATATGTCACGCCGTGCAGGCCTATGGCTCGGACAGCCTCACCGAACTCCTCCGCCGTGGAGTCGACGCTGAAGACCACCACGCGGACTGCTTCGGCACTGCGCAGCCGCTCAAAGTCCACCGCCTGGGCCTCCACGCCAAAGCTGGCATCCTGAAAGCGCTCGGTGGAAAGGAAGTTGCCGTGGGAGTCCTCCAGGGCGAACTTTGCGGTGGGCAGCTTGATCCGCAGGGCGTCCAGCGCTGTCCGGGGATCGAAAACCACCCGGTCCATGACTTCGTAGCCGTCCGGAAGGGAGGTATCCACCCGCAGGGTGACGCCGCCGTTGGAGGCGACGCAGTAGCCCTTGGTGATGCCGAGCCGCTCCAGGATGGGAAGTGCTGCGCCGTAGGACCGTCCGGTCGCGATGACCAGGTGGTGGCCGGCGGCAATCGCAGCTTCGGCGGCTTCGCGGACACCGGCGGACATGTGCCCGTCATGGTCCACCAGGGTGCCGTCCACGTCCAGTGCCACCAGGTGGACGTTGCGGTCAGGGTTCTGCCGGTCTTCGATGCCGGTGCTCGTCAAAGTAGTCATCGCCTTAGTTAAACAGATGGCCGCAGATCCTGAAAGGACGCGGCTCACATATGTGTGCAGGTGAGATGGGATAAACGGTTCCTGTTCCGGGTAAAGGAACAGGAACCGCCGCACCGCTGGATCGGAACTGCGGTCCTTCCTACAGGACCGGCAGGACCTCAAGTCCGCCGAGGTACGGACGCAGGGCAGCCGGAACCGTCACGGAGCCGTCCGGGTTCTGGTGGTGCTCGAGGATGGCCACGATCCACCGGGTGGTGGCCAGGGTGCCGTTGAGCGTGGCGACGGCGCGGGTGCCCTTGCCGTCGCCGTCCTGGCGTTCGCGGATGTTCAGGCGCCGGGCCTGGAACGTGGTGCAGTTGGAGGTGGAGGTCAGCTCGCGGTAGGCGTTCTGGGTGGGAACCCACGCTTCGCAGTCGAACTTCCGGGCCGCGGACATGCCCAGGTCCCCCGCGGCGGTGTCGATCACCCGGTAGGGCAGCTCCACCTTGGCCAGCATTTCCTCTTCCCAGGCCAGCAGCCGCTGATGTTCCGCGGCGGCGTCTTCGGGCTTGGTGTAGATGAACATTTCCACTTTGTTGAACTGGTGGACCCGGATGATGCCGCGGGTGTCCTTACCGTGCGAGCCGGCCTCGCGGCGGTAGCAGGAGGACCAGCCGGCATACCGGACGGGACCGCCGTTGAGGTCAAGGATTTCGTCGGCGTGGTAGCCGGCCAACGGAACCTCGGAGGTGCCCACCAGATAAAGGTCATCTTCGGCGAGCCGGTAGATCTCGGCGTCGTGCGCCACGTCGAAGCCGGTGCCCTGCATGGTCTCCGGGCGCACCAGCGTGGGGGTGATCATGGGCACGAAACCGGCCTGGACGGCCTGGTCCATGGCCATGTTCAGCAGGGCCAGTTCCAGGCGGGCGCCAACGCCGCGCAGGAAGTAGAACCGGGATCCGGACACCTTGGCGCCGCGTTCCATGTCGATGGCGCCCAGCAGTTCACCGATTTCCAGGTGGTCGCGGGGGGTGAAGCCTTCGGCTTCGAAGTCGCGGGGCGTGCCGACCGTCTTGAGAACCTCGAAGTCATCCTCACCGCCGGCGGGTACGCCGTCCTGGATCAGGTTGGGGATGCGCCGCAGCAGGGCGTCAGATTCGGCCTGGGCGGCGTCTGCCTCAGCGCCGGCGGCCTTCACGGCGCCGGCCAGTTCTTTGACCTCGGCCAGGAGAGCCTGCTTTTCCTCTCCCTTGGCCTTGGCGACGCGCTTGCCGAAGGCATTCTGTTCGGCGCGCAGGCCCTCAAAGCGGGTGCGCGAATCGCGGCGCGCAGCATCGGCGGCAATGATCGCGTCCACCAGGGACTCGTCCGCCTGGCGGGCGCGCTGGGAGGCTCGGAATTTTTCGGGTTTTTCGCGGAGCTCATTAACATCGATCACGATTCAAGAGTACCCAAAACCCTGACGGGGACAGGCATGGGCCCCGGTGAGCGTCTGACCGGGACCGGGTTAGGCTGGGAATCACTATGTCCGCACCGCTGATCGTCCTTCTTGCACTGCTGGCCGCTGCCCTGATCGCCCTTGCGGCATGGAAGGTGGCGGCGCGTCGGCGGCGGCTGGCTAAGAAGCGGATTGTGGTCAAAACCCTGGCGCCGGGTCACCAGCGGATTGCTCTGGTGCTGAACCCCGTCAAGCTGCAGGCGCCAGCGGCACGGGCGCTCCTGGCGGAGGCCTGTGAACTGGCCGGCTGGGATCCTCCGCTAATCCTGGAAACCACAAGGCAATCCCCCGGTTACGAGCAGGCGCGCCGCGCGGTGGAACTGGGGGCCGACGTCGTCCTTGCCGGCGGAGGGGACGGAACAGTCCGGGAGGTGGCCCGGGCGCTGGCCAACACCCCTGCCGCATTGGGGCTGCTGCCGCTCGGAACAGGCAACCTGCTGGCACGAAACCTGGGGATTCCGGTGGCGGACCTGGCGGCGTCGATCCGCACGGCGCTGCACGGCAACCAGAGGCGCATTGACATGGGCACCATTGACTTTGATGACGCAGTCACCGGTGAGCGCCGCAGCAGCACGTTCCTCGTCATGGGAGGAATCGGGCTGGACGCCGAGGTGATTGCGGCCACCCGGGATGACCTGAAGAAACGGGTGGGCTGGCTGGCCTACAGCGAGGCGGGCGTGAGGCTGTTGCCCGGACGCCGCACCAAGATGAGCATTTCCCTGGACGGGGAGCCGCCCCAGATGCGCAAGGTCCGCAGTATCCTGTTCGCCAATCTGGGCAAGCTTCCCGCAGGAATCGACTTCATTCCCGAAGCAAAAATGGATGACGGGCTGCTGGACGTTGTCATTATGAGCCCGCGCAGCCTGGCCGGCTGGCTGTGGGTGGCCGGCAAAGTGGTCACCAAGCATCCGCGGAACATTCCGATGATCGACTACCGTCGGGCACGGACGGTGGAGATTTGGGTGGCACACCCCACGGAAACCCAGCTGGACGGTGATCTGACCGGCGCAGCAACCAGTGTCCGCGTGGAGGTGGATCCGCTGGCGCTGCTGGTCCGGGCACCGTCACCGGACCAGCAGCAGCCCCGGCTTCCGAGTCCGTACTCCGTGGCACGGTCCTCGGCCCGGGCGGGCGGTCGGAACTAGTCCTGGGTGCCTTCGGCGTCCGTGTAGCCGCCTTCATCCTTGGTGTTCCCGGCACCGTCGGCATCGTCGCGGTCCGTGTATTCACCCTCGTCATCCTTGTTCAGCGACGCCGGTGAGGCCTGCTCCCGGATCAGTGCTTCTTCCTCGGCGAACCGAATGTCATTGCCCTGATCGCCGGCGTCCCCGCGGTAGTTGTCGTCACCGGTGGACTGGCCGCTTGGCTTGGGGTCGGTCAGCTGTTCTTCCTCATTGGGGTACTCAGACATTCGCTTACCTTCCTGATAGTGAAACAGGACCAGTGGCAGGCCCTGCAGCGCGCAGGTGCGGAAATTGCCGCGCCCACAACATCAGCATACTTATGAACACTGAAACCGGAAAAGTCCAGCCTGACCGGCTGATGAAACACGGACCGGCAGGCCCTAGTCCGTGAGCATCACCCGAACGGCAGTCTCCGAGGCGGAAAACCCCGTCACCTCAATAACTTCGCCGTCGAAAAAACGGTCCACCACGCGGGGATCAATATAGGACTTGCGGGCGACGGAGGGCGTGTTTCCCAGGTGATCAGCCACTTTCCTAGCCGTGGCGGCAATGGTTTTGCGCTTGTCGGTCTTGCTGGAAGCCAGCGGAAAGGCCCGGGCCAGATGCATGGCAGCAACCACGGTGGCCTGCCAGGTGCGGAAGTCCTTGGCCGTGAAGTCGCCCCCGGTGACTTCACGAAGGAAGCCGTTCAGGGCGGAGGCGGAGATGCTGTGCCACTGGCCGTCAATCCCCTCATAAGCCAGCGCCGTATCGGCGCCCGGGCGGGCAAGCATTGGCGTCAGGGCCGCCACCAGGTCCGGATCCTCAATCAGGGTGTGCCATTCCTGTCCGCTTTTGCCGGGGAAGTCGAACCGCACCTCGTTTCCCTGCACAGTGACATGCTCAACACGCAGGGTGGTGGTGCCGTAGGAACCGTTAACCTCGGCGTAGCGCTCTCCTCCGATTCGCAGCGCGCCGGCGTCGACAATCCGCAGTGCCGCCGCGAAGGCACGCTGCGGGCCGGTTCCATCGGTGCGCAGATGCTTGGTGATCAGCCGCCGGGCTGCGGGCAGCGACTGGGCAAATTCCAGCGACCGGTCGAACTTTTCCCGGTCTTTCAGTTCGCGCCAGTGCGGATGGTAGATGTACTGCCGCCGGCCCGCAGCGTCCGTGCCGGTGGCCTGAATATGGCCGTTGGCATGCGGGCTGATCCACACGTTGGTCCAGGCCGGAGGAATTGCCAGCGCACGGATCCGGTCCAGGGTTTCCCGCTCGGTGATGATGTCCCCGCGCGGATCGCGGTAGCTGAAGCCGCGGCCCCGCTTCTGCCGCGAGTAGCCCGGATGCTCACAGTTGGTCCGCCGCAGGCGCATCGTGCTCTCTTCTTTTCGGCGGGATACCGCTGCTGAAGTTGAACTTCCCTTGCCGCGAGACTAGCTTCCCAGGACGCCCTCAAGCCAGAGGTCAGCGGACCGGAACGCTTCGTCGCTGCAGTGCCGGGGAACCTCGGGCTCGCGCTGGTCCGCCCGGGGATAGGATCCGAGAAACCGCAGGTTCGGGCTGATCCGGTGCAGGCCCCTGAGGGCGTCAGCCATCCTGGCGTCCCGGATGTGGCCGTCGGCATCGATGCTGAAGAAGTAATCCCCCAGGAACTGCCCTGTGGGGCGGGACTCAATCCGGCTCAGGTTTACTCCGCGGGCGGAGAACTGGTCCAGGATTTCCATAAGGGCGCCCGGATGGTCCTCCGGAAGGGGCACCACCAGCGTGGTCTTGTCGGCCCCCGTGGGGGCGGGCAGGGACGTGGGCAGGCTCAACAGGACAAAGCGGGTCACGGCCTCCGCAACATCGCCGATGCCGGCGGCCAGCACCGACAGTCCCAGCCGCTGCGCCACCAACGGCGAGCAGATGGCCGCGTCGAAGCCAGGCTCGGCGTCCTGGAGGCCCACCGCCGCGGCGGCAGTGGAGGAAGCCGGCAAATATGCCGCCTGGGGAATATTGGTATTGGCCCAGTCCCGGCACTGCGCCCAGGCGTGTGAATGGGTGGAAACAGTGCTGATATCGGCCAACCCCAGCCCCGGCCGGACAGCCAGGACAAAGGTGATGGGAACCAGGATTTCACGCAGGATGCGCAGCGGCTCGCCGGCGGAGATGGCATCCAGGGTGGCGCTGACACCACCCTCCACCGAGTTCTCGATGGGGACTACGGCGGCAGAGGCGCGCCCGCTGCGCACCATTTCCAGGGCGGCGGTGACGCTGGTTGCCGGAATGCGTTCCGACGTCTCGGCCCCCGGAACCTGCAGCAGTGCTGCTTCGGTGAAGGTGCCTTCGGGTCCCAGATAGGTGTAGGTCACCGGGTCCGACACGTCGGAACCGGCGCCTGGCGAAAGGCTCATACGACCGTGGGATCCTGCCCGTTGTCGGAGACCATCGGCTTTCCGGCTTCCAACCAGGCACCCATTCCGCCGGTGACATTCACTGCGGAATAGCCGTGGGACTCCAGCCATGCGGTGGCCCGTGCGCTGCGTCCGCCGCTGCGGCAGATGACGGCGAGATCCGTATCCGGATCAAGATCGTCGAGGCTCTCCGGCAGCGAATCCAGCGGAATGTGGAGTGCGCCGTCGATGTGGCCGGCCTCCCATTCATAGTCTTCACGCACGTCCAGGATTTTGGCGTCCTTGCTGATGGAGTCAACCGATACGTTTTCCATTTTTCCGGTTCCTGTCCTTGCGTCATGGGGAGCTTCGGCGATGCGCCATGAGGTCCCCCTGGGTCTGCTTCCTCCCAGCCTATAGTGGGAGCCTTGCCCGGAAAATAATATTCCCGTCCCCGGAGGTCACATGCCTGATCAACCTCATTCCGTTTCATCCGGAGAACTCCGGGATTTTACGGCGCTGAAGCTGCGCAATGCCCTTGCCGCCGGTGAAATCAGCGCCCGTGAGGTGACAGAGCATTTCCTGGCCCGGATCGAGGAGCTGAACCCGGCTCTGGGCGCCTTTCTCCTGACCACTCCGGAAGCGGCACTGAAGGACGCCGCCGCCGCCGATGAACGGTTTGCCCGCGGCCGGCCGCTGGGACTGCTCCACGGGATGCCGCTTGCACACAAGGACCTTGCCGACGTCGCCGGGGTTCCCACCACGCTGGGAACGGCGGCACTGCCTGCCTATGTTCCGGAAGCGGACGGTCCGCTCCCAGCTGTGCTGCGCCGGGCCGGCGCCATCAGCCTCGGCAAGACGCAGGTCCCGGAATTCGGCCTGAGCAGTTACAGCGAGAACCTGATCGGCCCCCCGGCCCGCAACCCCCTCGCCCCCGCGCTGAGTCCCGGCGGCTCCAGCGGAGGCAGCGCCGCGGCCGTTGCCGCCGGCATGCTGCCCTTCGCGCCGGGGACCGACGGCGGCGGATCAGTCCGCATTCCGGCAGCCGCCACCGGACTGGTTGGCCTCAAACCGAACCGCGGCCGCGTCCCGTCCGGTTCCGGGCAGTCCGATTTGGGCCAGTTTGTGGTGGCCGGACCACTGGCCCGCACTGCCGCTGATGCCGCGCTGCTGCTGGACGCCATGGTTGCCGAGCCAAACTTTCATGCAACCTCCGCAGCACCCGCCGGGGAAAGCTTCCTTACGGCCACCCAACGTGCGGAGGGCAGGTTCCGGATCGGAGTGAGCACCCTCTCTCCCTTTTCTTCCCGCTTGGAGATCATCTTGGACCCGGAGGCGGTGCAGGCACTGGAGGCCGGCATCAAAGCGCTGGCCGGCACCGGACACGACGTCGTCGAGGCGCAACTGAGCTACGACGAGCGCTATCCGGACGCTTTCCAGGCCGTGTGGACCGCCGGACTGGCTGCGCTCGAGCTGCCGGCCGGCGGCGAGGAGCGGCTCCTGCCGCTCACGGCCGCCGTGCGCCGCCGCGCACAGCAGCGGTCCGCGGCGGATCTGGTCTCGGCCATCGATGTCCTGCACCGCTTCGAGCAAGACACCATCCGTGCCTACAACGCCTATGACATGATTCTGACCCCGGCGCTGGGCCAGACTCCGCGCCCGGTGGGCTGGTATTGGGACAGTTCACTTGAGGGCGATGCGCAGGGCCTCAGGGACTATGAACTGCAGTGCCAATACTCCCCCTTCACCTCAATGGTGAATGTGTGCGGGCTGCCGGCCATCACCTTTCCCACCCACCGGACCGAGGACGGGCTGCCCATGGGAATCCAGCTGATCGGACGCCCCGGCCGAGAGGCAGAGCTCCTGTCCGTCGCCGCCCAGCTGGAAAAGTGACGGAGAATTTTAGCGCACCGATAGAGGATGTTCCGCGACCCGCCTCGTAACAGTGCAGGTCAGAGGCGCAATCCTGGTGAGACTTGTCACGTTTCGTCAGCATACTGGCCCCTAGATACGGGAAAATTCACCCTTTACCCCTTCAAGGCACACATATTCCGGTGCGAACATGCAATGGTGAGTTCTAATCCCAGCACCTCAGCCGCCACGCCGGCCCGAAAGTCCTTCTTTGGCCATCCCCGCATGTTGGCGAACCTCTTCAGCGTTGAGCTGTGGGAACGGTTCTCCTTCTACGGCATGCAGGGCATCCTGCTGTACTACATGTACTACTCGGTCACCGACGGCGGCCTCGGCATCGACATTGCCGTTGCGACGTCGCTGGTGGGCGCATACGGCGGTGGCGTGTACCTGTCCACCATCGTTGGTGCGTGGCTTGCGGACCGGGTCCTCGGATCCGAACGCGTGCTCTTCTACTCCGCCGCGATCGTGGTTCTTGGCCACATCTCCCTGGCTGTCCTTCCGGGCGCAGTGGGCCTGGCCGCCGGCCTGATCCTGATTGCCCTCGGCTCCGGCGGCGTCAAGGCCAATGCCACCTCCCTCGTGGGAACGCTGTACTCGCAGAAGGATGAACGGCGCGACGCCGGTTTCTCGATTTTCTACATGGGCATCAACCTCGGCGCCCTGGTGGGGCCACTGCTCACCGGTCTTCTCCAGGTCCGCCTCGGCTTCCATTACGGCTTTGGCCTGGCCGCCATCGGCATGGCCATCGGCCTGATCCAGTACGGAATGACCCGCAAGTACCTGCCCGAGGCCGCCCACGAGGTGACCAACCCGCTGCCGCGCAGCAAGTACGGCGTCATGGGCGGCATTGTCGCCGCCGCCCTGGTGATCGTTTCCCTGGCCGTCGCCTTCGGCCTGCTGAAGGCGGAGAACCTGGCAGTGGTGATGGCCGCGGTGGCCATCATTGCCTCCATCGCCTACTTCGTGATCATCCTGCGCAGCCCCAAGGTTGGCCCCCTGGAACGCCGCCGCGTGTACTCCTTCATGCCGCTGTTCATTGCCAGCGCCGCCTTCTGGGCCCTGTTCCAGCAGCAGTTCACGGTTGTTGCCCTGTACGCTGACACCTCCCTTGACCGCCGCATCTTCGGCTGGGAGATGCCGCCGAGCTGGGTGCAGTCCATCAACCCCATCTTCATCATCATCTTCGCTGCCGTTTTCGCGGCAGTTTGGACCAAGCTGGGCGACCGGCAGCCGTCCTCCCCCCTGAAGTTCGCCCTCGGCCTGGCCGTCATGGGCCTGGCGTTCCTGGCGTTCATTCCGTTCTCCGGCGGCGGCGCCAACAGCACCCCGCTGCTGGCCATTGTCGGCATCCTGCTGCTGTTCACCTTCGCCGAGCTGTTCATCTCCCCGATCGGCCTGTCCGTGGCAACCAAGCTCGCGCCGGAAATCTTCCGGACCCAGATGGTGGCCCTGTTCTTCCTGTCGGTCTCGCTCGGCACCACCCTTGCGGGCTGGCTGGCGCAGTTCTACGACCCGGAAACCGAGGTCAGCTACTTCCTGTTCAGCGGCATCACGGCCATCGTCATTGGCGTGGCCCTGGCTGCCGGCACCCCGGCCATCAAGAAAATGATGGGTGGCGTGCGCTAAGCACTACCTCCCAACCCGCGGTGCGTGCACCGGCAAGCGGACGACGACGGCGGCGGCTTACGCCGTCGTCGTCCTGCGTTTAACGCCGGTCTGCCGCGTAAGGCATTTGTTTGGCATGCTTAGGGGTATGTCTAACCGCGCCGGCACAGTTGCCCAATCCTCCGACCTCGTTGATCTGACGGCCCTCCTGGATGCCTACCAGGACCTCTCTCCGGATATGAACGATCCCTCGCAGCGGGTGGTCTTCGGGACGTCGGGGCACCGCGGTTCGTCGCTGAACGGCGCCTTCAACGAGCCGCACATTGCCGCCATCACCCAGGCCATCGTGGAGTACCGCAGCGGCCAGGGCATCACCGGCCCGCTGTTCATGGGAAAGGACACCCACGCCCTGTCCGAACCCGCCCAGAACACCGCGCTGGAGGTGCTCGCCGGGAACAACGTGAACGTGCTCATTGATGCCCGCAACGGCTTCACCCCCACCCCGGCGCTGAGCCACGCCATCCTGAAATACAACGCCGGCCGCACCGAGCAGGCCGACGGCATCATCATTACCCCCTCACACAACCCTCCGGCCGACGGCGGTTTCAAGTACAACCCGCCCACCGGCGGGCCGGCCGGCTCCGAGGCGACCAACTGGATTGCCAACCGGGCCAATGAGCTGCTGGAGGACGGGCTCCGCGGCGTGAAGCGCATTCCGCTCGGTGAGGCCCGGCTCGCCGACGGCGTGGGAACCTACGACTTCCTGCAGAACTACGTTGAGGACCTGCCCTCGGTCCTGAACCTGGACGCCATCCGCGAATCCGGGCTGCACATTGGCGCTGATCCGCTGGGCGGGGCGTCCGTGGACTACTGGGGTGCCATCGCGGAACGGCACAACCTGAACCTGACCGTCGTCAACCCGAACGTGGATCCGCAGTGGGCCTTCATGACCCTGGACTGGGACGAGAAGATCCGCATGGACTGCTCCTCCCCGTTCGCCATGGCCTCGCTGATTGCCCGGGCCAACGAGTACGACATTGCCACGGGCAACGACGCCGACGCCGACCGCCACGGAATTGTCACGCCCGACGCCGGGCTGATGAATCCCAACCATTACCTCGCCGTCGCCATCGATTACCTGTACCGGAACCGTTCGGGCTGGCCGAAGGACGCCATGGTGGGCAAGACCCTGGTGTCTTCCTCCATGATCGACCGGGTGACCGGCGATCTGGGCCGGACCCTGATGGAGGTCCCGGTGGGCTTCAAGTGGTTTGTTCCGGGGCTGCTGTCCGGTGAGGCGGCCTTCGGCGGCGAGGAATCGGCCGGTGCGTCCTTCCTGCGCCTGGACGGCAAGGCCTGGACCACCGACAAGGACGGAATCCTGCTGGCCCTGCTGGCCTCCGAAATCACCGCCGTGACGGGCAAGACCCCGTCCCAGCGCTACCGGGAGCTCACCGCGCAGTTCGGCGATCCGGAATACGCCCGCGTGGATGCGCCCGCCAGCCGGGAGCAGAAGGCGGCGCTGGCCAAGCTCTCGCCGTCGGACGTCACCGCCACCACCCTGGCCGGCGAGGAGATCACCGCCCGGCTGACCGAAGCGCCCGGGAACGGCGCTCCCGTCGGCGGGCTGAAGGTCACCACGGAAAATGCCTGGTTCGCCGCCCGGCCTTCCGGCACCGAGGATGTCTACAAGATCTATGCGGAGTCGTTCAAGGGCGAGGAACACCTGCACCAGGTGCAGGCCGAAGCCAAGGCCATTGTGGACGGCGTTATTTCCTAGCTTCAGGCGCACAACACAAGGGGGGGCACCGCGCGGTGCACCCCCTTTGCGCTTATCCCGGACCGTGCGCTTATCCCGGCCGGTCAGAGCAGGCGGCGCAGCAGCCGCCGCTTGAGCCCGTTGTACGGCGGATAGGCCACCTTGAGCGTGTCCAGCGCCGTGCCCTTGGTAAACACCGGGCGCAGCTGGCTGAACGTGTCGAACGTGTATTTGCCGTGATAGGCGCCGGTGCCGCTGGCTCCGGCACCGCCGAAGGGCAGGCCGGGAACCGCCAGCTGCACGGTGCTCACGTTGTGGTTCACGCTTCCGGCCCGCACCCGGGCCTCGAAGGTTTTCCGGGCTGCCGCTGACTGCGAGTAGAGGTAGGACGCCAGCGGCACGGGACGGTCATTGATGAAGGAGATGGCTTCGTCCAGGTCCTTCACCGTCAGCAGCGGCAGGATCGGTCCGAAGATTTCCTCCTGCATCACGGGCGAATCCGGTGACACCTCGGTGAGGATGGTCGGTTCCAGATACAGCGAGTTCCGGTCCCCTCGGCCGCCGGCGAGCACGGTGCCGCTTTCCAGCAGGCCGTGGAGCCGGTCCCAGTGCTGCTCGTTGATAATCCGTCCCAGGTCCGCGCTCCGTGCCGGATCCTTCCCGAACAGCTCGGCCACGGCCCGCACCAGATGCTTGCGCAGTTTGGGTGCGGCCTCCTCGGTGACCAGCACATAATCCGGCGCCACGCAGGTTTGGCCGGCATTCAGCATTTTGCCGTACACCAGACGGCGGGCGATCGCGGCGAAATTGCCGTCCAGGACCACTGCCGGTGACTTCCCGCCCAGCTCCAGCGTGACCGGCGTCAGGTACTGGGCGGCGGCCTGCAGGACCACCCGGCCCACCCGCTCACCGCCGGTAAAGAAGATGGAATCGAACCGCTCGGCCAGCAGCGCCGTGCTCGCTTCCTGCCCACCCTCCACCACAACGACGGCGGCCGGGTCCAGATACAGGGGCAGCAGTTCGGCCATGGCCCGGGAGGTGGCCGGCGCCAGCTCGGAAGGCTTCAGCACCGCGGCGTTGCCCGCCGCGAGCGCTCCGATGAGCGGAGCCAGCAGCAGCTGCACCGGGTAGTTCCACGGCGCAATAATCAGCACCACGCCCAGCGGCTGAGGTTCTGTCTTCGCGGAGGCGGGCTTCAGGCCCAGCGGCACGGGAACCTTGGTGCTGCGGGTCCACTGGGCTAAATGCTTGAGGGCATATTCAGTCTCCGAGACGGTGATGGAGATTTCGGTCAGGTAGCCTTCCAGCGGGTTTTTGCCCAGATCCTGCGCCAGCGCCGCGCTGAGCTCTGCTTCCCGTTCGGTCAGCAGCCGAATCAGGCCCTGCAGCTGCGTTCGGCGCCAGTCCAGCGGGCGGGTGACCCCGGAATCGTAGGCGCGGCGCACCCCTGCCACCACGGAGGGTATGGACGCACCGAAAGTGCCTCCCGTGGTCTCGTGTTGGGCTGTCGCACTCATCGCTTGCCCTCCGCTGCCGCGGGAGCGGCAGGACGTCCGGTGAAATGGTCCATCGACTGGTACACCTTAAAAACCCGTCCTGCCACCACATCCCATACCGGCTGCGGCAGCAGCCCTCTCAGGGCGCTGCCCAGCGGCACGGTCCAGGGCAGCTGGATGCGGGCCTTGCCCTCCATCAGGGCCGCCCAGGCACGGTCCACCACATACTCCGGTTCCATCAGCGGCGTCAGCAGCGGGCCGCGTGCACCGGCAAACATTCCGGTTTTGATGTAGCTCGGAATCAGGGTGGTGACCTGAACGTGCCCATTGCCTGATTCATTCAGTTCCAGCCGCAGCGAATCGCTCCAGCCGATGACAGCCCATTTGGAGGCGGTGTAGACGCTCATCTTCGGCACGGACAGGGTGCCCGACGCCGAAGCGACGTTCAGGATCCGCGCCGGGGTGCGGCGGGCAATCATCTGCGGCAGGAACACCCGGGTGATGTGCATGGGAGCCAGTGTGTTCACCTGCATGACGGCATCAATATCGGCCTCATGGTCATGCTCCCAGAAGTACTTTCCGCGGACAATGCCGGCATTGTTGATGAGGATGTCGGGAACTCCGGCGACGGCCAGGACACTCTCGGCGGCGGCAGTAACTTCAGCCACGGAACTGACATCCAGGGCATAGGGGTGGACGGTGCTGCCGCCCAGGGCCCGCAAGTCCGCCGCGGTGGCCTCCAGTGCCTCGGCGTTGCGGTCCCACAGCACTACGTGAGCGGCGCCGTCGCGCACTGCCCGCTCCGCGTAAAGCCTGCCCATGCCCATTGCCGCGCCGGTAATGAGAACCGTGCGGCCTGCCGCTGAAATACCCATGCTGTTCCGTCCGTTCACGGGCGAAAACCGCTGTTTCCGCCCGGTTGTTCTCCGGTAAAATAGATGCGGTTTGCAACATAACACCCCGGCTGTCAAAGCCCGGTACTATTCTGCACGAACCAACCGCGGGTCTTCGAAAGGCACACCCATGAGCAAATTCGGTACGGCCTGGACAATTCACGGCGACGGCAAGACCATCAAACCCGGAGAGTACGTTGCTCCGGATGAACGGTTGAGCTGGCCGCGGACCATCGGAATCGGATCCCAGCACGTGGTGGCGATGTTCGGCGCAACCTTCCTGGTGCCCCTGCTCACCGGTTTTCCGCCGGCCACCACCCTGCTGTTCTCCGGCCTCGGAACCATCCTCTTTTTGATCATCACCGCCGGGCGGGTGCCCAGCTATCTGGGTTCCAGCTTCGCGTTCATCGCTCCGATCACGGCGGCCACCAGCCAGCACGGCCCCGGCGGAGCACTGGGCGGAATCATCATGGCCGGTGCCGTCCTGTTCCTGATCGGACTGGCTGTTCAGCGGGCGGGCACCAAATGGATCCAGATCCTGATGCCGCCCGTCGTCACCGGCACCATTGTGGCCCTCATCGGGCTGAACCTCGCCGGTTCCGCGCGGGACAACTTTGAGAAGGGCCCGCTGACCGCCACCATCACGGTGGTGGCCATCTTGCTGGCGACCGTCCTGTTCAAGGGTTTCCTGGGCCGCCTCTCAATCCTGCTGGGCGTGGTTGCCGGCTACATTGCCGCCATCATCCAGGGTGAAGTGGACTTCCAGGCCATCAACGACGCCGCCTGGTTCGGACTGCCCGAGTTCCAGTCCCCCACCTTCCATTTCTCGGTCATCGGCTTGTTCGTGCCCGTGGTCCTGGTGCTCGTTGCCGAGAACATCGGCCACGTAAAGTCGGTTGCCGCCATGACCGGACGGGACCTGGATCCCTATGCCGGCCGGGCACTGATGGCTGACGGCCTCGCGACGGTCCTGGCGGGCTCCGGCGGCGGCTCGGCGACCACCACCTACGCGGAAAACATTGGCGTCATGGCGGCGTCCCGCGTGTACTCCACCGCCGCCTACTGGGTGGCCGGCATCGTCGCCATCCTGCTGAGCATGTTCCCGAAGTTCGGTGCCATGATCGCCACCGTCCCCGGCGGCGTCCTGGGCGGGGCCGGCGTGATCCTTTACGGCATGATCGGGATTCTGGGCGTGCGGATCTGGGTGGACAACCGGGTGAATTTCTCCAACCCGATCAATCTGTCCACCGCAGGCTTGGGACTGATCATCGCCATCGCCAACTTCACCTGGGTGGTTGCCGGGCTGGAATTCGGCGGCATTGCCCTGGGCACCGGCGCCACCCTGATCGCCTTCCACGGCATGCAGTCGATTGCCCGCTGGCGCGGCACCGATCCCGATGAACCCGGCGAGGATCTGGGCTCCACGCCGAGCCGCCTGGGCTAGGCGGGACTTAGCTTAGGCCCCTTCCAACGCCTGAACGGTGGCCCGCGTCAGCCACCGCTGGGCATGGACCATCGCGTCGGCCGGATCCTGCACCAGGTCCAGCAGGCTGACGGCCGCCACCACGCCGTATTCGGCCAGGATGTGCGGCGGCAGGGTGATGCGGCCGGCCAGAGCCACAACCGGGATGCCGGCATCCCGTGCGCGCTCGGCCACTGACAGCGGCGCCTTGCCGTAACGGGACTGCTCATCCAGTGATCCCTCGCCCGTCAGCACCAAATCGGCCTTTTCCAGCGCTGTGTCCAGTCCGGTAAGCAGGGCAATCACGTCGAAGCCGCTTTCCAGCGTGGCATTGGTGACCGCCAGGAAGCCCGACGGGAAGCCTCCGGCCGCGCCGGCGCCGGCAGTATCGACGTCGACGCCGGTGGTTTGCAGCAGCAGCGCCGCCCACTTGACCAGCGCCTCATCCAGCAGCAGCCGCGCGGTGGCATCCGCTCCCTTTTGCCCGGCAAACACGTGTGCCGCGCCCTCGCTGCCGGTGAGCGGGTTGGTGACGTCGGCGGCGATGCGGATCCGCACTCCGGCCAGCCGGGGATCCAGGCCGGAGGCGTCGATGGCGGCGGCGAGGGACAGGCCTGCTCCGCCGGGCGGCACCGGGTTACCTGCAGCATCAAGGATCCGCAGCCCGAGGGCGGTAAGGGCACCGGAACCGCCGTCGGTCATGGCCGATCCGCCGATGCCGAGGACAATCTCCGACGCTCCGGCGTCCAGCGCTTCGCGGATGAGTTCTCCGCTGCCGTAACTCGACGCGGCCAGGGACGACTGCACGGAGGGTTCCACCAGCATCAGGCCCGAGGCCCGGGCGGTTTCAATCACGGCCGTGCCGCCGGTCAGCGCCCACAGGGCGGTGACGTTTCCTCCCAGCGGTCCGCGGACAGTGGCGGTGCGTTCCTGCGCACCCGCGGCCAGCGCCGCTTCCAGGGTGCCCTCGCCGCCGTCGGCCACCGGAACGAGCATCACGTCCGCCTCCGGATACACGGCGAGCACGCCTTCGGCCATGGCGGCGGCGGCCTCCACTGCGGAGAGGGAACCTTTGAACTTGTCCGGGGCTATGAGAACGCGCATGCCCCTATCCTGCCATCCCCTCCGGACCCTGCTGCGGCCAGGCTCCGCGCTTCGCCAGGATTCCGGCCAGCAGATCGGCGCGGTCCGACACCAGTCCGTCCACACCCTCCTGCAGCAACCGCTCCATGTCGGCGGGTTCATTCACAGTCCACACGTGCACCTGCAGCCCGGCCCGGTGGCAGCGGCGGAGGAACGACGGCGTCACCACCTTCACCGGGCCCTGGCGTTCGGGCACCTGCAGGCATTGGTAGCGGCCCACGCGCGCCAGCGGTCCGGCCAGCCCCAGGGGCGCAAGCAGCACCGTCAGTGCGGTGAAGACAGCTCCCGCGGAACTCGAGGCCCGCCGGCCCGAGCGGCGCAGGATCCGAAGCGCCGCCAGCCGGCGCCGATCGGAGAAGGAGGTGACGAGCACACGCTCATGGGCTCCGTGCTTGTCCAGCAGCCGGGCCAGTTCAGCTGATCCCGCGGCATCCTTGATGTCCACGTTCAGCCGCACCCCCGGCAGTTCGGTGAGCAGCTCTTCAAAGGTTGGAATTTTTGCCTGTCCACCGATGCGGGCTGCCTGGATCTGCCGGTAGCTGAGGTTTCCCACCGGACCTCCGGCGCCGGCAACGCGGTCCAGTGTGGCGTCGTGGAAGGCCAGGAGGACGCCGTCGCGCGTGGTGCGCACGTCTGTTTCCAGATACCCGAAGCCCAATGCCGCGGCGGCACGGAACGCCGGCATGGAGTTTTCCAGGCCTTCCCGGGAAAAGCCGCGGTGGGCGAAGCCCAGCGGGCCGGAGGCGTTGAAGTAGGGGTAGCTCACCCGCGTACTTTATCCGGGAAATCCTCCGCAGCCCGGAAAGGCATGCCATTTGGGGCTGCGTCCGCCCTAGACTGTCACCACCCTATGGGCCGCTGTAGCGCGGTTCCCGCAACATCCGTGCGGTGCGGAGGTACCTGGCTTGGCAACTACATCATCCGCTGGCGCTGCTGCAGGATTCGGCCGGTCCGGCGTCAGCAGGACGCTGCTCTGGCAGGCGGAGTGGTTTCGCGGCGGCGTACGACGGGCACCGGTAACGCTGGCCTTTCTCGCCTTTTACTGGATTGCGGGTGCAGCAACGGGAAGCCTGCGCTCCGGCCCGGGGGGCGCGCTGGCAGACTGGGTGGTTTTGTCAGCGGACTCTCTGCCGGGCCATTGGCCCGCGCTGCTGCTTTCCGGCTTCTGGGCGTCCGGGCTGCCGGGTTACTTCGCGGCAACCGTGCTGGTCCTGGGCGCCGGACTCCCCTCCGAGCGGCTGATGGGATCGGTGCGGTTTGCCCTGGCAGCAGTGATATCCCAGGTCCTCGGCGCGCTGCTTGCCATTGGTTTCACCCACACCGCGAACGCCATACCCGGGGAGTGGTCACGGGCGCTGGAATCAGAATCCTTCGTGGGGCCGGTGGCCCTGGCCTGCGGCACCCTCACGGCACTGAGCGCACGGCTTTCCACCCTGTGGCGGCGCCGGCTGCGCGTGGGTCTCCTTACCCTGTTGGCGCTCCTGGCCCTGTACGGCGGGTCATTTCACAGCGTCACCGTTCTGGCAGCGGCAACCGTGGGCGCCGTCGGCGGTCCCCTGCTCTTTGGCCGGCTGCCGCGCTGGCCCGGGCGGCTGGTCTCCACCCGCAGGGAAGCACGCGTCCTGGTGGGTCTGGTGGTCTTTGCTTCGGCTGTTGGCCCGGTGATTTCGGCCCTCAGCTCACAGGCTGTGGGTCCGCTGGCAGTTCTGCGCTATCTGTTTACCAATGTGGAGATTACGGACCCGCAAACCCTCGCCCAGCTCTGCGGTGATCCGGGGCAGGCCGTGGACTGCAATTCCGCCAGGCTGCAGCTGCGCGCCGGTCCCGCGGGTTTCTTCCTGGCCGTTCTGCCGCAGATACTCCTGGCCGTGTTCTCCGACGGATTGCGCCGGGGGCGCCGGTTCGCGTGGGCGGGCGGGCTGATCCTGCAGGGCGTGATGACGGTTCTGGCAGGCCTGCGCGTGATCCGCTTCCTTGGAGGCGACACTGCGGGAAATCGTTATGAACTGGGAACGGCACAGAATGCCCTGGCGCTGGGGCTGCCATTGCTTGTTCCGCTGGCTGTGCTGGTGCTGCTGGCCGCGACGCACCGCCTCTTCACCGTTTCGGCGCCGGCGGGAACCTACCGCAGGTTCGCGGTCCGGGTTGCCGGGGCGGCGGTTTTCCTCAGCATTGTCTACGTTGCCGCCGGCCTCCTGGACCGGGACGGTTTCACGCCCCGTGCTTCGGCATCACTGCTGATAGCGGACCTGCCCAAGCGCTTCCTCCCGGTCCTGGAACTGACTTCCGCAGTGCCGGGGGTGCTGCCCGTGACGCTGTTCACCGACCTTCTGTATGAGGGGGTGGGAGTTCTTTTCTGGGTTTTTGTCTGCGTGATGCTGCTGGGGTCCTGGCTGAAGCCCGCGCACGCACCCGAGGCCGGAGACGAAGGCCGGGCGCGTGAACTGCTGATGAAGCACGGCGGGAGCACCATGTCCTGGATGACCCTGTGGCCCGGGAACACGTACTGGTTTGCACCGTCAGGCGATTCCTACGTGGCGTTCCGCCCGGGAATGGGCGTTGCCCTCACCGTGGGTGAGCCGGTGGGACCGCCCGAGGACCTGCGGGAGACCGTCGAGGGGTTTGCCGCTTACTGCACCGCAAACGGGTTGGCGGCGTGCCTTTATTCGGTGACATCGGAAACGGAGAAGATCACCGCGGGACTGGGTTTTTCCCGCCTGCAGGTGGCCGAGGAAACAGTACTCCCACTGGGAAAACTGGAATTCAAGGGGAAGAAATTCCAGGACGTCCGCACCGCCATGAACCATGCCCGCAAAGCCGGGATCGAAGCACGGTGGATCAACTACTCCACCGCCCCGCTGGCCGTCATCGACCAGCTTCATGCCATCTCCGAGGAATGGGTGGCGGATAAGAAAATGCCGGAAATGGGTTTCACTCTGGGCGGCCTTGACGAGGTGGATGACCCGGAGGTGCGCTGCCTGTTGGCGATGGACCGGGACGGCACAGTACACGGTGTCACCTCATGGCTGCCGATCTACCGTGACGGCGATGTTGTGGGCTGGACGCTGGACTTCATGCGCAGGCGCAGCTCCGGGTTCCGTCCGGCCATGGACTTCCTCATAGCCTCGGCCGCGGTTTTGCTGCAGGACGAAGGATACGAAACCCTCAGTCTCAGCGGTGCGCCGCTGGCCCGCTCCCGCCGTGCCGGCGAGAGTGAGGCGCCGATCCTGGACCACGTCCTGGATTTACTCGGGGCCACTCTGGAACCGGTGTACGGGTTCCGTTCCCTGCTGGCCTTCAAAGCCAAGTTCCAGCCGCAGTACGTGCCTCTCTACATGACCTACCTTGACCCGGCGTCCCTGCCCGCCATCGGGAATGCAGTGGCCCGGGCCTACCTGCCGGAGGTCTCGCTGAGCCAGAGCTTCACCCTGATGCGCCGGATTGTGGACGGCGTTCGGTGAACTCTGTCTCTTTGCTGACCGGCGTTCTCCCTGCGGTGCTGCTCATCCTGGGAGGATTGTCGCTGGTGGGGCTGGCGGCCGGCAGACCCCGCCATCTGCTCGTGGTGGTGCCGCTGGCCGCCATGGCTGCAGCCGTTATCACCTTCATCCTCTTCCTGATGGCCGAACCAGTCTTCCACTGGTGGAACGCGTCCTTTCCCCGGATGCTCTACGTATATGCCGGACTCGGAATACTAGCTGTAATCCTTGCCGTGCTGCGGATTCGACGGGTGGACGCGGCGTGGGACCGGTTCCTGGCAGTGACTGCGGCGTCGCTGGCACTGACAGCCGTAGCGGTCACCGTCAATGCCGCCTACGCCCAGTATCCAACACTGGAATCCCTGATCAGTCCGCCCCGTCCGGTGGATGAAGCGCTTCCCACCCGGGACCCTGCATCGGCCGCCGGGCTGCCCGCCACGACGGAGGCGAACTGGACTGCGCCGCCGGGCATGCCGTCGGAGGGCAAGGTCTATTCGGCGGAAATCCCGGGCAGCACTTCCGGTTATGCCTCCAACTCCGCACTGGTTTACCTTCCGCCCGCTTATCTGGCGTCTCCTGCGGCGGTAAACCTTCCGGTCCTGGTCCTCATCCACGGCCAGCCCGGAAGTCCCAACGACTGGCTGGTGGGCGGACAATTGCTGGACATGATGGACTCCTTCGCCGCCAAACACCAAGGGCTGGCTCCGGTGGTGGTCATGCCGGATGCATCCAACGCCGACAACACCAACTGGCCCCTTTGCCTCGATTCGGACATCAGTTCGTCGGCAACCTATCTGGCCGTGGATGTCCCGGCCTGGGTGCGGCAGCATTTGGCGGCGGGGCTCAGCGGAGGCAGCCAATGGGCGGTGGCCGGCTATTCCTACGGCGGCACCTGCGCCCTGCAGCTGGCCGCGAACTATCCGGACACCTATCCCACGTTTATCGACATTGCCGGCGAATCGGAGCCCACCGTTACCCAGGGCACGGATTCCCTCATCAACACCTACTTCGGCGGGGACAAGTCACGGTTCACGGCCCAAAACGCCTTGGACCGGCTGGCGGCACAATCGTTTCCGGATTCCGCCGGCATCATCGCCGTGGGTGCCGATGACTCCGTGTACACACCCGAGGGACGCCAGGTTTACGAGGCGGCCAGGGCCGCGGGCATGCAGGTGACGCTCCAGGTGCTTCCCGGCGGCCACTCCTGGCAGGTGTGGCAGGCAGGGTTGGCGAACAACCTGGATTGGCTCGGCCGCCGATTGGGCATACTTGGTTCATGACCGATGACACGGCAGGGCCCCCTCCCCCCGGCCCCCGGAACCGCGGCAGGAGCTCTCCAAAGCCCGGGACGATGGCCTGGCCGGCTTCGTTTCTGTACCGCCTGGCGCAGTGGACGTCCCCGCACGCTGCTCTGCTGATCACCCTGGCATTGGGCCTGATTCCGGCCGTCCTGCTGACGTTCGGCTCTGCCGAAGTTTATGAATCGGTTGTGGAGTCCGACGGCGTTGCACTGTTGGACCAGCCTGCCCTCGATGCGGCAATGGCGGTGCGTTCGCCGTGGATGGACGGGGCGGTGACCGCGTTCACCAATTTGGCCGGCACTGTGGGCATGCCCATCCTGGCTGGTACGGCAATGCTGGTGCTGGCCTGGCGCTGGCGGTCCTGGACTCCGGTGCTGCTCATGGTGTCTGCGGCCGCGGGGTCGCTGCTCATGACGGTGGCGGGGAAGGACCTCATCGGCCGGACCCGGCCTCCGCTGCCGGACGCCGTTCCGCCCTACGAGCACTCGGCGTCATTCCCCAGCGGGCATTCGCTGAATTCGGTGGTGATCGCCGGGATGGTGGCCTACCTGATCATCCTGCGGCTGGAGGCACGGTGGGCCAAGCTGCTCACGATAGCCGCCGCTGCCGCTTTCGCCTTGGCCGTGGGCCTGAGCCGCGTGTATCTGGGCCACCACTGGTTCACCGATGTCCTGGTGGCGTGGACGCTGGGACTGGCCTGGCTGGCGGTGGTCATCACCGTTCACCGGCTGCTCCACTCACGCCGGGCGGCAGCGCTGGATGTCGATGCCGGACCCTGAAGGCCGCCGCTGAGGGAGTCGGGACTCGCAAAAGTCAGAGCCCGCCCGGGCATTAAAGCCGGCGCAGGAACGATTCCAGGACCTGGGCCACGCCGTCGTCACCGAATGCCGGTGCCACCCGGTCCGCTGCCGCCAGCGCGTCGGCATGGCCGGATGCCATCGCATACCCGCACCCGGCCCACTGCAGCATCTGCACGTCATTGGGCATGTCGCCGAAGGCCACCACATCCGCCGGAGCAATGTCACGGGAAGCGGCGTAGTCAGCCAGCGTGACCGCCTTGTTCAAGCCGTGCAGTGACATCTCCAGCAGCGGGACGGTGGGCGCCGAATGCGTGGTGGACACCAAGTGCGACACCGCCGGTCGAACCCGTTGCAGGAACTCATCAGGCGAGGTACCGTCCACCCGCGCCAAGAGCTTCACCACGGTGTCCGCCTCGGTGAGGCTGGATTCCAGCGGAGCGGCGACTGCAGCACCCGGCAACTCCTGAGAGCCGGATTCGAGGAACCCCGGAGCCAGGTGAAAGCCGTCCACGGTTTCAGCAGCGAACCGGACAGCCGGATAAAGGTCCCGGATGATCGCGGCGGCCGAGAAGAGATCCGGCAGGGACAGCGCCTGTGCCTTGAGCACGCGGCCAGCGCCCAGGTCGTAGGTGACGGCGCCGTTGGAGCAGATGACGGTGCCGGTGTGGCCCAGGGCGTCGGTGAGGGGCGTCAGCCAGCGGGGCGGGCGGCCCGTGACAAAAACAATGTCGACGCCGGCGTCCGCGCAATCCCGAAACGCGCGCACGGTCCGCTCACTGATCCGGTTGTCAGGACCCACGATGGTCCCGTCCAGGTCGCTTGCCACCAGACGCACCGGGCACCCCGTTCACTCGCTGTGGTTTCTGCGCAGCTGCGCAGGCATCCAGCCTATCCGGCCCGGACGGCTGGATGCGGAGGCAGGCAGCAGGGTCAGTCGGCGGAGACTTCGGCCAAACCCACCATGCGGGCGCGGGCCAAAGTGTGGGTGAACAGGTTGAACCCCAGGAAGGCGGGGGTTGCATCGGCCGGAACATCCAGGGTTTCGACGTCGACGGCGTGGACCACCACAAAGTACCGGTGCGGTCCGTGGCCGGGAGGCGGTGCCGCGCCCACAAAGCCGGCAAATCCGGCGTCGTTCCGCAGCTGCACGGTGCCCTGCGGCAGGTTGTCCGTGTTGGCGGCGTTGCCGGGCAGCGATGTGGCGGACTCCGGAATGTTGAAGGCCGCCCAGTGCCAGAAACCGCTGCCTGTGGGCGCGTCGGGGTCAAACACGGTGACGGCGAAGCTCTTGGTGCCCTCAGGCGCTCCGGACCAGGTCAGTTGCGGGGAGGCGTCTTCCCCGCCGGGGATCCCCATTTTTCCGCTGTACTGGGCGGCCTTGAACGGTTCCATGTTCGCGAAGTCCTCGCTGGTGACGGTAAAGGCCGGCACCGAAGGAAGCGCTTCGTACGGGTCATAGCTTTGCATCATGATCTCCTTGGCGTGGAAGGTTCGTCAGGGGTTGGAAAGGTCTTCGCGTGCCGGTGGATTGGCGCCGGCCCGCGAGACGGTGACGGCTGCGGCCCGGACGGCAAAGTCCAGCACGGCGGACAAGTCCCCGGCGCCGATCCTGGCCAGCTCGGGACGGCGGGCACCGCCGTCGAGCTCCCGGTCCATGAGCGAAACCAGGAGGGCTGACATGAAGGAGTCCCCCGCACCCACGGTGTCCACCACGGTCACGGGCGGAACGGAGGCCTCAGCCTCCCCGGAGCCAGCCACGGCCCAGGCTCCTTTGGATCCGCCGGTGACGGCGACGAGCGCCGGTCCCATGGCCAGCCAGCGCCGGGCGGCGTCCCGGGGATCTTCCTCCGGGTACAGCCAGGCGAGGTCCTCGTCCGAGGCCTTGACGACGTCGGCCAAGGCCACGAACTTCTCCGCCTGTTCCCGGGCGTAGGACACATCCGTGATGGTCGAGGGCCGACAGTTGGGGTCATAGGTGATGGTGGCCGAGGGGCGGGCGCGTTCCACCGCCTGCAGCACGGCATCGGCGCCGGGCCGCAGCATGGCCGCAATGGAACCGGTGTGCAGCATGGTGGTGCCGTCCAGCAGCGGGGGCAGTGCGTCAGCCAGGGACGGGAGCTCCCATTGCAGGTCAAACGTGTAGCGGGCGCCGCCGGCCGGGTCCAAGACGGCGGTGGCAACACTGGTGGGCAGGTCATCGGGCGGCAGCGGGGTCAGCACGGAGTTCGCCCTCAGGTGTTCTCCGATCAGCTGCCCGTAGGCGTCCGTGCCGTAGCGGCCCACAAACTGCACCGGACGGCCCAGCCGGGCCACGCCCACGGCCACGTTGAGCGGGCTCCCGCCGGGATGGAAACGTTTGGGAGCGGTGTCGCTGAGAACCTCGTCCACGAGGGCTTCGCCGATGACTGTAAGCACGCTTTCAACCTAACAGAGCACTCTCCCGGTTTCCTTAAGTTGCCCGCAGTTCGGACGCATCAGCCACGGCTTCGACGACGGCGGCCCAGGCCTGCGTGCCGGGCGTGATCAGGTCAAAGTGGTCTCCCGGGACCATGCGCAGTTCCGCGGGCGAACCCGCGTCCACGGCCGCCTGCACAAATCCGGCGGACTGGCTCAGCGGAACATTTTTGTCGCTGTCCCCGTGCAGGGCGGTGACGGGCACGGCCAGCGGGAGCCGCTGCATGGGATCCGCACTGCGGTAGCGGTGCGGATCGGCGTCCGGGGAGGAGCCGAGAAAATTGCGCACCGCACCGTCGCTCAGGTTCAGTTCCAGCGCCTCGGCCAGGTTCAGGACGCCGGCCTGGCTGACGACGGCGGTCACTGGCACCGCCGCCTCCGTGCGCCCGGCGGCCCACACCGCCAGGTGCCCGCCGGCGGAATGTCCCAGCACTGTGACCCGTTCCAGGTCCAGGCCGTGCTTTTGGGCTGCCGGCTCAAGCGCATCGATGCCGGCGCTGACGTCCTCGAACGTTTCGGGCCAGCCGCCGCCGTTGCCGGCCCGCCGGTACTCCAGGTTCCAGCAGGCATAACCCCGGGCGGCGAGGTCCCGGGCCGCCGGCCGGCCCAGCTCTGCCGTGTACCGGGAACGCCAGTATCCGCCGTGGATGATGACCACCACGCCGCCGGCCTTTCGGGACGTAACGTTTCCGGACGGCACGTTTCCGGAACGCACAGCGTCGCCGTCGTCGTCCTCCGGCAGCGTAAGTTCCGCGTATTGGTCCGGGTGTTCACCGTAGGCAAGGCGTTGCGGGTCGAACGGCATCATAACCATCCCTTCATCTGGCCTAATCTGGTAGTTGAGCCTAGCGTCCGGTCGGACCGGACGGCCGGCAACACAACCACAGGTGAAGGAACGGGGTTTTTTCTATGGGCGCGTGGGACAGCCTCGATGACCGGCTGCGTCCGGTGGTCCAGGCGAGCATCGATGAATATGCGCGGGTCCGTCCGGCTCTGGAAAAGCTCACCCGTGAAATGGAGGAGAGCCTCCGAGCCATCTTCACGGACAGTCCCGTCCGCCCGCTTTTCGTGGCTTCACGGACCAAAACAGTGGAGTCCTTCCGGGACAAGGCTGCCCGGACCCTGCCGTCCGAGGATCCCTCCGAGCTGCCGACCCTGCTGTTTCCCGATCCGCTGCGGAACCTGATCGATTTGGTGGGACTGCGGGTGATCGTAACCCTGCCGCACGAGGTCGATGAGGCCGCCAACCTGATCAAGCGCCAGCGTGCCGAGTTCGACTGCCGCGGGGACCGGGAGAAGGACATCGGGTCGATCGAATCCGGCACCTACGGGTATTCCAGCCGGCATCTGGTCCTGCGGACCATCCAGAATGACACCGTTCGGGAATTCCACAAGCTCCTGGACCCGGAGCAGCGGCCCAACGGCAGCTACCAGTTTGAAGTGCAGATCCGCACCGTGCTGGCCCACGCCTGGTCCGAGATTGAGCATGACATCCGGTTCAAGGCCGGTGATCCGCGGGCCTGGAGCCCCTACTTCGACCGCCAGTTCACTGCCACGGCGGCCATGCTGGAAACCGTGGAAACCGCGTTTGCCGAACTGCACGAGCGCTACGAAACGGTCACCGGTTTCTGGGATGAGGACGGCCAGGGCAGCGCACCGCTCACTCCCAACCGGATCCGCGACGTCTGGATGACCCTCCTGCCGCACGTCAACCGCAAGGCCGGGGATGACTGGGGCTGGGCCGCCGAACTGCTGGCCGCCCACGGTATGAAGACCACCATGGACCTGGCCGGACTGCTGCAGGCGGACATCATCACCAAGGTCCGCAAGGCCCTGGACCACCGCTACTCCCCGGGACCGGACCGGCTGCTCGATGACCTGCTGCTGTGGCGCTTCGGCAAGAAGCATATTGACCTCACCGCGGAGCCGGAAGATGCGCCGGCCAAGCCGCGGCGCGAGTCGCTGGGCCGCCGCTACCGGCAGATGCAGCTGTTCCGTGCCCGGGAGGACAACGCCTAAAGCACCTTCTGTGAGGGCTTCGGGGACGGCAGCGGAGTCTGAACGCTGGACCGGCCTGAGGTTTTTCTCCCAATCGGTCCCTGCCTGCGCTGATCCTTGCCGCACGTCCCTCCGCCGCCTACCGTGAGCGGATGGTTATCCAACTCAGCGGCGAGGATGCACGCCGGATCCGGTGGCGGTCCCAGCTGCTGGGCGGTTCGGACCTGTTGCCGGCCGACGTCGTGAACCGGGCGGTGGCGCTGCAGGGCCAGGATCTGCCCGCCGTACTGCGCGCCGTCGCGCTGCGCTCCCGTCCCGGCACCACGGTGCCTGATGTGCGGGCCGCGTTCGACGGCGGTGTGCTGGTCCGCAGCTGGCCCATGCGGGGCACCCTGTTCGTGACGACGCCGGAGCACCTCGCCGCACTGCTGTTCTTCACCGCCGAGCGCGTTCACCGGGCAACAGCGCGGAACCGGGAGGAGCTGGGGCTGGATGACCGCACGGTTGCCCACGCCCGGGATGTGCTGCTGGAGGCACTGGAAAAACGTCCTCTGTCCCGGGCCGAAGCCCTCTCCCTGTGGGACGCCGCGGGCATCGGAACGGCGGGCGGACCCGGTTATCGCCTGCTCCTGCATCTCGCCGTCGCCGGCCATGTGCACTGGGGCGCGTTCCATCCGGACCGCCCGGAACAGCTCCTCACCCTTTCCCCGGGCCTGGTGCCCGCGGATCCGGAGGCTGCGCTGGCGCAGATAGTGCGCGGGTTTGTCCTCGCCCGCGGACCGGTGACCGAGGCGGACCTCGCTTGGTGGACCAAGCTGCCACGGACAGTACTGCGCCGTGCGGCCGCCACCGTGGAGGACCTCACCACGGTGGAGGTGGACGGCGTGCCCGCCTGGATCATCGGTGCTCCGCCGCCGGCGGAGCCAACGGGAGCGGTGCTGCTGCCCGGGTTTGATGAGTGGATCCTTGGTTACGCGGACCGTTCCCTGACGGCCGGCCCTGCGATGTTGGATGCCATAGTTCCGGGCCGGAACGGGGTTTTCCGCCCGGTTGTGGTGGTGGACGGGGTCACCGTCGGCACCTGGCGGCTGCCGCGCACCACCTCCCGCGCCAAATCGGAACCGGTGGTGGAGCTGCTGGAACGCGTTCCGGCGGCGGCACGGCGGGCGATTGACCAGGCGGTCGCCGCCTGGCCGCACGGTTAGGTCCGTCTGGCGGCACGCGTAGGCCCGGACCGCAGCTAGGCGGAGTCCCGCTGAACCAGGCTGACGGGCGGCAGTCCTTCAGCGGCCGTTTCGCCCAGCGCCATCTGTGCAAACCGCTCTCCCAGCCGTGCGGCGTCGAGCCGGACGGTGCTCAGCGGCGGCACGGCGAGGGACGCCAGCGGAATGTCCTCGGCACCGATCACCGCCAGGTCCTTCGGCGCCGTCAGTCCGTGGACCGCCAAACCGGACAGCAGGGCGAAGGCGTGGTCGTCGTCGAAGGCGCACACTGCGCTTACCGCCTCCGGGCCTTCAAGCCAGCGGGCGACGGCGGCTGCGGCATCGGCGGCGTCCAGCCGCAGATGCGCGACGGCGGGACGCGGCAGGCCAAGGACATCACAGGCGTGCTCGATGGCGGCCAGGCGCACCTGTACACGCCAGCCGTAGCCGGCACCCTCCGGCACGGCCACGCCGATCCGGCGGTGCCCGGCGTCGGCCAGGTACCGGACCTGCAGTGCGCCGATGCCCAGGTCCGGCCCGAGCGGATCATGCAGTGTCGAGTGCAGCGAGGCCATCCTGATCCCGGTGGCCTGCAGGGCAGCCAGCTCCGCGTCCTCCAGCGGAGTGATGAGGATCAGTGCCGCAGGAACCAAGGAATGCACCAGGGACACCGCACCTCCGCTCCGAGGCAACCGGTGGGCCACCAGCCGCAACCCGTGCTGCTCCAGGTACTCCGAGGCCGCGTCGATCACCATGGCCTGGGCCCGGCCAAGCGGTTCGGGCGGCAGCAGCATCAATACCAGCGTGCTGCGGCCGCTGCGCAGCGTGCGGGCGGCTGCGGACGGGATGTACCCCAGATTCCGGGCGGCAGCCAGCACTTTGTTCCGGGTTGCGACGGAGATGCTTTGCCCGCTTCGGCCGTTAAGGACATAGCTGACCGTAGCCCGCGAGACGCCTGCCTCACGTGCCACATCACTGGAGGTAGCCCTGCGTTCCACGGGCCCCTCCTTTCCGCCGAAATTACTGCCTTATATCCGCCGGCTTTCTCCGGTACTCTGACTTTACAGGCAACTTACACGTGTAAGCAGTACGGGGAAACCCCTCGTGGATTGCCTGGCAACCGCGGCCGCACTTCGGTCGCCCCCGCAACGAAAGGACCGGTCCATGGCCAACCAGCCCATCACCGCCCAGAACACCGTCCAGCAGTGGCTCGACCACCCGGCAGGCGGACCCGCCATCCGCGGCATGCTCGCCGCCTCCGGCAGCGACGAGTCAACGCTGGGCCCGGCACTGACCCTGAAGCTGCAGCAGCTTGTCGACCTGAGCGGGGGCAAGTTCCCGCAGGCAGCCGTAGATGAACTCGTGAAGCAGGCCAACGGCGGCGTCATGCCCGAAACCGCCGAGACCGTCCTGCCGACCGTCGAGGGACGTTTCGAAGGCCGCACCGTCATCGTCACCGGCGCCGGTTCCGGCATTGGCCGCGCCACCGCGGGACGGATTGTCCGTGAAGGCGGCCGCGTCATCGCCGTCGACATTGCCGAGGACCGCATCAAGGAGCTCGCCGCCGAGCTTGGCGACGCCATTGTTCCGGTTGCGGGAGACCTCACCGACGCCGCCGCCATTGACCGCATCATGGAAGCGTCCGGCGCCAAGATTGACGGCCTGGCCAACGTGGCAGGCATCAATGACGACTTCTCCCCGCTGCACGAGGTCTCCGATGCCATGTGGCAGAAGATCTTCGCCGTGAACGTGGAGGGCCTGATGCGCCTGACCCGCGCCGTGCTGCCGACCATGCTCGAAGCGCACAAGGGCTCGATCGTGAACATCACCTCCGAGGCCGGCCTGCGCGGCTCGGCATCCGGCGTGGCCTACACGGCCTCCAAGCACGCGGTTGTGGGCATTACCCGCAGCACCGCGTTCATGTACGCCAAGGAAGGCATCCGCGTCAACGCCGTGGCTCCGGGCGGCGTGGCCACCGGCATTCCGATGGGCGGCAAGACCAGCGAATACGGCGAAGCCCGCCTCGGCCCCGCCCGCATCAACATTCCGGGCCTGGCTTCCGCCGAGGAGCTGGCAGCGTCCATCACGTTCCTGCTCAGCGACGACGGCGTGAACATCAACGGCGCCATCCTGCCCTCCGACGGCGGCTGGTCCGCGGTCTAAGCACCCGCAGCTCCCATCACGGCATAACGACGGCGGCCGGTTCCCTTCTCCGTGAAGGGAACCGGCCGCCGTCGTTATGCGGGTAAACGCGTTAGGCTCCGGAAACTCCGGCAGCCAGCTTGTTCAGCGACTCCTCGAGGTCTTCCTTGGACACCATCGGGAAGGACACCTTCTTCAGGGTCTCCTTGTCGGTGACGTTGGACCAGTCATAGGTGAGGGTGACTTCAGTGGAGTCCGGACCCATGGGTTCGAGCTCCCAGACCCACTGCCAGCCCTTGGGCTCGGTGCCGGCCGGAGCCGTCTGCCAGGCCAGGAGCTTGTTGTGGTCGTACCCGGTGACGGTGTTTTCCGTCTGGTAGTCGCCCATTTTCTCGTTGTGCATGTTCATGGTGAAGACCTGCCCGGAAGCGGTGATGCGGTCGGTCTTCTCGTCCGAAACGACCATGCCGGAGCCGTCCAGCTCGTGATGGCGCTCGGGGTTGGACAGGAGGTTGAAAATGTCTGCTGCTGAAGCGTCGATGATTCGTGAGACAACAACACTGCTCTGATCAGTGGTCAATGAACTCTCCTTCAATAGATGGATCGTACGTACCCGCAGGCTCAGTCCGCGGTTTGTTCCGAGGCTTCCTGCAGTTCCCAGCCGGTAATGTACGGCGGATCCTGCCCTTCGTCCCGGGTGTATTGCCGGCAGCGGGCCCGTTCATCCTGGAGCCACTGCCGGAAACCGGCCTGCGTTGATCCCAGCGACGCTACCCGGTCCAGCACGTCGATGGCCAACTGGAAACGGTCGATCTGGTTGAGCATGGCCATGTCGAAGGGCGTGGTGGTGGTGCCCTCTTCCTTGTAGCCGCGCACGTGCAGATTGCCGTGGTTGGTCCGACGGTACGTGAGCCGGTGAATCAGCCAGGGATAGCCGTGATAGGCAAAAATAATGGGCCGGTCCTTGGTGAACAGGGTGTCGAAATCCCTGTCAGAGAGCCCGTGCGGGTGCTCTCCGGGGTCCTGCAGCCGCATCAGGTCCACCACGTTGACCACCCGGATTTTGAGGTCCGGAAGCTGCTGTTTCAGCAGGCCCGCCGCCGCCACGGTTTCCAGCGTCGGCACGTCTCCGGCACAGGCCAGCACGACGTCGGGATCGGACTTTGTGCCGGGCCCGGCGGTTTCGCTGCCGGCGAAGTCCCAGATGCCGACACCGCGCTCCACATGCAGCTGGGCGTCCTGCGGATTCAGCCAGGCCGGGGTGGGCTGCTTGCCGGAAACCACCACGTTCACCCGGTCCCGGGTGCCCAGGATGTGTTCGGTGACAGCCAGCATGGTGTTCACGTCCGGCGGCAGGTACACCCGGATGACTTCGGCCTTCTTGTTCACCACGTGGTCAATGAAACCGGGGTCCTGATGCGAGAAACCGTTGTGGTCCTGCTGCCAGACGTGGCTGGAGAGCAGGTAGTTCAGCGAGGCGACGGGCTGGCGCCAGGACAGGCTCCGGCTCACCTTGAGCCATTTGGCATGCTGGTTGAACATGGAATCCACAATGTGGACAAACGCCTCGTAGCAGTTGAAGACGCCGTGCCGCCCGGTCAGCAGGTAACCCTCCAGCCAGCCCTCACACAGGTGCTCGGAGAGGACTTCGGCCACCCGCCCGCTGCGGGCCAGATGCTCGTCTATCTCGTCGATGCGCTGCTGCCAGGCCTTGTCGGTGACCTCGTAAACGGCCTGCAGCCGGTTGGACGCGGTCTCATCCGGGCCGAAAACACGGAAGTTGGACGGATTCAGCGAGATCACGTCGCGCAGATATTCGCCCGCGGTGATCATGGGCGAAACCCGCTTGGTGCCCGGTGCGTCCACCTCCACGGCGTGATCCGCGTAGGCCGGCATTTTCAGGTCCTGCAGCAGCCGGCCGCCGTTGGCATACGGGGTGGCGCTCATCCGCAGGTCCCCCTCCGGCGCGAGGGCAGCGATGTCGGGCAGCAGCCGGCCGTCGTCGTCGAACAGCTCCTGGGGCCGGTAAGACTGCAGCCACTCCTCCAGCTGCGCCAGGTGCTCGGGGTTTTCATGGATTCCGGACAGCGGCACCTGGTGCGCGCGCCAGGTGCCCTCCATCTGCTGGCCGTCCACCACCGCGGGGCCGGTCCAGCCCTTGGGCGAGCGGAGCACGATCATGGGCCAGCGCGGGGCGTGTTCGTTCCGCGCTTCGAGGGTGGCCGCAGCATCCGGGGCGTCGGCCGGCACAGCCACCCGCTCACCGTTGCGGTACGGAGCCTGAATCTCGTCAATTTCCGCCAGGCACGCTTCCAGTGCAGCGGCGAAATCGGCGTGTGCCTGCGCCGTCGACGCCGGATCGGTCACCGTGACGAGGTACGGGTGGTAGCCGTATCCCTCCATCAGCTTCACCAGCTGCTCCTCGGGCATGCGCGAGAGGATGGTCGGGTTGGCGATCTTGTAGCCGTTCAGGTGCAGGATCGGCAGCACGGCGCCGTCCACGGCCGGATCCAGGAAGCTGTTGGAATGCCAGCTGGCCGCCAGCGGCCCGGTTTCGGCCTCGCCGTCGCCGATCACCGTGGCGGCAATCAGGTCCGGGTTGTCGAAGACGGCACCGTAGGCGTGCGCCAGCGAATAGCCCAGCTCCCCGCCCTCGTGGATGGAACCGGGGGTTTCCGGGGCGGCGTGGCTGGGAATGCCGCCGGGGTAGGAGAACTGCTTGAAGAGCGTGCGCAGCCCGTCCTCGTCCTGGCCCACGTGGCTGTAGACCTCGGAGTAGGTTCCCTCCAGCCAGGCATTGGCAACGTTGGCCGGCCCGCCGTGGCCGGGGCCGGTGATGAACAGGACTTTGCGGTCCTGTTCGCGGATCAGCCGGTTCAGGTGCGCGTAAATGAAGTTCAGTCCGGGCGTGGTGCCCCAGTGGCCGAGCAGCCGGGCCTTGACGTCCTCCTTCTCCAGCGGGCGGCGCAACAGCGGATTGTCCCGGAGGTAGATCTGCCCGGCGGAGAGGTAATTGGCGGCGCGCCACCAGGTGTCCACATCCTTCAGGGTGTCGCTGAGCGGCTGGTCCGGTGCAGTTTGTGCAGAGGTCATGCGGTTCCTCCGTGCTTGGGGACGGTTGGAGTGCGTGCGGTCTGGTCGGGTGGGTATGGGGGTGTGCGGTGGTCAGGGGCGTCAGGACTCAGGGGTTTCGACGACGACGTCGGAGGGTTTCTTGTCCGGGCGCAGGCCGCGCCAGGCGGGATGGCGCAGCTTGCCGGTGGATGTTCGTTCAGAGTAGGTCACTTCTCCCACCAGGACGGGACGCACCCACTGTGCGTCGGAAGCGTCGGCACTGGGAACACCGTCCAGCGGAGGCGTTTTGCGGGCCAGCTTCTTGAGTCTTCCGCCCACCAGGGCCAGATCTTTTTCGCTCAGTCCGGAGCCCACCCGGCCAATGTAAGTCAGTTCGTGACCGTCCGGAACGGCCACCAGCAGGGAGCCGATTTTGGAGGCCCGGTTGCCCTTGCCCGGGCGCCAGCCGACAATCACCACTTCCTGGGTGAAGGAGTTCTTGAGCTTGATCCAGTTCTTGGAACGCCGTCCGGGGGCGTAGGTGCTGGTCCGGCGTTTGGCAATGACCCCTTCCAGACCGAGCTCCTTGCTGGCCTCCACTGCCTCGTCCATGGACATGTCCAGCGCCGGCGGCACCTGAACGTGGCCGTCCTCCCCCGCCGGGTCCACAGCAGATTCCAAGATCTCACGGCGCTGCGTGTAGGGCAGGTCCAGCAGTGAGTTTCCGTCCAGCCAGAGCAGGTCAAAGAGCATCAGGTGCACGGGAGTGCGGGCTGCGGCGGCCTCGATTTCGCGCCTCTTGGTGAGGTGCATGCGCGGCTGGAGCAGCCCGAAGTCCGGCCGGCCCGCCTTGTTGATCGCGACGATTTCCCCGTCCAGGACCGCGCGTTCCCCGTTCAGATGCCGGCTCAGTTCCTGCAGTTCGGGATAGGCGGCGGTCATGTCGTTGCCGTTGCGGCTGATGAGCCGGGTTCCCTCCGGCGTCACGTCCACCACGGCGCGGACGCCGTCCCACTTCATTTCGAAGGCCCATTCGTCATGTTCGTTTCCATCAGCGTCGTTCACGTCCGCCCGGGTGCCGAGCGTGGCGAGCATCGGTTCCACGGCGGGCATGCCGTGTTCCCCGGCATCGGCCGCGACGGCCTTGGACACCCCGGCGGTGTCCGGCAACGCCTTGGCGGCCGGGGCAGGTGCTGCCGCGGCGGCTGCCACAGTGGCAGTAGGCGACGCTGCCGCTGCCGTGTCCGTCTTGTCGACGTTGTCCGCGGGCGCGGGCTGGTGCTTCATCAAATGGATCAGCCAGTTGTTGTCTCCGCCCTTGCCGCCCTTGCCTCCGGTGTGGATCAGGGCGAAGCGGCGGTCCGCGCTTCCCTCGGACGCCAGGCCGCCGTCGGGCTGGCCGTGCAGCACGGCAATGACTTCCTTGCCGTCGCGCCATTTCTCCGGCTCGTAGGTTCCGTGGTCCCAGATGCGCACCTCGCCTGCCCCGTATTCCCCCTTGGGAATGGTGCCCGCAAAGCTCCCGTAGTCCAGCGGATGGTCCTCGGTCTGCACCGCCAGATGGTTCTGGTCCGGCGAGTCGGGCGGACCCTTGGGCAGCGCCCAGGAGACCAGGACACCGTCGTGCTCCAGCCGAAAATCCCAGTGCAGGCGGCGGGCGTGGTGTTCCTGGATGACAAAGCTGTTGCCCTCCGACGGCTCGGCAGGTTCCGCCGGGACCGGTTCCGGAGTTTTCGCGGCGTCACGCATGCTGCGGTATTTGCTGAGCCGGTCCCCCGCCCCGCCGCCGTCGGCCCCTTCCGCCACGGCCTCCTCCAGCGCCTCGGCGTCCAGTTCCCCGGCACCGGTGGCCATGCCTGCCAGCAGATCGCCGTCGTCATCCAGCCGCTGCATCACCTGCTCATAGTCCAGCTGGGCCAGGTCCGGATCCTCCAGCTCCTCCCAGGTGCGCGGCGCCGCCACCGTGGGCGTGAACCTGCCGCGCAGCGAGTAGGGGCAGATGGTGGTTTTGTTGCCGTTGTTCTGGCTCCAGTCCAGCAGCACCTTGCCGGTGCGCAGCGACTTTTTCATGTCGGACACGATCAGGTCCGGATGGTCCGCTTCCAGCGCCCGCGCCAGTTCATGGGCGACGGCGCTGACCTCGTCCGAGGTCTGCTTGCCGTCCAGCGCGGCATACAGGTGGATGCCCTTGGAACCACTGGTGACCGGGCGGGCGTCCAGGCCCATGTCCGCGAGGATGTCCCGGGCCAGGCGGGCCACCTCGGCGCACTGCGCCAGGTCCGCACCCTCCCCCGGATCAAGGTCCAGCACCAGGCGGTCCGGGTTGTTGATCTTGCCGCGCGGACCGAAGCGCCACTGCGGCACATGGATTTCCAGGGCTGCGCTCTGCGCCAGCCAGATCAGCGTCGCCAGGTCATTGACCAGCGGATAAATATTGGTGCCGCTTTTGTGCTCGATCGGAAACCGTTTCACCCAGGTGGGAGCCGAGGTCTCAATGTTCTTCTGGAAGAAAACCTGCCCCGGATCTCCGGGAACCCCCACCCCGTGGACCCAGCGCTTGCGGGTGGCCGGACGGTCGCGGGAATGGGGCAGCAGCGCCTCGGCCACGGCGGCGTAATAGGACAGTACATCCGCCTTGGTGGTTCCGGTTTCCGGATACAGCACCTTGTCGAGATTGGTCAGCCGCAGGCGGTGTCCGTCCACATTCACGGTCTCCTGCTGTCTCAGACCCGCTCCGCTGCTCGCCATGGTCCCTAGTCTTACCGGGATCGGCAGGCAATTTCCACTATTGGTCAGCCTGCTGAGCAGATTACGCCAAGGGCGTTCCGCCGGCCCTGCGCAACGGCGGAAGAACTGTGTAGCTTGGAAAAATGACTGAAGCGCAGCGTGTTTTGGTAACGGGTGCCACCGGCTACATCGGCGGGCGGCTGGTTCCGCTGCTGCTGGAGGACGGCCACAAGGTGCGGGTTCTGGTGCGCTCCCCGGAGAAACTGCACGACGTTCCGTGGCACGACGACGTCGAAATCGTCCAGGGCGACCTCACGGACAAGGACTCAGTGGGTGAGGCCATGCGGGGCATGGACACGCTCTACTTCCTGGTGCATTCCATGGCCTCGGGCAAGGGGTTTGCGGACCAGGAACAGCAGATCGCGCATCTGGTGGCGGATGCCGCAGCGGAGTCCGGCGTGCAGCGGATCGTGTATCTGGGCGGCCTGCATCCGGAGGGCGAACTGTCCCCGCACATGAGGTCCCGCACGGAAGTGGGGCGAATCCTGCTCGAGGGCAAGGTTCCCGCCGTCGTTTACCAGGCCGGCGTGGTGATCGGTTCCGGCTCGGCCTCGTTTGAGATGATCCGCCACCTGACCGAAACCCTGCCGGTCATGCCGGCGCCCAGCTGGGTGCGGCGGAAGATCGAACCCATCGCCATCCGCGACGTCCTGCACTACCTGGTCCGCGCCGTCGACCTCCCGGCGGGCACCAACCGCACCTTCGACATCGGCTCCCGCGAGGTGCTGACCTACGCGGAGATCATGAACGGCTACGCGGAAGAAGCCGGCCTGCCGCAGCGGCGGATCTACGCCCTGCCGCTGCCCGCGCCGCGGCTGGCGGGTTTGTGGGTGGCCCTGGTGACGCCGATTCCGCGGTCCATGTCCCTGCCGCTGGTGGAATCGCTGCAGCACGACGCCGTCTCCAAGGAACACGACATTGACCAGTACGTGCCGGAGCCTGACAGTGGCCGCACCGGGTATCAGGAAGCGGTGAAGCGGGCGCTGGGCAAGGAAATGCGCGGCGAGGTGGAAACCACGTGGGCCGGCGCGTCACCGTCGGCCGATGATGCGTCCTCGCCGCTGCCCAGTGACCCGAATTGGGCCGGGCAGACCGTGTACGTGGACTCCCGGCAGCGCCGTTCCTCGGTGGCTCCCGAGCATGTGTGGAAGGTGATTGAAGGAATCGGCGGAAAGAACGGCTGGTATTCGCTGCCGATGGCCTGGGCTATCCGCGGGGTGCTGGACAAGACCGTGGGCGGGGCCGGTCTGACCCGCGGACGCCGCAATCCCACCACCCTGTTCACCGGGGACGTGGTGGACTGGTGGCGGGTGGAACTGCTGGAGCGCGGCAGCCTGCTGCGGCTGCGGGCCGAAATGCGGGTGCCGGGCAAGGCCTGGCTGGAACTGCGGGTGGATCCCGACGGCGACGGCAGCCTGTACCGGCAGCGCGCCATCTACTTCCCCAAAGGGCTGGGCGGAAAGCTGTACTGGTGGCTGATTGCGCCGTTCCACACCCTGATTTTTCCATCCATGGCCAAGAACATCATCAAGAACGCGTCCAAGGTCGCCCAGGAAAGCTGACTCAGCCCTCCACGCGCAGGCCGAGGTTGGCGGCCAGCAGCGGTGCCAGCAGCATCAGCTGCCCGTCATCGATCGTGGCGCCCTGCAGCCCGGGCAGGTGCGTGATGGACCGCAGCTCGGTGCTGCGCAGGTCAACGTCTTGGAACACTGCACCGGAAAGGTTCAGGGCGCCGATGCGGCAGTCGCGGAACGCCATCCGGGTGGCGTGGACGCCGTCCAGGTCCAGTTCTTCGATCGTGCAGCCGGTGAACAGCACGTCGGTGAGCCGTGAACTGCGCAGGTTCACATAATCCAGCTTGCCGCCGTCCACGTGCACGTTGTTCCAGCCGTTGTCGTAGAGTTCCGCCGAGCCCAGCCGGCTGCCTTCCAGCACCACGTCGCGGAAGGTGGCCCGCGGCGCCCGGAACACCGGGGCGTACAGGCCGGCGGACCGGCATTCCAGGAACCGGGCACCGCGCAGGCCAGTGTCCGTCATGGTCACCGAGCTGAATTCGCACTCCAAAAAGGTGCTGCCCTGCAGGTCGGTGCCGTCGAAGGACTGCCCGTCAAAGTGCAGTCCTTCAAAGGTGCCTGCTTCCTCCGGGGCGGACGCCTCTTCCAGTCCGTGCAGGGAAACCGGATCCAGGGCGGGTGCCCGGGTTTTACCGGAGCCCGCCTTGCCGGATCCGGTTTTGCGCACGGGCGGACGCCGGGTTGGCGGGGCCAAGCCTACTTGCGCCGGCCGAAGATGAAGTAGGACAGCGGGCCGATGAAGTTCACGGCGCAGGCAGCAGACCAGAGTGCCCGGGAACCGCGGACCTCGGACGCCGGGCGGCGCCAGATGTCTGCCAAAGCCAAACCTGCGAGGGCAAACTGCACGGTGGCGGAGACGCCCACGAGCTTCTTCTGCTGGTGAGTGAGGTCCTTGAGGGATTTCTTCATGGCCATGGTGTTCCCGTTTCTCTCGCTGATGGGTCTTCCTTCCATCCTTACAGCAAACCAGGCCGCAGCCACGGGCCGCCCTGTGACCGCGTGTCCTGTCGACCGGGAAGCCGAATGCTCACAACGCGGAGTGGGAACCCAGGCGGTGGTAGGTGCGGTTGTGATAGACCAGCGGGGCGTCCGGTTCGCCGGAGGCAAGGATGGTCAGGACCTCCGCGGTGACCAGGACGGAGGATCCGACGGCGGTGCGGCTCAGGACGCGGGCACGCAGGGCATGCGGAGCATCCATGAGCAGAGGCTCTCCGGTGGGCAGATTCTCCCAGGCCAGTTCCGGGGTAAATCTGTCAGTGCCGGGCCGGGAAAACAGAGATGCCAGCGGAGCGTTGCGTGCCCCCAGGAGATGCACCACCACGGTGTCAGCGGCGGCAATGACACCGGCGGATCCTTGGGCTGACGCCAGTGAGAAGACCAGAATGGGCGGATCCGCGGAGACGGAGGACACGGAGGAAGCAGTCAATCCGACCGGCCCGGCGTCGCCCTGCGCGGTAATAACGGCAACTCCGGCCGGATGGGCGCGGAAAGCGTCCTTGAAATGGTCTGTCAGCATGATTCAACGCTAGAACCTCAACTATGGTTGAGGTCAAATCGAAAGCCGGCACACGCCGTCGGGCCGTGCCCTAAAATTCGAAGGCGCGGGCACCGGTTCCCCGGTCGGCCGATGCGTCGTCGGGATTGACGAACCGGCATTCGGCCAGTGACAGGCAGCCGCATCCGATGCACCCGCCGAGACGGTCCCGCAGTGCCTCCAGGGAATGGATCCGCGCGTCCAGATCCTGGCGCCAGGCAGAGGAGAGCCGCTGCCAGTCGTTTTGGTCCGGCACGGCGTCCTTGGGCAGCTCATCCAATGCCCGGGCAATGGCGGACAAGGGAATGCCGGCCCGCTGCGCCGCTCGGATAACCGCCACCCGCCGCAGGACCGAGCGGTCGAAGCGGCGCTGGTTTCCGGCCGTGCGGCGGCTGCTGATCAGGCCCTGGCGTTCATAGAAGTGCAGGGCGGAAACGCTCACGCCGCTGCGTTCGGCCATCTGGCCCACCGTCAGTTCGGACCGCCCCGTTGGTTCCCCGCCGGTTGATGCATCCCTGCCCACAGTTCCACCCTCCGTTGCCGGTTCCATTATCCGCCCTTGCAAACCCGCCCATGCCCGCCGAGTGTGGAGATCATGCGGGAAAACGGCGTAGATTTCCGCTTGACCGCGTCACTCGATGAGGCACAAGGCTCGGATCTCAACCCACGATTCCGCTCGGAAAGGCCCCGATGTTCCCCGCAGCTCCCAATGCCGCCGGCACCCTGGTTTTCCTGCAGGGCACCGGCGGCCCTGATCCCGTCCCCGCCGAAACCATCCGCTGGATGCTTGCCCAGGATCCGGTCCTTGAGGGCTATTCCGTTCTCGACGTCACCTGGGCCGCCGGTGCGGCCCCCGACGTCAGCGTGGTTCCCGCCCTTCCCCCGCGCTATCAGCCGGTGACACCTTCCGGCCCGATGGAGCTCGACGCCGCGGAACGCGGGTTGGCTCTGGCCGGACTGGACCTTGTCACCGCTCCCCCGCTGCACCGGCCCCCGCAGGCCTCCGCCGACGGAATCCAGACCGGCGAAAACTCCGGAGCTTCGGCCGCACCGCGGGAGGACGATCCTGCTGCCTTCGAAGCCGAGGAAGAAAACCTGCTGGGCAGCAGCCTGCAGCGGCTCACCCTGAACCTGGTCACCGACGTCGCCATCCGCCGCCGGGTACCGCTGACGGAAGCCGCATCGGACTTTTCCCGCAGCATCATCTACTACCTGCGCCACGGCGCCGAGGCGCGCACCGCCATCACCCATGCCCTGCGGATGGCGAACCAGGATGGTCCCGTGATCCTGTTCGGTCACAGCCTGGGCGGGGTGGCCGCGTTGGACCTGGTAACCGCACCTGAGTGGATAGCTGAAGGCGTTCGCGTGGATCTGCTCGTCACGGCCGGTTCCCAGAGCCCCTGGCTCTACCTGCTGGGCGGACTTGCGCACCTGGCTCCGGGCGGGCAGGGTACGCTGCCGGTGCCCTGGCTCAACTTCTGGGACGAACGCGATCTGCTTTCCTTCTGCAGCGAGCGGGTCTTCGCCGGACACGGCGGCCGGATCACCGATGAGGAAGTTACCTCCGGAGAGCCGTTTCCGGGTTCGCACAGCGCCTACTTCGCCAATCCGGACGTCTACCGGGCCATCCGCCGTGAGTTGGAAACCTCGCAGCAGGGTTAGCGCCGCTCTGGCCGAGTCCCCCCGGTTTGGTGTTCACTGTAGGACATGAGAGCCATCTGGAAGGGTGCCATAGCCTTTGGGCTGGTCAATGTGCCGGTCAAGGTCTATGCCGCCACCGAGAACCACGACGTCAGCCTGCACCAGGTCCACGACAAGGACGGCGGCCGCATCCGCTATCAGCGGCGGTGCGAAATCTGCGGCGAAGTGGTGGAGTACAAAGACATTGCCAAGGCGTACGACGACGGCGAGCAGACGGTCGTTCTCACTGACGAGGACCTGGCATCCCTGCCGGTGGAGAAAAGCCGGGAGATCGACGTCGTCGAATTCGTGCCCAGCGATCAGGTGGATCCCATCCTTTTTGACCGGACCTACTATTTGGAGCCTGATTCAAAGTCAACCAAGTCGTATGTGCTGCTGCGCCGTACGCTGGAGGACACTGACCGCACGGCCATCGTGCAGTTTTCGCTGCGGCAGAAGAGCAGGCTCGGCGCGCTGCGCGTCCGCGGCGACGTCCTGACCCTGCAGACCCTGCTGTGGGAGGACGAAGTCCGGGAAGCTTCCTTTCCGTCCCTGGATGAGAAGGTGCGGATCAGCGCCAAGGAACTGGAAATGTCGTCCACCCTGGTGGAGTCCTTCAGCTCGGACTTCAGTCCGGAGGAGTTCACTGACGACTATCAGGTTCAGCTGAAAACGCTGATCGAGGCAAAACTGGACAAGGGCGAAGCCTTGGATACCGAAGAGACTTTCGGCACCGAAACCGAAGAGGAGGGCGGAAAGGTCCTGGACCTGATGGAAGCCCTGCGACGCAGCGTGGAAAAGAACCGCGACAAGAAATCAGCCGGCTCGGGGACAAAGTCCTCCGGTTCCGGGACGCGCTCATCGTCCCGCACCCAAAAGGACGACGACGACAAACCGGCGGACAAGAAACCCGCACGCAAGGCTCCAGCCAAGACCAGGAAGGGTGCCTAGACCATGGCGCTGACCAACTTTTTCCGGGACCGCAACGGACGCATCCGTATTCTCGAAGTTCCCAACCTGCCCATCCTCGCCTGGGCCGGCTTCGGTGCCGCCTCCATGATGGCCCTGACGCCAAAGTACCGGGATCTTCTGGGCACCCTCAGCAAAAGCTCCCTGACACTCTGGGCACTGCTGGAGGCTGTGCGGGGCAACAGCCCGTTCCGCCGGACCATGGGCATGGCGGCCCTCGCCCGGGAGGTCCTTCCCCGCACTGAGTAACTACTGCCGGTAGCCTTCCACTTCCCCCACCGGCCGCACCGTCGCGTCGTCCGGGTTTTCCCCGGCATCCAACCGCGCACGGCGCTGACGCAGCAGGTCCCAGCACTGGTCCAGCTGCTCTTCAACCCGGCGCAGCTGCTCCAGCCGGTCTTCGGGATGGTCGTCGGCCGGGGAATCCCGCAGCTCCTGTTCCTTCTCCACGAGTTCTGAAATACGGTGCTGAATTTCGGTAGCGTCCATGTCCCTACGCTAGCCATCAGGCCCGCCGGTGACCAGAACCCCTCGGAGGTTGGGGGTGCCCGTCAGCCCGTCAGCGCGGGAGCAGCTGGCACAGGAACTGTGAAAATCCTTCGGGAGCCCTCCGTCCCTGTGCCCGGAAGCCCCGATGCCGTCCCGTCTTCCTCACCCCGAGTGAACGTTCCCGAGCACTAGGCCGGAGAGGTACGCCCAGGAACGGAACGTGAGCCGAACAGCAGGCCCAGTCCCACCATGGCGACCCCCAGGATCAGGTGGAGCCAGTTGTCCGCGGAGTTCACGGGAACAAAATTCCCCTCGGAGTGGTGCGGCACGATCAGTCCGTAAAGGAACAGCAGCAGATAGACGATGCCGCCGCCAATGAGGTAGATCCTGGCCAGTCTGTTGGTTCGGGCCATGACCAGTCCGAGAAACCCGAACAGCAGGTGGACGATGTTGTGCAGGATGGACACTTGGAAAACACCCATAAGCAGTGCTTCGGATTCAAACCCTGAAAGATAAAGGACGTCGTAGTTGGAGGTGATTCCGGGAACGAAGCCCAGAACACCGATCAGGATGAAGATAATGCCGAAATACCATGAGGCTCGCTGTGCATTGGTGCGGCGGACTGACCTGCCGCGGATGGGATAGGACATTGGAAACTCCTTATGCCTCGGCGACATGTGTTGCCGGCCGCGGCCGACTAGTGCTCAACGCGTTTTCCCCGGAGCGAACAATTCCTCAACTGTTGCACAATCACCAGATCATGGGAAGCATACTTAGCATCCTGAACTGAACGGCATCGAAAGGGTTCCCCCATCATGGTTTTCGCCCCTCGCACCGCAATCGTCACGGGCTCCGACTCCGGAATCGGCAGGGCCACCGCGGTTGCCCTCGCAGCAGCAGGAATGGATGTGGGCATCACCTGGCACACCGATGAGCAGGGGGCCAGGGAGACATCGGAGGAAGTGCGCGCCCTCGGTCGAAAGTCAGTCACAGCACGACTGGACACCACGGACCTCCCGGGTTGCGGGCAGGTCATTGACCACCTTGCGGCGGAGCTGGGATCACTGGACGTGTTCGTCAACAACGCAGGCACCGGGGACGGCAAACCCTTCCTCGAGCTGGACTTTCCCACCTGGATGGACACCCTGAACACCAACCTCAACGGAGCCTTTGTCTGCCTGCAGCACGCCGCCAAAAAAATGGTGGCATCGGGTCGGGAAGGGCGTCTGATCGCCGTGACCAGCGTTCATGAAACCCAGCCGCGGGTGGGATCGGCGGCCTACACGGCCTCCAAGCACGGGCTGGGCGGTCTCATGAAGGTCATGGCCCTGGAACTTGGCCGGTACGGGATCACCGTAAACTCGGTGGCTCCCGGCGAAATCGCCACCCCCATGACGGACCAGCATGACGAGGACCCGCACCGGGCGGAGCGTCCCGGCATACCCCTGGGCAGGCCCGGCGACGCCCGCGAGATCGCCGCCGTCGTCGCCTTTCTCGCCTCCCCGGCCGCCAGCTACGTCACCGGCGCCTCCTGGCCCGTTGACGGCGGGATGCTGCAGATGGGGCCGCAGGGCGGCTCGCACATTGTCTCCACAGACTGGATGGAGGCCTGAACATGGAAAGTCTCTGGCTGTCCACTGCCCCGCCCGTCTCCTCAGACCCGTTTATTCCCTCTGGGGAATATGACGTCGTGGTGGCCGGAGCCGGCCTGACCGGACTTGCGGCTGCTTTGCTGCTGGCCCGCCGCGGCCAGAAGGTTGCGGTGCTGGAGGCCCGGCAGGTGGGAGCGGTAACCTCGGGGAACACCACGGCAAAGGTCTCCCTGCTCCAAGGTGTTCAGCTTTCCAACATCGCCTCCCATCAAGGAGCCGACGCCGTCCGCGACTACGTGAACGCCAACCGGGCAGGCCAGGAATGGCTGCTCCGTTTCTGCCGCGACCATGGGGTGGACCACGACATCCGCACCGCCTACACCTACGCCCTCAGCGAGAAGGGCCGGCAGAGCCTGGACGCTGAATTTTCAGCCGCCACAGCGGCCGGCTTGTTACCGCAGATGACACTGGAAACCGAACTGCCCTTTGAAGTCTCCGGAGCCCTGGAACTGCCTGAACAGGCGCAGATCCACCCCCTGCAGGCGCTGGCAGCACTGGCTGCGGAACTGCGGGCAGCGGGAGGGACCCTGGTTCAGGGGATCCGGGTCACCGGAGCAGGCAGGGCGGCGGACAATCGGGTCCGCGTCCTGACTCCCTCCGGTTCCGTGTCAGCACGCCATCTGGTGCTGGCCACCGGAATACCAATCCTGGACCGCGGCGGTTATTTCGCCCGGCTTCTGCCGCTGCGTTCCTACGCCATGGCCCATCCGATCCGCGGAGCGGTGCCGCAGGGGATGTACTTGTCCGTTGACTCCCCCTCACGGTCCCTGCGTACGGCCCGTGTCGGCGGAACGGATTACCTCATTTCCGGCGGGAACGGCCACGCCGTCGGCCGCCACCCGCATCCGCAGTCACTGGTGGAGGACCTGTCACGGTGGACCACACATCATTTTGCGGTGGCGGATCCCACTTATGCGTGGTCCGCCCAGGACTATGAGCCCGCCTCCGGAGTGCCCTATGTGGGGCAGGTTCCTTTTGGTGACGGCAGCATTTTCGCGGCGACGGGTTTCAACAAATGGGGCATGACCAATGCCGTTGCTGCCGCCCTCGCCCTCAGTCAGGCCATCGCCCCCGCGGCGGAGGGAAACGGTGCGCAGAGCTGGTACCAGCCGAAACTCTCATCCCGCGACGTGCTCTCCGCTGTGCGGGACAACGCGGAGGTGGGGCTGGAAATGCTCGCAGGCTGGGCTTCGTCCCTGGCGGACACGGACGAAGCGGTCCCGCCCGAGGGCCAGGGGAAAGTGGTCCGCCGGAATCTGCGGCCCGTGGGAATCTGCACCGTGAACGGCGAGGTTTCCCGGGTGTCCGCGGTCTGTCCACATCTGGGCGGCGTCCTCGCCTGGAACGACGCAGAAGCATCCTGGGACTGCCCCCTGCACGGCTCACGGTTTGCAGCGGACGGTGGACTGCTGGAAGGTCCGGCAGTCCGGGGGCTGGACCGGGCCTGACGGGGCCAAACCCGACGGGGGCCGGGCCGGGAGGGTCCGGCCCCCGGCTGCTACAACCCTGCCCGCGGACCGCCCGATTCCGGATCATCCATAGCGGGATCTGCCTCCGGCGCCGCTGCCAAGGAAGAGGTCGAGGTGACGGGTGCATCGGGCGCCGTGGGCGGGGCATCAACATTGCCGCGCCAGGAACCCGTCGATGCACCCTGGCTCTCGATGAATTCCTTGAAACGCTTGAGATCCGACTTGACCTGCCGGTCATCGGCTCCCACCACCGAACCCACCTTCTCGATGAACGTTTCCGGGTTCCAATCCAGCTGGACGCTCACCCGGGTTTCAGCCTCCCCGAGCCGGTGGAAGGTCACCACTCCGGCATGCGAGGTTCCGTCGGTGCTCTTCCAGGCGACCCGCTCGTCCGGATGCTGTTCCGTGATTTCGGCATCGAACTCACGCTTGACGCCGCCAATATTCGTGACCCAGTGGTTTTTGGTCTCCGAGGTCTGGGTAATGGATTCAACTCCGCCCATGAACCGGGGAAAGGACTCAAACTGGGTCCACTGGTTGTAAGCCGTGGACACGGGAACTGCAACATCAATGGACTCTTCTACGGTGGTCATGGAGGTCCCTCCGGTAGTCGGATCGTGCCGGTTGGAAGCATTTTGCGCTTCGGGGCCCTCACGCTACCCAATGGACCCATTGACTTCAACCAGAAGGTAAGCTTACTTAGGTTGGCTACTGCGGCCGGGGTTCCACACGGAAACCACTGTGCTGCAGGCGTCTTTCGTCAACATATTTCGTCAACATTGGAGGAAACGTGAAGGCATCCAAAGAACTGACCACCAATCTGCAGGCCGTCCTCGTGGACCTCATTGAGCTGCATCTGCAGGGCAAGCAGGCGCATTGGAACGTTGTGGGCAAGAACTTCCGCGACCTCCACCTGCAGCTCGATGAAATCATCGAAGATGCCCGCCTTTTCGCCGATGAGCTGGCCGAGCGCATGCGTGCGCTGGGGGCCGTTCCCGACGGTCGGAGCATTGCAGTGGCCGAGGGCACCTCGCTTGCCCCGTTCCCCGCCGGACTTGTGGACACCAAGGACACCGTCACCCTGACGGTTGCCATGCTGAACGCAACCGTTGGCACCATGCGTGAGGTGCACGACCAGGTGGACGAGGAAGATCCCACCACCGCGGACATCCTGCACGGCTTTATCGGCAAGCTGGAGCAGTACGCCTGGATGGTGGACGCCGAGAACATCAAGGCGACCGCCACTGTGGTTACTCCCGAAGACGCCAACAGCCAGCCTACGGTCTAACTCCGTTCGCCCTGCGGCCGGCCTCCCCTCTGCGGGAAGTGCCGGCCGCAGCCGTTTCTCCTACCGCGCGGGAACCCGGACAGACCTAGGCCACTGCGGTCCGGACTTCTTCCAGCAGATCCGCCATCTGCCTCATCGCCTCGTCACTGTTGCCCTCAGCCACAGCCCGGGCCACCCGCTCATGCCCCTGCAGTGCCACCTCGCGGGGATGATCCGGCATGCGTCCCTGATGGGTGCGTCCGGTCAGGACTTCCGCCACCACCTCAATGAGGGAAGCGAACATCTCATTGCCGCTGGAGCGCAGCAGCAAGGTGTGGAAGGCAATGTCCGCGGCAAGGAAATCCTCCAGCCGGCCCTCCTCACCCAGCAGGCGCATGCGCGCCGCCAGCTCCACCAGCGCCAGCCGCTCCGCAGCGCCTGCGTGCCGGGCTGCACCGGCGGCTGCCATCGGCTCCACCGCCACCCGGAGTTCCGTCAGCGTCCGAAACTGGCGATCCCTGCCGGTACCACTCAAGCGCCAGCGGATGATGCGTGAATCGAAAACATTCCAGTGTGACGGGTCCTGAACCACAATCCCGACGCGCCGTTTGGAATACACCAGGTTCATGGATTCGAGGATCCGCATGCAGTCCCGCACCACGGTGCGTGAGACGCCGAACTCCTCCTGCAGCCCCTCCAGCGTCAACCGGTCCCCGGGCCGAAGCGTGCCGGCGATGATGTCTGTTCCGATGGCATCGATGATCGCCCCGTTAAGAACCGTTGCCGCCGCCCGCGGCCGCTCCTTGCTGTCCACACTGTTCCCCTGACGTGCGATACGTGAAATGTTGAGCCGGTCACCCTTGCATGCTCCGCAACGGATAGAAACCGTGTCTCCGCCCTGGCAGGGACTGAAATCTACAATGAACCAGCCTAACGCGCCATTGGTGTCATCAATCACTTGTATGGTGATACCTTTGTCCTGCAGATCACATCGGAAGGGCCCGGCCCTCTTCCGGCGACAACGACGTCCAAAGGAGAAATATGAGCCCCGCCCCGCAGCACCTCGTCATTATGGGTGTGTCCGGTTCAGGCAAGACCACCATCTCCACCCTGCTGTCCGAGCATCTGGGCTGGATTGCCGCCGAAGCGGATGAGTTCCATTCCGAAGCCAACATTGCCAAGATGGCGTCCGGCACCCCCTTGACCGATGAGGACCGCTGGCCCTGGCTGGACTCCATCCGGAACTGGATGGACACTCAGGCCGAAAACGGACGGTCCACCATCGTCACCTGTTCCGCCCTGAAACGTGTCTACCGGGACATCCTGGCTACCGCCTCAGGGCAGGTGCATTTCGTCCACCTCAACGGCGACGCAGAGGTGCTGCGTGAACGGATGAAGACCCGCAGTGGCCATTTCATGCCCGCCTCGCTCCTGCCCTCCCAGATCAGCACCCTGGAACCGCTCGCCGACGACGAACCCGGAATCGTCATCGACATCCTGCATACACCCGCGGAAATCGCCGCCGACATCTTGGACAGGCTCTCCCTGCCCGCGAACTAACTCCTGCTCCGGCGTCTTCCGCCGCAGCCACTTCCAACAGTCACTTTTAGTAACGGAGCTAAACCCATGACAATTGAAGGCTGGTCCCAAACTCTCGGCGCGGGACCCCTCCTCCTGATCGCCGGTGGAGCCATTGCGCTGCTGCTGTTCCTGATCCTCAAGCTGCGCCTGCACGCGTTCGTCGCGCTGATCCTGGTCAGCCTGCTGACTGCTTTTGCCACCGGAATCCCGACCGGCAGCATCGTCACCGTCCTGACCGGCAGTTTCGGTTCAACGCTGGCAACAGTTGCCCTGTTGGTGGGCCTGGGCGCCATGCTGGGCCGGCTGGTGGAAACCAGCGGCGGCGCCAAGGTGCTGGCAGAAACACTCATCCGGGTCTTCGGTGAGAAGCGGGCGCCCTTCGCGCTCGGTGTCGCCTCGCTGATTTTCGGTTTCCCGATCTTCTTCGATGCCGGACTGGTGGTCATGCTGCCGGTCATCTTCTCGGTGGCCCGCCGGCTGGGCGGCGGCGTGCTGCGCTACGGCCTTCCGGCTGCCGGTGCCTTCTCGGTTATGCACATCTTCGTGCCGCCGCACCCGGGCCCGGTAACTGCCTCAGGTTTCTTCGAAGCCAACATCGGCGTAGTGCTCATCCTGGGCCTCATTATTGCCCTGCCCACCTGGTATCTCACCTCGTATCTCTTCGGTCTCTGGGCCGGTAAAAAGTTCGTACTGCCGGTACCCGCCGTGTTGGGCGAAATTGATGAAGACGACGTTAAGAACCCGCCCAGGTTCGGCACTGTGGTTGCCGTCCTGCTGCTGCCGCTGATCCTGATCTTCCTGAACACCGGCCTGAACACATTGTCGGCGGCCGGCATTGTGTCGGAGCAGGCTTCCGAACAGACCTGGTACGCCCTGCTGCGCACCCTGGGTGAGACGCCGGTGGCACTGCTGATTTCGCTGCTTGTGGCCTCCGTGGTCCTTGGCACCCGGCGCGGCGAGTCCAAGAACGCCATCGAAAAGGTGCTGGAATCCTCCCTGGGCCCGGTCTGTTCTGTCATCCTGATCACCGGCGCCGGCGGAATGTTCGGCGGCGTCCTGCGCACCTCGGGCATCGGCGACGCCCTGGGCGGCGTCCTCAGCGACCTGGGGGTACCGCTGATCCTGGCCGGCTTCCTGATCGCCGCTATCCTGCGCATCGCCCAGGGTTCCGCCACCGTGGCCCTGACCACCGCGGCAGCCCTGATCTCTCCCGGAGTCCTCGACGCCGGCTACAACACCGTCCAGATTGCCGCCATGGTGCTGGCCGTGGCCGCGGGTTCCGTGGTGGTCAGCCACGTCAATGACTCCGGCTTCTGGCTGGTGGGCCGCTTCATGGGCATGGATGTGAAAACCACATTGAAAACCTGGACCGTGCTGGAAACACTGATCGGCGTTATGGGCTTTGCCCTGGCGGCGCTGGCTTTTGGCCTGGCGTCCCTGATCTAAAGCGCGCACGACGACGGCGGGGCACCTTCGCGGGTGCCCCGCCGTCGTTGTGTCCGGACCAGCGGCGCCCGGCACCCGGCCAATGGCCGGGTCCGGAGTGTCAGTGCCGCGTGAAATCATGAGAAGTTACGAAATTTTCGGTGCTCTCCACCGCCCTAGGGAAGGACCCCACGCACCATGATGGGTGGTCATCACGCAGCATCAGGCGCCGCAGCCTGGATTGCCGTCGCTTCAACCGCACCGCACGCCCTCGGCTGGTATCCGGTCACTCCGCTGGGAGTGGTCACCGGCGCACTGCTCACCGCCGGAGCAGCCCTGCTTCCGGACCTGGACCATCACAGCGGAACCATTGCCCATTCCCTGCCGCCGGTCACGAAGATCCTGGCCCGGATTACCGAACAGATCAGCGGCGGACACCGGCGCGGCACGCACTCCCTGCTGGGTCTCGCGGTGTTCGTGGCCCTGTCCACCGCCCTGGGCAAGATCACCGCTGATGTGCCGGTGTTCGGATCGGTCGCCGTGGGCGCCGGCCTGCTGTCAGTTCTGCTTATGGGGTTCGCCTTGAAGGCGCTGAAAATCGCCGGCGGTCCCGCCCGCAGCTGGTTGCTGGCCCTGTCCCTGTCCGCCTTCATTGCCGTCTACGCGCCGGAAAACAATGACTGGCTGCCCGTAGCCGTGGGACTGGGTGTGGCCGTGCACATCCTGGGGGATCTGCTGACCCATCAGGGCGTCATGATTCTGTGGCCCCTGCGGATCAAACGTCCCCGGTCATTCGCCGGCATTCCGGTGCTGAACAAGCTCTGGCGAAGCAGCGGCTGCATGTCACTGCCGCTGATCGGTGCTGCCGGGTCCTGGCGGGAATGGGCGCTGATGGTTCCGGTCACGGTGTATGCCATGTACGGAGTAGTCCATGCTGCCTTCCTGACCCTGGCCCAGTGGGCCTCGGCATGACCCCGTGTAACGGGTCCGCGAGTCGCCATTAGAATCGTTCACCGCTGTGAACGATAATGGGAGTTGTGGAATTAGCCCTGTTAGCTGTCATCGGCGTGGCTCTCATAGTCACCGTCGCCGCATTTTCCAAGCGGCTCGGCATCGCCGCGCCGCTGATCCTGGTGGTGGTCGGGCTCGGCCTGTCCTATCTGCCGGGTCTGCCAACGTTCACGGTTCCGCACGACGTCATCCTGATGGGCGTGCTGCCCCCGCTGCTCTATGCCGCAGCCGTCAACGTTCCGGTGATGGATTTCCGACGCAACTTCGGTGCCATTTCCAGCTTGTCGGTGTTTCTGGTCCTATTCTCCGCGTTCGCCACCGGGTCTTTACTGTTCGTCCTGCTGCCGGATCTGAACTTTGCCGCCGCCGTCGCGCTGGGCGCAGTGGTCAGCCCGCCGGATGCCGTAGCCGCCACGTCGATTGGAAAGAAGCTCGGCCTGCCGCCGCGCCTGGTGACGGTGCTGGAGGGCGAGGGGCTGGTCAATGACGCCACCGCACTGGTGCTGCTGCGCTCGGCAATTGCGGCCAGCGCCGGTGGTCTGGCCAGCGTCTGGGACGGAGTCGCGGACTTCGGTTTTGCCGTGGTGGCCGCCGTCGCCGTCGGCCTGCTGGTGGGATTCGCTACGGTGTTCATCCGTTCCAAGCTTCACGACCCGGTGCTGGACACGGCCATCTCGTTTGTGGTTCCGTTCCTGGCGTTCATTCCGGCGGAGGAACTGGGCGCCTCCGGCGTCCTGGCCGTGGTGGTGGCCGGCCTGTACACGGGTCATCGGGCGGGTGCGGCCTTCAGTGCGCAGGCGCGGATCAACGACAGCGTCAACTGGCACACCGTCCAGTTCCTCCTGGAAAACGGCGTCTTCCTGCTGATGGGTCTGGAGATCCGCTATTTGGTGGAAAACGTCGATCCCGCCCTGCTGACCGTCCGGGAATCAGTTGGAATCGGCCTGGGTGTCACCGCTCTGCTGATCGTGATCCGCTTCGCCTGGATGGGTCCCCTGATTCTGTTCCTGCGGGCCAAGGTGGGATATCAGGAGCGCCGCACCAACCGCTTCCGGACAGCTCTGGACAGCATGAAGGCCAGGGGGCTGGCCGATGCGCGCACCCAACGCCGCCATACCCGTGGTGAAGAGCTGTACCGCAGGCGCCGGGCGGACGTCGCGCAGCTCCGCAGCGAAGGACTGGACTGGCGCGGAGGCGCCGTCATCGGCTGGTCCGGAATGCGCGGCGTGGTAACGCTGGCCGCGGCCCAGTCCCTGCCGGAAGCGACTCCCTACCGGGAGCAGCTGGTCCTCATCGCCTTCACAGTGGCCGTGGTGACCCTCCTGCTGCAGGGCGGAACCCTCCCCTGGGTCATCCGGATCCTGGGTGTCCGCGGGCGCAACGCCACGGAGGACCAGCGCGATCTGGCAACCCTTCTGGACCAGATCAGCGACGCGGGCCTTAGGGTGCTGGAAAACCCCAATGCCTGCCTGAATGTGGAGGTGGAGGTTGACCCGGACGTGGTGGAACGGGTGCGTCAGAGCACCTTCCTGCGCAGCGAACTGGCATGGGAACGCGTCAAGGCGCTGGGCGCCGGCACTTCAGCCACGCCCCAGCTCCAGTACCGTGAACTGCGCCGCGCCGTCGTCGATGCCGAACGGGAGGCACTGCTGCTAGCACGCCGGGAGGGACATTTCCCTTCCCGCACCCTGGCGGACGCCCAGCGTCTGCTGGATCTGGAGGAGTCCCGGCTCAAACCACGCCTCGGCGAGCACTAAGGCTCTTGGCAGCGGCGCAGGCTCGGGTTAGGCCGGCCGGGCCGGATCGGACCTAGTCCTGATGCAGCTGGATGTAGTTTCCGCAGCCGTCGTCGAACACGGCCTGGGTTCCCATCGCATCAGTGGACGGCGGACCGGTGAACCGGACGCCCAGGGCGCTGAGCCGCGCCATTTCGGCCTCCACATCCGGAACCCCCAGCACCACCGCGGGCAGACCCAAGCCGTACACCCCGCTCCGGTACGCCTCGGCGACCGGATTGTCGCTGGGTTCCAGCAGCAGGCCGGGCCCATCGGGAACACCCGGGGCCTGGACAATGAACAGGTTGAACTCCGGCATCACCATTAAGGGCTCAAAGCCAAGGGTGCCGGTGTAGAAATCGAAGGCCGCAGCCGGATCAGTGACATGGATACTGCTCATTTTTATGCGCATGCGCGAAAGGCTACAACCTGCACTGGCGCGCCGTAAGCGGTACCGGAACAGGTTTTGTTTCTTAGCGGCTCCGGCGGGGCTTTCCGCTCTTGCCGCCCTTGCCGCCCTTGGCCCCGCCCGCCTTGTTCCCGGCGCTGCCCCTGGCACCGGGGCGCCCGGTGGACTTCGACGCCGGCTTGCCTCCGCTTCCCGCTTTCTCGCCGCTTCGGCTCTGCCGCTCTTTCGTCCGTTGGCGGGCCGTGGTCTTCTGCTCTTCCTGAACGGAGGGCTGGCGCGAGCTGTTGGCCGTGCGGCCGCGCACAATCCCCACGAACTCCTCGATACCGGCGTCCTCGGACCCTTCAAGCCAGGCGACAGCAATGCGGGTCGCCGGGAAACCGGTGAGCGGCCGCGCCACAACGTCGCGGCGCGAGTACAACTTGGCCACGGACATTGGCAGAACAAGCAGGCCCGCACCCGAGGCCACCACTTCCATTCCGACGTCGGCGCCTCCCATGTCCTGCAGGTCCAGCAGGATCTCGCCGGCCAAATCAGCCAGGTCCAGCTCCTCGAACGCAGCAACAGCTGAATCTTTGGCCGCTGCCACCACCGGGCGCTCCTCATAGAGGGCAATGACGCTCAGGTCCGGGGGACGGACAAATCCCTCCTCCGGCACGCGCACAAACACCAGATCCGCGCGGCCGGCACGCAGTTCGTCGAAGACCGTGTCCTCGCCGCATTGATAGGAGTGCAGCTCGCGGTCCTGTCGTTCCGTCCACCGGCCAATCCATTTTCCGGGCGTCACTCCGGGAACATAAGCCAGCGTCAGCGGACGAGCCGGGCGGGTCTGGCGGGGGGAAGCGTCTGTTGGCACCTTTTCAGGTTAGCCCAGGCCGCTCCTCCGTCTATCCGCCGCCGGCGCGGTGCGCCCCTCCGTGTGCTCCCGGGCCGGTGCCCGCGGCGGATATCCTAGGTAGATGACTTCCGAGAAATCCCAATCCATGAAACCTGCCACGGCAGCCAAGAAACTGGGCATCTACCTGCCCGCAGCGCCGCAGGAGTTCCAGGACGGGCCCATCTCCCGCGCCCAGTTCGACGAGCTCCAGGCCAATCCCCCGGAGTGGCTCGTTGAACTGCGCCGCAACGGACCCCACCCCCGCCCCGTGGTGGCCCAGAAGCTCAACATCTCCATCAGCGGTCTCACCCGTTCGGGAATCACCGACGCGCTGACCACGGCCGAGATCACCGCGCTGCTGGCTGCCCCGCCGGCATGGCTGGTTGAAGAACGGGCCAGCTTCGCCGCCGTCCGCGAAGAAGCCAAGCGAGTGAAGGAAGCCGAGGCCAAGAAGGCCCGCAAGGCCGAGCAGGCTGCACAGCACGCAAACAAGCAGGCCTAAAGACCCATGCCCGGCCCCGGTGCCGCCCTTCTTCTCTGAACCGCCTTCAGAGAAGAAGGGCGGCACGGTCTTGCTGGGGGCCATACGGGTGCTGCCGTTCAGGGCATAAAAAAATCACCCCGGCTTATTCAGCCGGGGTGATTCTTGTTAGTGCGCGAGGGGGGATTTGAACCCCCACGCCCTTTCGGACACTGGCACCTGAAGCCAGCGCGTCTGCCGTTCCGCCACTCGCGCAAAATGGTTTCCCGTGGTGAGTGTGCATTCAGTCTCATCAACCTTCAGCGTCTCGATTCCTCGGGAACAGCAGAATCAAGCATACCCACATTTTCGGGAAACACCTAAACGGCCGGCGGAGGGGGCCAAATTCCGCGCCGCGACAGGGAATTTGCGGTCCGTCACCACGCGGAGCCGTACCCGTGGAGCCACCCTTTTCCTCAGGACCGTGCCGTTTCGCCACAGGGGAACCCCGTGCGCCCGTTAGGTTGTTTGTTGGGAGACACCAGTACTATCGAAGAGGACCTTTGTATCCTTGGCCTGCCATGACGGGGCCATGACGGGGTCACAGCATCCGACGGACAGTCCGGACAGAATCTAGGGAAGGAGGCGATCATGGGCTTACTCGATAACGTTGAACGCGGCATCGAAAAGGTTGTGCGAGGTGCCTTCTCCACGGGTTCCTCCGGCCGGGTGGAACCCCTCGAGCTGGCCATCGCCCTGCGGCGCGAACTCGACGAGCGTTCCTTCACCGTGGGCCAGGGCCGCACATTGGCACCCAATGTCTTTACCGCCCGCCTGTCCGATGCTGATTTCAAACGCGCGCAGGAGTGGGGAGCGCCGCTGGCGGAGGAACTGTGCGACGTCGTCATCAAGCATGCCCGCAGCCAGTCCTACACCCTCCAGGGGCCGGTGCGGGTCTCCTTCACCCGCGATTCAGAGTTGAAGGCCGGAGTGCTTGAGGTCGACTCCGCCACGGAGAAGGCCGGAGCCCCCGCACCGCGGCAGCCCGCTCCGCCCGCACCGCAGCAGGTACCCGCACGCATGCAGCCCGTTCTGGACATCGACGGACAGCGGTATTCACTCAATGCGCCGTCAGTTGTGCTCGGACGGTCCTCCGAGGCAGATATCCTCGTTGATGACACCGGCGTATCCCGCCGGCATCTGGAAATCCGCACCCAAAACGGTGTCAGCCGCGCCATCGACCTTGGCTCCACAAACGGAAGCTTCGTCAACGGCCAAAAAGTACAAGGGGAAGCAGATCTCACGGATGGTTCGACTATTGCGATGGGCCGCACCCGCATCACCTTCCGCCTCCTTCCCGTCCGGACCGGAGGACGTTAGTGGACGGTAGTTTGATTTTGACCCTGCTGCGGTACGGGTTCCTGCTCCTGCTCTGGCTGATGGTCATCAGCGTTGTCGGCGCCATCCGGCGTGACCTGGTGGTGGGCAGCCGCAACCGCACCGGCACACCCACCGCCCGTCAGATCCGCAAGAATCCCGACTTGGAGAAACAGGCACCCGCTCCGGTGAAGGTCCCGGCGCGGCAGGTCGTCGTCACCGAAGGTCCCCTCCGCGGCACCACCCTGGAGCTGGCCTCCAGCCCGATTCTGCTCGGCCGTGCCCAGGAAGCGACGCTGGTGCTGGAGGACGACTATGCCTCGGGCCGGCATGCCCGCCTGTTCCCCCAGGGCAGCCGCTGGTTCATTGAGGACCTTGGGTCCACCAACGGCACCTTCCTGGCCGGCAGCCAGCTGACGCGCGCCCTCCCGGTGGATCCCGGGGTTCCCATCCGCATTGGCAAGACGGTCCTTGAGTTGAGGCCTTGACGGTGGCTCTGGTTCTCAAATACGCAGCACGGTCCGATGTAGGCATGGTCCGCCTGAAGAATGACGACTCTGCCTATGTGGGCCGGTACCTTGCCGTCGTCGCCGACGGTATGGGCGGCCACGCCGGTGGCAATGTCGCATCCGCCTCCACCGTCCTGGACCTGGTTCATCTGGACCAGAGAGAGCACGACGACGAGGCACTCACCGTGCTCGCAGACGAGATCCAGGCCGCAAACTCCCTGCTCTCGGAGTTGGTCACCACCAGCCCGCAGTTGTCCGGCATGGGAACCACAGTGACCGCGCTGCTGCTGAACGGGAACAAGTTCGCCTTTGCCCATATTGGCGATTCACGTGCCTACCGTCTCAAGGACGGCGTCTTTGAACAGATCAGCATTGACCACACCTTCGTCCAGCGGCTGATTGACGAAGGCCGCCTCCGCCCCGAAGAAGCCGAAGTCCATCCCCATAAGAACGTCCTCATGCGCGTTCTGGGAGATGTGGATGCCAGCCCCGAACTTGATCTGGACACCTTTGACGTGGAACCGGGCGAGAAATGGCTCCTCTGTTCCGACGGCCTGACCGCCGTCCTCCGCGACTCTGATATTGAGAACGTCCTGCGGAACACCAACGACATCCAGCGCTGCGTCGACATCCTGGTTGAGCTCACTCTTTCCGGCGGCTCACCTGACAACGTGACGGTTGCCGTCCTGGAAATTGCCGAAGTGCCGGATGATGCCCCGGCTGACGACGAACCTGTCTCCGCGCAGGTTTCCGCCGCCGGAACCGTCACGGGCGGACCGGGCACCGGATCTCCTGCCGTTCCGCTGACGGGGCGCGATATCACGGACACGGAAGCGGACGACGACGAGCCCGCCCGCGCGGAGCTGATCCGCCAGGATTTGTCCCAGCGCCCGCACATGCTGGTGGGTGCGGCGTCACTGGCCACCGAAACCGGTCAGATCCCCATTGTCACCAAGCGCTCCGCCGAACGCCGCGCCGCACGCCTGCTCACCCACAAGGCGGCACCCGTGTCAGAGTCACCCGCCCCTGAGCACCCCGAATCCAAGCCGCGGCGCCGCTGGCTCGTACCGGCTTTCCTTGCGCTGCTGGCGGTCCTGCTGGCCGCCGTTCTCTGGGTCGGTTACACCTGGACGCAGACCCGCTACTACGTCGGTTCCAGCGACAACAGCGTGGCCATCTACAACGGCGTTTCGCAGTCCCTGGGCCCCATCAAGCTCTCATCCGTCACCGAGCAAACGGACATTCCACTGGACAGCCTGCCTGAATACCAGCGCAACCGGGTGGAAGGCACCATCCCTGCCAAGGATCTGCTTCATGCCGAGCAGATCGTTGAAGACCTCCGGGGCACCGCCCGGGTAAGCAGCTGCGGGCCGTCCGCTCCCGCAACGCCGGCCGAGGCCAAGGCGAGCCCCAGCGCCGGCGCCACCCCCAGCCCCACGGCATCCGCCGTTTCCTCAGCGGCGGCCGGGCCGGCCGCTGATCCGGAAAATTGCGGAGGACAGAAGTAATGTCAGATATGCTGACGGTTCCCAAGTCACGGCGCAATATCGAGGCCGTGCTGCTGCTGCTTGCCCTCGTGGTGGGCATCGGCGCCAACATGGTGGTGGGCCTGGACCAGGACCGCGCCTTCGACTCGGATTTTTGGACGCAGGGAGCCACCCTCGTGGGACTGGTTCTTGCCTTCCACATAGTGCTGCGGATCCGCGCTAAATATGCCGACCCGGTAATACTTCCGATCGTCACGGCGCTCAACGGAATCGGCCTCGCCATGATCCACCGCCTGGACATAGCGAACAACGAGACCGCCGCGGATCGGCAGCTGCTCTGGAGCGCCCTCGCCGTCGCCGCGGCAATCGCCGTGTTCTTTGTGATCAAGGACCACCGGATCCTGCGCCGATACACCTATATTTCCCTGATCGTCAGCGCCATCCTGCTGCTGCTGCCTCTGACGCCCATCGGGCTGGAACTCAATGGTGCCCGCATTTGGATCCAGGTCGGCTCCGGAACCTTCCAGCCCGGCGAAATCGCCAAAATTACGCTCGCTATATTCTTTGCCGGGTATCTATCCACCAACCGCGACCTCATCCTGCTGGCGGGCCGCAAGGTTGGCCCGCTGCAGCTGCCCCGGTTCAAGGACCTCGGTCCCATGATCGCGGCCTGGCTCGTCAGCATCGGAGTGTTGGTCCTGCAGCGTGATCTGGGATCCTCCATCCTGTTCTTTGGCCTCTTCATGGCCATGATCTATGTGGCCACGAGCCGCGTCAGCTGGGTCCTCATCGGCGTTGCGCTGCTCACCGCCGGCGGCCTGGTGGCCATGCAGCTTTTCAGCCACGTCGCACTGCGGATCGACGGCTGGATCAATGCCTTCGACCCGGAGGTTATCGACCGTCCGGGCGGCAGCTGGCAGGTGGTCCAGGGGCTGTTTGGGCTGGCCAGCGGCGGACTCGCCGGAACCGGTCTGGGACAGGGCCGGCCGGATCTGGTCATCTACGCCAATTCAGACATGATCATTGCCGCCCTGGGCGAAGAGCTCGGCCTCATCGGCATTTTCGCAATCGTGCTGCTGTACGTGCTCCTGGTGTCCCGCGGATTCCGGGCAGCCCTGGGCACCCGCGACGGGTTCGGCAAACTGCTGGCCTGCGGATTGTCCTTCACGATCGCACTGCAGTGCTTCGTAGTGATCGGCGGGGTCACCCGCCTGATTCCGCTCACCGGGCTGACCACGCCGTTCATGTCCGCCGGCGGTTCCTCGCTGCTGGCCAACTGGATCATTGTTGCCCTGCTGCTGCTGATCTCCGAGGCCGCCCGCCGTCCTGCCGCCATGGGACCGATGACCGGTCCCATGGTCCCGGCCATGCAGGACGCATCGGCGACTCCGGCCAAGCTCAAACGATCACTGAGGAAAAAGGAGGCAAGCGGCTCATGAATCAAGCCATCCGGAACAGCTGGATCGTGGCCCTGTCCATGTTTGTCCTCATTCTCGGTTCGCTGACCTACGTCCAGTTCTTTGCAGCCGAAGAACTCAACGCGAACCCGAACAACAACCGCACGATCTACAAGAACTTCGGCCAGAACCGCGGCTCCATCCTGGTGGACGGGGCACCGATCGCAGAATCGGTGCCTTCAGGCGACCAGTTCAACTTCCAGCGCGTGTACTACGAGCCGGAACTGTATTCGCAGCTCACCGGGTACTTCTCCCTGGTCAGCGGCGTAACACAGCTGGAACGGGTTATGGACAAGGAACTCACGGGCACCAGTGACCAGCAGTTCTACGACCGCCTGGTGCAGCTCGTTTCCGGCAACCAGCCGCAGGGTGCCTCTGTTGAGCTGACGATCGATCCCGACCTGCAGCGGATGGCTTATGACCTCATTCCCGAAGGGCAGAAGGGCTCCATTGTCATGATGGAGCCGAAGACGGGGAACATCCTGGCCATGGTTTCCAAGCCCAGCTATGACACCAACCTCCTGGCGGGCCACGACACTAAAGTCGTGGAGCAGAACATGCAGGAGCTGCTCACGGTGGAAGGCCTGTCTCCCTACACCAATGCCGCCACCGAATCGCTGCTGGCACCCGGCTCGGTCTTCAAGCTGGTTGATGCCGCCGCTGCACTGGAGTCCGGTGATTACGACGCCGACTCACAGATCGACAATCCCTCGGAGCTTCCCCTGCCCGGAACCAACATCTCGCTGCCGAACTTCACGAATGGAAACTGCGGCGCCCGGTCGGAGGCCACCATCGGATTTGCCCTCGAGCAGTCCTGCAACACCGTTTTTGCCCAAATCGCCTGGGATCTCGGTGAAGATGCGATCGTCTCCCAAGCGGAGAAGTTCGGTTGGAACACCGCCCTGCACCTTCCCGAGCGCGGCATCGACCGGGTGGTCGCCAGCGGCTTCCCCACGGAGCTGGACCAGGCCCAGCTGGCCCAGGCAGCCATCGGGCAGTACAGCGTCACGGCCACGCCGCTCCAAATCGCGATGATGTCCTCCGCCATCGCCAACAACGGAGTGCAGATGACGCCCAACCTGATCCGCAATATCCGGGCAGCCGACCTGTCGATCATCGACGAGCCGGAGCCTGAAGTCCTGAACACCTCCGTCAGTCCGGAAACGGCCCGGCAGCTCACCGATTGGATGGTTGGCGTCGTGGACAACGGCACAGCTTCCGCAGCACGGATCCCCGGTGTGAAGGTGGCCGGCAAAACCGGCACGGCTGAAGTTCAGGACCGTGGCGACAATGCCTGGTTTACCGGCTTCGCACCCGCCGACGACCCCGAAGTGGTCATCTCCATCGTCATGGAAGACGTGGAACTGACCACCGGTGCCCAATTGACCACTCCAAGCGCGCAGAAACTCCTAGAGGCGGTGTTGAATAAGTGAGGCCTACATCGGGTATCACCTTAGGCGGCAGATTCCAGCTGACCGACCGTATTGCCATTGGCGGTATGGGCGAAGTCTGGAAGGCACGGGACCTGGTCCTGGGCCGCATTGTTGCCATTAAGATCCTCAAGGAGGAGTACACGGGGGATCCCGGGTTCCTCAACCGGTTCCGGGCCGAGGCACGCCACACCGCCCTGCTTAACCATGAGGGCATCGCCAATGTCTTCGACTACGGCGAAGAGGAGGGTTCGGCGTACCTTGTCATGGAACTGGTGCCCGGACTGCCGCTTTCCTCCATCATCGAACGCGACAAGAGCCTCCCGCCGGACCGCACCCTCTCCATCATCGGGCAGACCGCCACCGCGCTGGCTGCAGCCCACAAGCAGGGACTCGTCCACCGCGACGTCAAGCCCGGCAACCTGCTGATCCTGCCCGACGGCCGGGTCAAGATCACCGACTTCGGCATCGCCCGCCTCGCCGACCAGGTGCCGCTGACCGCTACCGGCCAGGTCATGGGAACGGCCCAGTACCTGGCGCCCGAGCAGGCCACCGGGCAGCAGGCCACCGGTTCCAGCGACATCTACGCGCTTGGTGTCATTGGCTACGAGCTGCTGGCCGGCACCCGCCCCTTCTCCGGTGAATCCCAGATCGCCATTGCGCTGGCACAGGTCAATGACACGCCGCCTCCGCTGCCCGAGAGCATTCCGCTGCCGGTCCGCGCGCTCATTATGTCCATGCTGGCCAAGGATCCGGCGGACCGGCCGTCCGACGCCGAGGCCCTGGCCCGCGCCGTCGCCGCCATCCGCCGCGGAGACATCACTGCTGCCGAAGCAGCGGTCCCCGGGATGCTGCTCTTTGGCGGCGGCGGAGCAACTGCCGTTAACGATGCCGTCACCGCACCGGTGCCGACAGCCGGCACATCCGCCACCCGCGTCGTGAACACCTCGCCTTCCACGTCCGCACTTCCCACCGTTGCGGGAGCAGCAGTGGGAGCAGACGCCGCCACCGGCGAAGTAGCGGCGTCACGGGACTGGACCGATGAAGAAGTCGACGACGTCGATGACGCAGGCAACGGCGACGGAACCGGTGACGATGCACCGGCGAAGCGCCGCAGCCCCTGGACCATTCCGCTCATCGCGCTCCTGGTGCTGCTGGTGGGCGCGGCGATTGCCGCCGTCGTGCTGACGGGTAACAACGACGACGATCCCGCTCCGGCACCGGCCACCAGCTCGGCGGCCCCCAGTCCCAGCACCACTTCGCGGTCTGCTTCTCCGGCTCCGTCGAGGACGCAGTCATCAGCGCCGTCCGAGACACCCTCGGAGGATGCCGATGAGATCACCGTCAACGCTGCCAGTTACGAAGGCCGCTCCTTTGAAGAGGTGCGGGCTGAACTGACCAATCTGGGTCTTCGCGTCAGCGCAAACCAGGTGGAGTCCTCCGATTACCCGGAAGGCGTTGTGATCAGCATCGACCCCGCGGGAGTGCTGTCCCGCGGTGACAACGTCACCGTCACCTACTCCGCCGGGGCTCCCACACCGGAGATGTCCACCGTTCCCAGCGGCCTGTCCGGATTGTCGGGGAGCGCCGCGGAACAGCAGATCCTCGGCGCCGGCCTGGTTCCGGTCAACGGCGGAACCCAGGCGTCAAGCCAGCCCGCCGGAACCGTAGTCGCCGTCAATCCGTCCGAGGGTGCGCCCCTGCCGCAGGGTTCCACTGTCACGTACTTCACCTCCGAGGGACCCGTGACGCCCCCTTCCACGAGCGTTCCCGAGCCGACGGCCACCTCCGCGGACAGCGTTCCGGCGAAGCCCAACACGGCTCCCTCGGACCGGTAATCAGACATGAGCGCAGAATTCCTCAAGGGACAGCCCACGCTGAACACTGAACGGGTACTCAACGGCCGTTACGAGATCGGCGAGCTCATTGGGCGCGGCGGCATGGCGGACGTCTACCTCGGCCGTGACATCAGGCTGGGCCGTTCCGTTGCCATCAAGGTGCTGCGCCCGGACCTCGCCCGCGACCCCCTTTTCCAGTCCCGGTTCCGGCGTGAAGCCCAGGCCGTGGCCGGACTGAACCACCCCGCCATCGTCAGTGTCTACGACACCGGTGACCAGGAATCACCCGGGGCTTCCCCCGAGGACGTCCGGCTGCCCTTCATCGTGATGGAGTATGTCCAGGGCCGCACCCTCCGGGACCTGGTCAAGGCCGGTGAAATCACCACTGATAAAGCTGTCGACTACGCGCTGGGCGTTCTTTCCGCGCTGGAATACAGCCACCGGTCAGGCATTGTGCACCGCGACATCAAACCCGCCAATGTCATGGTCACCTCCGATGGCGGAGTCAAGGTCATGGACTTCGGAATCGCCCGTGCCATGGCTGATTCCGCTGCCACCATGACCCAAACCCAGGCGGTCATCGGCACTGCACAGTATCTGTCGCCGGAGCAGGCCCGCGGCGAAACCGTGGATGCCCGCAGCGACCTTTATTCAGCCGCCTGCCTGCTGTTTGAGATGCTCGCCGGCCGCCCTCCCTTCATTGGTGACAGCCCGGTCTCCGTGGCGTACCAGCATGTCCGGGAAATACCGCCCGCCGCCAGCAGCTTCAACCCTGAGATTCCGGCCTCACTGGACGCTGTGCTGGAACGCGGCCTGGCCAAGGACCGTGCCGACCGCTACCAAGATGCGCATGAATTCCGGGACGCGCTCCTTAGCGCCCGGAGCGGAGCAGCGGCCGCCGTGGACCCGTCCCCTGCCACCCATCCGACCGAGGCCCTGACGGTGTCTCCGGCCAAGCGTGCCGCCGTCGAGATCAGTCCCATCGAAGACGAACCCAGGACGCGGGCCATGGCGCGGGTCCTCGCCGGCGGACCGCTCACCACTGATTCCGCGGAGAAAGACAACCACGACGACGGTGAGGTTCCGGCAGCACTGGCCATCGGCACCACCGGAGACCGTGATCCGGACCAGAAGGCCCGGCGCCGGGCATGGATCACCACGCTGATCATCGTTCTGATTCTTCTGCTCGGAGCGGGTTCCGTCCTGGCCTACAACATGCTCAATCCCAAGGAAACCGCACCGGTAACCAAGCTGATGCCCAGCGTTCAGTCCAAGACGCAGACAGATGCCCTGAACATCATCATGGACGCCGGCTTTGGGGCGCCCACCATCGAGCAGCAGTACAGCGACACAGTGAAGGCCGGCCTGGCCATCGGAACCGAGCCCGAGGGCGGCACCGAGGTTGCGCTGGACCGCAAGGTCATCCTGTACATTTCACAGGGCCCCTCACAAGTGGTGATACCGGAGAATCTGCCCGGCATGACCGAGCCGGAAGCCCGGGATACCCTGCGCAAACTCAATCTCCAGGGCGGGGCCACCACCGAGGCCAACAGTGCCACGGTCGCCGCGGGCAGGGTCCTGTCCTCCACCCCCGCCGTTGGAGAGTCCGTCCCGACGGGCACCACGGTGGATCTGGTGCTGTCCACCGGCAAGGTGACGGTTCCGGACCTGGTGGGAAGTCCGCTGGAGACCGCGCAGGCCATCATGTCAGATCCGAACATAGCGCTGACCATCACCGTCGATGAAGTTGAAAACGCCGTCCTGGAGCCGGGCACTGTGACCGCTCAAAGCGTTGAAGGCGGCATGGACGTTGACCAGGGCAGCACCATCTCCCTGACCGTGGCCAAGGCACCGGCGGCCCCCACCGAAGAGGCTTCTCCGAGCGCTCCCGCTACGCCTGATCCGTCACCGTCGGAGGCGACGAAAAAGAAGAAGAACGACGACTAGAGATCCTCAGCGCGGGAGGTTCTCCCGTGTTGTGGACATAAGCGGGCTGAGGGTGGCGGCGTGGGCCGCCGCTCCGGCCAGCCCCAATCCTTCAAGCCAGTTGCCCAGCATCTGGTAACCGCCCTCGGTCAGAACGGACTCAGGATGGAACTGGACGCCGGACAGGGGAGCCGATACATGCCTCAGGCCCATAATAATTCCGTTCTCGGTCCGCGCCGTGACCTCGAGTTGGTCGGGAATGGTGTCCGCGACCGCCGCCAGCGAATGATAGCGCGTGGCTGTTACCGGACTTTGCAACCCCTGGAACACATCGGTGCCCCCGTGCCGGACTGAGGACGTTTTACCGTGCATCAGTTCAGGGGCGTGTGTCACGGTGCCGCCGTAGGCTTCGGCCAGCGCCTGGTGTCCGAGGCAGATTCCGAGCATGGGCTTGCTGTTCTCTCCGCACCAGCGGATCAGATCAATGCACACGCCTGCCTCCGCCGGGGCGCCGGGACCCGGTGAGACCAGCACCCCGTCACGCGCGGCGGCCAGGTCGACCGCCTCGGCCAGGCTGACGTCGTCGTTGCGCACCACTGTGGTTTCGGCTCCCAGCTGCTGCAGGTAGCCCACCAGCGTGTAGACGAAGCTGTCGTAATTGTCGACGACCAGTATGCGGATGCTGCTCATATGGCTAGGAACCTTCAATCGTGGAATCAGTGAGGGGGCTGAGGAAACTGAATTCGGAGAACCACGGGAAGACCCAGGTCATGAGCAGAAGCACCGCACCGGCTATGAGGACGAGGGCGATGAGGATCCGCACCCAGAGGGGACCCGGCAGGCTCCGAAAGATCCAACCGTACATTTAGCCTGCTCCTTCGGCATTGTGGGCAACCTGGGATGCAATCTCCGCCGGGGGGCCGGCCGAGAGGGGCTGCCAGGAGTCCATCACCGCATACGCGATGATGCGCTCCTCGGCGCCGAACCGGGGGTTGCAGCTGGTCAGGGTGAGGAAGCGTTCAGTTGGCTCCGCCTCCGGCTGCGTCGGCACCGGCGCAATCACATCCACGCGGTTCGGCAGGACTATCTGGTTGTTGCGGTAGACGTAGCTGTAATAGCCGTCTTGTGTCTGCACGTAAATGTTATCGCCGGGAACGAGCGTGTGGATGGCGTCGAGAACCTGTCCGTGCGTTTGCCGGTGGCCCGCCATCGCAAAGTTGCCCACCTCTCCGGGCATGGCGGTGGAGGGATAGTGCCCCAGCCCCAGCGAATCAAGCACCGCGGTTCCCACACCACTTGTCACCGGCCGTGAATAGGTGTCACCGAACCGCGGAATGTAGACCACGGCAAACGTTGTGCCTTCTGCTTCAATGGCAGGCAGAACCGCCGGGTCTCCGTAGTCCGGACCGTCCGCGGAGGTCTCCGGCACCGGCTCCACCGGACCGTCGAATTCCTTAAACAGACTGCCCAGTGCCTGTTCCTGCTTGCGGTTGGCGTCGATGTTGGTCCACCAAAGCTCCCACACCACGTACAGGACCAGCAGCAGGCCCAGGGTAATCAGCAGTTCTCCAACAATTTGAATGATCCACTGGCCGGCGCTGCGCCTTTTCCCGCCGCTGCGGGTGCCGTGAGACCCCATGGAAACTGAAGCTTCCCTGCGAGAGCTGGCCACGGTTCCCCTTTCATGAAGTAAATCCTGGCAGGCACGGACGGCACGCAGACGGCGCGCCATTCGCTACGATGAGTACAAGGGAAACAGCCAGGTGCGGTGGCAGCCCCCAGTCAGGATACAGCCGGGCAGCAGCCCGGCGCGGCAGCACTGCACCCGTGGCCCCGCCATGACCGTACAGACCGGCGTACAGAGCCGGTTCCGCTAGGAGGATCCGTGCCTGAGTCGAAGTCCCGCAAAAAGCCCGCAGCCACACCGCCCGCCGCCAAAGCATCGTCAGCCCCGAAGCCGAACCCGGTCTGGTACAAGCCGGTCATGTTTGGCCTGATGATCATTGGCCTGTTGTGGATTATCGTTTTCTACATTTCCCAAGGCGAATATCCGGTGCCGGCCCTGGGCGCCGGCAACATCCTGGTTGGTTTCGGCGTTGCCATCGTCGGCTTCCTGATGACCACGCGCTGGCGCTGACCAATTATAACCGGCTCACCCCCGGATAGTGCCGGCACCGCCTTTCCGTTCCGACCAGACGCCTCCGCTGCTTCCCGCAGCGGAGGCGTCTTTTTTTGCCTGCCTGTGCAGAACGGTTGTACACACACTGTGCACAGAGTTATCCACAGGTGTGTGTAACTTTTTCTCCCGCCTTCGGAAATTCCCCGGATTGGCGGGGCTGAGAGTTATCCACAGCTGTGGAATTACATGTGTGTAACTCCGTTTTGCCTCTGGATAACCTGTTCACAGGGTGGCCACCAACCTGTGGATAACTCGTGGGGTTGGGGATAAGCCGTCACACGCGGCTGTCTGGTTCCGGCTCCAAAGTTCCACCGCGCCTCCTCCGTTCAGTCCTGAACGGGCCTTAATCGTCGCGGGTTTTGCGCGCTCACTGCTGTGCCCCGCCCGATTGGAGACCCGGCTGACCCAACGAGTTATTAACACTGTGGGTATCCCTGTGGATAACGCAGGACGGCTGTGGATCCCCGCCTCAGACCAGTCCCCGGGCTGCTGCGAGCACCGCTGTCATGGTGCACAGGAACACAACGATTCCCGCCAGTCCGGCAAACTGCACCAGGGAACGGTTCTTACTCTTGGGTGCGTAGACGAGCACTGCGGCGCAGGCGACGCCGGTCAGCAACCCGCCCAGGTGCGCCTGCCAGGCAATGTTGGGCACAAAGAATCCCAGCGCAAAGTTGGCCGCCAGCAGGATCAGCACCGACCGCACGCTGGCCCGCCGTTGGAGCAGAACCACCAGCAGGGCTCCAAAGAGGCCGAAAATTGCTCCTGAGGCACCGACAACGGGCTGGTTGACCGGGCTGAGGATCAGCACCCCCACGGATCCTCCCAGTGCTGAAACAAGGTACAGCAGCGCAAAGCGCAGCCGGCCGAGCTGCGGTTCCAGCCCCTGGCCCAGGAACCAGAGGGCATAGAGGTTGAAGGCTATGTGCAGCAGTCCCGATGGGGAGTGCAGGAAGGCGGAAGACAGCATCCGCCAGGGTTCGCTCCCGGTGTACAGCGGCGCGTACCAAAGCTCGTAGGTGAAGGGCGGGTAGAAGAACTGGATGGCGAAGAAGGCCGCGCAGATCACCATCAGGGTGATGGTAACCACCGGTTTTCCACCGGACACCTTTCCGCCGTAGGGCGTCCGGTAGGCGGGGGACTGGCGGCGGCTTTCCGAAAAGCAGTCCACGCACTGGATGCCCACCGGTGCTGCATGCTGGCACTCAGGACAGGCCGGACGGCCGCAGCGCTGGCAGCGGATGTAGCTGACCCGATCCGGATGACGCGGACAGACCGGCACCTGTGAGGCAGGTGTTTCAGCGGGCACTCCATACGACATTTGCGTTACTCCCAGAGAGAAATGAGGCCAGATGGACGAAAGGCCCCGGCCGAAGGGTTCGGCCGGGGCATCCGTGAACTGGTTAGAGCTGTTCGACAGTGATGCTGTTGATGACAACGTCTTCGGCCGGCTTGTCGCGCATATCGGTGGCGACGGCGTTGAGCTGGTCAACGAGGGCGCGTGATTCGTCGTCGGCTACCTCGCCGAAGATCGTGTGCTTGCCCTGCAGCCAGGTGGTCGGAACCGAGGTGATGAAGAACTGCGAACCGTTGGTTCCGCGGCCCATCTGGATACCGGCGTTTGCCATGGCCAGCTTGTACGGGGTGGAGAAGTCCAGGTCCGGGTTGATTTCGTCGTCAAACTGGTAGCCCGGCCCGCCGGTGCCGCGGCCCAGGGGATCGCCGCCCTGGATCATAAAGTCCTTGATGATGCGGTGGAAGATGGTGCCGTCGTACAGCGGGCGGCTGGTCTTCTCTCCCGTTGCCGGGTCGGTCCACTCGATTTCGCCGGTGGCCAGGCCAACAAAGTTCTTGACCGTCTTGGGCGCGTGGTTGCCGAAGAGGTTCACCTTGATGTCGCCCATGGACGTGTGGATGGTCGCAATTGCGGTAGGAATAGCAGTCATATGCAACATTCTTCCACGGCCGGGGATCAGACGGGCGGAATTCCGCAGGTTCAGCGCACAGTGAAAAGTCCGCCCCGCCCAGCCGGTCAATAGCACGCAGTTGCCAAGTCAACGTAGTGTAAGGAATGAACCGTCACTATCCCGGGAGGTAGTTTTGAAGAAGAAGGACCGTATTGCCCGTGACTTTGAATCCAATGTCACTGCAGGCGTAGAAACAGCACGTGACTGGGCAACGCCCAAGGTTGAGGCCGCTCGTGACTGGGCGATGCCCCGCATCGAAAAGGGTATCGAGACCGCTTCACCCAAAATCCAGGAAGGCATCAAGCGCGCCGGTGACGGCGTTGCTGCCGGGGTAGCCACGGTCACGCCGCGCATCCAGGATGGTCTGCAGAAGGTGGGTCCGAGGATCAGCCACGCAGTGGATGAGGCAACGCCCCGTATCCAGCACACCCTGGACCGTGCAACTCCGGTCATCACCGGTGCCCGTGACAAGGTGGTGGATGACTACATCCCCACCCTCTCCACCCGCATCGGCGATGCTTCGGCAACAGTAACGCGTTCCCTTGGTGCCGCTTCCGTACCGGTGCAGACGGCCGTTGCGAAGGTTACCGGCAACAAGAAGGCCTTGAAGCAGACCCAGAAGGCTGCCGCCAAGGCTGCCAAGGAAGCCCGCAAGAGCCAGAAGAGCGGCGGCAAGGGCTGGCTGATCTTCGGCATCCTTGCTGCAGCTGTTACTGCCGGCGTTGCAGCCTGGCGCGTGTCCCGCCCGGTGGAGGATCCCTGGAAGACGCCTGCCCCGGCCAAGCCCGAGACCATCAAGGTTCCCGAGCCCAAGCCGGCTTCAACCGAATCCGCAGCCCCCAAGCCTGCTGCAGCTGCCACGGCACCTGCCCCGGTTGCTGCCAAGCCGGAGGACTCCGTGTCCAAGGCTGCTGCGAACGGCAAGGAATCCGCGCATGAAACCAAGGAAACGGTAGCCAGCATCAAGGAAGCAGCCGAACGCGCTGCTGCCCGCAGCGGCGAGAAGGCCGCCGAGGCCGGCAAGCACAGCAAGGAAGCAGCCGGCAAGGTATCTGACGCCCTAAAGACATCGGGCGCACATGCTGACAAGTCCGCCGAAAAGTCCGCCGAGTAAGCAGGCCTTTCACCGCAGTACTTTCAGAGGGTTCCCGCTTAGCGGGAACCCTCTTTTTTTGTGTCTTAGTCCTTGTCCATGTCGCCGCCCAGTGCGGGCGGCGCCGGCGGCAGGATCTCGGTGCGGGCGGCTCGGCGTCCCTGTCCGGTGACCACCACGGCGAGTCCGCACAGAATCAGGACCAGGCCCCCGTAGGTTCCGGCCGGCAGCTGCTCGCCGAGGAACACTGCCGCGAGGATGGCTGCTCCGGGGATTTCCAGCAGGATGATCATGGACACGACCAGCGGTGAGATCACTGCGAGCAGGTGGTTGAACACGCTGTGCCCCAGGATCTGCGCCACCACGGTCACCGCCAAAATCCCAATCCATGCCTCCGGTGAAAAAGACACCAGGGGTTGCCTGAAAATGGCGCACAGGAGCAGCAGGAGCAGCGAGCACAGGCCGTAGCAGAGCGAAGTGTAGGTTCCGGTGCTCATGGTGGCCCGGGCCTTGCTGCCGGCAATGGTGTACAGACCGGCCAAAGCTCCGCCGGCAACGGCCAGCAGATCTCCCAGCGCTGCCTCCCGGGACAGCGTCAGGTCAAAGCCGGTAATAACGACGACGCCGATCAACGCTGCGGCAAGCCCGGCCAGCACGCGGGGCGCCACAGGAATGCCGCGCAGCAGGTTGAACAGGGCAATCCAACCCGCCTGCAGGCAGACCAGGGCGGTGGCGGCAGCAACCGAGGTGAGTTTCAGGGACGTGATGAAGCAGGCGAAATGCAGGGCGAGGGCCACGGACGCGATGAGAATCCACTTGGCCTCGGTCCGGGTTAGCCGCGTGAATCCGCGGGGATTGCGCAGGGCTGCGGGAACCCCCATAACCACCGCGCCAAGGGCATTGCGCCAGAAGGCTATGGCCAACGCCGGGGCAGCCGTAGCTGCCATGATGGGGCCGGAAGCCGATACCCCGAGGACGCCGATCACGGCGAGGAAAACGATCACCAGAGCAACAATAGAGGACTGCAGACCTTCCGCTGTCTGCGCTGGCGGACCGGCAGCGACGGAGCACCTGGTACGGACCTGACCGTTAACGCAGAAAGTCCCGGCCAGCCGGCCGGGACTTTCTTTTCGGTGGAGGCACGGGGACTCGAACCCCGAACCCCCTGCTTGCAAAGCAGGTGCGCTACCAATTGCGCCATGCCCCCGAATATGAACTCATCCAGTATATCCCACCCTGACCTGCGGTGGAACCGGAATTATTCGTTTTGCGGAAAATCATTCAACCTTGTCGGTTGAAGCCTTCCACACGGATTTCTCCTCAGCAGATTCCTGCCATTTCTTTACGGCAAAGATTCCCGCGACCGCCGCTGCAGCTAGTGCCAGCAACTTCTTCACAGTGCCTCCTTGCCTTGTGGTCCACCACCAGAGGTGATGTTCCGTGGGCGCACCAGGACTTGAACCTGGGACCTCTTCGTTATCAGCGAAGCGCTCTAACCGCCTGAGCTATGCGCCCCGATACCTTCTCGGGCCGAGATAAAACTTTACCCCACCTCTGCCCGGAACCCAAATCAAGATCCATTTTCCTGCCCGGCCGGGGAATTTTCACTCCCCGGCCGGGCCAAAAACGGAAATTTAGAACGGGTTTTTAGTCGTCGGTCAGGGTGACGCCGATGCCGCCCACCAGGGTGGAGGCAATGTTGTACAGAACCGAAGCGAGCATGGACAGCGCGGTCAGCAGAAGGACGTTGACGACGGCGATGATGGTGGCGAAGGAGACCACCTGTCCCAGGGAGGCAAACTCGCGCAGGTCGAATCCGCCGGATTCCGTTCCGGCGATCTCACCGAGCAGCGAGTTGACCCGGTCAAAAATGCCGGTCAAGTCCAGCACGGTCCAGATGACGATCGCGGCCACTACGGTCACGACGCCAAGGGCCACTGAGAGCAGGAAGGCCATTTTCAGGACCGACCACGGGTCGATCTTACTGACGAGCAGGCGGGCCTTGCGGGCCTTGGCCTTGGGAGCCGGCTTGACCAGCGGCTGCCGGTTCGCCGGAGCGCTCTGACCACCTCCGGGACGCTGGGCGGGACGCGCGGGTGTCTTTACCCGAGGTCCTGTGCCCGAAGCCGACCTGGGATTTGAGTTGGTCGAGCTCACTCGTTACCTCCATCTTCTGCTGACTGTGCATCCTGCTCAGCCGTTTTGTCTCTAGCCAACGGTACTTCATCCGCACCGGTGCCTACAGACTGTGTCTCCGTCTCCGGCACGCTGTCAGCAGCATCCGAAGCAGTGTCGACAGCCTCGGTGGCGTCATCGTCGTCGGCCTCTTCAATGCCCAGATCACGCTCGGAGTTGCGGGCAACGGCGATGATGCGGTCGTTCTTGTCCGGCTTGGCGAAAATGACGCCCATGGTGTCACGGCCCTTTGCCGGAACCCCGGTAACGGAGGAGCGGACAACCTTGCCGCCCTGCATTACCACCAGGACTTCGTCTTCCTCCTGCACGATCATCCCGCCGACCAAATGGCCGCGGTCCTCGGCCAGCTTGGCGACCTTGATGCCCAGGCCGCCGCGGCCCTGGACGCGGTATTCGTCCACCGCGGTGCGCTTGGCGTAGCCGCCCTCGGTCACGATGAACACATAGGAATCCTCGGTGACGACGTCGGCTGCCAGCAGTTCGTCATCCTCGCGGAACTTCATGCCGGTGACACCGGAGGTGGCCCGGCCCATCGGGCGCAGCGCATCGTCGCTAGCGGTGAAGCGCAGCGACTGCCCCTGGCGGGAGACCAGCATCAGATCGTCGGTTTCGGAGACCAGCTGGGCGGAGACCAGTTCGTCTCCGTCACGCAGGTTGATGGCGATGACGCCGGCAGAGCGGTTGGTGTCGTAGTCCTCCAGCCGGGTCTTCTTCACCAGTCCGCGCTTGGTGGCGAGGACCAGGTAGGGGGCGGCGTCGTAGCCCGGCAGATCCAGCACCTGGGCAATGTGTTCATCCGGCTGGAAGGCCAGCAGGTTTGCCACATGCTGTCCCTTGGCGTCACGGCCGGCCTCGACCAGCTCGTAGGCCTTGGCGCGGTAGACCCGGCCCAGATTGGTGAAGAACAACAGCCAGTGGTGGGTGGTGGTGACGAAGAAGTGCTCGACGACGTCGTCGCCGCGCAGCTGCGCCCCCTTGATGCCCTTGCCGCCGCGGGCCTGCTGGCGGTAGTTGTCGCTGCGGGTGCGCTTGACGTACCCGCCGCGGGTGATGGTGACGACCATTTCCTCTTCGGGAATCAGGTCTTCCATGCTCATGTCGCCGTCGTAACCCATCACGATGTGGGTGCGGCGGTCATCGCCGTACTTCTCCGCAATTTCGTGCAGCTCTTCGCTGACGATCTGCCGCTGGCGCGCTTCTGACGCCAGGATGGAGTTGTACTCGGCAATCTCGAGCTGCAGCTTGGCGTGCTGGTCCTGGATTTTCTGGCGTTCCAGGGCGGCCAGGCGGCGCAGCTGCATATCCAGGATGGCCTGTGCCTGCAGTTCGTCGATATCCAGCAGTCCCATGAGGCCGTTGCGCGCCTCTTCGACGGTGGTCGAGCGGCGGATCAGGGCAATGACATCATCCAGGGCATCCAGGGCCTTGAGCAGGCCAATCAGGATGTGCGCCACTTCTTCGGCCTTGCGCAGCCGGTAGCGGGTGCGGCGGACGATGACTTCCAACTGGTGAGTGACCCAGTGGCGGATGAAGGCGTCCAGGCTCAGGGTGCGGGGCACGCCGTCCACGATGGCCAGCATGTTGGCACCGAAGTTTTCCTGCAGCTGGGTGTGCTTGTAGAGGTTGTTCAGCACCACCTTGGCCACGGCGTCGCGCTTGAGCACAATTACCAGCCGCTGGCCGGTGCGGCCTGAAGTCTCATCACGCATGTCGGCAATGCCGGAAACCTTGCCGTCCTTGACCAACTCGGCGATCTTGATTGCGAGGTTGTCCGGGTTGGCTTGGTAGGGGAGTTCCGTGACCACCAGGCAGGTGCGGCCCTGGAGTTCCTCAACGTTGACGACGGCACGCATGGTGATGGAGCCGCGGCCGGTCCGATAGGCATCTTCGATCCCCTTGTGGCCCAGGATCTGGGCGCCGGTGGGGAAATCGGGACCCTTGATGCGGCGGATCAGTTCTTCGAGCAGGACGTCATTGGGGGCGTCCGGGTTTTCCAGGTACCACTGGACGCCGTCGGCCACTTCGCGCAGGTTGTGCGGCGGAATGTTGGTGGCCATGCCCACGGCGATCCCGGAGGACCCGTTGACCAGGAGGTTTGGGAACCGCGCCGGGAGAATGGTCGGCTCCTGGTTGCGGCCGTCATAGTTGTCCATGAAATCGACGGTTTCCTCGTCGATGTCGCGGACCATTTCCATGGCGAGGGGCGCCATCTTGGTTTCGGTGTAACGCGGTGCGGCAGCGCCGTCGTTGCCGGGGGAACCGAAGTTGCCCTGGCCCAGGGCCAGCGGGTAGCGCATGGTCCAGTCCTGAATCAGGCGGACGAGGGCGTCATAGATGGCCGAGTCACCGTGCGGGTGGTACTGGCCCATGACCTCGCCAACCACGCGGGCGCACTTGTTGAACGAGCGCTCCGGACGGTAACCGCCGTCGAACATTGCATACAGCACGCGGCGGTGCACGGGCTTCAAGCCGTCGCGCACATCCGGCAGGGCACGCCCGACGATGACCGCCATGGCGTAATCCAGGTAGGACCGCTGCATTTCCGTCTGCAGATCGATCTGTTCAACCCGGTCTGAGAGGGTCTCTTCACTCATTGGTTGTTCCGTTCTTCAAAAACTCTGTAAATCCGCGGGCGCAGGGGAATCTCTTTCCTAGATGTCCAGGAAGCGCACATCCTTGGCGTTCTGCTGGATGAAGTTGCGGCGGGATTCAACGTCCTCGCCCATCAGGACGGAAAAGATCTGGTCCACGGCAGCGGCATCGTCCATGGTGACCTGCAGCAGCGTGCGGTGGTCGGGATCCATGGTGGTGTCCCAGAGCTCGGTGTAGTCCATCTCACCCAGGCCCTTGTAGCGCTGGATGCCGTTGTCCTTGGGCAGGCGCTGGTTGTTGGCCAGGCCGCGGGCCACCACTTCGTCGCGTTCCCGGTCGCTGTAAACGTAGTCGTGGGCATGGTTGGACCACTTGATGCGGTACAGCGGCGGCTGCGCCAGGTACACGAAGCCGCTCTCGATCAGCGGGCGCATGTAGCGGAAGAGCAGCGTCAGCAGCAGCGTGGTGATGTGCTGACCGTCAACGTCGGCATCGGCCATCAGCACGATCTTGTGGTAGCGGGCCTTCTCGACGTCGAAATCCTCGCCGATGCCGGCGCCGAAGGCCGTGATCATGGACTGGACTTCGGCGTTGCCCAGGGCACGGTCCAGACGGGCACGCTCCACGTTCAGGATCTTGCCGCGCAGCGGCAGGATGGCCTGGGTTTCGGGGTTGCGGCCGCGGACCGCGGAGCCGCCTGCGGAGTCACCCTCCACAATGTAGATTTCCGACTTGGACGGGTCCTTGGAGGAGCAGTCCTTGAGCTTGCCGGGCATTCCGCCTGACTCCAGCAGGCCCTTGCGGCGGGTGGACTCGCGGGCCTTGCGGGCTGCGAGGCGCGCCTGGGAGGCCTGGATGGACTTGCGAATCACGTCGCGGGCCGGGCCGGGGTTGCGTTCCAGCCAGTCACCAAGCTGGTCGGTGACCACACGCTGCACAAAACCCTTGACCTCGGAGTTGCCCAGCTTGGTCTTGGTCTGGCCTTCGAACTGCGGCTCGGCCAGCTTCACGGAAATGACAGCGGTGAGGCCTTCGCGGATGTCATCACCGGTAAGGTTGTCATCCTTTTCCTTGATGATGTTCTTCTCGCGGGCGTACCGGTTGATCAGGGACGTCATGGCAGCACGGAAGCCCTCTTCGTGGGTTCCGCCCTCATGCGTGTTGATCGTATTGGCGTAGGTGTGAACGCTCTCGGAGTACGCGGTGGTCCACTGCAGGGCCATTTCCACGGCCATCTTCTTGTCATTGTCTTCGGTTTCGAAGGCGATAACGTCGTCGTGGATGGCTTCGTACTTCTTGGACGAGTTCAGGTACTTGACGTAGTCCAGCAGACCGTCCTTGTACATGTAATCGACCACGCGGTGCTTGGGGCCGGTTTCGGTTCCTTCTTCGGACGGGACCCCGGCGATTTCCTCGGCATCTTCCTCGACGGTGCGCTCGTCGGTGAGGACAATCCGCAGTCCCTTGTTCAGGAACGCCATCTGCTGGAACCGTGCCCGCAGGGTCTCGAAATCGAATTCCGTGGTTTCGAAGATGGAGGGGTCGGGATAGAACGTCTGGGTGGTGCCGGTTTCGTCGGTTGCCTCGCCCTGGCGCAGACCGCCCACCGGATGTCCGCCGTCGGCGAAGCTCTGGTTCCAGACAAATCCCTGACGCCGGATCTCTGTTTCCACCCGGGCGGAGAGGGCGTTGACCACTGAGATGCCGACACCGTGAAGACCGCCGGAGACCGCGTATCCGCCGCCGCCGAACTTTCCGCCGGCATGCAGGATGGTCATGACCACCTGGACGGTGGGCATGTTTTCCGTGGGATGCATATCCACCGGAATGCCGCGGCCGTTGTCGCTGACCCGGACTCCGCCGTCGGCCTGCAGTGTGACGTCAATGCGGTCGCAGTAGCCGGCCAGCGCCTCGTCAACCGAGTTGTCCACCACTTCATAGACCAGGTGGTGCAGGCCTCGGGGCCCGGTGGACCCGATGTACATGCCCGGACGCTTCCGGACAGCTTCCAGGCCTTCCAGCACGGTGATTTCATTGGCGCCATACTCGTGCGGAGCCGGTTTTTCAGCCTCGCTGTGGTGCTCTGGCGTTACGTCAGCGTTGTCCATCTCATTGTCGTTAGCCACAGGTGCTGTCGACTCCTCAGTGTGTTGGTCAAATTAGAACGCCTCCCCCAGGCAGGCGTCTCAACTACCAATTCTACCGTGTCGCAGGGGTCAATACCGGCCAAAACACCCCCTACGCGGCCACCAAAGCATGTTTTGAGCCCATTCCAGCCCCATCTCCTAGTCCGGATATGGCGGGAGGGGTTCCCGAGCCGCTGAACGGCATCTGGCAACTGCGCCGGATCCGGTTGCCCACCGGCCGAAAGTGCCGCAGGCTATCCGTAGGTATCGCGCGGACCCCGGCCCTTGACGCTGCGCAGGCCTTTGCGCCAGTTCGGTGCAGCCGGACCGATCACTTCAATTTTCGTGACGACGCCGGCACCCAGTTCCGCGTCGAACCGGCTGATCAGTGAGCTGCGCAGCAGCCGCAGCTGGGTGGCCCAGGCGGTGGAGTCGCAGCGGACTTGCACCGTGGTGTCCGAGAAGGATTCCGGAGTGCAGTGGGCGCTGACGTCAGGGCCCACGAGTTCCTCCCAGCGGGAAATCACCGAGCCCACCGCCACGGGGGAGTTCCAGCCGCGTTCACTGACAAAGCGGTTGAAGACCTTCCCCACGCCCTGCGGATCCCGGCCGCTGTATTCACCCGGCACAAACGGCAGGGCCGACCGCCGCTGCCCGGCCTTGCGGCGGCTCGGGGAAATGCGCTGGTTGCCCCGGGACTGGGCGGCTTGGCGCATCCGGTTCAGCTGGGCCTGCGCGGCGTCCTGGCGGACTTCCGGCTCCCCGGTTTCCGGGTTTCCGTCGGCATCAGAGGGCGGGAGCACTGATGCCTCCGGGAACCACGGTGACCAGTTCCCCGGCCAGGGCTTCGGGAATGTCCCCCGCAACTGCAGCGGTGACAAGCACCTGCTCGGCTCCGGAGACAATTCCGGCGAGGCGGCTGCGGCGCTGGACATCGAGTTCGGCAAACACGTCGTCGAGGATCAGGATAGGCCCGGCACCCGGAGTCTCATCATCACTGAGCAGGAGGTAATACGTTCCCAGGCGCAGGGCCAGGGCAAACGACCAGGTCTCGCCGTGGGAGGCATAGCCCTTGGCGGGAGCCTGGCCCAGGATCAGCTCCAGATCGTCCCGGTGGGGTCCCACCAGGGAGGTTCCGCGTTCAATTTCGCGGCGGCGGTTGGCGGCAAACGCCGCCAGGAACCGCTCGGCCAGCTCCGGTTCGCTGAGTCCGTACAATTCCTCGGGATTCGCATCGCTGACGACGGCGCCGTCGTCGTTCACCGTTCCCTGCAGCGTGGAGCGGTACACGGCCCGGGCCGCCTTGCTGCCGTCCGTCAGGTCCCGGTAGGCGCTCTGCAGGTGCGGCTGGAGCCGGTGCAGGGCTTCGAGACGCGCGGCGAGGAGGCTGGCGCCGGCCACCGCCATGTGTTGGTCCCAGACTTCCAGGGTCGCCTCATGGGACGAGGTGAACCGACCGGCCGCGCGTGCGGATTTCAGCAGGGCGTTGCGCTGCTTCAGCACGCGCTCGTAATCGCTGCGGGTGGCTGCATGCCGGGGAACCAGGGACACAATAAGTTCGTCAATGAACCGGCGCCGGCTGGCCGGATCCCCCTTGACCAGGGCCAGGTCCTCCGGAGCGAACAGCACCGTGCGGCACATGCCCAGGATCTCGCGGGCACGCACCGGGTTGGCGCGGTTGATCCGGGCCCGGTTGGAACGTCCCGGGTTCAGTTCCAGTTCCACGCTGGTGCGCTGGCTTCCCCGCACCAGGCGGGCGCGGACCAGGGCTTGGCCGGCGTCAAAGGAGACCAGCGGAGCGTCGCTGCTGACGCGGTGCGAGGACAGCGATGCCAGGTAGCCGATGGCTTCAACAATGTTGGTTTTGCCGGTTCCGTTGGGGCCGACAAACACGGTGACTCCGGGTTTCAATTCGAGGTCAAGCTGCGCGTAGCTGCGGAAACCGGTCAGGGAGAGGTAATCAATGTACAAACCCGTCCACCTTTGCCCTGCCTTCCGCGTGCTTGTTGTCCTGTACTTCCACCCTACTGCCGCAGACTACTCAGGGCTGCCGGTCTCATCGACCGCCGGCGGCACCGCCGTTTCCTGCGCCGCTGCCGGCGTAGTCCCGGGAGGCAGACCTTCATCCGCGGCCCTGACGCTGTGGCCGCCAAACTGGTTCCGCAGCGCCGCCACCATCTTCATCGCCGGCGAGTCCTCCTGCCGCGACATGAATCTGGCATACAGGGCGGCGGTGATGACCGGCGCCGGAATACCGTTGGCAACGGCCTCTTCCACGGTCCACCTGCCTTCGCCGGAGTCCTCCACGTAACCGGCCACCCGGCTCAGCTCCGGATCCTGATCCAATGCCTTGACCATGAGGTCCAACAGCCAGGACCGGATGACTGTGCCGTCCTGCCAGGCCCGCATCACGCCGGGGACATCGGTGATGATGTCCTTGCCGCTGAGCAGCTCATAGCCTTCTGCGTAGGCCTGCATGAGGCCGTACTCGATGCCGTTGTGGATCATCTTGGCGTAATGGCCCGCACCCACCGCCCCGGCATGGACAAAGCTGCGTGCCCGCTCGCCCGCAGGACGCAGGGCATCCAGGACTGGCATGGCCAGGGCAATATCCTCGCTTGCGCCGCCGGCCATCAACCCGTAGCCGTTCTCCCTGCCCCAGACTCCTCCGGAGACACCGCAGTCCATGAAACGGACCCCCGTCAAGGCAAGCTTTTCCGCGTTGCGGATATCGGCGTCATACCGGGAGTTGCCGCCGTCGATCACCAGGTCGCCGGGCGAAAGCACTTCGCTCAGTTCATGAACGACGGCGTCGGTGACCTCGCCGGCCGGAACCATAAGCCACAGGATCCGCGGAGACGGCAGCTCCGCCACGAGTTCGGTCAGCGACATCACGTCGCTGACCACCGGATTCCGGTCGAATCCCGTGACATCGATGCCGTTGCGGCGCAGCCGTTCACGCATGTTGAAACCCATTTTGCCGAGTCCGATGAGGCCTATGTGCATGACAGGTTCCTCTTCCTTGCGGTCGCGGACGGCTTCCGCGGCCCTGGCTTATTGGTTGGGCAGCCGGACCGGCATCAGCAGGTACCGGTAGTCCTCCCGGTCATCGCCGGTGAGCTCTTCCTGGGCGGAAATAACCGCGGGTTTCGGCGGTGTCGTGAAGGAGAAACGCACGTACTTGCTCGGGAAGGCGCCCAGGCCCTCGCTGAGGTAGTGCGGATTGAAAGCCACCGTGATGTCGTCGCCGATCAACGAGGCTTCCAGTGCTTCGGAGGCCTGCGCATCTTCACCGGTGCCGGCGTCCAAGGTGACCTGGCCGTCGGTGAAGGCGAGCCTGACCGGAGTGTTCCGCTCAGCCACGAGGGAGACGCGGCGGACGGCTTCCACCAGGGCGCTGGTTTCCACCGTGGCATGAATGGGGGTGTTATCCGGGAACAGCGACCGGATCTTGGGGTAGTCCCCGTCCACCAGCAGCGAGGTGGTGCGGCGTCCGCCGCTTTCGAAGCCGATCAGTTCGCTGTCATCCGAGAAAGCAATGTTCAGGTCCCCGGCGCCGCCGAGGGTTTTGGCTACTTCGTTCAGCGTCTTGGCCTTGACCAGCGCGCTGGTGGAGATCCCCGGCGTGGAAGGCTTCCAGGACAGTTCACGCAGGGCCAGCCGGTAACGGTCCGTTGCGAGGAAGGTAATGAGATCGTCTTCGATCTCCATCCGCACACCGGTGAGGATGGGAAGGGTGTCGTCACGGCTGGCAGCGATGATCACCTGGGAAACGGCCTGCGCGAAAGCCTCACCGTCAACGACGCCGCTGACCTCGGGAAGGGCAGGAAGTTCGGGGTATTCAGCCACGGGCATGGTGGCGAGGTTGAACCGGCTGTTGCGGCAGGTCAGCGTCACCTTGGAACCGTCGGTTTCGACCTCTACCGGTGCTGAGGGCAGACTGCGGCAAATTTCGGCGAGCAGCCGGCCGGAGACCAGAATGGTTCCTTCTTCGGCAATATCGGCCGCGATCTGGAGCCGTGCCGAAATCTCGTAGTCGAAGCTCGCGATGCTCAGTGATCCGCTCTCCGCCTTGATCAGCAGGCCCGACAGAACCGGAACCGGGGGACGCGGCGAGAGGGAACGCGCTGTCCATGTAACCGCTTCGGCCAGGACATCCCGCTCAACTCTGAACTTCACTGCAGGGTGCCGCCTTTCACAACGTACTTCTCAGTACAACTGAATCTTCATGACAAGTGAGGGAGCATCGCCGCGCGCTGCGGCGCCGCAGCTGCACCGCGTTCGAGACACCATCTCAGGATGGGCTGCGAATGACAACAATACTCTGTGCCAGCTTAGCGCCCGACCGGCTGTGGATGCACGGCATCGAAGGCATCTTCGGCTGGAGCGCGAAGGGTTCAGGGAAGACATCCGATGTTCGTTCAGGCAAGGAGGCAGGCTTGGTCCGGAAAGGTCAGATGTTATTTGGTGGAACCGAATTTCTTAAGGTTCGTAGTGTTAATAACTCCTGTGGATACTGTGGATAACCCAGCGGATCGGGGCGTCAAGGCTTTTATTGCCTGTGGATAACCTGTGGGCTCCCGCTGCCGCGTCTGCAGCGGGCTGTGGGGAACTTTTTTGTAATTCCGCGTATCCACAGGGAACATCAGGTAGCCGGGAGTTATCCACCGGGTTATCCACACCCTTGTCCACAAATGTTAATTTCGAGCCCCTGCGGGCTCTGCATCCCCGCGGTTCCGGGGATTATGCTTCCCGCTGCTGCTGCTTGATCCGGTTCGTCAGTTCCGTGACCTGGTTATAGATGGCGCGGCGCTCGGCCATGAGTTCCCGGATTTTCCGGTCGGCGTGGATCACGGTGGTGTGGTCCCTGCCGCCGAGCTCCTGTCCGATCTTGGGCAGCGACATGTCCGTCAGCTCACGGCACAGGTACATGGCAATCTGCCGGGCTGTCACCAGCGTCCTCGTCCGGGATTTGGAGCACAGCTCTTCCAGCGAGATCTGGAAGTATGCAGCCGTCTGACCCAGGATCGATGCGGCAGTGATTTCCTGGGCGCCGTCGTCGGTAATCAGGTCCTTCAGCACAATCTCGGCCAGCCCCACATCCACCTGCTGCCGATTCAGGCTGGCGAACGCCGTAACCCGGATGAGGGCACCTTCCAGCTCACGGATGTTGGTGGAGATTTTCGAGGCGATGTATTCCAGGACATCGTCCGGGGCGCTCAGGCTGTCGCCGATGGCTTTCTTGCGCAGGATCGCTATGCGGGTTTCCAGCTCCGGCGGCTGCACATCGGTGAGCAGGCCCCACTCGAAGCGGGACCGCATCCGTTCCTCGAAGCCCGAGAGCTGCTTGGGCGGCAGATCGGAGGTGATGACCACCTGTTTGTTGTGGTTGTGCAGCGCGTTGAAGGTGTGGAAGAACTCTTCCTGCGTTGCATCCTTGTTGGCCAGGAACTGGATGTCATCAATGAGCAGGATGTCCACGTTGCGGTACAGCTGCTTGAAGCTGGCGCCTTCGTCATACCGGATGGAGTTGATGAAGTCGTTGGTGAACTCCTCGGAATTCACGTACCGCACCCGGATCCCCGTGTAGAGGTGGCGGGCATAGTGTCCGATGGCGTGCAGCAGGTGGGTTTTGCCCAGTCCGGAGTCGCCGTAGATGAACAGGGGGTTGTAAGCCTTGGCGGGTGCCTCGGCGACAGCCACCGCTGCTGCGTGGGCAAACCGGTTGGAGGAACCGATCACGAACGTCTCGAAGACGTATTTGGGGTTCAGTCGGCCGAATTCCTGGGAGGTGCTCGGCGGTGTGGGAGAGGGAGCACTTTCGCCGCTGGGAACCGGATTGGGGGCGGGCTGCTCGGGTTCCGGCTCGGGATCCGCCTTCACCGCCGGCAGCATGTCCGAGTCGATGACGAAGGCACACTGGATGTCGGCTTGGAAGACTCCCCGGAGGACTTCATCCAGGATGTGCTTGAGCTGGGTCTGCAGGACTTCGCGGGTGAGCTCGTTGGGCACCGCCACCAGCAGAGTGGTGCCGATCAGGCCCTGTGCCTGGGCCAGAACCACGAATCCCCGCTGCCGGGGGGAGACCCGGTCATCGGTTTCCAGCGTCCTTATGACCTTGCGCCAGGAACTGCCGACGTCGTTGATTTCGTCCGTGCCCACAAAAACCTCTCGTGATCGCCCTCAGCGGTCTCAGAAAACATGGAAGCCCGAGCGGGATTCCGGCAGTTCATCCACAGACTTATACACAGTTGGTGGATAAATGGCCCGAGGCCTAGCCTAAGGGATGATTTACCGCCTGTGGTAGCTGGATTCCGGCTGTGGACAGGGTCTGGGACAGGGCTCACACCACCCTGTGGGCGGGTAAGCTTGAAGGAGTTGTCCACAGGTGTGGACGAAACTGTATGAACAGGCCTCTGCCCTCGGCAGGCCGTTCCCGGTTTGACTGGCGGCGGTCCTGCCCCTAACGTGGAGTAGTCCTTTGTGTCTGCTATCTGCACTC